>CADCJX010000016.1 GCA_902801885.1 uncultured Bacteroidia bacterium
GAGGTGTCCATACCTTTTCTTCCAGGTAGTCGGCGAATCTACGGCCCGTAGCCCGCTCAATGACAAGTCCCAGAATCTCGGTAGTCATGCTCTCGTATCGGTACTCAGTGCCAGGCTCGCAACGGAACTTCAGTTTCTTTACCTGCGCCTTGATATTGCGCCCGTAATACAACCTGGACATGGCATTCAGCCGTTTCAAATCTTGCAGCCTCAGCGAATAGGTATCGTCGAAGTCAAGGCCGCTCTGCATATCCAGCAGATGCCGGATGGTAAGCTTCTGCCACATCGGGTCTGCTTTCAGCAGTTCAGTCAAATAAACCGTCACCGGCTCATCGATGCTCTTGATATACCCTTCATCCACTGCAATCCCGCAAAGCAGAGACGTGACGGACTTGGTGACTGAGAAGACGCCGGCAATCTTATCGGGAGTAATGTCGCCCGTGCATTTTTCATAGACGATGCTGTCATTCTGGACAATTAACACACCCTGCGTCTCCGTTTTAGGGCCGATAGCCTCCCACATCGTGGTATTCGAATACATCCGGCCCTGGTTGAAGAAATGCAGCGTGTCAATCCACTCGCACTGAACCGATGCTTTCCCGAAAGAAAAGGCCTCGCCTCGGTTGACAATGGTATCTTTCAACTGCTTCTCATAGCTGAAACTGGTCGGGCCATAAGCTCCATCGGCTATGTAGCCCCGTACAATCGTGCAGGACGATAGTAGTAATAACGCTATGAAACTGAAATATTTATTCATCTGTTGATCCCAATTGAATTCCAATTAATCGTGTTAAAGTCACGCTTTATAGTTCTACGGATGCAAAGATACACAAACAAGCCTCTACCATCTCTACCCGAAAGGGTAAAAAGCTTTACAACTCTTTTAGATTTACCCTCTCGGGGAGAAGTCCTATTGTTGACCCGACAAAAATCTGTAACTTTGTACCACCTAACAATACTGATAGTGACACAAATAGGAGACTTTTTCATTGACAGCAACCGCATCACCGGTATTACCGACGAGGATTACATCCTAGCCGAACGGGCCCTTGATGCCGTAAAAGCCATCTCCCAGACTGCTTACCAAAGCGTCTATGTCATCGATTATAATTGCCGGAATTTTCTTTATGTCTCCGACAACCCACTCTTTCTGTGCGGCTATTCCGCCCAGCAAGTAAAAGAGATGGGCTATGCTTTCTACCTTAACAATGTTCCCAAGGATGAGCAAGCGATGTTGACAGAAATCAACTCAGCTGGTTTTTCAGCTTTCGAACAGGTTAGTCCAGAGGACAGGCCGAGATGCACGATGTCCTATGACTTCCACCTTCTGATTCACGGCAAGAAGATGATGATTAACCATAAAATCACTCCACTTTTGCTGACACCAACGGGAAAAGTATGGCTTGCTCTATGTACGGTAGCCCTTTCCTCCCGCAAAGAACCAGGACACATCTACTTTCGCATTCTTGGACAAAGCAGCCACAAGGAATATGACCTTGCCGACCATAGCTGGCATACTTGCGAAGCAATAACGCTCAAACCAGAAGAAAAGCAGATCCTCACGCTTGCAGCACAAGGCTTTACTACGAAAGAAATCGGCGAGCAACTCTTCCGTTCCGAAAACACAGTCAAGTTCTACCGCAAAGCCCTTTTCGAGAAACTTGAAGTCACCAGTATTACCGAAGCTCTTGCATTCGCTACCAACTACGGCTTAATATAGATACATTGTCGGCTTTCCGTGTCGATGTCAATATCAAAGCGGTCAAAGCCAGTTCGCTCCGCTAAAGCTGCGCTCACTCGCTTTGGTTCCGTCCTCCGGGGCACTCCCGCGCCCCTACGAACTCCACTCATGGCAGCTCCACTGCAAGATTCTTCCCGCCGCGCCAAGGCGCTCTGGTCAGAGACTCGCGGTCCCTCATCCCGCGCCTCGAGGCCGATATTCTCCAGCTCCTGTGCAAAGGCAGCGGCAGCATCATCCCCACCCAGAACTTCCTCCTGTCCCTCTGGGGCGACGATGATTTCTTCAACGCCCGCAGCCTTCAGGTCCTCATCACCCGCCTCCGCCACCGCTTCTCCCGCGACCCTCGCATCCAGATCCTGAATGTCAGGGGAACTGGCTACAAATTGATAGCAGAGTACCCCCAGACCTTATGGTCAGAAAAATGCATTATGATTGCAACAACACCTCTTTAACGAATGATAGACAAAGCGAAGTAGCCTAACAAACTGTCGTTTTAGGACCCCAGAAAACAAAGTTTGTTTGTCTAAATGGGCATTATAATCTTTAATTCATTGATAATCAATATAGGAATACATCTTTAACGAGGAAGAATATTAAAAAAAATGATTTATACCGCCCTTCGGGGCGGTTTTTAGTTTGGAACGTAACTGATCTGTATATGAATCACTTTTACAAACTCTTCATCCTGGCTGCTGCTACATTTGCAGCGGTCTCTTGCGGAAACGGGGCCAAGGACACTCCGATCCGTTTTGCCAATTACAACATGCGGGTAATAACGTCCGCTGATTCCCTTGACAGAGCATTCGAAAACAGGAAGCCCAACATCCTGAAACGTATTTCCGACTATGATTTCGACATCATCGGTGCACAGGAAGTCAATGACGATATGAAAGCTGCTTTGATGCAGGATCTCTCAGACACATATTCAGTCTTCGGCGAAGGCAGGAAGGCGACCCGCAAGGGTGAGGGAACTCCGATCTTCTACAAGACAGAGCGTTTCGAACTCATGGAAAGCGGCAATTTCTGGCTTTCAGAGACACCCGAAGTCCCCGGCAGCAAGAGTTGGGACGCTTCCGTCGAAAGGATAGCGACCTGGGGCAAGTTCCTCGACAAAAAGACCAGGAAGAAATTCTTCTATATCAACACCCATTTCGACCATAAGGGCCCTCAGTCCAGGACCATGGCTGCAAAGATACTGCTGGACAAGGCCCGTGAACTCCACGAAGGTCTGCCCGTGTTCTTTACAGGAGACCTGAATACATCCGCGACCACCGAGGCCATTGCAATCCTGTCAGACAATGAATTGGTAAAGGACAGCTACACATCAAGTGAAACTGTCCCTACCGGGCGCAAGAGCCCTTATTATGGTTTCAACTTCGACCGTCCAGACAGTGACAGGGGTGACTACATCTTTGTCCCCAAGGATTCCAGAGTGCTTTCCTACCGTTGCATCGATGATGACATCACGAATCGTGAGTATTCATCCGACCATTGCCCGGTCCTGGTCGAAGTGATTCTTTAATATCTATTTTGAAATACTGCGCAGAAGGTCTTTGGACTCGTTCACCAATGCGGTGATCTCTGAGTCGGAGACCTTCTCCCAGTCTATATCCCTGAACTTCATGAGTTGGGCGTCGAGCTGGGCGGCCTTCTTGCCATCCAGGCCTTCGCGGATGATGCGGATCTTCTCGAAATCCTGGATACCTTCGATCAGACGCTCGGAACGGATGCTAGGCCCGTCAGGATAGACAAGGTAGCAGTCTCCGGCCCTCCAGGTGCGGAACCTGGCATCCACGCAAGGATCCTTGACCCAGCTGTTGTAGGCCCAGCGGAGATAGCCGCTGTAACCGGCTGAGGCTACGAACCATCCCAGGAATGCCGACTCGGCAGGGTTGGAGTTGATGAACGTGTTGGGACGGGCTGGTGAGCAGCAGGTGTAGACCGTGATCTTGTTACCCTTGCCGATATGGTTGCTGACCTGTTCCTCGGGAAGGATAGGATGGGTGAACATGAAACTTATGTCATACATCCTTTCAGCCACCTCGGGACCGAAATAGTTGACGGCACCTTCGATCTTGAAATCCTTGTCGGCCTTGTAGATGATCTTGTAGGCATGCTCGAGGAGGTTCTTGGGGCGTTCGTCCATCGCAATGCAGGTCTTGTCAAACCATCCCTTAGCCCTTAGATGCTTTGCGAAATCGGTGAGGAAGGGGAGGAGGTAGTCCTCATATTCCTTCGAACCGGGTTCCATCTTCCTGGCAACGGTGCAATTCATCGTCTCGTCGTAATATTCGAAGGTGAGATGCCAGGGAAGGATCGAGTAGCAGTCGATCTGGCCTGTGATGCCGCAGCTCATCATGAACTCGACCCATTTGTCAAAGACAGAATAGTCGTATTTCCATGTGCCGTCTCCTGCCCTGAACTTCCCGATCATGCTCTCGAAGGGATCTTCAGTCTGGCTGTTCCAGGGATGCTGGATGATGCTGGTGGTGATGACCTTCTCATCTGCAGAGGCCAGATATTCCATGATAGGGCGCATGTGGTCGAAATGCTCCTTACTCCAGAGCGGGACGTTGAAGTACCTCGCCACTGAATATGGATTCTGCCAGAGGTCGAGGTGGAACTTCCAATCCTTGGGTTCAGGTAGCACCCTCTTGCCAACCTCGAGTGTGAACGGAATGACCATTTCAATCCCGTCGCAATCAGCTGTCAGGCTGCCCTTGTATTTGCCGGGGACGGCGTCTTTCGGGATTGAAATCGTAAGCCAGACCGGACGCACCGTCTTAGCGGGCACTGAAATGGATTCTTCTTCCACAAGGCGGTCCGGGCAGAGAACGATTTCGCCTCCCTGCTCTTTGACTTCACCCATCACATAAGTCTCGAAATATCTCTTGACAGCGCTTGACGGGATGGAGTTCTTCCCTGACTTCAAGTCGCTTACCTTGAATTTGAATGAAGAGACAGCCTCCGGAGCCACCAGAACTGCCTGGGCGAACACCCTTTCTCCTCTCCAACCCGATAGCGATAGGGACTTGGAAAGGACTGGCACGTCGTCTATCTTGTACTTCGTGTCCACTGTGCCCCATCCGAAAGATGCGGTCTTGACATTGTTCCAAACCGCCACGGGAGTAGGGTGAGGATCCGGCATTTCTTTGACAGGAACCTGGGCTTGTGCGCCAATGCATGCAAACAGGATGCATGCTGAGATGAAGAACCTTGTTTTCATGAATCTATTTGAAAAGTAATCTTGCGAATGTGTTGAGGTAATGCCTCCAGTTGGACCATGTGTGTCCGCCGTCGGACACGAAGAAAGTGTGGTCGAGTCCCTGCTCTGTCAGGGTCTTGTCGAGTGCCTTGGACCCTTCGAAGAGGAAATCACTGTCTCCGCAGGCCAGGAAGTAGAGCTTGACTCCTGCCTTCTTGAGATTGGCGATCTGCTCGGGTGTAGCCTGTCCTGCTGCAGAGAGAGGGCAGATGTAGTCGAAGAGCTGAGGGTAGAGGATGGATGCGGAGATCGTGTGACCGCCACCCATCGAGAGACCGGCGATGGCCCTCGATTCAGGTTTTGCGATTACCCTGAAATTCTTTTCGATGAAGGGAACTATTTCTGTACAGAGGCTGTTGACGTAAGCGTTGCGGAACTCCTCTGAACGCCAGTTTATGCTCTTTTCTGGAAGGTTAAGGGTCCTGGCTGCCTGCTGACCGGGGTTGCCGTTAGGCATCACGACGATCATCGGTTCGGCGAGACCTTTCTCGATGAGGTTGTCCATGATCTGTGCCGTACGTCCCATCGAGATCCATGCTTCCTCGTCACCGCCTGCTCCGTGAAGGAGATATAGGACGGGGTACTTCTTTTTGGGGTTGGCTTCGTAGCCGTAGGGTGTGTAGACAGTCAGGCGGCGGCTGTAACCGAGTATCTTGCTGTCATACCAAGGATGGCTGACTGTACCGTGTCTGGTCGCCTCGACATAGTTTTCGGAACGCTCGCCGGGAACGAACAGCATCGGCAGATAGCGCGTTCCGTCGCGCTGGACAAGTACGTTCTGAGGGTCGTTGACTGCGACTCCGTCCACGACGAAATTATAGGTGTAGATCTCGGGGGCGGGAAGAGGAAGCTTGACTGACCAGATGTTGTTCTCTCCACGAGCCATGTCGACTGTGCCGCCATAAGGGTTGGCCATCCATGAACCGCTGAGTTTAACTACTGTGGCATAGTCTGCCTTGAGACGGAAAGTTACGCTGTCTCCCTGGATTTCAGGGGAGATGACGGGCCTGGAGCCCCTGGAAGCAAAATTGGAAAGCTCCTGCGCTTGCAGGCTTCCTGCGATTGCAAGGATCGCGATCGCTAATGATAACTTTTTCATCTTATGGGATATATTGTGTTTTTAGCGTTTTGTGGCTATATTTGATGTTACTTTGTAAATATACTTAAATTTTTTGACCATGAAGAATTATTTCGATTTAAAAGGACAGGTCGCTCTCGTAACAGGTTGTTCGGGAGGCCTTGGAGTGCAGATGGCGCGGGCCCTTGCATCTGCAGGTTGCAACATAGTTCCAATCGCCCGCCGTATGGAGAAACTCGAGGAAGTCGCTGCTTCTCTCGAATCTGAGTTTGGTGTAGAGGCATTTCCTGTTCGCTGTGACATCACTTCGACCGAACAGGTGGAAGGGACGGTAGCGAAAGCTATCGAAAAATTCGGCAGGATCGACATCGTAATCAACAATGCAGGAACCGGTGCCGTCGCTCCCGCCGAGGATATCACTGACGCCCAGTTCGAGAATGAGATGCAGATCGATCTTTTCGGTTCTTTCCGTGTGGCCAGGGCCGTGGCCAAGTTGGCCATGATTCCAGCTCATTACGGCCGCGTGATCAACATCGCCTCGATGTACGGCCTGGTCGGAAACAAGATAGCTCCTTGCTCTCCATACCATGCCGCCAAGGGAGGAGTTGTGAACCTCACCCGCGGACTTGCAGCGGAATGGGGAAAGTATGGGATCACTGTCAATACCATCTGTCCGGGTTATTTCTACACTCCTCTGACAGTCGAGACACTTAATTCCGAGTATTTCCAGAATTACGCCAAGCAAGTCATCCCGCTTGAACGCTATGGTAATGAAGGTGAACTGGATACGGCAGTCCTGTTCCTTTCTTCCCCGGCATCCGGCTATGTCACAGGTGCTGCAATTCCGGTTGACGGGGGCTATACCTGTGTGTAAATGATAAGATTATTGATTATCTTTGCACGAACGACTTGACAAGATATAGGATCTATGGGAGCATTCTTCGGAACGATTTCAAAAAGTGAATGTGGAGCCGACCTATTCTACGGCACCGACTACAACAGCCATCTGGGTACGCGCCGAGCAGGCTTGGCAACTTACGACGAGAAACGCGGTTTCCTTCGTGGCATCCACAGCTTGGAAAACAACTATTTCAGGAATTGTTTTGAAGATGAGCTTGATAAATTCACCGGAAAGTCGGGAATAGGGATAATCAGCGATACCGATGCCCAGCCAATGCTGGTCAATTCACATCTGGGACGTTTTGCACTTGTCACTGTTGCCAGGATCAACAATGCAGAGGCTCTTGCCAAGAAACTCCTGGATGAAGGAATGTATCTTACCGAATTCAGCAGTGGCAAGATCAATGTCACCGAACTGGTCAGCCTGCTTATCGTCAAGGGGAAGGACTTCGTGGAAGGAATCGAGAATGTCTACCGTGAAGTCAAGGGCTCTTGTTCGATGCTCATCCTTACCGAAGATGGGATAATCGCTGCCAGGGACACCTGGGGACGAACCCCCATCGCAATCGGACAGAGAGACGGAGCTATGGCGGTGAGCAGCGAAAGCACGGCATTCGCCAATCTTGGCTTCAAGACTTGCGGTTTCGTAGGCCCTGGTGAGATATTGCGTCTCAAGGCAGACGGCATCGAGCAATTAAGGAAGCCGAACCCCCGCAAGCAGGTCTGTTCCTTCCTTTGGATCTACTATGGTTTCCCTACTTCCTGCTATGATGGCAGGAATGTCGAAGAATCCCGTTTTGCATGCGGAAAGGCAATGGCTAAGGCAGATACCGCCTCAGGCGGAGTAGATGCGGACTGCGTTTGTGGAATCCCGGACAGCGGAATAGGAATGGCCGTAGGCTATGCTGCCGGCAGCAATGTCCCTTATATGAGGACGATCGCTAAGTACACTCCCACATGGTCCCGTTCTTTCATGCCTTCCAGCCAGACGACCAGGAACCTCGTAGCCAAGATGAAACTTATCGACAACGAGGATATGCTCCGTGGTAAGAGCATACTTTTCTGTGACGACAGCATAGTCCGTGGGACCCAGCTTAGGGACAACACGCGCCAGCTGCATGAAAACGGAGCCAAGGAGGTTCACATGCGGATCGCCTGTCCTCCCTTGGTTTTCGGCTGCCCCTTCCTTAATTTCTCTGCCAGCAAGACTGAGTATGAGCTAATAACAAGGAGGATTATCAAGGACTTCGAGGGAGAGGATTGCCAGGACGTGTCCAAGTACACGGATTCCAAGACTCCTGAATATTCCAGGATGACCGGGGAGATCGCCCGTCAGCTCTGTCTTGATTCGTTGAAGTTCAACACGATAGAAGACCTTGTCGAGAGCATAGGCATTCCGAGGGAAGAGCTCTGCCTCCATTGCTTCGATGGATCTTCGGCCTTTACCCTGGAAGAAGAAAACAAATAGGGATATATCCCTTCCACATCAGCCGACAAGGTAGCGGCTTCCGGGGATGAGGGATATGATCTTGGTTGTAACGGCGCTGCACAGGAATGTGAGCGCCGCTATTGCTGGTATGGCGAGTCCCACTGGGATCGACGGATTGGCTACATCACCTGCTATGATCCATCTGGCGATTGGGCCCAGGAAGAAAAGATGCACAAGGTACATTCCGAAGGACAGTTTGGACAAGCCTGTTATCAGGCCAGGTGCGCCCTGTATGCATGAGAACAGAAGGAAGGCTCCGAAAGTGGCGAGAAGGATGTTTGGCGTACAGAACTCCCAGGACCATTCCAGCATAGGTGTTTCGATGACCTGACCGGGGACTCCCTTCCACCAGAAACTCCAGGCTGTGAAAGTGGCTCCGGCAAGGAAGCATACCGACCCGACGATAAGCTTCTTCTTTCTGTCCCAGTCCAGGTGATTCCTTATGAAATGGGCAAGGACCAGATAACCCAGATAGCCGGAACAGTACCACAAGGCTGAGAAACCGTTCCAGAAACACTCCCCCCAGAGTTCGGCAGACACAAACCTGTGCAGCCATGGAATGAAGGTGGAAATCAGGAAGAGCCCCAGGAAGACCAGTTCTTCCTTTGCCGTTGCCTTTTCGAGCCATGGCGACACTACCGGAATGATAAGGTAGAGACTGATAAGCGGATACATGAACCACAGGTGGCCGGCCATGGAAGGGAAATTGAAGGGCAGCATTTTCAGGTCGGCGAGCGACTGCTCCCAGGTCATCCCTCCCCAGAGAAGGGGCAGGAAGGTGTAGAGCAGCATGAAGCAGATGAAAGGAGGAAGGATGCGCCCGAAACGTCTCTTGTAAAAACCTGTCATGGTCTGTCCTGGTTTCAGTGGTACAAGCAGGAAGGCCGAAACAATCATGAACAGCGGTACTGCCACCCGGCTGACGAAACCGTCGTAAAAAGCAACCCAGAAACGGTTGCTCTCGTTGGCCAGCATGGACACGTTCCCGGCAAGTCCGGAAGAGTCGGCGGCATAGAAATTCTCGCTTGCATGGACCAGCATGACCATAAAGCAGGCTACGACGCGGATCCAGTCTATGAATGCAATTCTTTTCATTGAATAAATTTGATGCAGACAGGTTTGGGCACATTTATGTCATCGGCAGCTTTTTCAAGGCGGCCGTCTTCCTCCCCGATGGAGTAGACTTCTATCCTGTTCGAATCACGACAGGCCACCAGCAGGAATCGGCCGTCAGGGGAGACGCAGATGTTCCTCGGGTGGATGCCCGTTGGCGTGTAGGAGGTTTGCTCCAAGGTCCCGTCCCCATTGACCCTGAACACAGCGACACCGTCATTCTCAAGCCTGTTGCTGGCAAAGAGGAAACGGCAGTCTGGCGTCATGCGGATGTCAGCGCTGCCCCTTGCATGGACCGGGTCGCAATCTATTACCTGTTTGGGAATAAGGATACCTTCTGAATAGTCAAGGACGGTGATCTTTCCGGAGAGTTCACCGATCACATAGGCAGTCTTTCCATCGCGGAAAATAATATGGCGAGGTCCATAATCGTTCTCAAGCCTGACGTCGGAATATTCCTTAAGGCTGTCTCCGTCAACCGAGTAGCAGATGATCCTGTCGGCGCTGAAATCACTCGCAAGCAGATAATCCCCATCGGGGGTGAAAACTGTACAGTGCTCATGCGGAGCACTTTGCCTGGTTTGGTCCGGGCCTCCTACAGTCCCATGCAGCACTTGTGACGGAAGAGCATCTTCCAGCCCACCGTCCTCATCCAGCCGGAACACCGAGACTGACCCTCCGCTGTAGTTTGCAGTGACCGCTATCCTGCCGTTTGTCTCCACGAAACATGGGTCTTCTCCAAGGGTGGGGGATATTCCCAGGAGACCGAATGACAATTCCTTCGGACCAAAGCTGAATGCAGCCAGGGCTGCTGTGCTGTCAGGACGTTCGCTGACCGCATAAATCCTGCTACCATCGTTTGAAGTAGTCAGATAAGATGCATCCCTTAGGTCGGCATGCCCCTGGACCCCGCTGATGACTTTCCCTGTGCGCTGGTCGAACCGGAAGGCATAGATGCCGCCACCATCATCCGATGAATATGTTCCTACCAGCATCGTAACCAAGTCCGGGGCAGGGCTGCACGACAAAAGGAGTGAAGCAGCAACCAGACAAAGGATCTTTCCTGCTAATCTCATAATGACTCCAGAACTTTCTCCAGTTTGTCGAGTACGACGGTTCCGAAAACAACCTTCCCGTCAGGATCGACCAGATACATCGACGGAATCCAGTTGACCTTGTAGTCCTGTGACACCTGGCTCTCCTTCCACTTGACCATGGGACTGACGTGGATCCAGTCCATCCCGTTCTCTTCGATGAATCCCTTCCATTTGTCGATCTCCGTATCGAAAGATATTCCTAAGAAAGCTATGCGCTCGGAAGAATACTTCTCCTTAAGCTCCTTCATCTTCGGCACATCCTTTCGGCAGTCCGGACACCAGGAAGCCCAGAAGTCGATGACAACGTATTTCCCTTTCAGGTCACTCAATGAGACTTCCTTGCCCTGGGGGTCTTTCAGGGTGAATGCGGGTGCAACCTCACCCTTCTTGAGAAGGTCGGCTGCGTACTTGAGATCCAGGTCTTCTTCGGCTGCCGCCTCAGTTGCTGCAGGTTCTTCTGCCTGGGCGGCTTTCTTTGAGGACTGCTTGCATGACAGGCAGAGGCAGATCGGGAGCAGCAATGAAGCTGCGATCAAGACAAATCTCTTGTTCATGACTATGTCGTTTAATTTAAAAAGGCCGGCACGATGGCCGGCCTTGTCAGGCTGGTTCAAAGTCTATTTTTCGTCCTTTGCAGGAGCGAGTGCGCACCATACGATTGCACTCAGTGCACCACCGCAGAGAGGGGCTACGATAAACACCCAGAGGTCCTTGAGGGCCTGGCCGCCGGCGAAGAGGGCGGGTCCGATGGAACGGGCGGGGTTGACGGAAGTTCCGGTAAGGTTGATGCACACGAGGTGGATGAGGATAAGGCTGAGACCGATTGCGAGACCGGCGAAATTGCCAGCTCCAACCTTGCTGTCAGTGGTACCGAGGACCACGAGGACGAACAGGAAGGTGGCGACGACCTCGACAAGGAATGCACCACCGACACCACCGGCTCCGGCAACACCGTTGCAACCAAGACCGGCAGGATTTGCACCGACGAATTCGGCTGAAGGAGTCATCACGTTGGCGAAGAGGAGGAGGAGAGCACCGGCGATGATGGCACCGATGATCTGTCCGCACCAGTAGCCGCAGGCATCCTTCCAGCTCATGCGGCCTGAAAGGGCGACACCGAGGGTGATGGCAGGATTGATGTGGCAACCGGAGATGCCTCCAATGGTGTAAGCCATGGCTACGACGGATAGACCGAAGGCAGCAGCCGTGGCGAACAGGCCAGCTGTAGTGCCGCATCCCACGAACATTGCCGTGGCGCAGCCGAGGAATGTCAGAACGAATGTTCCGATGCATTCAGCGATGTACTTTTTCATGATCTTCAATTATTAAGTTATTAAAGAGTATTATCCAATACATTGCCAATTTACGAAATATTCTGTTTAAATCCATCATTTTTCCCTAATTTTACGAACAGAAACTGAAACAGAAATCTTATGGACACACACGTAGTCATAATGGCCGGCGGAGTCGGCAGCAGGCTGTGGCCGGTCAGTACACCTCAGAAGCCTAAGCAGTTCATAGACATCCTTGGAATTGGGAAGACGCTTATCCAGATGACCGTCGACAGATTCCTTCCGGTCTGCAACATTTCCAATTTCTGGGTCGTGACCTCGGAGGCTTATGTGGACATCGTAAGGGAACAGCTTCCCTTGATTCCTGAGGATCATATCCTTGCCGAGCCTGAGCCGAGGAACACCGCCCCATGCATCGCCTATGCTTCATGGAAGATCGCAGCAGTGAATCCTAATGCCAATATAGTCGTAACTCCTGCCGACGCCCTTGTGATAAATGTCCACAAGTTTGCAGCGGCAATCCGCAAGGCCTTGAACTTTACAGATGGCACGGATAGGATCGTGACTGTCGGAATCGAACCGTCCAGGCCAGAGACAGGCTACGGTTACATCTGTGCTGAGGAGAAGAATCCGGATGAAGTGGTGAAAGTCCGCGAGTTCAAGGAGAAACCCAATCTCCGCACGGCTGAGGAATATCTTGCCGCAGGCAATTATTTCTGGAATGCGGGCATATTCATATGGAACTGCCGTACCATCGTCTCAGAGATCCATTCCCATGCTCCTCAAATCGCCTCCGTGATGGACAGGATTGCGGCCTCTTTCGGATCATGGAAGGAAGAAGAAGTGCTTCATGAGCTCTTCCCCACATGCGAAAAGATCTCGATAGACTATGCTGTAATGGAAAAGTCTGCTGAAATATATGTCATAGCAAGTGACCTTGGGTGGTCTGATCTCGGAAGTTACAGTTCGATCAAGGAAAATGTCCCCATGCCTGACGATGACCCTCTACCTGACGGTGGGGCTGCCAAGGCAGTGGAAGGAGACAACAAGGTAATCGGCCGTGACATCAGGTTGTTCGGATGTGAAGGATGCATGGTTCATGCAGAAGGAACCAGGACTGTGGTAGTTTCGGGGCTGAAGGATTATGTGGTTGCAGTGAACGGAGCGGATGTGCTTGTCTGCCCTCTTTCCGAAGAGCAGAAAATCAAGGATTATTCTGGCCCGCAAGTAAATTGACATCCATGGACCGGGTTCATTACAAGACCGTCGTCATCTCTGACGTCCACATGGGTACTCCTTTCTCGAAGATAGGGGAGGTGACCCGTTTCCTTGGCCGGCTTTCATGCGAGAGGCTTGTGCTTGCCGGCGACATCATCGACGGCTGGCAGCTCAAGCAGGTGGATGACAAATGGACGGTTCAGGAGTCCGCCTTTTTCAGCGTGATCATGAAGATGCTTGAAAAGGACCAGACCGAAGTCGTCTATGTTACCGGCAACCATGACGATTTCCTGGACAACATCACTCCATGCCAGCTCTTCTTCATCTCTTTCGTGAATGAGTACTTGATAGAAGATTTCGGGAAAAGATATGTAGTGATCCATGGACATGCCTTCGACAGTATCACGACCCAGTTCAGGTGGATTGCCAAATTGGGAGGCCTGGCCTACAATGGCCTCCTGAGATTCAACAACCTATGGAACAAGGCCAGGGAGAAGAACGGCAAGGAGAAATATTCATTCTCCAAGGCCATAAAGCATGGTGTCAAACGGACGGTGAACCTGATTTCTGGCTTCGAATCCGATTTGGCCGAGTTCGCCCGTTTCAGGAAGTGCGACGGAATCATCTGCGGCCATATCCATCATCCGGAAGACAAGATCCTGAAATATGGCATCCGGTACCTGAACTGCGGCGACTGGGTAGAAAGTCTTTCTGCGTTGGCGGAGGATGACTCCGGTGAATGGAAGCTTCTAAGATACAGTGATTTGGTGACTGAATAATGCGTTATCTCTTCATAATACAAGGCGAGGGAAGGGGGCATCTGACGCAGGCCATGACGATGGAGCGCCTCCTCCATGAAGCGGGACATGAAGTAGTTGGGATGCTCGTAGGAAAAAGTCCTGCGCGGGTCCTTCCACAGTTCTTCAAGGATGGTGTTTCGGCCCCGGTTGAGCAGTTCGAGAGCGTCAATTTCGTGGCATCCTCAGATAACCGCAAGCCTGATTATGCGAAGACGGGTCTTTACAACTTGATGAACCTTTCGGCCTATCTGCCATCGATGGTATTCATCATCAAGCGGATAAAGACACTCCGTCCTGACGTGATCGTCAATTTCTACGATGTCCTTGGCACAAATGCCTATAACCTTTCCCTGACTGACGCTCCAATGGTCTGCTTGGGACACCAGTTCCTTTTCAAGCATGGCGGTTTCAAGTTCCCTACTTTCGGTTATGAAGGACATGTCGCACTCAACATGTTCACGGACATGATCTCGTTGAGGGCCGCCAGGATCCTGGCCTTGAGTTTCAGGAATATGCCCCCTGACGGCAAGATACATGTCGTGCCTCCGCTCCTTCGTCCAGAGGTCAGGACCGTCCGGCAACCTGAGCCTGTCGAAGGGGGGAGCGCCCCCATCCACGGTTACCTCCTCAATGCTGGTTTTGCCCATGACGTCAGGGAGTGGCATTCCAGGCATCCTGAAGTCCCTTTGAGTTTCTTCTGGGACCGCCCCGACGAGTATGTGGACGAGACGCTTTCTTTCCACAGTCTGGACGACAAGGCCTTCCTTGAGGGTTTGGCTGGATGCCGTGCTTATGCATCCACCGCAGGTTTCGAGTCTGTCTGCGAGGCCATGTATCTTGGGAAACCCTTACTTATGGTCCCTTCGCACATCGAGCAGAAATGCAATGCCTTCGACGCAACCAACTATGGCAGGCCACTGGATGGCAGCCGGACCGACGGCCCAAGGCCAGCCTGCACCTCTGATCATTTCGACCTGGACCTTTTGACAGAATTCGCAGCAAATCAATATGAACCGGATCCGGATTTCAGGCCGTGGGTGGATTCTGCGGATCGGATATTCCTTGAAGAGCTGACCTCATTCTAAAAAAGAGTCAAAAAAACTTTAAAAAATTTGTTTTTTTCACCCGAAGAGTATAACTTTGCAATCCCGATTCGGAGATATACCGAAGCGATTGGAAAGAATCGTTAGCTCAGTTGGTAGAGCACAACACTTTTAATGTTGGGGTCTCGGGTTCGAGCCCCGAACGGTTCACAAAGGAGCAGGTTCTTTAAGTTCTTTTAAATGCTTTGTTAGCTCAGTTGGTAGAGCAACTGACTCTTAATCAGTGGGTCTAGGGTTCGAGTCCCTAACAGAGCACGGAAATCGCCTTCAGAGAGCATCTGGAGGCGATTTTTCAGTATTTTTTGTGCGGCAGGTATTGTTTCTCGTGCATAATTTGTTATCTTTGAATATGTTCGAAAAAATTGTATCCGCGGTTAACGACGTCATCTGGAGCCCGGCCCTCGTAGTCTTGCTGGTCGGCGCCGGTCTTTACTTTTCTGCAAGAACCCGTTTCGTCCAGCTCAGACGCGTCGGCCTCATGACACGCCTGCTGTTCCGCAAGCGGGAGAAAGGTGCCGAGAAGAAAGGAGTCTCCTCTTTCGAGGCTTTCTGCATCGCCCTTTCCGGCCGCGTCGGTACGGGAAATATAGTAGGAGTTGCGACGGCAATCGCCCTGGGTGGCCCCGGTGCGATTTTCTGGATGTGGATTATAGCCTTCTTTGGCGCATCCACCGCCTACGTTGAATCCACCCTTGCTCAATTATTCAAGTTCAGCCATCCCAGCGGATTCCGTGGAGGGCCTGCCTGCTATATCGAGAGGGGATTGAAGGCGAAGTGGCTGGCTGTCGTTTTCGCCCTTGTCACGATCATTGCCTGCGGCATGCTGCTGCCTACGGTGCAGGCCAACGGGATGGCCACGGCTGCGATGAATTCTTTCGGAATCAATCCTCTGTATTCTGGTCTCTTCCTGGCATTCCTGATAGGCCTTGTGGTCGTTGGAGGAGTACGCAGGATAGCAAAGGCGGCATCGATTGTCACTCCTTTCATGGCCGTCGTCTATGTAGTGATCTCGCTGTTCATCCTTGCGCTTAACTGGAGGGCGATTCCCGGCCTCCTCGGCTGCATAGTACAGAATGCATTCGGCATCAATCCTATCTGCGGAGGAATCCTGGGAAGTACTATCATGATGGGTGTGAAACGCGGATTGTTTTCCAACGAAGCCGGGCAGGGGACCGGGGCGATACCTTCAGCTTCAGCAGATGTCAAGCATCCCGCCGAGCAAGGTCTTGTCCAGGCCTTTTCGGTCTATGTTGACACCCTCCTTGTCTGTACGGCGACAGCTCTGATGATCCTGTCAGCAGGGACGTTCAACATCCTCGATTCCAAGACTGGTGAGATGCTGGTTTCAAATGTCCCTGAACTTGGCGCTAACTATGTCGGATTCACCCAGGCTGCAGTGGATTCCGTTGTGGGAGGCTTCGGAGGAACTTTCGTGAGCATTGCCCTGGCCTTCTTCGTGTTTACCACGGTGATGGCCTATTACTTCTATTCAGAATCCAGCATAATGTACCTCTGCAGTCTCGGGAAGAAGTTCTCTCCCAAGGTTGAGAACCTTCTTATCAGGATCCTCCAAGTCCAGATTCTCTCTGCCATCGTCTTCGGTGCGGTGAAGGAGGCCAACCTGGTCTGGACTCTCGGAGACATCGGAGTCGGAATCATGGCCTGGGTCAATGTCATAGCCATAATACTTCTTTCCCCGAAGGCCTTCTCTGCCCTCAAGGAATACGAAAACAGGTAGAATCCTGAATCAAAGGTTCCTGGAACCGGAGTTCCAGCATTCAAAGAATATATTCAAGTTTCCTCCGGCATTCTCGCCGGGGGTGATGATGATTGTTCTGGACGAATGCGGCATCAGGGTGACGAAGTTGTCCGAATACATGGTCCCATGGATGGGAGCACCATCTGGATCCCTTAGCTGCAACCTGTTGAAAAAAGCTATTTTGCCTGATGTGTTCTTCAGAGTTACTTCAATCTTTCCGTAGGGCAGGTTCCGCTTTGTGAGGCGGACTTTTGCTGCCGGCATCTCCTGAAGGGATTCGAAGCCAGAGGTACACGGACCGGTGACTGTCTGCGGGCCGTCGTAGGAATCCGTCGAGCGCCAGTAGATGTTCTCAGAGACGACTTTCCCCGACTTGTCGGTCAGTACCAGCCTGATGAAGTGAACCTTCGAGATTCCTTCGGGGAATTCCAGGGTGAGGACATCGTTCAAGGCCTTGTCAGCCGGTATGTCAGCCGAGGCTTCCCAAGTGCGGATGCGCCGGCTGGCAAGATCGTATAATTCCGCCTTCAGCCTGAGTCCCTCAAAAGGCTCGGCATAGTCGTTGACTATGCTAACTGTATTCTTCAAGTAATCAAACTGGACATGCAGAGGCTCAAGTGAATGCATTGTATGATACAATGAAGCTGTGGGCTCCAGGTACCAGTCCCACATCCTAGCGCACACCTGCACGTTGGGGCTGTTGTGGTACCAGAACAGGAGGCCGGAACAGAAGCGGTCGCCGTCATCCAGCCGGTTGTAGTTCCAGACTTCCCAGATGCTCTTTGAGTTCATAGCTCCGACGAGCTGGCCTTTCCGGGCATAATCCTCGATGTCCCTGGGAGTGCCGTAGCACTTAACCATGTCGTCATACAAAGTGCTCATCAGATGGAAGCCATTCCCGTCAAGATAATCCCAGGTCATCTTGTCCAGGGGCCAGAGCTTCTCCGCAGGCATCATATTCCTTAGGCTTTCGATGACAGGGAGGGTAGGGGCACCATATTCAGGATTGAAGCCGTCCACACGGCTTCCGCGGTCTGAAGCGGTGTTGGTGTAGTGGCGCATCGGATTGACTTGCTTGTATGGGCTTCCGTCATGGATACCGTCGCATTCAGACTGCATCTGGTAGGGTCGTGTACCGTCAAGGGCGTCGAGCAGTTCCGGAGTCCCGCTGACTTCCGTACTCTCGTTGGAGGCTACATAGAATATGATAGAAGGGTGGTTGCGGATCCTCTTCACCGTCGAGGCCACGTTATTGAAGTATATGGACTTGTCATGCGGATGGCGGGTGTCACCTGTCATCCAGAATTCCTGCCAGACCATGATTCCGTATTCATCACACAACTGGTAGAACAAGTCGCTTTCGGCAATGCCGCCTCCCCAAAGCCGGAGGAAGTTGATGCCGGACTGGTCGGTGTAGGCCATCTCGGTGCGCATGCGGTCGTCGTCGGTGCGGAGCATCGCTTCCGGTATCCAGTTGCTGCCCCGGATGAACATCCTTTTACCATTGACAATGAACACCTTCGACCTATCGGGAGTGTCGGTTGTTACTTGGATGTCACGGATCCCGAAGGGGACGACCGCCGAGTCGGAAACCTTGCCGTCAACGAGTACTTCCAGATTCAGCTTGTAGAGATTCTGGGGACCTTTGTTCTTTGGCCACCAGAGACGGGGATTCCTGATCTTGAGCTGGGGATAATCTTCAGGTGTGAAGGTCACTTCGGCTTCTTCTCCACGGATGAGGGTGGCTTCCTTCCGGAATGTTATTCCTGTCCCTTCGATTTCACCTTTCACGACGCATTTGACGGGCTCGTTGTTGGTGAATCCGCTGGCAGGATTGATTATCTCGACCGACACGGTCTGGGCTGATTCCTCCATCCCTGGCATCGAAAGGGATGATTTGATGAATGGGCTTCTTAGCGCGACGGGGCCGGTAGTGAATATCCTTACAGACTTCCAGATACCGGTGTTGCGGTCGCGGATGCCGTCATCATACGAGAAGTCCCAGCCGACCGTCATGAGTTGAGTGGTGTTCCAACCGATGTCTCCGTCACCTCCGTTGCGATTCTCTCCGGGGGCTCCCCATGGCTTCGGCATGGTGGTACCGGGCACGTCGACAGGCTTGACGAGGACTGCAAGGGCATTCCGTCCGTCTTTCGCCACGAAATCGGTGATGTCGATCCTGTCCTCGTTGAACATTCCGGCCATGACGCTGACCAGGTGGCCGTTGAGCCACCATTCAGCCCTGTAGTTGATACCTTCTGGATTGAGCCAGATACGTCCTCCTTCTTCCACTGAGGGGGTGTTGAACTCGGTGCGGAACCAGTAGGTGTAGAACTCCCTTCCGGCATCGATGATGTCGGGGATCTTCTTTTCAGAAATCTTGTTGTTGGTTCCGTAATATGGTTCCGGATAGACTCCGTTCTCGACAAGGGAGGTCAGCACTGTACCTGGAACTATGGCGCTCATCCAGCTGCTGTCGTCGTATCCGGCGGAAGACAGTTCCCTTGCAGCGGACCTGACCTCGTCGGCCCTGCACATCTTCCATTCGTACTGACCGCCATGCCCCAGCCTCGAATCCAGCACCTGCCCCTGTGCATTAGCCTGCAGCATCGCCACCACCGTCAGCAGCCCGATCAAAACCAACCTCATCTTGCTTCGTACCATAATATGTTAATAATAATTATTGTCAGGTCATGGTCATCCCCTCGGAGCCACGTCGACTGGACTACTCACATCGGCCGTGCTCGACGGCTCGCTAACTCGGGCCTGTAAGGTCCTCAGACAGACGCTCGCTTTTCGTCGGCCCGGCTCTCGTTCGCTACGTCCATTCTCCTAGTGCTCCTCGGGGACGCCATGGCCTGACGAATTCTATCGGGTTAGCCATTCCGTCCCGGAACCGATAGCTATTAATTGAAGTTCCGAGATTCTGGCTAATTAAAATTGCTCCGAACTTAGTGAGTTCAGGGAGTCTGAGGGGAACGACCCTCAGTCCCCTAGGGGTGCAGGGGGGTAGATGATGCACCAAGTTGGAAGCATTTGCTTCCTACTTCGTGCCGAAAATGCGGTCGCCGGCATCGCCGAGGCCGGGAACGATGTAGGCATTCTCGTTGAGGCAGTCATCTACCGCAGCGGTGTAGATGTCCACATCAGGATGCTCGTTCTGGACCTTCTTGATACCTTCCGGAACACTTACAAGGCACATCAGCCTGATGTTCCTGCAACCCTTCTTTTTCAGCATGCTGATTGCATCACAGGCACTGCCGCCTGTCGCAAGCATCGGATCGGTGACTATGACCAGACGGTCCTGGATGTCCTCCGGAAGCTTGCAGTAATATTCCACCGGCTCATGGGTCTCCTCGTTGCGGTACAATCCTATATGTCCAACCTTGGCTACAGGGACAAGGGTATGCAGTCCTTCGACCATCCCAAGACCTGCACGGAGGATCGGCACTATCGCGAGCTTGCGACCGGAAACTTCCCTGGCGGTCATCTTGCAGATTGGAGTCTCAATTTCCACGTCTTCGAGAGGAATGTCCCTGGTGACTTCATAGCCCATGAGAAGCGAGATCTCGTTCAGGAGTTCCCTGAAATCCTTTGAACCAGTGTTCTTGTCCCTCATGATGGTCAGCTTGTGCTGTACCATCGGGTGGTTGATTACATGCAGTAAACTCATAGCAGTGTATTGTAAATTAAAAAGGTATCAATGGAATTCTATGTCCGGGGACTGTTTCATCCCGATCTGTTTCTGGAACTTGGTCAGCGCTTTGATACGCTTCTTGGCGAGCTGCTCGCGGTATTTCTCTATCACGGCTTCCGTAGCGTGTGGATAACGCTTCTGGAGGGATTTGAGATTGTTCCTGATGAAAGCGTCCATGTGACGCTCTTTCTTGTCAGCATACATCTCGTCGAAGCAGATGAGGATGCCGGTTTCGATGGCGTCTCCAAGTTCGTCGTTGATGCATGAACCCAGCATCTTCATCGTTGAGGAGATGTTGATGTAGGAATTGACCAGAGGAGGAATGTTCGTACCAAGCTTCCTGACAACGTCCTTCAGTATCCTGTAGTCTTTCTTCAAGTCATCTTCAACCAGGATCAGGTCGATCAGTCTCTCGTTGTCTGTCACGCCGATCTCTTGCTTTGGCTTGATGAGATGCTGGGGATCATTGAAATGCTTGTTGAGGAAATGTATGATAAGGTTCCTTGCAGTCTCATCATAGGAAGGGTAGATGGTCATCTTCCCCAGGAAATACCAAGTGTCTGGATGGTGCAGGATGACAGTCGCAATCCCGTCCCACAAGTTGTCCATCGTGAACAGGGACTTGGCACCTGCCTTGGAACTCTGGTATTCGGGAGCAACGAAGGAACGGCCAAGCTCCATCACATGGGGGAGATAATCCTTGATGAACAGGTCGGAGAAGTGGAACAGATGCGATGATGTAATATTGGGCTGGCCATCTTCCTTGAACTTGACATTTGTTCCAAGGATGTACCTGTAGCCCCCGATAATGGCCTTGGCATCCGGATCCCAGACAATGATCTGGCGGTACGGCTCTTCCATGGTGTCAAATTCATCGAGATCCATTGCCTTGCCAGAACTTGCACCGGCATCACGGTACGAAATCTCACGTAACCTGCCGATCTCGCGTACCGTGTTGGGAGAATTGTGCCAGGTTACTACATAGAGTTCATTCCCACCTTTGTTGGTGTCTCCAAGTTTTTTCTCAGGGGTCAGTTCGGCCTCGATCAAACTCACGTCAACTGGATCGATGATCTGTTCCATATTCATTGAAGATTATACACTTCTTCCCTTATAACCTGCGCCCATTGCAGGGGAGACTTCGACGAGTCGAAGCGGGAAGGTGGAATAGGTTTTCCGAAAACGATGCTGTATTCCTGTCCTTTGGCCCTGTGCAATTCATCAGGCAGGAACAACATAGGTACATTGAATTTGATTCCCAATGCCTTGCAGAAGGAATCGACACGATAGAAATGGTTGGAATTGCGGCCGATAAAATGGATGGGTACTATCCATCTACCATTGTCTATGCTCTTGGTTATGAATGTCTTTTTCCACTGGGGATCCTGGATGACTCCGTCGATCTTTCTGGAACACTTACCGGAGGGGAACATGATTATGTCGGCTTCGCTGGAGAATATCCCGTCCACATGGGTCGAAAGGTTCTTTGACTGGCCGCCTAGCTTGTTGACGGGGACACACATCGGCGCAAGGCCCTTGATATTCATCAGGAAGTCGTTGACCATAAGCTTCAAAGGACGCTTCATAGTACTGCCTATCAACCCGATCAGGGCAATCCCGTCGGCTCCTCCCAAAGGATGGTTGGAAGCATAGGTCAATTTCACCCCATCCGGAATCTCAAGTTCATCCAACCCTTTTACATGCAAGGTGACGTCGAGGTACTTAATGCACTCGGTGCAAAACTCTACTCCTTCGTAGCCTTGTGAGAGATAGCCATTGATAAAGTCCTGGTGGATGAATCGTTCCATCATACTTGCCAGGAACCTGGGAATTTTCTTCCCGGTCCTTTCACTGATGATTCTGGCAATATCTATGGTTTGTCCAGCGTCCTGTGGCATCTCAAAAACTACCCCGTTATTGCAAATATACAAAATCTGGAGTAATGTTATACCCCATCGGCACTACATTAGTTTCTTGTACTTGAATCGTTTTGGTTCTACGTTTCCGAGTCGTGCCTTCTTGTTCTCTTCGTACTCAGAATAGTTTCCGTCGAAGAACACTACCTTCCCGTCTCCTTCGAACGCCAGCATGTGGGTGGCGATCCTGTCGAGGAACCATCGGTCATGGCTGATCACTACGGCGCAGCCGGCAAAGTTCTCGAGACCATCCTCCAGGGCGCGGATGGTGTTGACATCCACGTCGTTAGTCGGCTCGTCCAGAAGCAGTACATTGCCTTCGTCCTTGAGGGTCAGGGCCAGATGCAGCCTGTTCCTTTCACCTCCGGAGAGAACTCCGCAGAGTTTCTCCTGGTCGGCTCCGCTGAAATTGAATCTCGAGACCCATGCGCGGGCATTGATGTCGCGATTCCCAAGACGCACCCATTCGGAGTTACCGGCTATGGTTTCGTAGACCGTCTTGTCCGGATCTATGCTTTTGTGCTGCTGGTCTACGTAGGAGATCTTGACAGTCTCTCCGATGTCGATCGTACCTGAATCAGGCTCCTCTATGCCCATGATGAGGCGGAACAGGGTGGTCTTTCCGGCCCCGTTGGGACCGATGACACCAACTATGCCTGCAGGTGGAAGCGAGAAGCTCAGGTTTTCGAAGAGGACCTTGTCACCGAATGACTTTGAGACATCCTTGAACTCGATTACCTTGTTGCCGAGGCGAGGTCCGTTCGGGATATAGATCTCAAGGTTCTGCTCCTTTTCCTTTGTGTCGGCTGCCGCAAGTTTCTCGTAAGCTCCCAGACGTGCCTTCTGTTTGGCCTGGCGGGCTTTCGGAGCCATCCTGACCCACTCGAGTTCGTGTTCGAGGGTCTTGCGGCGGCGGCTCTCCTGCTTTTCTTCGAGGGCGAGACGCTTGGTTTTCTGGTCCAGCCATGAAGAATAGTTGCCCTTCCATGGAATACCTTCGCCCCTGTCAAGTTCGAGGATCCATCCGGCAACGTTATCGAGGAAGTAACGGTCGTGCGTAACTGCTATGACAGTGCCTTTGTACTGTCTCAGGTGTGCTTCAAGCCACTGGATGCTCTCTGCGTCGAGATGGTTGGTAGGCTCGTCGAGAAGGAGTACGTCAGGCTCCTGAAGCAGGAGACGGCACAAAGCAACCCTCCTTCTCTCACCTCCCGAGAGGTTGGCGACCATGGCTTCCGACGGAGGACAGTTCAATGCGTCCATGGCCCTTTCGAGTTTTGAGTCTATGTCCCAGCCTCCGAGGTGGTCGATCGTCTCAGAAAGCTCTCCTTGACGTTCGATCAGCTTGTTCATCTGGTCATCGTCCATGGGCTCCATGAACTTCAGGGAGATTTCATTGTACTCATTCAAGGCATCCATCACTTCCTGTACTCCCTCCTGGACAACTTCCAGAACGGTTTTTGAAGGGTCCATCTGTGGCTCCTGTTCTAGATAACCCACAGAGTAGCCAGGAGACCAGACTACTTCGCCCTTGTAGGACTGCTCGACACCTGCGATGATCTTGAGGAGGGTCGACTTTCCGGACCCGTTCAAGCCGATGATACCGATCTTCGCTCCGTAGAAGAAAGACAGGTAGATGTCCTTAAGAATCACCTTGTTATTGTTGGGGAGGGTCTTTCCCACTCCGCACATTGAGAAAATGATGGTTTCGTCTGCCATGAAGGTTTGTGTTTGTGGTTTACACAAAAATAATCAATAAATCAGAAAATAATCGTAAATTGTGGGTTGAAACTGAATAATCAATTAACAGATACATTCATGAGAAAGTCATTATCATTCGCCATCATTGCAGCGGCCGTCATTTCACTGTCCTTTGCCGCCCCTGTCAAGGCCCAGCTCGTGTCCGGTCCTCACGGATCAGAGGACATGAAGATCGGTGTGGCAGGGTATTCCTACCGTAATTTCAGCATCGACGAAACCCTTGCAATGCTCCAAAGCATGGATGTCAAGTACCTCTCCATCAAGGACTGGTGGCTGCCTCTGGATTCCACGAAGGAACAGATGGATGCATTCAAGAAGAAATGTGTAAGCTATGGAGTCGACGGCTACATCCTCGGTCCTATCTACATGCATTCCCAAGCTGAGGTCGACCGGGCATTCGCCTACACTGAGCGTTATGGTATAAAGATGTTCATCGGTGTCCCTGACTATGACCTCATCGACTACGTTATCGCCAAGGTCAAGGAGACTGGCATCAAGGTGGCTATCCACACCCACGGCCCTGACGGCGCTGCCTTCCCGAGCATCTATAAGATCATGGAACTTGTCAAGGATCCTTCCCTCGGGGTTGGATGCTGCCTTGACATGGGTCATTCCGTCCGTAGCGGGGAAGACATAGCACAGATAGTAAAGAAGTACCACAAATGGATCTATGATGTCCACATCAAGGACGAGACCGCCCCTTCAAAGGCCGGGCAGACCTGGGAGATGGGCAGGGGAGTCATCGACTTCAGGCCTATAGTGAAAGCCCTCCGCAAGGTTGGCTACAAGGGCGTCCTGTCAATCGAATTCGAGAAGAGCGGTGACAATCCTCATCCTGGAATAGCAGAATCCGTCGGATACCTTCGCGGAATCCTCGACGCTACAAAGTAGTTTCCCTCCTGCTTCAAGCACATGGCTAAGAAACCGTCTAAACTGGCACCGGGGATGCTCGTCACCCTGGTGCTTTGTTACTTCACAGAAGGCTTTGTGGACATAGTGGGCGTAGTCAGCAACATGGTCCAGCAAGACTTGGGCCAGACTCACACCCAGGCCAGCCTGATGCCTTCGATGGTCTTCATCTGGTTCCTTATCCTTTCGGTACCTGCCGGCCTCCTTACCAACCGTATAGGGAGGAGGAAAATGGTCCTGGGAAGCATATTCCTGAGCGTGCTGGCCCTCGTCCTGCCTCTTCTTGGGTACAGTTATCCGGTCATACTGCTGGCTATGATGCTCGTAGGAATCGGTCATGTGGCGCTTCAAGTCTCGCTGAAGCCATTGGTTTCTACCATGGTGCCAGGTGATGACCTGGCCGGAATAATGAGTTTCGGGCAGTTTACCAAGGCCATAGCCTCCTTAACCGCCCCTATCATCGCTTCTTTGGGAGCGATCTGGTTCGCCGGAGGAATCGGCTGGCGTCTGCTCCTGCCTGTTTTCATGGTGATAGGCTGCCTTGCCTTTGCCTCGCTGAGCCTGAGCAAGGTACATGAGCCGTCCATGGAAGACAACCAGAACCTTGGCGTGAAAGAAGGCTTCCAGGACTGCCTCAAACTGCTTGGATCATCCCTCGTCCTTCTGACCTTCGTCGCCATTCTCTGTCACGTCGGAGTAAATGTGGGCATGAACATTTCATCGCCTAAGATCCTCATGGAGCGCTGCGACCTCCCTTTGGAAAAGGCTGCGCTGGCGTCGACGGCATATTTCCTATCGAGGACAGTCAGCAGTTTCTGCACTCCCTTCATCCTCAGGCTGGTCCCTGGCAGGAAGTATCTGACTGTATGCCTCTCGCTCATGACGTTGGGACTCCTTGCCATGGCTTTTGGCCGCAATGCCGTCCTTCTCTATTCAGGAATATGCCTGGTAGGTTTCGGTGGAGTCAACATCTATCCGCTCATCTTCTCCAATGCCATACTGAAGGTTGAGGACAAGAAACGTAATGTCTTCTCCAGCCTTATGGCGATGGCATTCATCGGGGGCGCTGTATTCCCGACCCTCATGGGTGTTGCCGGTGACCGTTTCGGTCAGATAGGGTCTGTAGCCATGATGGCTGTCGGCTTGGCTTACCTGTGGTTCTATTCCCGCTCTGAAGCCAGAAACTGAAAAAGTCTTATATTTGTATATGGTCAAGATATTCTGCAAGAACACCGGTACATCCAAGGAGTTCGAGGAAGGAACTTCACTGGGCGCAATCTCAAGGGAATTCGATTTTGACAAGCCCTACGACATCCTCGCAGCAAAGGTCAACAATGTCGCCCATGGCTTGAAATTCAATGCTTATCACAGCCTGGACGTGGAATTCCTGGATTACAGGACGTACATTGGCCGCAATTTCTATTGCCGCTCGCTGTGTTTCCTCCTGTACAAGGGAGTGAAGGATCTATTCCCTGGATCTGCCCTGACGATCCGCCGCCCGATCTCCAAAGGGTATTTCTGTTCTGTCGACAAGGGAGACGGCACCGGTTTGACCGAGGCTGACGTGGATGCCATCAGGGCGAGGATGATGGCCTTGGTGGAACAGGACCTGGTCTTCCGCCGACATGAGGTACGTGTCGACGAGGCTATAAAGAAATTCACCGAATCAGGCGACCTGGACAAGGTCAAGCTCCTGGAGACCTGTGGTGAGGTCTATGTGTATTATTATACGCTTGGCGGCACTCCGGACTATTATTGCGCAGGTCTTGTGCCGAGTACAGGGTATCTGCGGACATGGAGCGTCAGTCCCTACCATGGCGGAATCCTTCTCCGTGTTCCCGACCGCCACCATCCGGAGAACCTTGCTCCCTTTATTGAACAGCCTAAGACTTTCGAGGTCTTTGCGGAATCCCGGAAGTGGAATTCTATCATGGACCTCGACAATGTGGGAGATGTGAATGAAGCGATCCTAAGGGGCAATGCGTCCGACCTTATCCAGATAGCTGAAGCCCTCCAGGAAAAGAAGATCGTGCAGATTGCCGAAGAGATCGAAAGGCGCCATAACGATCCTGACTTTCCCGTCAGGCTTGTACTGATCACAGGGCCGACCAGTAGCGGTAAGAGCACTTTCTGCAAGAGGCTTAGCATACAGTTGAAGGCCTGCGGACTGCATCCTATCTCATTCTCGACGGATGATTACTTCGTAAACCGTCTTGACACTCCGAAACTTCCTGACGGATCCTTCGATTTTGACAATTTCGAGACGGTCGACCACGACTATCTCCAGAAAGACCTGCTCAAGCTCCTTTCTGGGGAGGAGGTTGAAGTGCCTGAGTTCAATTTCGTGACCGGCCTGAGGGAGTATGGCGGGAAAAAACTGAAACTGGGAGAAAGATCTGTTCTCCTTATCGAAGGAATCCACGCCCTTAATCCAAGGCTTTCCGACCAAGTCCCCGAATCAGAGAAATTCAGGATATTCATAAACACGATAACCTCCATTTCCCTTGACTCACATAACTGCATCCCGACCAGCGACAACCGTCTTCTGAGACGCATCGTACGGGATTTCCTCAAGGGAGCATTCTCTGCCCGGGAGACAATCTCCAACTGGCCGAACGTCCGGCGTTCAGAGGTCAAATGGATTTATCCCTTCCAGGAGGATGCAGACGTACTCTTCAATTCAGCCTACCTAGTGGAGTTCGCTGTGTTGAGGACCCAGGCGGAAAGGATACTCGCCACGGTGCCAAAGAACTGCCAGGAGTACTGCGAAGCCAACAGGCTGCTGCAGTTCCTTCATTATTTCGTTCCGGTCTCAGACAAGGAGATTCCTCCTACATCCTTGCTCCGCGGTTTTATCGGAGGAGGAAGTTTTTGAAACTTAAAAGATAAGCTATGAACAGGATCAAAGTAATCTTTATTGCGGCTGCCTTCCTTTTGACCTCACCTGCCTTTTCGCAGAAGGGGAGCGTAGCCGTGAAAGACGTTTTGGAGCCCCTGCCTGGCGGTAATGCCAAGATGGAGGGCTATTTCGGCGATGACATCCTCCTTGTCCAGGAAAACTGGGCGAAAGGAGTGATGCCGTACGATGAAGTCATAGAGTTCTTCCGGTCCGGAAGGACAAAGTTCGCCCTCGGTGAGATGCCGGGGAAGAGCATCCGAACCAATTCCCTTTTGTGGCGCTACACCAGGGATCCGCAGCTCAAGGCCCTTACCAAGGGAGTGGTCTATTCTCTTATTGCTACGACTAAGGAGAACGGATCGATCAGTTGCACGCCGGTTGACAAACAGCCTGGTGAACATGACGGCGATATCTGGGAGAGAAAATACGTCCTGCTCGGACTGAGCCAGTACTATCTTGATGTAGAAAAGGATCCTCTGGTGCTGGAGGCAATGGAGAAGGAAGCCCGTTCCGTAATGGACCAGGTCGGTCCGGCACCTAAGAAGAGCATTACTGAACTGGGATGGAGCTCTACCAATATCGAGTCCTCTTCCATCCTGGAACCCTTCATGAGGCTGTACTTCATTACAGGCAAGAAGGAATATCTTGACTTCGCAACCTACATCATCGAGGCCGGTGGATGCAAGGGAAGCAATATATTCACCCAGATCCACGACGGAGTCCCGATGACCGAAGTCGGTGCCCCTTATCCCAAGGCTTACGAGATGACCTCGATCTGGGAGGGCCTTGTTGAATACTACAGGGCGACCGGAGACCCGAAGTGGCTTCGTTGTATCCGGAACTTCTTCGAAGAAGTGAAGGACAATGAGATCAGCATTATCGGCAACGGAGGTGCAGATGTCTACTGGCCTAAATTGATGGGCGAGGGCTGGAGCAACACAGCCGTTGAGCAGTCCAACCCTGACATCAAGAGGATGATGGAGACCTGTGTCGGCGTGACCTGGATCAAGTTCTGTTCTCAGTACCTGCGCCTGACCGGTGATCCGGCTGCCGTCGACTGCATTGAGAAATATGTCTACAACGGCCTTCTCGGAGCCATGCGGCCGGATGGTAAAGGTTTCAGCTACGTGAACCTGCTGAATGGTCCCAAGGTTACCAATAGTGGCTGGGGTATGGTTATCGACGGTCTTCCAGTGACCTGCTGCAACCTTAGCGGCCCCACAGGCCTGGCTTATATTCCCTATGTAGCTGTCATGCAGGGAGAGGAAGGTCCGGTGGTGAATCTTTACAACCGAGGAGTCTTCAAGTCAAAGACTTCCGATGGCCGATACGTTTCTCTGGGCATCGACACCGAATTTCCCAGGGAAGGAGACGTGAAGATCGCCGTCTTCCCATCAGGAGAGGGAGAGTTCAGCATAAGGCTGCATATTCCTTCATGGAGCGAATCAACCACAGTCAATGTGAACGGGAAGCCCGTCAAAGACGTTATCAGCGGGACTTATCTTGAAATCAAACGTGACTGGAAACCCGGCGACGAGATCCACCTGAGTTTCGACATGAAGGCCAGGATTATCCCTGCAAGGGATGGAAGGAATCCTGCAGGGAAGAATTTCCAGGCTCTGCAGTGGGGACCTCTGGTTCTCGCCCGTGACGAGAACATCGACCATTCCTACAACGAGCCTGTGGGAATAGTAGCCGGCGAGGATGGGGTAGTGGATGTCACACGCGTAAAACCTCAGCGCAAGGGCACGAGGGTCCAGTTCATGGTGCCTACTACTGACGGCCCTATTCCTATGGTTGACTATTCATCAGTCGACTGCTGGGAAGGGAAGCACGTCCAGACATGGCTTCCTATCAAATGAAATCTTATTGTCAAAAGAATATGAGTGATTATACAGGAAACAACAACGAATCCCTGGTCTATTTTACCAGGGAACTCAGCGCAGAGGGTCTGATCAAGGCCTATGCAAAGGTCTGCGGGAACATCTCCGGCAAGGTCGGAGTCAAGGTACACACCGGTGAACCGCATGGCCCCAACATCATTCCCCGGGAGTGGATCAAGGCCCTGATGGGAAGATGCATTCCCGAAGGCAGGATCATTGAGACGAACACCTATTACGACGGTGACCGCTACACCACCCAGCAGCATCGTGAGACCCTGAAGGTCAACGGCTGGGACTTCTGTCCTGTGGACATCCTCGATGAAGAGGGTACTGCTGAACTTCCCGTCGTTGGAGGAAAATGGTTCGACAGGATGTCTGTCGGAGGACATATCCTCAATTATGATTCGATGGTGGCCCTGACACATTTCAAGGGACACACCCAGGGAGGATTCGGCGGCAGCAACAAGAACATCGGCATCGGCTGTGCTGACGGGCGTATAGGAAAGGCATGGATCCACACTACTCCGGGCCAACCTGACCAGTGGGACATCGCCAAGGAGGAGTTCATGGAGAGGATGACCGAATCCACCAAGGCTACGATCGACCATTTCGGAAAGCATGTGACCTATGTCAATGTGATGAGGAACATGTCAGTGTCTTGCGACTGTGAGGGAATCGAGGCCGAACCGGTTGTTACTCCAGATGTCGGAATCCTGTCCTCTACGGACATCCTTTCAGTGGACCAGGCCTGCATCGACATCATCTATGCCATGAAGGAAGAGGAGCATCACGCCATGGTCGAGCGCATCGAGTCACGACATGGACTGAGGCAGCTCTCCTACATGAAAGAACTGGGCATGGGAAACGACCATTATGTGCTAATCGATCTTGACAACGGTGGCCGGAGGATGACTGTCCAGGATGCCGTCAGGGACCTTAAGCCATTTACTGCAGGCTGACAATCCTTACCGGACCGAGGAGACCTGAAGGAAGCAGGGGCTCTTCGGCTGTGAAGAAATCAATGGGGGTGTAGGTAATCTTTTCCCTTACCCCAGGCTGCATGTCACCAACGATCCGGTTATGCCAGACGTTGGTGACTTCTATTTCTACCTCGTTGCGGCCTCTGCGTAGGGCTCCGGTGATCTCAACCTTGAAGGGATGGGTGAAAACTGTCCCCATCTGGGTACCGTTCACCCTTACGCTGGCGATATCCTTCACCTCGCCGAGGTCCAGGAACATCCTTCCCTTCCTGATATCCTTCTTCCTGATGGAGAATGATTTTGAATATGTTGCCTTGCCGGAGAAATACTTGATTCCGGGATCATTACTGAGTGAGAGCGATTTCAGTTCTTCGACAACTGCCGTTCCGGGAGCACCTCGACCTTCCTGGAATGATACTTCCCATGGGCCTTCGAGGATTGCGATCGTTTCCGGTTCATTGACGGGAAGTGCCAGGCTCCCATCAGAAGTGTCTTCCGTGAACATTACGAACACGCTTTGGCAGCGGTCCAAATCAAGGCTTAAAGAGGTCCGGCCTTCTTCAATCCTGAACCCTGCGGGCTCCTCAGAACCGTCCTCGGCATGCCAGATGACAGGTTTCTTGCCCCAGACCCTGAACTTGGCCTCGATCCTGGCAGCCTCGTCCTTCAGGTTGGCAATCCAGTAGATATCTCCGTCTTCAAGCTCTCGGTGAACGAACTTGATGCCTTCCGCTCCAGAATATTCAAAGTCAGGCATTATGCCCTGGCCGGCAAGCACCTTTGCTGCAGGCACTCCGCAGGTGACATTCTTCCTGCCGCTTCCCCAGATACTCCTGACCAGTGTGTCGAATTCCTCCTGTGTGCCGGAATTTCCTGCCATGATCTCCGGCTTTGACCCGCATATCACTATCCCTGCGTCAGAGAGTTCTTTGAGCTTCCTTAGAACATTGATTGACATGTACCTTACATTGGGGTCAAGCATCAGGACTCTGTAGCGCATCCCTGATGGAACCGTTATCAAACCATCATCGGCCTTGGCTAGGTCAAGCAGTACGGACGGGCTGAAAAAGTCATAGTTGTAGCCAGCTGGGACCTCAGGCGAACTGTACATGAAGAGGCCGGTAGCATTATTGTCTTCCCCGTAGTAATAAGCGACGTCTGCCACGAACCGGCCTTGCTGGAGGAGGTAGCAGCTCCTGGAAAGGTAGTCCGTCCAAGTCCTTGCCTTGTCAGCCCATGTCTGGTGCCTGTTGAACCACTGGCCGTAGGGGCCGAGTCCGAGACCAGGGACCTTGTCGTCCACAGGCTGATGGACTGAAGTGTGGATCACGAAGCGGTTGAGCCCGGAAGCCATGGCTGCGTCAGCCGTGGGCTTAAGTACGGCAGGGGAGAAGACCCAGGCACCGTCCCGCGAGCCGTGGGAGGTGAAAGACTCAGCAGCCGCTATGTTCTGGCCATAGATATGGGCAACGGATGCCGATTCGCGGATGTCAGCCTCGAACCTGCTGTTGAAAGTCTGTCCCTGATTGTACTGCATCCAGAAGGCAGACATCGGCACTTCCGCATATCTCTTGCAGTCCATTCCGTCGGTGAGGTTCGATCTCCATGATTCGTGACTTTCTGTATAGAGCTTCATCCCGTAGGGCTTCAGCACCTCGTTCTGTAGGTCGTAATGGTATTCACTCATCATATCCCCGATCGTCCTTCTCCAGTCGAAGAGGAAACGTTCGGTCGCTGCAGTATTGTCCAGGATCATTCCTGTCAGCGCAGGAAGCCACCTGTGGAGGTCATAACCCTTCCTCTTACGGAACTCCTCGAACATGCGTCCTGTCCAAGTCTGTGATCCGGCTTCGTAGCTGTCGGTCAGCAGGTACTGGATGCCTTTCCCTCCGAGCCGGCCTCCGCTGGCTTCGCTGTAAGTTGCAAGGTATGCCTCTAGGTAGTCCCTTACGGCCTTCGGATCAAGTTTGTCGACTTCAAGTCCCGTGGCTTCAGGACTGGCGGGATGATTGGTCTTCCCAGTCAGGCTGTAGCCGAACCTGAATATCCTCCATCGGCCCTCAGGTACGTCCCAGTTCAGGACACCGCCCTTGAATCTGTCTGTCAGGTCTATCACATCTTCCAGCCTTGCCGCCACATCAGTCTCCGGCGTGGTCTCCTGTTGGAGAAGGCGGTAGAACATGTTCCCGGCCTTGTCACCGGCATCCTGTATCCTCGTGACAGTGGAAAGGATGAACTGTGAGACGCCGAAGGGGCTTTCCTGACCTTCCTCGGTATCTTGGAACCTTATCCGGAAATATCTTGCCGTAACGGGAGAGAATGAATATGTTTTCTGCTGGGTAGCCTGGTATTCGAGTTTGGAAATGGTACGGAAGTTTATTCCGTCATCGCTGCACTGTAGTTCCCTGGTCAAGGCAGTCTCCGTCCCATTGACCTTCTTTTCTGTGACTATGACGGACCTGACCGTCTGGGGCTCATTGAAGGCGTACTGCACCCAGCTCCAGCCATCCTTCGGCTTGACGTTGATGAAATCGCCAACAGTGTCCGAGTTGAGCCGGCGTAACATTTCACTGCCGGGAAGAGACTCCACGGTACCGCTAGTCGTCACTACCGGCTCCAGTGCAGCCAGATCCAGATCCCTGTCACTTAGCCGGACGGCTACGACAGCGATGTCCTTGTAGAAACGGAGGCTGCTGAATTTTGATTCCAGCCCTTTGGGGGCCATCGGCAGGTCTTGGAACTTTCCTGTCACATTAAAGCCTTCCGGAAGGAGTATTTCTGTCGGTCTCTTGGACTGTCGAATGGACGGTACCGTCACATCAACCTGTCTCCAGACCAGTTTTTTCATCGCATTCTCTTCTATCACCCAGGGACCACCGGTTTCGCTCCAGCCAGGAGAGGCCGCAATCGTGACCTCCATTTCCAGGCTGTCGGAAAGGTCAAGGGCATAGTTGAAGCATTCCTTCCATTCCGGACTCATGTAGGGAATCCGTTTATCTACGATCTGTGGGGTCTCCAATCCTGCATCGAAATTGTGGTAGCCCACGATGCCGGCTTCCTTCATCCAGAGCAGGTCCTTGCGGATCCCATCCTTGGTGATGTTCCCGTTCATCCAATGCCACCAGACCCTTGGCCTGGCTTCCTTGGGTGGGGCTTGGAAACCTTCATGCAGCGTACTGCCGACGTTCTGAGCGAGGGATGGACTTGAATATGCCAACGCAAGGGTAAAGGAGAGGATTGCAGGAAGCAGTGATTTCATGAGTGGAGTTTTGATGTACACAAAATTAAGCATTATTTAAAAAATCTGTAAATTTGTACAGAACAACTTAAAGAGACGATGAAACAGATCATTACACCTAATGCACCGGCCGCCATAGGGCCGTATAGCCAGGCCATCGAGCACGGCGGATTCATATTCGTATCAGGTCAGCTTCCTATCGATCCTGCCACCGGCAGTTTTCCCGAAGGGGGAGTGGAGGCCCAGACCAGGCAGTCCCTGTCAAATCTCAAGGCTATCCTGGAAGAGGCAGGATCCGGCCTCGACAGGGTCGTGAAGACCACCGTCTTCCTTGCTGACATGGGTGATTTCGGTGCAATGAACGGGGTCTACTCGGAGTTTTTCTCAGTCCCTTATCCGGCCCGTTGCGCCTTTGCCGTCAAGACCCTTCCCAAGGGGGCTCTTGTCGAGATAGAATGCATTGCAACCAATGGTTAGGACCCTTCTCAAGCAGGTCAAGCAGTACAAGACAGCAGCCCTGCTGACCCCGGTCTGGACAACAGCCGAGGTCATCATGGGCGTGCTGATTCCGTATGTGACAGCTTCGCTCATCGATAAAGGTATCAACGCCGGAAACATGTCAGAAGTCTTCCGGTATGGAGGCATTATGCTCTTGATGGCCTTTTTCAGTACGCTTTTCGGCATTCTGTCGGCCCGCTTCGGAGCATATTCATCAACCGGCCTTGCCGCCAACCTTCGCGAGGCCATGTACAGGAACATCCAGAGGTTCTCCTTCTCGGACATAGACAAGTACTCTACAGCCGGCCTTGTCACGAGGATGACGACTGATGTAAGCAACATCCAGGGAGCGTTCCAGATGCTCCTGAGAATCAGCTTCAGGGCTCCGCTGAACTTGATATTCAGCCTTTTCATGTGCTTCTTCATCAATCCTAAACTTAGCCTGGTCTTCCTGATCGCCATGCTCATCTTGAGTGCATGCCTGTTTTTCCTGATCCGCAGGGCAGCCAGGCTTTTCGTGCAGATCTTCGAGAAGTACGACAAGCTCAACGGTGTCATCCAGGAGAATGTCTCAGGTATCAGGGTGGTCAAGGCCTTTGTACGCGAGGAGCATGAATTGAGCAAGTTCGATAAGGCCGCTCTCTCACTCTACAACCTTAACGTCAAGGCTGAAAGCCTTATGGCACTGAACCATCCCGTGATGAACCTGGTAGTGTACGGGAGTATCATATCGCTCTCGTGGTTCGGAGCTCATTTTATTGTAGGAGGCTCACTTACGACCGGCCAATTGACTTCTCTCTTTACGTATATCATGACAGTTATGTCATCTCTCATGATGCTGTCCATGATCTTCGTGCAGTTGACCCAGAGCGCAGCTAGCGGCAAGAGGATAGCCGATGTGATCGACGAAGAACCTGATATGTTCGATCCTGATGAACCTCTGAAAGTAGTGAAAGATGGAAGCATCGATTTCGAGAATGTCTCCTTCGCTTATAGTAAAGGTGGAGATTATGCTTTGGAAGGTGTTAATATTCATATAAATTCAGGTGAAACTATTGGTCTGATAGGAGGTACTGGAAGCGGTAAGTCCAGCCTTGTTTTCCTGATCCCACGTCTTTACGACGCTTCCGAGGGAACGGTCAAAGTAGGTGGTATCGATGTTCGCAAGTATGGTATGGAAGCTTTGCGTGGACAGGTTGCCATGGTACTTCAGAAGAGCACACTGTTTTCAGGAACCATACTGGAAAACCTGAGGTGGGGGCGGGAAGATGCCACAGATGAGGAATGTATCGAGGCCTGTCGCCAGGCATGCGCCGATGAATTCATCGAGCAGATGCCTGATGGGTACAACACCTATATTGAGCAGGGCGGAACCAATGTTTCCGGTGGTCAGCGCCAGAGGATCTGCATAGCCAGGGCTCTATTGAAGAAACCCAAGGTGCTGATCCTGGATGATTCCACTTCAGCTGTCGACACGGCCACAGACTCTCACATCAGGCAGGCGATATCTTCCCGTGTCGAAGGCCTGACGAAGATTATCATCTCCCAGAGGATCCTCAGCATCAAGGATGCTGACAGGATAATCGTAATGGATGACGGAAAGGTCGTGGCTTTTGATTCGCACGAGAACCTCCTTGAGTCATGCTCTATCTATAAGGACATCTATGAGATGCAGACTTCGGGCGCCGAAGCCGATTTTGACAAAAAGGAGGTGGCAGCATGAGCGCGCAGCAGAGAATGGGCGGCAGGCCCCGCGGTGGAGTCCGCGAACCTCACATGTCAAGGGAAGAACTCAAGTCGAGTCTCGGCAAGGGTTCTACCGTTTGGCGCCTTTTCAGTTTCATATTCAAGAATTATAAGATAAGGATAGGAATAGTCCTGGTGTGCATCGTGGTTTCAGCCCTGGCTACCCTGGCTTCTTCGCTCTTCACCAAGACCCTGATCGACGATTACATCACCCCTATGCTTTCCATGGCGGCGCCGGATTATTCTCCTCTGGCTGTCGCCCTGTTCAAGTTGGGAGCAGTGCTGCTCGTCGGAGTCGTGGCTTCATATTCCTACCACCTGATCATGATCTTCGTCGGGCAGGGGACGATGCTTCGATTGAGGGAGAACCTGTTCTCCCACATGGAGGACCTTCCTCTTTCGTATTTCGACTCGAATTCCCACGGAGACATAATGTCGGTCTACACGAATGACGTTGACACCCTGCGCCAGGTAATAGGAAGTACCCTTCCAAATCTCTTCCAGTCGCTTATTACCCTGATCTCTACCTTTGTCTCCATGATAGTCCTGTCAGTTCCGCTGACCCTTGTGTCAATCCTCATGGCAGTCCTAACTGTGAGAGTAACTACAGCCTTGGGAAAAATCTCGAAAGGCTATTTCGTGGAAAGGCAGAAGAACCTGGGCAAGGTCAACGGTTTTATCGAAGAAATGGTTTCCGGCCAGAGGGTGGTGAAGGTCTACTGCCATGAGAAAAAGGCTGTGGAGGATTTCACCGTCCTGAACGAGCAACTCCGCTCCAGTGCCTACAATGCCAACAAGGTAGGAAGCATGGTGATGCCTATCAACGGCAACATCGGCAATCTTGGTTACGTCCTTACTGCTGTGGTCGGTGCAACGATCGCCCTCGGCGGTTTCACAGCCTGGTACCTTTGCGGAATCGGCGGTGCGACCCTGACATTGGGAACTCTCGTTGCCTTCCTTTCGTTGCAGAAGAATTTCACCAGGCCAATCTCGAGCATCTCCAATGAGATCAACTCGATTGCCATGGCTTCTGCCGGTACAGACCGTGTCTATGGACTGCTCGATGAGCCCAAAGAGGTCGATAACGGAAATGTTACACTTGTTAACACAAGTGTTTCCGAGTCTGGTGATGTTGAAGTTAGCGAAAAGCGTACCGGCTCATGGGCTTGGTCCTCGCCATATATAGTGCCTTCGGAGCCAAGCGACTCAGGGAGTCTGAGGGGAACGCCCCTCAGTCCCCCTCGGGGGTGCAGGGGGGTGGATGGCTATGAAGCCTCGGAGAGGCTTGTGCCTCTCCGTGGCCAGGTCAGCCTCCAGGATGTGGATTTCGGCTATGTTGAAGGGAAGCAAGTACTGTTCGACATCAGCCTGACTGCCTACCCCGGACAGAAAATCGCCTTCGTCGGAGGCACCGGTGCCGGCAAGACCACGATCACCAACCTGATCAACCGTTTCTACGAAATCCAGGAAGGAACCATCACCTACGATGGCTTTGATGTTCGAACCATCGAAAAGGACTCCTTGAGACGAAGCCTCGGTATGGTCCTTCAGGAGACTCATCTCTTCTCCGCTTCCGTGCTTGACAACATCCGCTACGGACGCCTCGATGCGACAGATGAAGAGTGCAAGGAGGCAGCCAGGCTGGTTTATGCCGACTCTTTCATCCGCCGTCTGCCCCAAGGCTATGACACCGTCCTGGCGGCCGACGGAGGAAACCTGTCCCAAGGAGAGCGCCAGCTTCTGGCTATTGCACGGGCGGCAGTTGCCAATCCTCCTGTACTGATACTGGATGAGGCAACCTCATCGATTGACACCAGGACCGAGAAACTGATCCAGAAAGGCATGGATTCCCTTATGAAGGGCCGCACGACTTTCGTGATCGCCCACAGGCTCTCGACTGTCCAGAACGCCAACTACATCATGGTGCTGGACCATGGCCGGATCATCGAGCGTGGCAGGCATGACGAACTCCTCGACCTCAAAGGCAAGTACTACGAGCTCTACACCGGTAACCAGATCACACAGTAGGGCAAACCACATAAACGTGTGGTGTTTTTGACCGGGATATGCCCTTTCTTTGCCTAAAACTGAATAGTATGAAAAAGATAGCTATCCTCGTGTCTGCCCTCGTCCTTGCCAGTGGCTTGGCGTCGGCTCAAGGTACATTGTCCCGCCTGAAGGAACGCGCCAAGAACGCGGTCGAGAACAACATCGGCAACAAGATCGAGAAAGGAATCAACGACGCACTCGACGGAAAGAAGAAGGACAAAGACAATTCCGGAAAGAATGCCGGTGAAGGAGCGGTCAGCGGCGACGAAATCGCGAACGCTGATGCTCAGAACCAGAAGAACGACTTCGTCCGCGGAGGCGAGATCCTCTTCGTAGATAGTTTCGATGGTGAGCAAATGGGAGAATTCCCCTCCAAGTGGGATCTCAATGAGGGCGGAGCTGAAGTCGCTTCCATCGACGGCAAGAAGTATCTGAGCTTTACTGATGATTACAACTTTGTGGCTCCATTGATGACGAATATGGAATCATATCTGCCTGACGTGTTTACACTCGAGTGGGATATGTTCTGCAGCAAGGGCGGAGAATTCGGCGGTTCTGAACTTGAAGTGATTTTCATGAAACAAGGATCCTGGAATGACCGGGCAGGCAGTGTCAGCTTTACCTACAGGTCGGATAATCCTGATGCCTATGGAAGCTATAGGTTCGAGAAAGCCAATGGGGCCAACGGCGAAGCAAATGGCGGTTTCGAATGGAATCAAATTAAAAAGTTCGTCAAGATCGGCCAGTGGAATCACTTTGCAGTGTCTTTTAACCAACGTGCGTTCAAATACTACATAAATGGTAACCGTGTCATCAATCTGCCGAATGCAAAAGCTCCTGAGCGTTTATTGATTTGGTGCGGTGGCAACTATAAGTACAAGGGCATCACCAATGTCGTACTCGCCGCCGGTGCCAAGGACCTGTATGAGAGACAGGCTACGTACCTCTCTGAAGAAGTGAAGTCGGCCCCTTCCGCATCTGAGGTTTCTGCCGTCGAGAAGGCCATAGCCGAGACGGGTAAGTTCGTGACGAACAACATCCTCTTCGACACGGGGAAGGCAACGCTGAAGCAGGAGTCGATGATCGAGATCATGCGGGTAGCCCAGTACATGAAGAACAATCCCACAGCCCGCTTCGAGGTGCAGGGACACACCGACAACCAGGGCTCCGACAAGATCAACGACCCTCTCAGCCAGCAGCGTGCCGAGGCTATCGTCAAGGCACTCGAGGGCCTGGGAGTTGACGGCTTCAATCTAAAGGCTGTGGGCAAGGGATCCCATGAGCCTGTGGCCGACAATGGAACCGAAGAAGGCCGGGCAAAGAACCGCAGGGTTGAGTTCATAAAGAAATAGCCCTTTCAGAATAATTGCTAATTTTGCAATTATGAAGAAGTTATTCTTAATCCTCGCGGTCCTGTTGCCCGTTTCGGCGGCAGGTTACGGGGATCATCGCGGGCATAATCTGGACTCGCTCGAAAGGATCACTTCACGTTTCACTCCCGGGAAGCTGGCTTCTGCTTCTCGTGATGAAAAAATAGAATATTCCCAGGCTTGCCGCCAGCTTGCCTGGGGATATCTCAATCTGGACGGTCCGAAGTGTACATATTATGCTCACCAGGCCATCGCAGTTGCTGAAGACCTTGGTGGACAGAACACAATCTTCGATATGTCCATCCTGATCGGCCAGTGTTTCTGGGCCAAGGAAGAATACGATAGTGCAAGGGTTTACTACGGCAGGGCAGGAGATGTCCTGTCAGAGATTGTCGCAAATGGAATAGAAACAGATCCACATGAGATAGAGGCCATGCAGTCCAGGCTCTGGGGAACTCTCGGCAACTTCTACGCAGCCCAGGACTCTGTGGAACAATTCGTCTATTACTACGGCAAGGCAGGGGAGTTGTTCGAGAAGTGGGGATGGCTGGAGGATTGCTCGACCCTTCACTGCAACATCGCGGAGGTATATTCAGACTACGGCGACTTCAAGTCCGCGGGGCCTGAATATGAAAGGGCCCTTGACCTCGCCCGTCAGTCCGGTGATTCCCTGATCATCGCCCGGGCTATGTACGGGATTGGCCGCTACTACAAGGAAACCGGAAAGGTCGCCAAGGCGTTGAAATACCTGGCGGATGCCTATGAATATTTTGGGAATCATCCGAGGGAAGAGGTGAACAACAGGGCTGACACCTTGGAAGCCATGAAGGATAGCTACAGGCTTCTATACCGCAACACCCGCCTCCTTGCGTCGGGTTCGATAATCCTTCTCCTGCTGGTCGGAGTGATCCTTCTCATCTTGAGGCGGTTCAAGCGGACTTCCGAAGAACTGTCGGCGGCTGAAGAGGCCTTGGATGAGACTGTCAAGGAATTAAGGCCCGGCAGCGGCAGGGAAGACGAAATCGTCCTTACTGACCGTGAACTCAGGATTGTTCACCTCCTTGTAGAAGGAAAGAGCACCAAGGAAATAGCCGATGAAATCCACCTCGGCACCAACACGGTTCTCTGGTACCGGAAACGTATTTACTCAAAATTTGATGTGCATAGCGTTGCCGCCCTGACTGCAGAAGCGCTCCGCCGTGGAATATGATATCCTGACAGGCCCTTACAAACTGTAGGCTGTGAGTGAGGCCAGGGCGTGACGGTAGTCACGCTCGGCTTCGAGGGTGGATTCCAGGGCTTCGTAATACAGGTCGATTTCAACCAGGTAGTCTATCATCGAGATTTCTCCCTTGGAAAGGGCGGACAGGAGGAATTCACGGCTGTCCGTGTCTTTCAGGGATATCCGCATCATCTCGGAGTTCTCTTTCATCGAATATGCCTTCGCATACTGGTTCCTCAGGTCGAAGAGGAACTCCTGTTCAGCGGCATTCCGTCTTTCCTTGGCTGCAGTCAATCTTGCCCGTGACTGACGGATCTTGTTCCCCGCGCTCCACAGAGGGATATTGACCCCGACAGTCACTCCGCGGAACTTCTCCTGGGTCCTGATTTCGCTCATGTAGCCGACCGCCAGCTCCGGAAGGCGGGAAGCCTTGTCTATCGCGAGCTGCCGGTCCTCAAGCTCAACTTGCTTTCTGACATAGGCGAGCAGCGGACTTCTCTGGGAGGCATCGTCAAACCAAGTCTCGAAATCTCCCGGGATGGAATCCTCAAGGTCATAGGAGAGGGCTTCGAAATCAATCTCCTTTCCTCCGTTGAATGAACGCAGGGTCGTCATGAGGGTCTGCCTTTCAACTTCCGTCCTGTTGGCCTCTCCTTGAACTGCTGTAAGGTGGATCCTGGCCTTGTTCAGGTCCAGCACGGTCGACTCTCCTGCCTTCATCCTCTTCTCATAGGAACTTACCAGGGTGTTTGATTGCGTCAGATGGGTTTTGAGTTCAGACAGGATGGTATTGCAGTAGATGAGGTCTATGCAGGCCTGTTTTGCCTCCAGGAGTACTGCCTGGCGTTCAGTCTTGTACTTGAGTGAGGCGAGTTCTCCTATTCTTTCAGCCTTGCCGGCTTTCATTCCGGTGAGCGTCGGGATGTCGAAAGCCTGGCTGACCCTCAGGTCATGGCGGCCTCCTAAGTTTTCAGCTCCCCAGAGATAGTTGAATTCGACCTCGGGATTGGCAAGGATTGTCTCGGCCTTCCCGGCAAGTCGCTCCGCTTCTACCTCTGCTGCAGCAGCCTTCAGCCCAGGATTGTTCTTCTCAATCTCCCTTAACACGTTCTTCACCGTACTTTGACCAAAACTATAGATAGATGCTTGTACTGCTATTACTATTAGTAAAATATGTTTCATAATAATTAAGGTATGATTATTATTCGATGACAGACATTTGACAAAGCGGACATGGCCGCCCTCGGCCAAAGAGAGGGAGGGGCCCGCTTGCAAAGCAAGTGGGAGGGGTGAGCGAAGCGAACCGTCCGCGGAGGCAAATGTCTGTCATCATGATCATTTCTTTCTAGTGATAAGGAACATGACGGGGATGACGAAACCATTCAAGAGTGTGGAGGAGAGGAGGCCGCCGAGGATGACTTTTGCCATTGGCGACTGTATCTCGTTGCCAGGCAGGCTTCCTCCAAGTGCCAGCGGCAGGAGGGCTAAGGCTGAGGTTACCGCAGTCATAATGATTGGATTGAGCCTGTCGAGGGAACCGGTCATGACTGTCTCGACAGGGGAGTAACCCTGTGAAGCAAGGACATTGTAGCGGTCGATCAAGAGCATGCCGTTTCTCGTGGCTATCCCGAAAAGGGAAATGAAACCGATGATGGAAGGGATACTCATGACCCCTCCGGTGAAGAAGATGGTTACAACGCCTCCGATGAGAGCCAGAGGCAGGTTCAGAAGCACGATGAAGCTCTGACCTGCATTCTTGAACTCTCCGAAAAGCAGCATGAAGATTATGAATATGCTTAATATGCTCACGAGCGCTATTGTCCTCGATGCCCTTTCCTCGCTCTCGAACTGTCCTCCGAATTCAACCCTGTACCCTTCAGGCAGGGTGACGTGCTCATCGATCTCTTCCTTTATCGAGGCTACTGCCTTTGCCAGTTCTCCGCCCGTGGCATTGCAGGAAACAACGAGCTTGCGGCTCAGGTTCTCTCGGTTGATGGTGTTGGGACCGGCAGAAGAGACCACGTCAGCCACATAGCTGAGCGGAACCTTGGCTCCCGAAGGAGTGTCCAGCATGAGATCCTGGATCCTTTCCATCGTGGAACGGGCGTCGTCCTTGACTTTGAGGGTAAGGTCGAAGGAGCGGTTGCCTTCGTAGACGGTGGAGACCCTCTCTCCTTCGAGCATAACCTTCACGAATTCGGCAAACTCCGGTATCGTGATTCCATAGCGTGAAAGCATCTCCCTTTTCGGGATTATGTTGAGCTCCGGCCTCTCGACCTGCTGCTCGACATTGATGTCCGCAATACCTTCTACTTCGGAAATGGCAGCCTTGATCTCCTGGCCGATTGAGTGCATCTTGTTTAGATCCGTCCCGAAGACCTTGATGGCAATATTCGACTGTGTTCCTGACAGCATTGCATCTATCCTGTGTGAGATAGGGCCACCTATTTCAATATTCACTCCAGGTAGAACCGAGAGTTTTTCGCGTACTTCTTCAGTGAGTGCATGCTTGCTTCTTCCCTTTAGTTCAAAGGGACACTCGAACTCAGAACAGTTCACTCCGAACGCATGTTCATCGAGTTCTGCACGGCCGGTTTTACGGCCGACTGTAATTATCTCCGGGATACTCATGAGGATCTCCTCAGCCTGGAGCCCGAGCTTGTCGGATTCTTCAAGTGATATTCCTGGAACCGAGCTCATGGCGATGGTGAAAGACCCTTCGTTGAAAGCCGGGAGGAAACTTCGGCCGAGGGAGAAGAACATGACCAGCGCTGCGACCAGCAGGCAGGCGAATGTGCCTATGACGGCCTTCCGGTGCCTAAGTGCCCAGTCCAGCGCCTTGGCATAGTGCTTCTTAAGCCAGGACGCCACCGGCGCCTCTTTCTCGTCACGAACGGCATTTCCAGTAGCTTCATGTGCCAAAAGATAGGAACTCAGGACAGGAGTTACGGTGAGTGCAACCAGGGTGGATGTGACCAGGGAGATGATGAAGGTAATGCCGAGGGGCTTCAGCATGCGCCCTTCCATGCCTGACAGAAAGAACAACGGCAGGAAACTCGCGATGATGATCAAGGTCGAATTGAGCATCGGCATCCTGACCTCCTTCGAAGCTTCGTAGACCACTTGGAGGACGCTCCTTCCACGGGACTGCCGTAGACGCTTGAAGACATTCTCCACATCGACTATGGAATCATCCACAAGAGAACCGATTGCGATAGCTATTCCTCCGAGGCTCATGGTGTTGATGGTAAGTCCCAGGAACCTCATGGCAAGGAGGGTGATCACAATCGAAAGCGGGATCGAGACCAGTGAAATCAGGGTGGTCCTCCAGTTCATAAGGAATATGAACAGGACCAGGACTACGAAGATACCACCCTCGACGAGAGACTTCTTGACATTGTTGATCGACCCATCGATGAAGCGGGACTGCCGGAAGATCTCCGAATTGACCTTGACGTCCGAAGGAAGCCTTGTGCTGATGTCATCAAGGGCCTTGTCAAGGTTTCTAGTGAGTTCCAGGCTGTTGGTCGCAGGCTGCTTCGTGACGGTCAGGATGACGGCCTGCCTGCCATCGTTCGAGGCAAGTCCGAGGACGGGAGTCTTCGGGCCTATCTTCACGTCTGCTATCGCTTCCAAGGTGACCGGACTTCCGTTTTTCGAGGTTTTGACGACGGCCTTCTTCATCTCTTCTATATCAGAGGTAGAAAGAACCCCTCGGACTATGTATTCGTTGCCATATTCATACAAAGTACCTCCGGCGGCATTCTGGTTCATGCCTTTGACGGCATAGATGACCTCGTCCATGGTCACCCCGTAATGGCGCATACGTCCCGGATCCATGAGGATCTGGTATTCCTTGATGTCCCCTCCGGTGACTGCTACCTGGGCGACACCCCCGGTCGAGAGGAGTCTCGGCCTGATCGTCCAGTCCGCCAGTGTCCTGAGATCCTCCATAGAGGTGGTATCTGCAGTAAGGCCTATTATCATCAGTTCACCGAGGATTGATGCCTGTGGGCCGAGGGTCGGCCTGCCCACATTCCCGGGGAATTCGTCGCCGACCATTGCGATCTTCTCGCTCACGATCTGGCGTGCCCTGTAGATGTCGGTACCCCAGTCGAATTCCACGTTCACTATGGAAAAACCGGTACTGGATGATGAACGTACCCGGCGGACGTTGGTCGCTCCGTTGATGGCTGTCTCGATAGGGAAGGTTACCAGCCTTTCGACCTCTTCCGGGGCCATTCCTTCCGCTTCCGTCATTACAACTACCGTCGGGGCGTTGAGGTCAGGGAAAACATCCACTTCAGTGTGGATCGTTGAATATATTCCCGCGACAAGGCAAATGAAGGCGATCACCAGTACAGCCACCCTGTTGTTAAGCGAGAAACGTATGATCCCGTTCAGGAGACCATTTTCATGCTGGATCTGTTCCATGGCCTAATGATTATGGGTGTGACCGGCAGGAACAGACGCGACTCCGGCAAGTTTCACATGTACCGCGCCTTCCACGACGATTGTCTCTCCTTCTTCAAGTCCCCTGAGGACAGGAATCCTGATCCCGTCAGATGTTCCCAGGGCAACTTCGCGACGTAAGAAATCGCCGTCGTCATCCTTGACGAACACATAGTTCACTCCCTGGTCTTCGACCACCGCTTTGACTGGAACAGTGATGCAGGGCTCGGATCCGGAAGACTGGAGGAAGACTTCGACGTAGGATCCTGGGACAAAGTCTCCCTTGTTGTCGAACTCGAAGGTCACGGGGATGAAGAAATCTCCGTCGGATGCCCTTCCATAGCTGGTAAGGCGTCCTCCAAGATCCTTGAGGCTGTAGACCTTGTCACTGTAGGATGTTACGAAGTTTGCATCGCGTATCTGGCCGAGCTTCCCGAAATACTTCTCTGAGAGGTCCGCCCTAAGCTTCAGTCTCCTGTTCTGGCTGACCGTAGCTATCGGAGCCCCGGTTTCGACAAAGTCTCCGCTCCTTACATTCAGGCTCTTTATGAAACCGGAGAGAGGGGAGGTGACCACGATCGATCCTGAAGCCCCGGAACCGGCCGTGAGTGCCTCGTATTCTGCCTTGGCGTACTCGTATTCCAATCTGCTCTGGTCCAGGTGACTCTCGCTGACAATATTGTCCTTGCTGAGCTGCAGGTCACGTTCGTATTCCTTCTTGGCGGTTTCATAAGTGATCCTTGCCTTTGCGAGCCTGTCTCCGGAACCGATGTCCCTGGATGAAATGGAGGCTATCCGGCCTCCTTTTCCGACAGGTGATCCTTCACTCAATCCGGCCATGTTCACAATACCTTCGCTCTTGGCTACGACTGTCATTTCGTCGCCGGTTGAAGAAGCGATCTGTCCGCTGGTACGGATGACCTCGCTGAATTCTGTCCTGGCCACAGTGTCAGTTATTATACCGAGAGCTGCCTGGCGTTCCGGGCTTATCTTTACCGCGCCGTCGTGAACATGCTCCTCGCTTTCGTGTTCGCCTTCATGTTCGTGCTCATGCCCATGATTATGCTGCCCGCATCCATTCAGGATGGTGCAGACTGCCATTATAATGAAAAGGTTTCGTGTCATATGAATTGTTGGTTATCAATTGAATACGTCAATAATACCCCCTCTTCCCAAAGGGAGTACTGATAGGTAATCAAATGATGATCAACAATTTATCCGCCACGCTAGGATAGGTGGGGAAGACGATGCTGCCAGATAAGTCTGGGAATGCAAGCTGGAGAAAGAAATAGTTTTGTAGGCCACGGGAATCCTGATGACAGGAACGGTCATGGCGAAGAAATCAATCCTGACGTCATCCGAAGGGACATACTTCTCGTGAGAGACGCAATGATTCTCTTCTTCTTCCTGGTTGGGGTCGGAATGCATGGTGTGCTCGTCATCGCAGCATCCGTCCAGGACACAGACTTCGTGCACCAGGCAGATCATGGCCTGGTGATGATGATGCGGGACAGCCATGGTGAACAGGACTGTCAGCATCGCCATCATTGTCGGAATTATTGCGATTCTTCTAAGCATCCGTACAAAAATAGTAAAAAGAATCACATTTTACCTATCTTTGTGCGAACTTAAAATACAACGAAAAGACATGTCTTTATTCTCCAAACCCTGGAAACTGTCATCAGGCTTCATCTTCGGAGGAGTGCTTGTGTTGGTCGGTTTCCTTTTGCAAATCCTTGTCGGACCGGTCAGGTGGTCCCTTTTGGCCTCACCTGTCAACCTGGTCCTTTTGGTGCTTTTCATAGCATTTCTGTTCTTGGCCTATGCCATGAAGGGCAAGGTCACTTTCTTTGCCTGGCTCGGTTCCTCTGCCGCTGCAGTTCCGTCCATCGCATGTACCCTGCTGATGACCATGATCATGGGTCTTACCGCCCAGATCCCTGAAAGGGGCTGGCTTGGCAACATGGTCACCTTCTGGCCTTTCGTGCTATGCTATGTCTGGTTGACAGCAGTCGTAGGCCTGGTGGCTGTCAATCACATCTGCCGTCTGTCCAGTTCATGGAAGGAAATCCCCGCCGTCCTGAACCATCTCGGCCTTTTCATCACCCTTGTCTGTGCGACCTTAGGAAGTGCTGACAAACAGGATCTTGAAATGATGCTCAAGGAAGGTGGGAGCCAGACGGTCGCTTCCCGAGAGGATGGAACAACCGTTCAGACAGGTCTGTCAGTACGTCTGAACGATTTCACCATGGAAACCTATCCCAGCGGCATGCCCAAGCGCTTTGCCTCCGATGTCGTCGTCACCTCAAAGTCCGGGAAGGAGATTCCCGGAGTGATCGAGGTCAACAAACCTATGGAGGTCGACGGATGGAAGATGTACCAGTACGGTTACGATGAAGAAGCCGGTACCGAAAGTACTGTCAGTATCCTTCAGCTTGTCAAGGATCCCTGGCTTCCATTTGTCTATGCAGGAATATTCATGATGCTTGCCGGAGCTTTCCTCATGATGATCGTTGGTTTTAAAAGGGAGGAAACAAAATGAGTTGGGATTCTTTCATATGGTTCGCCGCAGTATCGGTGATTCTTTGGGCGGTAGGTTCCATCCTGGCATGGACCGGTAACAAGAGGACGGCAGCAATGTCCATCTACGGACTTGGAATCGCAGTGTTCTTCGCCTTCATCCTTGCAATGTGGATATCCCTCGAGCGTCCCCCGCTCCGTACGATGGGGGAGACAAGGCTCTGGTACTCCTTCTTCCTTGCAGTGGCAGGCATGATAGTCTACAGCCGCTGGAAATACAAGTGGATCCTTTCTTTCAGCACCATAATGGCCCTGGTCTTCATCATTGTGAACCTCATGAAGCCGGAGATCCATTCAAAGGCCATTATGCCTGCACTTCAGAGTCCATGGTTCGCTCCCCATGTGATCGTGTACATGTTCTCTTATGGTGTGCTAGGAGCCGCTACTCTCATGGCTCTGTACATCCTGATATTCAAGAAAGGACAGGAGACGTCCGATGACATGGCCACCGCCGACAACCTGGTTGCCACAGGCATGGCTTTCCTCACCTTCGGCATGCTCTTCGGAGCACTCTGGGCACAGGAGGCATGGGGAACCTATTGGGGTTGGGATCCCAAGGAGACCTGGGCTGCCATCACCTGGATGGCCTATCTGCTCTACATCCATTTCAGGATTGCAAGACCCAAGGACCATCAGACCGCAATGTGGATCCTCCTGCTGGCTTTCATCTGCCTGCAGATCTGCTGGTGGGGAATAAACTACCTTCCTTCAGCACACGCCACCTCGGTGCATGTCTATTAGGGGTGTCAGAATCCCATACCGAACTGCATCCAGTACTTGTTCTCCAGGGCTTTCCAGGACTTCACCGCTTCATTGTAAATGTAAGCGGTGTAGGAGTTGAGTACTGCAGGGGAGGCTTCGCCTGAGGGCAGTCCTTCGAAGGCGAGGTCTTCAAGTCTCATGACTTCCTTGTTGAAACCTTCCTTGGTAGCCTGCCAAGATAGAGTGGCGAGTTTGTTGGCCCTCCTGAAACTCCAAAGGGCGCTGTTTTCTTCATAGCTGTTCTGTCCGCAGGTCCAGAAGCCTTCTGGAAGTATGGTCGTGCCGCAGAAGACCGGGATCCTGGGGCTCTGGGCTGGATTGTCGACTGATAGCCAGCAGATTCCGCCGACAGAATCAGGAAGCCAGGAACGGAGCTGGGTGACATGCGAATAGGCGCACCAGGCCACTGCTACGGTCCTCTTGAAATCGATGGTTCCGGGAGCTATTGTGTTGAGGGTGTTCCTCATGGTAGTGGTGAGCCAGGGGTTGGCGACAGGGCTGACCACGGTATCGGCCTCATGATCCCTTCCTGCGGGTCTTGCAAGCTTCCAGTTCCTGGTCATGTCGAATTCCGTACCCTCGTAGGTTTCACGGAAGAGAGCTGTGACCTCACGGATGTCCACCTTCTTTTCTGGTTTGACAGAGAAGGGCAGTTCATCAGAATCGAAGCGGAGCTTCAAGGAAGGAGCGAAGTGATTCAGGATGAAGTACTCCCTCTCCTTGAAGTTCTTTCCCTTCTCCGGATCAGAATTGAAAGCTTTCCAGAACAGGAACTTGCCTTTCCCGTCCCAAAGACCGTTGTCCTTGGCAACCTGCTCCACATTGTCGGAGGCCATCATGTCCTTGTCTTTCCTGTCGATCCTGCCTATTCTGGGAATATTGGCGGAGACGGCCACATGGTCGTCAGGGACCCGCTTGGCCACCCATGCGGCGCCGATCTTGTCCTTGCCGACTCCGACGATCTCGAACTGCCAGACCTCCATCTTGTCTGCAACCGTAAGGCACTCCCCGCTGTCTCCATAGCCGTATTTCTCTGCCAAAGAGCCCATCAGCTTTATGGCATCCCTGGCATTGTCGCACCTCTGGAGAGCAACCCTTTCCAGTTCTTCGATGGTGAACCAGCCGGCAGGATTGATCAGAACCCTCGGGCCGCTGAAAGTGGTCTCGCCGATGGCAAGCTGCTTTTCGTTCAGACAGGGATAGGCTGTGTTGAGGTAGGCATATGTGTGGGCCGCCTCCGGGATTTCTCCCATGACTTTCACTCGTGTGGTGTCTCCATGGAAAGAAGTGTGCATAGTGCCCCTGAGGACCTGATGCATGGTCCCGGGTTCATGATCTGCAGCAGGCTCCATGTAGGCCCATGTGCGGTAGCGCCCGTCGCAGGTGTGGGAAGTAATGACTGAACCGTCGGCCGAAGCAAGCCTGCCGACCATGATGCTGGTGCAACTCTCTCCTTCATAATACTCCTGTCCCAGGACGGGAAATGCGAAGGCCAGCAAAGCGAGGATAAAAGAGATCTTTTTCATTTATTGGATGTTATCCTGGTCTTCGGGTCTGCCGGACCAGTCGTGGTTTATATCATAACCGTTTGAGCGTATGCTTGTTCCTGAACCTACATACTCATTCTCGGCTGCTTCCTGGAGGATGCGTTGGCGTGTCTTCTTGAACAGCCAGAAACAGAAGGCAATCAGGACCAGGGTGATTGCGAAAGAAAGCGCCTCATTCAACTCACTGAAGAAGCAGAGGGTGTCGTAAACCCCGTGGAGGATGACAGGGTACAGCCACATCTTGAGTCCTGCTCCGGCCCTGTCCTTGCCACGGAAATGGTACTGTGAATAATAGTAGCCCATGGTGACAGCGAAGGCGAAATGCCCGGGGACAGCGAACAGGGCTCTTGTGAATGCTACATCCACCCAGTTGGCTCCGGCACTGATCACGTACATTATATTCTCAAAGGCCGCGAATCCGAGTCCGATGGTGGTCGCATAGACTATTCCGTCGTAGCGCTCGTCAAATTCCTGGCAGTTTCGGAGCAGCAGCCAAAGCATCAGCAGCTTGGCAGTCTCTTCCGGGACGGCAGCACCGAAGAATGCTATCTTCACAGCTTCCTGCCAGGTGGCAGGCTCGGTGGTGTAGAATCCCATGTTAAGCAGTGGACCGGAGATGAAGGTCGACAGCAGGGCAGAGATTCCACCAAAACAGAAGCCTTTGAATATAAGTCTTGTAGGCTCAGGCTGCGTGTCCTTGTTGTAAACGTACCAAAGCAGGATCAACGCCGGCGCTATCGCGGCGAATGTGAGCATCAGCATATTACTTAGACTTTAGGTATTCATCTATTGCCTTGGCTGCCTTCCTTCCGGCACCCATGGCAAGGATAACGGTTGCGGCACCTGTCACGGCATCTCCGCCTGCGAATATTCCTTCGCGGGTGGTGCGGCCTTCATCATCTGCAACGAGGCCTCCGCGGCGGGTAGCTTCGAGTCCCTTCGTGGTATTGACGATAAGCGGGTTGGGAGCCGTTCCAAGGGCCATGATGACGGTCTCGGTCGGTATTTCGAATTCAGATCCCGGAATAGGGACAGGGGAGCGGCGTCCGCTCTCGTCCGGCTCGCCGAGTTCCATCCTGATGCACCTGAGGGCTTTCACCCAGCCGTTCTCGTCTCCGATGATCTCGACGGGATTGGTCAGCATCTTGAAGTCGATTCCTTCCTCCTTGGCGTGATGGACCTCTTCCTTCCTGGCCGGAAGTTCGACTTCCGTGCGCCTGTAGACGATGGATGTGTCAGCTCCCAGCCTCAGTGCTGTCCTGGCCGCGTCCATGGCGACATTGCCACCGCCCACTACACAGCATTTCCTGCCTGCGTGGATAGGGGTCATGTAGTCGTCCCTGAAGGCCTTCATAAGGTTGTTGCGGGTCAGGAACTCATTGGCTGAGAAGACTCCGTTGAGGTTCTCTCCCGGGATGCCCATGAACTTCGGAAGTCCTGCTCCGGTGCCCACGAAGACTGCCTCGAAACCTTCTTCGTCCATTAGGCTGTCGATGGTAACTGTCCTGCCGATGATCACGTCGGTCTCGATCTTGACACCGAGTGCCTTGACCTCGTCGATTTCACGCTTGAGAACCTTCTCTTTGGGAAGGCGGAATTCAGGAATGCCGTATTCAAGGACTCCGCCGGCCTTGTGCAGGGCTTCGAATATGGTGACGTCGTACCCCCACTTCGCAAGGTCGGAAGCGCAGGCGAGTCCGGCCGGTCCGGAACCTATTATCGCCACTTTGCAGCCCGAGGGAGGAACACTACCCCCAGAAGGACGTGCCACCCGCGGCACGGAAGCGGGGGGACCGCCGGCATAGCCGGTGGTGGGGTCGGCGCAGCCGACTCCTGAAGGGGGTAGTGTTCCCCCCTCGGATGTGTGGTCAGCGACGAAGCGCTCGAGCTTGCCGATGGCCACCGGCTCACCCTTCACTCCGAGAATGCAGCTGCCCTCGCACTGCGTCTCCTGCGGACACACGCGCCCGCAGACTGCAGGCAGCGAAGAGTCCTCTGCTATGATGGCTGCAGCGCCGTTGATGTCTCCTTCCTTCACCTTCGCGATGAACTCAGGGATCTTGATGCTGACAGGGCAGGCGCCCACGCAGCGCGGATTCTTGCAGTGTAGGCAGCGGGAAGCCTCAGTCATCGCTTCCTCGAGGTTGTAGCCGTAGCAGACCTCGTCGAAATTATGTGCACGTACCTTGGGATCCTGCTCCCTTACCGGTACCCTTGGAATTCTCTCTGCCATATCACTTCACGTATTTAGCCTTTTCCTCGGCCTCTTCAGCCTTGTACTGTCCGAGACGGCGCATAGCCTCGTCGAAATCAACGTCGTAGCCGTTGAACTCGGGGCCGTCCACGCAGGCGAACCTTGTCTTGCCGGCAACAGTTACCCTGCAGGCTCCGCACATTCCTGTGCCGTCGACCATAAGCATGTTCAGGCTGACGTCGATCGGGATCTGGAGTTTCTTGCAGGTGAGGGTGGCGAACTTCATCATGATCATTGGACCGATGGCAACTGCCTGGGTGTATTCCTTGCCTTCAGAAACGAGTTTCTCAAGACAGGCGGTTCCGACTCCGTGGAAGCCTGCGCTTCCGTCGTCGGTGCAGAGATAGAGATTGTCGCAGGCGGAACCGAGTTCTTCAGTGTAGATGAGGAGGTCCTTGGTTCTGGCACCGATTATCACATCGACGGCCACGCCCCTGTCATGGAGCCACTTGGCCTGAGGGTATACGGGAGCTGTCCCGAGTCCGCCGGCGATGAAGATGTAGCGCTGTCCTTTCAATGCTTCTTCATCCATGTGGACGAAGGCAGAAGGGTTGCCCAGCGGGCCGACTACATCGCGGAAGAATTCTCCTTCTTCTTTTGCTATTATGGCCGCGGAAGAAGCTCCTACGAGCTGGGTGACGATCGTCACTGTACCTTCTTCACGGTCATAATCACTGATCGTGAGCGGAATCCGTTCTCCTTCCTCTCCGGGAAGGACAATGAGGAACTGACCGGGCAAGGCTGCCTTGGCAATCCTCGGCGCTGACACCACCATCTTGCAGATGTTAGGTGTCAGCATATCTCGTTTCAGGATCTTGAACATTTCTTTGGTGTCCTTGTCAGACTTTGTTTAGTTTTAGTAAACAAAGCTAACAATTTCAATTCAATTATCCTAATACGGCAGTCCGCCTGAGAATCAGAGCAAATGGCCGAGGAAGCGGGCCTTCTCTTCCTGTGACATCCCGCGATGGGCGGCATATTCATCGATTGCAGTGTCAGGGAGTCTCCTGATCTCGGGATAGGAAGCTTCGGGATGTATGAATATGAGTCCGCAGATGCTTGCATCAGGGATCATCGCGC
>CADCJX010000017.1 GCA_902801885.1 uncultured Bacteroidia bacterium
ATTGGTCAGCAAGGAGCTCCATCTTGGGATTCCGAAGTTCAACGCAGAGTTCACGCATAACAACCTGTTCGGTCTCCTGGACGAAGAATTCGTCAAGGACTACTCCAACCAGATAGAAAAGAAACTTTCTGAAGATTTCGACAACACGATCTGGTTCAACATGCTCGCCCAAAAGTCTCTTTTCAAGATGGATGAAGACGGAGCCACGGCAGCGGCAGTTACTCAGCTCGGCTATTGCACATCTCCCGGCGGAGAGCCTGACCCTATTGAAGTTTTCAATGCAGACCATCCATTCGTTTATGCTATCTCCGAGGCAGGATCAGGACTGGTTCTGTTCATGGGAACATATTCAGGTAAAGGTGCCCAGCAGATCAGCTTCTAACGAAAAGACCTTTCGTTACATTTTTACGGCCCGTACGTCTATTTTATAGAGTATGGGCCGATTTTTGTCCTTAAGATGTTGCATTTTACAAAAACATCCGTATCTTTGCAGTGTATTAGTAAAATAATACACCAAACAGACAAGACGAAATAGTATGCTGATTGAGCTTAAAGACGTCAACAAGACATATTTTGGAGCACAGCCTCTGCATGTCCTGAAAGGAATCAACCTGGGTATTGAGCGTGGGGAGTTCGTGTCAATCATGGGTGCTTCTGGTTCCGGAAAGTCCACCCTTCTGAACATCCTGGGCATCCTTGACAACTATGATTCCGGCGAGTACAGGATCGACGGGAAGTTGATCTGGGATCTCACCGAGGCCAAGGCCGCCGAGTACCGCAACAAGATGATCGGATTCATCTTCCAGTCCTACAACCTTATCGGCTTCAAGACTGCGGTCGAGAATGTCGAGCTGCCTCTTTTCTACCAGGGAGTCAGCCGCCACAAGCGCCATGAGATGGCGATGGAATACATCGAACGTCTTGGTCTGAAAGACTGGGCCGGGCACTATCCGAACGAAATGTCCGGAGGCCAGAAGCAGAGGGTGGCAATCGCCCGTGCTCTCGTTACAAAGCCTGACATCATCCTTGCCGACGAGCCCACGGGAGCCCTCGACTCCAAGACGTCGGTCGAGATCATGGAACTCCTCAAGGAACTCAATGAAAGGGATAAGCTTACAATAATCGTAGTAACCCATGAGAGCGGAGTCGCAAACTACACCAACAAGATAATCCACATCAAGGACGGAGTGATAGGACAGATTGAGGAGAACCGCGCACATGATGCGATGCGGTTCGGATCTGACGGAGTTCTGAAGTAAACCGCAGGAATATGTTCGACCTTTTTTCGGAAATATGGAGTACCCTGCGGCAGAACAAGCTGCGCACCGCCCTTACCGGGTTTGCGGTGAGCTGGGGCATAATTATCATCATCGTGCTTCTTGGAACCGGCAACGGACTCATGAACGCGCTGATGAACAATGCCTTCGACACAGTCCAGAACATAATTGCCGTCTATCCTGGATCCACCAGCAAACCTTACAACGGAATAAAGGAAGGTACTGTCCTGCGCTTCAATGACCGAGACATAGCCTTCTCCGAGCAGTTCAGCGAGAAGATCGACAGGGCTTACGGAAGCCTTGACTTCTCCGACACGCTGAGTTTGGGAAAGGAGGCGCTTTCGTCCCAGATCATGGGTGTGGATCCCCAGCTCAAGGATGTCTGGAGGCTGAACCTTGTTGCCGGCCGGTTCATCAACCAGAGTGACATCAAGAACGAGAGTAAACACATAGTGATTGACGATAACGCTGCCACCCAGTTGCTTGGAGACGACAAGGACTATTCCAAGATCCTTGGACGCCATGTCAACATGGGCAACATTCCGTTCAAGGTCATAGGAATAGTGGAGTCCGAGGAACAGTCCTGGGGACATAATTCATATATTCCTTATTCAACGGCAAAGACAATGCGCACTGAAGGCGCGTGGCTCAGCCGGATCACTATGGAATTCCATGACCTTGAGACCAAGGAAGCCAACGAGGAGTTCGAGAAAGGCTACAAGAGGGCGATGAATATTTTCCATGGAATGGATCCCGAAGACACCAGGACGACCTATCTGAGCAACTATTACCTCAGCAACCAGGAAGTCAGCAAGGCAATCCGTATCATGCGTACCGCCCTTTGGATCCTTGGACTGCTGACCCTTCTGAGCGGAATAGTCGGAGTCTCCAACATCATGCTCATCACCGTCAAGGAAAGGATCCACGAGTTCGGCATCCGCAAGGCCCTGGGTGCCAAGCCACTCTCGATCATGAAACTCATCGTGGTGGAAAGCGTCGTGATTACCGCTTTCTTCGGCTACATAGGCATGGTGATAGGCATGCTGGCTGATTTTGCCCTTGACAAGACCATAGGCTCGCATCCCATGGACATGGGAATTATGCAGATGTACATATTCAAAAACATCGGAGTCGGTTTCGATGTCGCGATCGAGGCGACACTGCTTCTGATTGTGGCTGGAACCATAGCCGGAATCATTCCGGCCTGGAAGGGTGCAAGGGTGCGCCCGATCGAGGCCCTGAGAGCAGAAAAATAGGAGGGGGGAGCCATGAGATTCGACATTGACAGATACAAAGAGATAATCGACACCCTGGCCCGCAACCGAAGCAGGACCCTACTGACCGGTTTCGGAATATTCTGGGGAATATTCATGCTCCTGATCATGCTTGGAGGCGGAGATGGCCTTAAGTCCATCCTGAACCAGAACTTTGCCGGTTTCACTTCCAATTCGGTGATAGTGGGATGCAACAAGACAACCAAGCCTTACGGCGGGTTCAAGAGGGACCGTACCTGGCATCTAGATAATAACGACATAGAAGCCATCAAAACCCTCGTACCGGAGACAGATGTCGTGACCATGATGGACTCCGACTGGGGACAGGGAATGTCTTACAAGGAAAACACCTATTCCGGAATCCTCAAGGGCCTTTCCTATGAATATGTCAACATTGAAACGCCTAAAATGCTCTATGGGCGTTGGATAAACGAAGTGGACTGCGAACAGGAGAGAAAGGTCTGTGTGATTGGCAAAAGGGTGTATTCCAACCTGTTTCCCGAAGGAGGTGACCCGACAGGAGAGTACATAAAAGTCAAGGATTCATATTTCCAGGTCATAGGAGTGGATGACCGGAATTCAGGAATAAACATCAATGGCAGCCCTAACCAGAGCGTTGTCATTCCTTACCAGCTGATGAACAGGCTGAACAACAGGGGAGGCAAGTTCGACATCATCTGCATGACCCTCAAGGAGGGAGTGGATTCGGATGCAGCCCAGGACAAGGTTCGTGGCATCCTTTCAAGACGCCATTCCATAGCTCCGGACGACAGCAATGCCGTCATGATGCTGGACACTGAAAAGATATTCAGGATAGTAGACAACCTCTTCAAGGGGGTCAACATCCTGGTCATCCTGGTCGGTCTCGGAACCCTTCTGGCCGGAGCTATCGGAGTCTCGAACATCATGATGGTCACAGTCAAGGAGCGCACTACCGAAATCGGTATCCGCCGCGCCATCGGTGCAACTCCCAAGATGATACTTTCTCAAATCATAACCGAGAGTATCGGCCTTACAATATTGTCAGGAATGTTCGGAATACTGTTTTCAGTGCTGATCCTATGGGGTGCAGGCAGTATTGTGTCCTCCATGCCTGACATCGGGTCACCGGTGTCTTTCCAGATTGGCTTCTGGACAGGAATAGCCGTACTGCTGCTCCTGGTCGTTCTGGGAGTCCTGGCAGGACTTGCTCCCGCCCTCAGGGCAATGAATATCAAGCCTGTGGATGCAATGAGAGATGAATAATGTCATCCTGAGCGAAGCGAAGGAACTGAATAAAAGAAAAGAAATAAAGAACGATAATATGAAAAAGAACCTTAAGTACATCATCCTGGCGCTGGTCGCCATAGTGTTCATAGGTACCTTCGTGGCCCTGTGGAGGAACTCCCGTCCGAAGGAGATCCGTTACGAACAGCTGGAGGCCTCCATCAAGGACATCCGCAAGACTTCCGTCGTGACCGGAAAGATCATTCCCCGTGACGAGGTCAACATCAAGCCACAGATCAGCGGCATCATCTCCGAGCTTTATAAGGTTGCCGGGGAGAAAGTAACCGAAGGTGAGGTCATAGCAAAAGTGAAGGTCATCCCTGAGATGAGTTCGCTGAGTTCCGCCCAGTCCAGGGTCCGCTTAGCCGAGATCAACCTCAAGCAGGCCCAGACCAACTACGATCGTGAGAAGGCCCTGTTCGACAAGAATCTGGTGAGTGCCGAGGAATATGACCAGGTGCGCCAGGCTCTTGACCAGGCCAAGGAAGAGAAGGCTGCAGCCATCGAGACCCTCGAGGTTGTCCGTGACGGTGTTTCGAAGAGCAACGCCAAGTCCAGCTCGACTCTTATCCGCTCAACCATCTCAGGTCTCATCCTTGACATTCCAGTCAAGGTCGGTAACTCCGTGACCCAGAGCAACACCTTCAACGACGGAACAACCATCGCCACCGTGGCCAACATGGGAGACCTGATCTTCGACGGCTTTATCGACGAGACGGAGGTCGGCCGTGTCAAGGAAGGCGTTCCGATGAAGATCACAGTCGGTGCACTCAAGGACGTGCAGCTGGACGCCGTGATGGAGTTCATCTCGCCCAAGGCCCAGGAAAAGAACGGGACCAACGAGTTCGAGATCAAGGCGGCACTGACCGTTCCTGACAGCGTCACCGTCCGTTCAGGCTACAGCGCCAATGCGGAAATCCTTTTGGAGGGGGTTGAGGGAGTCCTTTCGGTTCCCGAAAGTGCGCTGACCTTCAGCGGAGATTCTTCTTTCGTCTACCTTGTCAAGGGGGAGAAAAAGTACGAGAAAATACCTGTAACCACCGGCCTTTCCGACGGGATCAACATTGAGATCAAAGCCGGCCTGAAGGAGGGTGACAAAGTTCGTGGCAACCAGATAATCGAGAAGAATTGATGAAAGCACATTTTTTACTCATAGCTGTTTTTGTGACAGGGGCCGCCTATGGCCAGACGCACAGCGGTCCCTGGACTTTAGCTGAATGCATCAGTCATGCCCAGCAGAACAACATCACCCTGCAACAGCAGGATCTGAGAGTCAAGCAGCAGGAGATCCAGCTCGAGACTGCAAAAGGCAGCCGGCTTCCACAGATCAGCGGCAGCACCAGCGAGAATTTCTCCTTCGGCCGAGGCCTTACTGCAGACAACACTTATTCCAACACCAACACGACCAGCACCGGATTATCCCTCGGCACCTCTGTACCCATATTCAATGGTCTAAGGATCAGCAACAACATAAAGGAGTCGGAACTGAACCTCAAGGCTTCCACGGCCGACCTTGAAAAGGCGAAGGAGGACATGAGCGTCAACGTGGCCCAGGCCTATGTCCAGATCCTTTACAACATGGAGCTTTTGGATGTGGCTCTGAATCAGGTGGGAATAGATTCGCTCCAAGTTGAACGTCTCTCCGCCATGCTTGAGAACGGAAAGGCTTCCCAGGCCCAGCTCTCGCAGCAGAAAGCCGCTCTCGGACAAAGCCGTCTTTCTGCCACCCAGGCGAGGAATAATCTCAAGCTTTCCCTTTTGGACCTTACACAGTTGCTTGAACTGCCCAATCCGGAGGGTTTCAGTATAGTGCGTCCTGCAGTACCGATTGACGGCCTCCTGCTCGGCGACCCTGAGGACATCTACGCTGAGGCAGTGGAGAACAAGCCTTCTATCCAGGCTGAGATGTTCCGTCTTGATGCTTCCGAGTTCTCCATCAAGAGCGCAAAGGGAGCCTTCCTTCCTTCGCTCAGTGCCAGCGGCGGAATCGGCACCAACTACTACACCATGAGTGCAGCCCCTTCGGCAGCCTTCATGGAACAGATCAAGCACAACTTCAGCCAGTACCTTGGGCTTTCCCTGAGCGTACCTATATTCACTGGCTTCCAGAACAGGAACCAGGTCCGTCAGGCCGAACTTTCAAGGACAAACCAGATGCTCCAGCTCGAGAACACCAAGAAGACCCTTTACAAGGAGATCCAGCAAGCCTATTATAACGCAGTGGCGGCCGGTGAGAAGTACCGTTCCAGCATGGATGCCCAGGCCAGTGCAGAAGAATCTTTCGAACTCGTGAAGGCGAAGTATGAGAACGGCAAAGCCAACATCACTGAATTCAACGAGTCGAGGGATGCTTACCTTCGTGCCGAGTCCGACCTTGTGCGCTCCCGCTACGAATACCTTTACTCTGCCAAACTCCTTGACTTCTACCGGGGCCGTCCGCTGGAATTCTGATTTCCTTTCCTTATCTTTGTGTCCATCACAATAATAAGACGGACATGAAGAAGATTTTTTCGGTGGGCCTCGCGCTGATTTGCGCATTTGCAGCCTGGGGGCAGGATGACGAGTATTCAAGGGATGAATGTACCAGCCTTGTGGTAGGGCGTCTGGCGTCGGCCGACGGCTCCGTTATCACCTCGCACACCTGTGATGGAGTGTCCCGTACTTGGATAACCGTCGAGCCTGCAGCCAACTATGGGCGCAAGGAGATGATGGACATATTCAAGAATACACGCAGGACGGCGTTCAAGGGTGACACAACCGGAGTCCGCTACGCCGGGCAGATCCCTCAGGCCCGCCACACCTATGCCTACCTCAACACCGCCTATCCGTGCATGAACGAGAAGCAGGTGGCTATGGGCGAAACCACATTCTCAGGTCCGGACACCCTGCGCAACAGCAGCAGCATGTTCCTCATCGAGGAACTTCAGAGGATAGCCCTCCAGCGCTGCGACAACGCCCGCGACGCTGTGCGCATGATGGGCGAACTTGCCGAGAAGTACGGCTATGCCGACGGCGGAGAGTGTATTACCGTAATCGACAAGAAAGAGGCCTGGTTCTTCGAGATCCTTGGTTGCGGCCGTGGAAAGAAAGGTGCGGTCTGGGTGGCTCAGAGGGTACCTGACGATGAGGTTGCAGTCTCGGCCAACATTCCCAGGATCGGAAAGATCGACCGCAGCAACAAAAACTATTTCATGGCTTCCGACAATGTAGAGGCCGTGGCCAAGGAATATGGACTCTGGGACGGCGAGGGCGATTTTGTCTTCTGGAAGGCCTACCACGGCTCCTACGGTGACGGCAAGAATTTCAAGGAGAGGGAATATGTTATCCTGAACACCCTGGCTCCTTCTCTGCATCTTTCTTATGATGCTCCGGACCTTCCGTTCTCTGTCAAGCCTGACGAGAAAGTGGATGTGCGTAGGGTCATGGAGATCCTCCGTGGCACTTATGAAGGGTTGGAATTCGACATGACCAAGAACCTTCTGGTCGAAGTGCCTTCAAAGGATGGAAAGCCGGCCTCCAAAGTTGTCAGCCCGGTTGCCAATCCCTGGCTCACTACTGACACCCGCAACATGATCAACGGAGTGGCTCCTGGAGCCGTTGAGTTCTCCCGCACGATAGCTGTTGCCTGGTGTTCCCATTCCACTGTCATCCAGGCCCGTGACTGGTTGCCTGATTCGGTAGGCGGAGTCTGCTGGTACGCCCTTGACAATCCTGGTGAAAGCCCTCGCTTCCCCATATTCAGCGGCACGACTGAACTTCCCGCAGCATTCGACACCTGCGGCATGAGGCGCTATGTTCCTGAAGGAGCTCTCTGGTCTTTCCGCCGTCCGAACCGTCTTGCAACTCTTGCGTGGCAGACCAACAAGGAAAGGGTGATGAAGGATGTCCAGACCATCGAAGACCTTGGTTTCGAAGGTCTTCCTGAGGTGGAGAAGAATCCTTCCACCGCGTCTCTCAACGCCTACACCGCCAAGATCTACAACGCCGCCGCCGACCTCTGGCGCAAGCTGGAGGAAGACCTCTGGATGAAGCACGGCCGCGGCTTCTAGGGTAGTTCCGGGGTGAGGAGGCGTCCGATGGCTTCGGTCTCGATGAGGAAGCCGTCGTGGCCGTAAGGGGTTTCAATCTGGAAATACTTAGCGCCGGGGACCATATCTGACCAAGGTTTCATGTCTTCGGGAGGGAATAGTTCATCCGAAGACATGCAGACGAAGGTACAGTCAGCCTTGATCCCGTTCAGGACCTTTTCCACACCGCCGCGGTCGCGGCCGACATTGTTGCTGTCCACCTCGTCGCAAACATAGAGGTAGGAATAGGCGTCCCAGTCCTTCACGAACTTGGAGCTCTGGTGGCGGTAATATGAGCCTGCTTTATCTGCGAACATCACGTCCGGAGAATCCTCGATCTGTTTGAAAAGACCCTCTTCGCAGCGATATGTCAGCAAGGCAATGGTACGCGCAGCCTTCAGGCCATCCATACCACCCTTGAGGCTCTTGTGCTCCTTGAATGTAGGATCGGCATAAAGCGCCATCTTCATCGCTGAATTGAAACCCGTCAGCCAAGGGGTGACCCTGGCCCCGGTGGCGATGAAGAACACCTTTCCGGTGAAGATCTCCGGCTTCCAGGCCAGCCAGTCGAAGGTCATGAATCCTCCCATAGAGGTGCTCACGATCATGTCTATGGTCTTGATTCCAAGGTGCTCGCGGAGCAGGTCGAAGGCCTTGACAGTGTCGTGGACGGTCACTTTCGGGAAGTCAAAATAGTAGGGTTTTCCTGTCTTGGGATTGGTAGAGGCAGGACCCGAGGAGCCGCATGCTGAACCGAGTACGTTGGCACAGATCACGAAATATTTGTCTGTATCGATCACCTTTCCTGGTCCCACAAGGGCGGGCCACCATTCTCCTTCTGCATCAGAGGATGCCGTCAGGGCATGGCAGAGCCAGATTACTTTCTTTCCGGGAACATATTCCCAGGGTGATGTATGATAAACGACTTCGAGATTGTCAATGCTCCCTCCGGCCTCGAATCCGAAGGATCCGGGATGTCTGTAGATGTGTCTGATCATATATTCTTGCAGAGTTTGTCCACCCAGACGGCGCTGACGATATTGTCCGACGTGTTGAGGAGGGTCGCGGGGATGTCGACCAACGTTCCTATCACAAGCAGCGTCGCGGCAAACTCGGGATCGACTCCAAGGATGGTACAAATCAATATTTCTCCTGTCATGCCTCCGACAGGAATGGCTCCTATAACAAGGCTGGTAAGTATTGCTATTCCTATAATGTCAATACATCCGTAACCGCTGAGACCGTAAAAGGAGACCGCGAAGATTGTTTTAAGGACTCCGGAAACCACGGAGCCGTCTTTGTGGAGGTTTATTCCAAAAGGAATGACAGATTCGGCTACGGATCCTTCCGCTCCCATTTTCCTGGTTGCTTCGATGCAGGCCGGGATGGTAGCTGCACTGGAGCATGTTGAAACAGCCATTAGGGAGGGGCCTGCCATGTTTTTCCAGAAATCAGCAAGCAGCCCCGGGCCGCCTGCGCAAAGAACGTAGACTGAATTGACTACAAAGAACAGGAAGGCGGCCATGACAAGGTACAGCAGCAGGCTGTTGATGTAGCTTCCGACTATCTGACCTCCAAGGTTGCCGATCATGTCGGCAAAATAGCAGCCAAGGCACAGCGGAGCGAGGTACATAAGGGCTTTCAGTGCTTGCATGACCACGGCCATTCCGCTGGAAAGGAACTGCTCCATAGGCTTTCCCTTCTCTCCGCAGAGAGGAACGGCGGCTCCGAAAAGTGCAGAGAACACGAACAGGGGAAGCAGGCTTTCCTTGCTGAGGATGTGGCTGAAATCGCTGACTGTGAACATATTCCTGATTGTCTCCAGGAAGGTGCTGCCCGCAAGGGCGAATCCTGCCTCTTCCGACCTTTCCGGCGGAATCCTTGTAGCGAACGCTCCCAGCGGATTCCAGAATTTACAGAGGAGCCAAGTGAGGATTCCGGCCACAATCGAAGTCACAAGAAACACTGCCAGGGACCAGCCAAGGACTTTCCAGACTTTCTTTTCAACAGTCAATCTGCACACTGCATTTGCCACACAGAAAAAGACTATCGGCACCACGAGTACGAACATCAGGTTGAGGAATATTTCCCCTACAGGCTTGACAAAGGAGGCGTCAGGACCGAAAATGGCCCCGCAGACGGCCCCAATCGCCACACCAAGCAGAAGGAAAAGAGTCTGGATGTAGTTTTTCATGAATTTAGCTTATTTGAGGCTGAAGCGGTGAAGGACAGAATGGCGAGGCTGTTTCGGAGTGTGGAGAACCAGATAAACCCATTTGCCATGGATGTCTATTCCTTCAGGTTCGTTGACAAGTTCTGTAATGTCCTTCGAGACTATGATTTTCTTGTCCTGAAGGTCAACGATGTGGAGATAATGGTTGTAGGGCGGATAGCCGTCAGGAAGATAGGCATAGCGTCCGCGTACGAAACTGCCTTGCCAGATGTTGATCCCTGTGTCAAGCCTTGTCACGTCCAGTACATCATCGTCAGTCAGATGAACTTCTCCATTGGCATCCGAATCAGAAAGTTTCGGCAGGCGGAATTTCTTCAGCAGTTTGTAGTCTCCGTTTCTGCCGCCGTAGGTGTAGATGAAGCCGTTCTTGGCATCGAGGCACCAGTCTATCGTACCGGCATAGTCAGTTCCGACATAATAGATCCTCTGGACGACCCTGCTGCCCTCGAGATTGATGTCAGTTACGTAGCAGCAACTGGTTCCGCCACATTCCGAGATGTAGAGGAGGGGGAACTTGGAGTCCTTGGAAGCTTTCTCTGTGCCGAAACAGGCGTTGTTGCAGTGGCCGGTGTTGCCTGGCATCATGAAGCTGTTGACATAGGCTTTCTTTTTCATGTCAAAGATGCAGCACATGCCCTTGTCATGCATGACGAAGGCATATTTTCCGTGCATGGCAAATCCCTGGGTGGAACCCTTGACTTCAACGTCCTCAGGAGTCCAGTCTGCAAAATCACAGATTAGCTCATGTTTAAGGGAAGGGTTGTAAGTTCTGTTATTCTGGGCGAAAGAGCTGACGCAGGCAAAGGTGGCTGCAAGCAGCATGATGAGTCTTGATGTCTTCATATCACAAATATACCGATTTGTTTTCTTAATTTTGTCCCACCAAGATCATTTTCATCATGACAGGATATTCCAACAACGGCCTGCGGGTTGGCAACGGCTATGATGTCCATGCTTTGAAAGAGGGCCTGCCGATGTGGCTCTGCGGAATCAAGATTCCTTCCGAAAAGGGGTTCATCGCCCACTCGGATGGGGATGTGGCCATACATGCGCTTTGCGATGCCCTTTTAGGAGCGGCCGCTTTGGGAGACATTGGACTTCATTTCCCGGACAGTGATCCGAAATTCAAGGGAATTGATAGCAAGAAGCTTCTTTCAGAAGTGGTTTCCATGCTTGAATATGATATCTTGAACGTTGACATCACAATAGCCCTCCAGGAACCCAAGCTGAGACCTTTTATTGATCAAATGAGGGAAACCCTGGCCGGGATCATGGGCGTAGAAAAAGGTCAGGTCAGCGTCAAGGCAACCACGACGGAGCGCCTTGGTTTCGTCGGTCGTGGAGAAGGTTGTGAGGTCTGGGCAACAGTGCTGCTTATGGCAAAGACAGCTGAAAAACTATAAAAATTCGAATTAATTTTGCGGATTCAGGATAAATCTCTATTTTTGCAATCCCAAACCACATCTAATGTGCGAGGGAACCATTGAGATATGGTGTAATGGTAGCACTACAGATTCTGGCTCTGTCAGTGAGGGTTCGAATCCTTCTATCTCAACTTCAGGCACGGGCGTTTGCCATCAAGCGTTCCGTGTTTTTTTAATGAAATGATGGCGGGGTAGCTCAGCTGGCTAGAGCGTCGGATTCATAATCCGGAGGTCGTGGGATCATGCCCCACCCCCGCTACTACCACAAATACTGACGATAATGCCAAACGCGTTTCATTATTCGATCGGCAGGAAGTTCATCCAGGCAATCAGTGGAGCCTTCCTCATTGTTTTCCTGCTCCTCCACGGGACTATAAATTTTTTCTCTGTCATTGATTCATTCACGGGCAAATTCGGCTCCGTGGCTGCTGATGACAAGCTCTTCTCAGCCGGCGATGGCCTTTTCAAGCTTGGTTGCGACTTCATGTCAACTTCTTTCATTGACATCATGGTCCCCATCCTTGCTCTTGGCGTGTTCGTACACATCATCTACGGTTGCGTGATCACCTACAGGAACATCAAGGCTCGCGGTGGTGTCAAGCGTTACGAGGCTCAGAGCGTGGCTGCTGCTGATTCTTGGGCAGCAAAGAACATGTTCGTCCTTGGTATCGTGATCCTCGGCATCATCCTCTTCCATCTTTCCCATTTCTGGGCCAAGATGCAGCTTCCGGAGATGTTCGGAATAGGTAACTTCGAGAACAATCCTTACCTCCTGCTTGAGGCAACCTTCGGCAAGTGGTGGATGCTTCTCCTATACATCATCTGGTTTGTGGCCATCTGGTTCCACCTCTGCCATGGCTTCTGGAGCATGTTCCAGACCGTGGGTTGGAACAGCCAGATCTGGTTCAAGAGGCTCAAGGTCATCGGCGTCATCGTCGCCAGCCTGATCGTCTGCCTCTTCCTGGCAACGGCAGTCAACGCCTTCCTTCAGGCAAACGGAATTATCGGCTAAAATTTGTTTTTAAGATTTTTTTAGCCATATTTGCGAAGAATGAAGACTACGAACAACAATTTCTGGTGGCGCACTTGCAGTTCAAAGCTGTAAGTCGTCCGTCGTAGTTACCATTGAAGCACACAGGTGGCACGCTGACTTACAGCGGGCCACCTTTTTTTGTGACTATTTTTAATTATTAACCCAATAAAAACGAACAGCAATGAGACAGAAAAAGTTCTTGCTCCCGGAATCAGAGATTCCTACGCATTTTTTCAACATCCAGGCCATCATGCCTAACAAGCCCCTTCCTTTCCTTCATCCAGGAACCAGGCAGCCGCTGACCCCACAGGACCTCTATCCGATCTTCTGTGAAGAGTGCGCCAACCAGGAACTCAACCAGACTGACGAGTGGATCCCCATCCCCGAGGAAGTGCGCGAACAGTATGCTGCGTATCGCTGCACCCCGCTTGTGAGAGCTTATGAGCTTGAGGAAGCTCTTGGTACTCCCGCCCACATCTATTTCAAGAATGAGAGCGTGTCTCCTGCCGGAAGTCACAAACTTAATTCCGCCCTTGCCCAGGCCTATTATGCCAAGAAGCAAGGAATCACGAACATCACGACCGAGACCGGTGCCGGTCAGTGGGGAGGTGCCCTTTCCTACGCCGCAAAGAAGTTCGGCCTGGACTGCGCTGTCTACATGGTGAAGGTCAGCTTTAACCAGAAACCTTACCGCCGTTCGATCATGCAGACCTTCGGCGCTGCCATCACTCCTTCCCCTTCCATGTCGACCCGTGCCGGAAAGGACATCCTGACCGTCAACCCCAACGACCAGGGATCCCTTGGCTGCGCAATCTCTGAGGCCATCGAGTTGGCAGTTACCACTCCGAATTGCAAGTACACCCTCGGTTCCGTTCTAAACCATGTCTGCCTGCACCAGACCATCATCGGTCTTGAGGCCGAAAAACAGATGGAACTTGCCGGTGAATATCCTGACATCGTCGTGGCCTGCTTCGGTGGCGGATCCAACTTCAGCGGAATCGCCTATCCTTTCATGCGCCACAACATCCAGGACGGCAAGAAGACCCGTTTCATCGCTGCGGAACCATATTCATGCCCCAAACTGACCCGCGGTAAGTTCGAATATGACTTCGGCGACGAGTCCGGTCTCACTCCGCTCCTCCCGATGTACACCCTCGGTCACACCTTCAAGCCTGCAACTATCCATGCTGGAGGCCTCAGGTACCATGGCGCCGGTGTCATCATGTCCCAGCTGATGAAGGACGGTTTCATGGAGGCTGTAGACATCGAGCAGCTCGACTCCTTCAAAGCCGGAGTCCTGTTCGCCCAGACAGAAGGCATCATCCCTGCTCCGGAATCCTGCCATGCAATCGCAGCCACTATCAACGAGGCTCTCAAGTGCAAGGAGACAGGTGAGCAGAAGACCATCCTCTTCAACCTGTCCGGTCACGGTTTCGTGGATATGAGCGCCTACGACCAGTATTTCTCAGGAGAGATGAGCAACTACCATGTCACCGACGAGGATTTGGCCAAGTACATCAAGTCAGCTGACGCCCTGAATCAGTAGACTGGCCATTTGCTGTTTTTTGTAACAGCTTGCTACATAAATAGATGTAGAAAGAGGCTGACCAAAGAGATTCTTCACTTCGTTCAGAATGACAGTTGCATGTCATTCTGAGGCAGGTAACACCTGCCGAAGAATCTTTTTGGTCAGTCCCTTTCTGTAATTGATTGGTTATTAAAGGTTTGAATAAACCGATTTTTTTAGGGGCGGTGCTTAAATGTTGTACGCCAAATCGGCAAGGACAATTGCTGCGACGGCTTCGACAATGACAGGGGTACGTAAAGCGAAGCATACATCGTGACGGCCTGGAACGTTGAGGCTGACTGTTTCGCCGGTCTTGATATTGAGGGTTTTCTGGGTCTTGGCGATGCTGGAAGTCGGTTTGAAGGCCACGCGGAACACGATAGGCGCCCCATTCGTAATACCCCCGTTGATTCCTCCGGCCCCGTTCTTAGCTGATTGTACGCCCGAAGGAGCCAGGCCCGGCCTCTCGGTATGAAACATCAAGGGATCATTATGTTCGGAGCCTCTCATGCGGGCGGCTGCGAATCCGTCACCGAATTCGATGCCGCGTACTCCAGGAATGGAGAATACGGCATGGGAAAGAAGAGCTTCGACTGAATCGAAAAAAGGATTACCCAGGCCGGCTGGAACGTTATCAATCCTGCATTCTACAATACCGCCAAGCGAATCTCCCTCGCGGGATGTTTCTTCCAGGAGGGCGTCCCATTTGGACGGATCAGTCTCTCCGCCGATTTCTTTCAGACCAGCTTGGAACGAAATGTCATTACTGCCAAATTGTTCTGAAAGACTGGCCCTGCACTGTTTCTTGGCTATCACTCCGGCTGCTACAAGAGGCAGGGTAAGCCTTCCGGAAAAATGTCCTCCTCCACGCGGATCGTTGAACCCGTTCCATTTGACAGAAGCGGTAAAATCAGCATGGCCAGGCCTGGGGACCTCCCGGAGGGCTTCATAATCGGAAGACCTGGTGTTGTTGTTCCTGAATATGATGGCAAGCGGAGCGCCCGTGGTGTGACCCTCGAAAACGCCGCTGAGAAACTCAGGTTCATCTGATTCAATGCGCGGGGTTGTGCCTTTAGCACCACTCTTGCGGCGAAAGATGTCCTCCATGAAGTCTTCCTTGCATAAAGGCATACCAGCCTTGACTCCGTCCACGACGACTCCTATGGCCTCACCATGTGATTCTCCGAACACCTGTACCCTGAAATTCCTGCCGAACGTATTCATATCCAATCAATGTTACTGCTAACTAACAAAGATACTTATTTTCGCTATCTTTGCATAATCTAGATTTTACGATGGATCAAAGAGAAGAAGACAAGATAATCGAAGGGATAACCTCGCAGGAGTACAAGGAGGGATTCGTGACGGACATCCACCAGGAGTTCATTCCAAAGGGCCTGAACGAGGACATCATACGTACCATCTCTGCCTTGAAGCAGGAACCGGACTGGCTTCTGGAGTTCCGCCTGGATGCCTTCAGGAAATGGCAGAAGATGGAGATGCCCGAGTGGGGCCATCTCGACATGCCCGAGATTGATTTCCAGGATATCATCTATTATGCAGCTCCCAAGAAGGACTCTGAAAGGCCGAAGGAGATCGATCCCAAGCTCGAGGAGACTTTCGAGAAACTTGGCATTCCGGTCCGGGAGCGAGAGGCGCTGGCAGGGGTCGTGGCTGTGGATGCCGTGTTCGATTCTGTGTCCGTGGCTACCACTTTCAGGGCTTCGCTGGCTGAGAAGGGGATTATATTCTGCAGCTTCTCCGAGGCAGTGAAGGAGCATCCGGACTTGGTCAGGAAATATCTTGCCAGCGTGGTTCCTTCCGGGGACAATTTCTTTGCTGCCCTCAATTCGGCAGTGTTCAGCGACGGCAGCTTCTGCTATATTCCCAAGGGGGTGAAATGCCCCATGGACCTTTCCAGCTATTTCAGGATCAACGCGGCCGGTACCGGCCAGTTCGAAAGGACCCTGATCGTTGCTGACGAAGGATCTTCGCTGAGTTACATGGAAGGCTGCACCGCTCCTATGAGGGATGAGAACCAGCTCCATGCAGCAGTTGTGGAGATCGTTGTGGAGAAGGATGCCGACGTGAAATATTCCACGGTCCAGAACTGGTACCCCGGCGATGCACAGGGACGTGGCGGAATCCTGAACCTCGTGACCAAGAGGGGAATATGCAAGGGCAGCGGGGCCCACTTGAGCTGGACCCAGGTCGAGACCGGCTCGGCTATCACATGGAAATATCCTTCCACTATCCTGAAGGGGGATTATTCCTCTTCGGAGTTCTATTCAGTGGCGGTCACGAACAACTACCAGCAAGCGGACACCGGTACAAAGATGGTTCATATCGGCCGCGGCACCAAGAGCCGTATCGTCAGCAAGGGCATTTCAGCTGGGCACAGCCAGAACAGTTACCGTGGCCTTGTGAGAATGAATTCCGGAGCCGTGGGAGCGAGGAATTATTCCCAGTGCGACAGCTTGCTGATCGGGGCGTTGTGTGGAGCCCACACCTTCCCGGACATCCAGAGCTTCAATCCTACGGCAATTGTCGAACATGAGGCTACCACCTCGAAGATCAGCGATGAGCAGCTCTTCTACTGCAACCAGCGTGGCCTGGATGCTGAGGACGCTGTCGGCCTGATCGTCAACGGCTATGCCCATGAGGTTCTTTCACGGCTCCCTATGGAGTTTGCGGTAGAAGCAACCAAACTTCTCCAGGTTTCACTTGAAGGTTCAGTAGGATAATGAATTTTTTCGACATCAATAACATAGCCTTTACAATGGGAGGAGCCGGAGTCAGCTGGCTCGAACTGATTGGCGTCATCGCAGGCCTTACCTGCGTGGTGATGGCCGGCAGGAACAGCAAATATAATTTCTGGGTAGGATACTTGTATAACATCCTGCTCTTCATGTTGTTCTGGCAAAGGCACCTTTATTCGGCCATGCTCCTCCAGCCGATTGCTTTTGCTATCAATGCCTTCGGTCACTGGCGCTGGACCCATCCAAAGGAGGATGAAAAGAGTGCGGGAGACGCTTCAGCCCTCAAGGTCAGCCGCCTGGACATGAAAGGCTGGTGCGTGGCCCTGACTGTCGTAGTTGCCGCCGGAGCGGTCTGGGGATATGTCCTCAGCCAGCTTGGAGTGCGCTGGGGAGTCGGGACATTCAGTCCAGACCCGACCCCTTGGCTGGATTCTTTCGTGCTGATGCTGACGTTGCTGGCCCAGTTCCTCTCGGCTCAGAAGAAATGGGACTGCTGGATTGTCTGGCTGGTCGTGAACATCGCAAACATCACCCTTTACCTAAGTGCCGGCCTGGTGTTCATGCCGATCGTCAGCGCCCTGTACCTCATCAACGGAATCTGGTCTCTCTGGACCTGGTTCAAGTTGTACAGGGACGGAAAATAAAAGCGGAGAGCGTAAGGAGATACTTGATTAATAAATAGTTACATAACAGGATAATATGGCGTTTCTAAAAATAACAGACCTCCACGCCAGTGTGGGCGACAAAGAGATCCTCAAAGGAATAAACCTTGAGATAGGACGAGGGGAGATCCATGCCGTGATGGGTCCTAACGGAGCTGGCAAGAGTACCCTGTCTGCTATCCTGACCGGGAAGCCGGGTTACGAGGTCACTTCCGGAACCATCGAGTTTATGGGTCGGGACCTGCTTGCCATGAAGCCGGAAGAAAGGGCCTGGGCAGGTATATTCATGTCCTTCCAGTATCCGATCGAAATCCCAGGAGTCTCCATCACCAATTTCATGAAGACGGCTATCAACTCCAAGCGCAAGGCAGATGGTCTTGAGCCGATCAAGGGAGGGGACTTCCTCAAGCTGATGAAGGAGAAGATGGCCCTTGTGCAGATGAAGCCGGAATTAGCCAAGAGGGAGGTCAACGTTGGCTTCTCGGGAGGCGAGAAGAAACGCAACGAGATCTTCCAGATGGCCATGCTCGACCCTGTGCTGGCAATCCTTGACGAGACCGACAGCGGCCTGGACGTGGATGCGCTCAAGATCGTCGCGGACGGAGTCAACGCCTTGCACACTCCGGAAAAGTCAGCGATCGTGATCACTCATTATCAGAAACTTCTTGAATATGTCCGGCCTGACAGGGTCCATGTCCTGAAGGCAGGGCAGATTGTGGCCGATGGAGGAAGGGAACTTATTGACAAGATCGAGAAAGATGGGTTCGAGCAGTTCTAAAGAGGTAGACCACGGCAACTATGTGTCCACTCCGGTGCCTGTTCCGACGGGACCCGCGGCCAGGGTTATCATCATCGATGGCAGCCGGTCGCAGGAGGAATATTCATTCGTAGTCGGCGAAAGTGAGAAACTCGAGGAGACCTTCGTGGTGCTGCCGGGAGTGTCGGCGAGGATTCCCGTCACTGTCGACCTTGTCGGTCCTGGCGCAGAAGCGGATCTTAAAGGAATATACATTTCCGAAGGCTCGGACGAAGTCACCTTCGACATCACCATGCACCATAGGGTCGAGGGTTGTACCTCCCATCAGCTTTTTAACGGGCTGGCTTCCGGCCAGTCCAAATGTGCTTTCTTCGGAAAGATCATCGTGGCTCCAGACGCCCAGAAGACAGAGGCTTACCAGGAAAACCACAACATAGTCCTTTCAGAAGAGGCCAGGGTCAACACGAAGCCCCGCCTGGAGATCTATGCCGATGATGTCAAGTGCTCCCATGGCGCTACCGTCGGAAAACTCAACGAGGACGAACAGTTCTATATGCGTTCCCGCGGAATCCCGGAGGACGAGGCCAAGGTCCTGCAGATGATTTCATTTGTTGCTCCAGTCCTGGAAGGTCTTGAGGATGAGGCTCTTGCCTCCAGTATAGAATCTGCCATCCGCTCTCTGGCAAAATAGAAGCTGATATGGTTCTCCGGACGAATGTGAAACTTAACTTCGGGTTGAATGTGATCCGGAAGCGGCCCGATGGCTATCATGACATCGAGACGCTGTTTGTTCCTTGCCATGAGTTCGGGGACACTCTTGAGGTTATCGCAGGTGATGATTACAGCCGCACATCCGCCTCTCTTTTCGCCCGTTACGGCAATGTTGTGCAGGGGCTGTCCGAAGATGGGAAGTTGATGATCACCATCGCGAGGGCAGAGGGTGTGGATTGGGATCCGCTCAAGGACCTCTGTGCCAAGGCCTACTTCCTCCTGGCGGAAGATTTCGACCTGCCGCCGGTAAAGATATTCCTTGAAAAAGAGGCTCCTGTGGGAGCGGGCCTCGGAGGCGGATCCGCCGATGCGGCCTTCACCTTGAAGGCTCTGAACGAGCTTTGTGGCCTCGGCCTTTCCGAGGAGAGGCTTTCTGAATATGCTTCCAGACTTGGCAGCGACTGTGCCTTTTTCATCTGGAATCGGCCGATGATAGGCACCGGCCGCGGGGAGATTCTGGAACCGTTCGACCAGGACCTCACAGGTTACGACCTTAAGGTCATCGTCCCCGAGGGCATCAGTGTCTCCACCAAAGAAGCCTACGACGGCATCGTGCCCCGATGCTCCATCGAAGGGACTATAGGCACCGGGGACGGTTTGCGGGAGCTGCTGAAGAGGCCGGTGGAAGAGTGGAAGGGACTGGTGGTGAACGACTTTGAGACGACGGTCTTCAAGCTCCATCCGGAGCTCGCTGCCATCAAGCAGTCCCTCTACGATGCCGGCGCCTCCTATGCCGCCATGTCCGGCTCCGGATCAGCCCTGTTCGCCCTTTTCAAAAAATAACGTATATTTATCCCATGGCTCTTCCGAAAAAAGACATATTCAAATGGATAGCGGCAGCCATGGCGGTCCTGGCGGCCTTGCTCTCCTGTGTCCTGCTTCAAAGATGGGAGGAATTCACGTTCTTTTATAGGGAGCAGAACCAACTATTCCTCTATGACTGTCCCGACATCCTGTCGAAACTGGGCGGCATCGGAGGATTTGCCATGGTTGTTTCGCAGTTCTTCGTCCAGTTCTTCAAGCTTCCTTGGGCCGGGTCCTTGCAGACCGCCTTGTTAGGAGCTTGTGCAGCCATTATCCTTTGGAAAACCTTTAAAAAGGTCGGTTCTCCGATTGCAGTCCTTCCACTTTGTTTCTTACCCGTTTTCTTCCAGGAAGGAGCTCTGGGCGATTCACTGTATTATTACCAGGGATTCGTAGCCTTCATCATGGTGGCTATATTCCTTTGGCTGTATGTCGCTGTGTTTCAGGAGAAGAACAAGCTCGGAAGAGTCATCGCAGGAGTCCTGATGTCGGTTCTTCTTTACTGGCTTGTCGGTTCTGCTGCAGTGCTGTTTGCTGTCTGTGTCATCCTTCTCGATGCTCTTTCGGGCAAAGATCAATGGTACCTCGGTGTCGCCTCCCTGGCTGCCGTCCTGCTTTTTGCCTGGGGCGCTGTACGTCTGGGATTCATTCAGAGCATGAGGCTGGCCCTGCTTCAGGATTTCTACTATGAACCTCTTGTCCACCCGGGACTTTATATTCATGCATCATGGATCGCACTGCCGCTTGTGACAGTCTTGGCTGTACTTGTCGGGAAACTCAAGGGCAATGTAGCCCAGGTGGTGGTGGCCTGTGCTTCCATCCTGCTGTCTTTGGTTTCCCTTATGAGGATTCCATCCCACATGGACAAGAAATACTACGACATGCTCCGACTGAACCATTTCGTGGTAGCAGAAGATTGGGATTCAATACTTTCCGACAGGACGGCAAGGCATGAGAATTTCCTCATGATGAACGTGCGCAACCTTGCCCTTTCCCATAAAGGACAGCTGCTGGATAAACTTTTCGATTATCCCCAGAGCGGGATCATGTCCCTCGTGGCTTCTGATGACCAGAGTGACAGGATTCCAGACGTCATAGCCCTGGACAGCCACATCTATTACCAGATGGGAAATGTGGCACATTCGCAGAACAAGGCGTTCGATGCGAGCGTTGGCGTCCGTTTCGGCAGTCCTTCGATGATGATGCGCCTGATCAGGACCAACCTGGCCTGGGGCGCCTACGAGGTTGCCGGTAAGTATATTTCCGAAATGGAAAAAACCTGGGGGTATGGGAAAGAAGCCCGTGAGATGAGGCGTTTCCTTTGGAATGACGAGGCCGTCGAGTCCGATCCCGAACTCGGTTACTTGAGGCGTTGCATTCCGCCCGCCGACCATTTCGTAGGCATGGATCCTCACAAGGATCTCGAACTGATCCTGGGGGTAGCTCCGGACAATGCAGCTGCCAGGGATTATTACGTGTCCTACATGCTCCTTGCGAAGGATGTCGAGGGGCTTAAGTCTTACATCGAGAATGATCCCAAGGCCTACAATCCGGATGGATCCCTTCACCAACATCTGCAGGAAGCTGTACTTGTGTACTCCGAAGAGGATGAGGCTTATTGCAGGGAGCATGGAGTAACTGACGCAACCTTCTCACGCTACCAGTCTTTCAAGAGGCGTTTCCTTGAACTCGGAGCTAGCAACGGCAATCCGATCAGGGACATGAAGTCTTTCTCGGACACTTATTGGTACTATTTCATGTTCAAAAAGATCTGACGGCCATGAAAGAGATGAAAAGATTCTTAAGAATATTCATGGTGCCGGTGCTCCTTGCCGCGGTGTCCTGCTCTTCGAAAGTAGAGGTTGCCGGGACGCTCGACGGCCAGCCAGAAGGAATGTTCCCCGACTATTCCGAAGTGACCGTTCCCTGCAACATAGCGCCGCTGGATTTCACCATCGGTGGAGAAGAAAAGGCTTTCCTTGAAATCACGTCTCCCGACGGCCGCAGGATAGGCGTCAAAGCCGGGAAGCACGGTTTCAAGATTCCTATCCGCAAATGGCGGAATGTACTCGAAGCCTCGAAAGGCGGAAGCCTGGACTTCACGGTGGCGGTGCGTCGTGGCGGAAAGTGGCTCTCTTACAGCCCTTTCAAGGTGAATGTCAGTGAATATGAGGCCGATCCTTATGTGGCTTACCGTCTGATCGCCCCCGGCTACGGCCTCTGGAACAAAATGGGACTGTACCAGAGGAATATAACTTCTTTCAAGCAGACTCCTATCTATGAAAACCGTCTGACGGACAACAATTGTGTCAACTGCCACTCGTTCAGGATACAGGATCCTTCCAGGATGGTCTTCCACATGAGAGCTGCCAACGGAGGCACGGTCTACATGGACGGTTCCCATGTCGAGAAACTGAACACCAAGACGGACAAGACCATATCCAACCTGGTCTATCCCTACTGGCATCCGGAAGGGCGCTACATAGCTTTCTCGGTTAACAAGACTTTCCAGTCGTTCCATGCTGCCGACCACAACAGGATCGAGGTTTTCGATGCGGAATCGGATGTGGTCGTGATGGACACGCAGACCATGCAGGTCTTCTCCAACCCGGAGCTGATGCGTTCAGATGCTTTCGAGACCTTCCCGACTTTTTCTCCGGATGGAAAGAGCCTTTATTTCTGCTCTGCCCCGGCTGTTGATCCTATGCCGGAAGGTTACAGGGATGTCCACTACAATCTCTGCAGGGTTGATTTCAATCCTGAGACCGGGACTGTCGGATCGAAGATAGACACCCTTTTCCATGCTGCTGATTCTTCAAGCGCATCTTTCCCGAGGGTGTCTCCAGACGGGAAGACGCTGGTCTTCACCAAGCATGGTTACGGGAATTTCTCAATCTGGCACAAGGATTCTGACCTTTATGCCGTCAATCTTTCAGACGGTGAGATCCGTCCGATGTCAGAAGCTAATTCCGACAATGTGGACAGCTACCACAGCTGGAGTTCAAACAGCCGTTTCATGGTGTTTTCGAGCAGGAGGATAGACGGCCTCTACACTCGTCTGTACATGACTTACATCGATGAGAACGGGCAGGAGCACAAGCCGTTCTTGCTGCCACAGAGGAAGCCGGCTAAGTTCTATTCAGACCTGATGTTCTCCTACAATATTCCTGAATTCATCAAGGGTCGTGTCCGCACCGACCGTCATCGTATCGGTCACACCATGCGCACCTCCCCCGGTACCACCCTCTCCTTCCGGGAATCTTCCGCCATTGGTAGTTCCGAATAGCAGACTATACCACCTGTAACCGCCGCTTCGCGGCCCCACCGCTCGCTTTACTGCGTTCCGCTCCGGTCCCCCCTCTTAACGTGCCGAGGGTGGCAGTGGTTATAGGTGGTATAGCCTGCTATTCAGTCAGGAAAGTCTGTTCCAAATGTCTAAGAAGGCGGGGAAGGATTTGGCGACACAGGCGGTGTCATCGATGATGACCGGGCTGTCGGCGCCGAGCGAAGCCACGGTCAGCGCCATCGCCATGCGATGATCATGGAATGAGGAATAATCACCTCCCTTCAGGAGTGTTCCGTTCAGCAGGCGGCTCTCGAGAGTCTGCCCCGGAACGATCATCATGTCCCCTTCGGCGAAGGCCACGACACCCATCTTATTCAACATCTCCAAAATCGCCTTGCCACGGTCGCTCTCCTTGCTTGCAAGCCTCCTGAACCCAAGGATATGGCTCTCTCCACCGCAGAAAGCGGCTAGCACCGAAACGATAGGGAAAAGGTCCGGGCAGTTGTTGAGGTCGGTGTCGAAGGCTCTCAAAGGAGCCCTCTGAGATGTGATCACGCCCGATTCATCCAACTGGGAAAGACTGGCTCCGGCATCCATCAGGATGTCCATTATGGAGATGTCAGCCTGGAGGGAAGAGGTGTCAAGCCCAGAAAGCTGGACCTTGCCGAACACCGCCCCTGCAACCAGGAAATTGGCAGCTGCGCTCCAGTCCCCCTCGATGTCGAAGGATGCGGGAAGATATTCCTGACCACCTTTGATCTTGAATGTAACCCCAGTGCAGAGACTCCAGTCCTGGGTCTCCATGAATTCCTCATCACCCTCCATCTCGCTGCCGATCCGGATACCGAATTTCTTCAGCACATCCACCGTTATGAACATGTAGGGGATGCTCTTGGGATCGTGGACATGGATGGTCGAATCGCCCTGGAGTAGGGGCAGGGCCATCAAAAGGCCTGAAATCAACTGTGAGCCATCCTTCCCGGAGATGTCGTTCTTCCCGGGCAGGAGCGGTCCTTGCACTGAAAGAGGAACTTTGATCTCACCGGTCTGCTCGTTCAGCGGTCTCAGAACGGTTCCGAACCTGGCCATTATCTCTGAAGCCCCTTTCAAGGGACGGCCCAAAAGGGTTCCTTCGCCGGTGATGTCTGTCTTGGAGCCGGATCCCGGATGTTGCATGGCAGCCGTGAGCGGAATCATAAGGCGGGTGAGAAGGCCGGATTCGCCGACATGGAGACTCGTCAGATTCTTCGCTGCGAGGTCCTTCGCTTCGCTCAGGATGACAGTGGTGTTGGAGACAGTGACATCGGCGCCAAGGGCTTTGGCAACATTGATGGCGGCTTCATTGTCGCCGCAGGGGGAGTAGCCATTGAGAACCGTTGTGCCCTGGCCGGAGCGGCATGCAAGGGCGGCGGCGATGATTGCCCGTTGGGCGAAACTCTTTGAGGACGGCATCTCAACTATCTCCTTGCCGGACAGCGGTTTCCTGTTCCCGTACACTTCCTCTGTCATCTCTGAATATGCCCACTGTCCCGGGGCTGCGGCCTCCTGTTCGGACAGAGCTGCATAGGTGAACGGAGCTCCCCTTCGAAGACATTCGACACGGGATTGCCTGCCAGGGGCACCCATGGCAAAAGCTACAAGTCGGTTAGGATCGTCATGATCATAAAGGGATAGGATCCTGACAGCATCTTCTTCTGAGCCAGCCATGCCTACCACCTTCACGATCTCTCCTCCGAATTTCCTGCATTTTTCCGCGGCTTGGAGGAGGGTTTCTTCAGAAGGAACCCCATGGAAAAAATGGCACGAACGGATCATGGTCGTACCGAACTCATTGCAAGCCCTTCTCAGGCGTTTTCCAATCTCCTTGGGAGCTTCGATTTCCAGATCTACGAAAGCTGCTCCGGCTTCGATTGCCTTTCTTAGCTTGGCTTCGGCCTCTTCCCATGTACCGCTTCCGTCTCCGGCAACCCGGCAGGTGGCTATCAAAGGAGTGTCTGAACTGGAGAACAGTTCTTCGATCCCATCCAAGTCGAGTGGGCATCGGTCAAGCCGGATCTCGGCCATCTGGATTGTTGGAGAGCTGTTTTCCAGGAGGTCGAAGATTTCTTCAAGAGAGCGGTTCTGAAGAGTTGTACAGATCATGTTTCAAGTAATTTGACTACCTCTTCGACAGTGAGATCCCTGGTTTCTACATGTCCTATCGACACCGGAAGCACGAAGTGGACTATGCTTCCCTCGGCTTTCTTGTCTTTCTTCATTGCTCCGGCCATCTCACTTATTCCGAACGGACACTCGGTCGGCAATCCGCAGGCCTTGAAATCTTCTTCAAGACATTTTGCCAGCCCTTCCTGTGCGGCTCCGGTTTTCTCTGAAAGCCTGGCAGCCATGATTATTCCCATGGCCACGGCCTGGCCATGCCCGATGCTTTCTTCAGACAGTTTTTCGATAGCATGGGCGAAGGTGTGGCCGAGATTGAGGAGGCGCCTTTCGCCGTGTTCCTCAGGATCCCTTGAAGCGATTCCGGCCTTGACCTTTGCGGCCTCTGCCACCAGCGGTCCAAGATCTCTTGATTTGCTCTTCAAGGCGTCCACCGCCTTGAAGTAGTTATCATTGTCGTTGTTGATTATGAAGGTCTTGAGCAGCTCTGCCGCTCCGGAAACCATCTGCGTATCAGGCAGGGTTTCAAGCGGCTCCGGACAGATGAAGGTGGCTTCAGGCTGGCGTATTACACCGACCATATTCTTGAAAGAGTCCAGGTTGACTCCGTTCTTTCCACCGATGGCCGCATCGACCTGGGAGAGCAGGGTAGTGGGGATGAAACCGAACTTTACGCCCCTTTTATAGACGGATGCAGCAAATCCCGTGATGTCCGTAGTTACACCGCCGCCTATTCCCAGGAGGAAGGCTTTCCTGTCCGCACCCTGTTCCATCAGCCAGCGGCAGATTTCAGCCACGGTTCCGATCGTCTTGTTCTGCTCCGTGGCTTCAATAGTATAAACACCTTCAGCCAGGGCTCCTATCTTTTCGGGAATCCAGGAGACATTCCGGTCGCAGATTATGAACAAACCGGAGAACTCCGGAATGTGGCTTCCGACCTCCGCCAGAGGGCAGTGGACTATGTTTATCTTCGTTTCCAAACCTTTGGATGCTAGAATGAATAAAGGTTCAGTCCTGTCTCTTCGTCAAAGCGCCTGCCTACCTTGCAATGGAATCTGGTGACTACCAACTCACAAGCTCCGTTCAGCACGCAGCTGAGCAGATGGCCGCCGACTACGGTGTAGTCCCTCCTTCCGAAATTGGCATGGAGATGCAGGTAGACCTCTCCGTCCTTTTCGGAGATGTTGCCCACGAGGCTGGAGATCTCCATCTGCTCCTCGAAGGTCTTGTCGACGTATTTCTTGGTCGCGGGGTCCAGGAAACGGAGGACGGCATGGTTGACCGCTCCGATCCCGCTGATTTCGCCGCAGAGGATTCCCTGATCCTTGCAGAAGGCTGCCAGTGCGCTGACCACTTCCTGTTGGTTGTCTATGCTGACGACATACCTGTCGCCGTCTTGAACGAATGAGTACATATTCCCAATTTTTCGTGAATATAGCGATTTTTCACGACATCGTTTAGTATCTTTGTTATGCTCTAAACCATAAACACGTCATTTCAGATGTTAAAGAAATCTTTGTTCACTCTTGCAGGTCTCTTTGCCTGCCTGTTCCTTTCCGCCCAGATCGGCGATGTTGCGCCTCCGGTACCCGGAGAGAAGGTCGATCATGGTGGAATCGTCATCAATCCGCTTCCACACAAGGTAACCATCGATAACGGTGCAACATGCCCCCTTGGCAATGGCTTTTCCTTGAAGGGAGACAAGAAACTGTTCCAGTTGGCTGGCTTCCTTCCGACTGCAGTAGGCGGAACGTCGCTGACGTTGAAGATCAATACTTCCAAGTCATATTTCACGAAGCAGAACATTGAACCGGTCTCCGGAGCCTATCGTCTTGAGATTGCCGGGAATTCCGTCAATGTCACCGGCTTTGACAAGGCAGGTGTCTTTTATGGACTTCAGACCCTCCGCCAGGTGATTAAAGACGGTAAGGGGACGGACCTGCCGGTAATGACGGTCTGTGACAACCCGACCCTGCCGCTTCGCGGTGTGATCGAAGGCTTTTACGGACCGCCATGGCCGCACGAAGTGCGTCTTGATCTCATCGATTTCATGGGACGTAACAAGATGAATCTCTATGTCTATGGCCCCAAGGATGATCCTTACCACAGGACACCCAGCTGGAGGGAGCCCTATCCTTCAGAAGAGGCTGCGAAGATTGCGGAACTGGTGAAGGCCTGCAAGGACAACCTCGTGGAATTTGCCTGGGCTATCCACCCCGGCGGCGACATCCGTTGGGATGCTGAGGACTATTCGAACATCCTAAAGAAGTTCGACGCCATGTATGCCCTTGGCGTACGTTCCTTTGCAATATTCTTTGATGACATCAAGGGAGACGGTGCAGACGCCCACAAGCAGGCGGAGTGGCTCACCACCCTCAAGAAGGACCTCTTCAAGGCTCACAAGGACATCGCCCACCTGATCCTCTGTCCCACTGAATATGCCAAGGCTCGTTCGAAACCAGGAGAGGACGGAGCCCTTGCGATCTTCGGAAAGTCGCTTGATCCGGCCTATCAGATTTTCTGGACCGGCGACCAAGTCATGTCCCATGTCACGAGGAGCACCCTAGAATATGTTGGCAGCCGCACCCGTCGTCCTGCTCTCTTCTGGTGGAATTTCCCCGTGTCGGACTACATCCTTCCACACATTCTCCAGGGACCTGCTTATGGCTTTGATACCGATCTTACTTCCAAGGATCTTTCTGGCCTCCTGACCAATCCGATGGAGCATGGCGAGGCCTCGAAACTTGCAATCTACAGCGTCGCAGACTACACATGGAATCCTTCCGGCTATAATCCTATGGACAGCTGGGAAAGAGCTCTTGCTGAGCTGGTTCCTGAGGACACCGAGGCCTATCGTCTCTTCGCTATTCACAACTGTGACGCCGGAAAGCGTTTCCGCAGAGCCGAGTCCTGGGAGACCGGGATCATCGATCCTGACAACTATACCCCCGAGCAATTCAACCGTCTCTACGACGAGTTCCTCAGGATGGAGACCGTACCTGCCCGAATGGAAAAAGCCTGCCCAGAGATGCTTCTCAAGGAACTTCGTCCTTGGCTTGTACAGTTCGGAGCACAGGCCTCCAGATGCCGTAAGGCAATGGATGCCCTCCGTTTGTCGAAGGGCTCAGACAAAGCGGCTTTCAGGCAGGTGTTGGAAAGTGCCCGTATGAACGACGAGGAAAAGAAGGCTTATGAAGAGCACAGCACCGGTACGGTAGTGCTCCAGCCTTTCTACGAGAAGCTGATGGAAAAACTCGAAGGTATGCTATAGAATCTACTGGAGAGGATCGGACTCGTGACCAGGGTTGTAACTCGATCCCACGAGACTGAGAAACTCTTCTTTCATACTCGCAAGAAGACCGGGCCTCTCTTCGGAGAGGTCCTTTCTTTGTGCAGGATCTTCCTTAAGGTCCCAGAGGGTGTCATGGTCATTGCAGCCAAGCTCGATACCGGTCTCGTTAGTGGCCGGTCCTGAATATGCCGGGATGAAGACATAGTCTCCCTTGCGGAGGGCAAGCCTTCCCTGGGCCTCCAGGATCTGTGCCTCGCGGCCGCCCGAAAGTTCCTTACCCAGGAATACGTCAACATATTCCTTACTGTCAAGACCTTCGGGCACGGAGAGTCCTAGCATTTTTCCGAACGTGGCGAAAAGGTCCACCTGGCAGAACCACGCATCTGAAACAGATGGTTCAATGTGTCCTTTCCAGTACACGATGAAAGGAATATGGGTTCCGGCATCATAGAGACTGTACTTTCCTCCGCGAAGTCCGTTGTCAGGATCGTGGCCTTTCTCAGTGGCGAGTTCCAGAGCCAGGTCCTGGTAACCGTCCTGGAGGACAGCCCCGTTGTCGGCAGTGAAGATCACTATCGTGTTGTCCAGGATTCCAAGCGAATCAAGACAGGCTATGGCCTGGCCTACGCACCAATCTGCTTCGATAATGGCATCACCTCTTGGGCCTAGTCCGCTGGCCCCTGCAAATCTCTCATTCGGAACTCTTGGCACATGTGGCTCATGAAGACCGTAGTAAAGGAAAAAGGGCTCATCCTGATGGTTGGTCATGAAGGATTTGACCTTGCCGAGAAAATAGTCGGCCATGGTTTCGTCATTCCATCTGGCTTTCTTGCCGCCTTTCATGAAACCGATCCTTGGAACTCCGTTGACAATAGTCCCCTGGTGCCCGTGATGCCATCGCATCTTCAACATTTCCGGATTGGTGAGCGCAGTGGGTTCTCCTGGGAAATTATTCTCGTAGTCTACTTCTATCGGATCGTTAGGATCCAAGCCTTGCACAAGGCCGTTTTCCACATAGACAGTCGGCACACGGTCCACGGTAGCCGGAATCAGGTTGGTGTAGTCGAAGCCCACGGTGTTGCCTGAAGGGGAAATCTCCTTGTTCCAGTCCAGCTTGCCATACCCCATTCCTAGATGCCATTTTCCTATGGCGGCTGTGGCGTAACCATTCTCCTGCATCATTTTAGGCAGGGTGGGGGTCTTCGGATCGATGATCAGTGGAGCATCCCCCGGAAGTATCTTTGCATCAGGATTCCGCCATGGATACATTCCTGTGAACAGAGCAAACCGGCTTGGAGTGGATGTTGCTGAGGTGGCGTAGGCATTGCGCATCAGGAGTCCCTCGTTTGCAAGCCTGTCGATGTTTGGTGTGTTGATAGTAGTGCTGCCATAACAGCTCACGTCACCGAGTCCGAGATCGTCGGCAACAATGACCAGGACATTAGGCCTTGGTGCTTGGGCTTCTTTCTGGCCGCAAGCAGTAGCGCCAAGTGCCAGTGCCGGCAGAAGGAATCGTGAAGTTTTCATATTCATCAATTATTCAGGAAGTTCTTGATGATTCCGATTGCTTCTTCCTGGACTTTGCCACGGAATCCGTGACCTGCTCCAGGCATTACCTTGAAGGCGGAGTTCCTGTAGGCTTCATGGGCCTTTTCTGAATAGGAAATCGGGACGAGACGGTCCTGGTCACCATGGATGATCTGGACCGGGCCCTTGTACCGTGCAATCCTTCCGTAGACATCCAGGTCGTACAGACCTTCCACATAGGCCCGCCCAAGCTGCATTCCGAACGAGTTTACTACCTCCGGCATGTCGGTCAGCTTAGGGTATTTGTTCACCCAGTCATCCTTTATGCAGAGTGCCGGATAGACAAGGACAAGTTTCTCTACCATCTTCGGATTGTCTCCGGCAAACAAGGCGGATACCATGCCACCCTGGCTTATTCCCAGCAATGTGACTTTACCTTTCTTTATTCCCTTGATTTTCTTCAGTCCGGTGACCACGGCTTCCAGATCCTTCTCTTCAGAGAAAATGGACATGTCGGAAGTCTTGCCGTCTGATTTGCTCGCCCTGCCACCTCCGCAGAAATCGTAGCAGTAGACGGCATAACCAAGTTTGACCAGGGCTTCGGCATAAGGAGCTCCTGAACGATGATTGCTCCCTATTCCGTGAGACACGACCAGGAGCGGGGCCTCTTTGATTCCGTCGGGTCTGTAAAGAACTCCGTAGATCTTCTGTTCTCCCTTGTTAAGCCAAATATCCTCAGTGGTAAAAGTCTCACTTGAAACAGTTCTGCCCGCCGAGCCGCAGCTGCAAAGGATGAATGAAACGGCCAAAGCCAAAAACAGGCTGGAATATGTAAACCGATAATGTGATCTGGACATATCTTTTGATAGTTCAATTAATTACAAAGATGTGAGCAAGCCGTAGTTTACCAAATTACCCTTGGGTAGAGAGGTTCCGTGGTTTGGTTCGCTATCTCGCGATTGCGGGCTATGGTCTTCTGCGTCTCTTCAATGGCGGCCTTGTCATAGCTGGAATGAAGGAGTTCGGCCAGTTCTGCCATGAGTTTCCGGGTTTTCTTGTCCGGATTGTGAGCCAGGTTGACATGTTCTTCCGGATCCGTCTCATAGTCATACAGCTCGACGCCTTCCCGACCTTCGTCCCATTCCGTATAGCGGTAGCGGTCTGTCCGTACGCTTCGGCCAAAGACGGTGGTATTGCTGTCGGAGAGAGCCGGATTGAACCTGAAACGTGTGCCTCCATTCAGGCCTCGCATCATTGCATTGGCCTGGACCTGGTCTTCAGGGAACAGGGTTCGTGCCTGCTGAGTGAATGCGGGGCGGTCCCATTTAAGGTTGACGTTCTCAAGAAGGGGTTTCAGGCTTACTCCATCGATAGTGTCAGGGGCTTTGAGTCCAGCCAGGTCGGCGATGGTCGGATAGATGTCTATTGTTTCAACTATGGCATCGCAGGTCTTCCCATCTGTGACTCCTGGTGCATAAATCAGCAACGGCTGATGGGCAGTACGTTCAAAGAGATTTTGTTTCTGCCACATGCCATGGTCTCCAAGCATGTACCCATGATCGCTCCAGAATACGATGATCGTCTTGTCCATCAGGTCAAGTTCCTCCAGGGCATCCAGCATTTTCCCGATCTGGGCGTCGATGAATGAGATGGAGGCATAGTAGGCACGAACGGCCTTCTTGCACTCTTCTTCGCTGGCCCCATTGTTCCAAGATGTGTTGGTACGCGCCAGGTCCGGTTTGGTCAGCCACTCCTGCTCGAAATTCTCTGGAATCTGAACATCCGGATACATGTCGAAATACTTCTGCGGCGCGATGTAAGGAATATGTGGACGGTAGAAACCTACTGCCATGAAGAAGGGGTCAGTAGCCCTTCGTACCGGAGCATCCTTACGGGCAGGACCACTGTAAGCACGTCCTACGTTGCTGTAGCGACCACGCAAGAGGCTTATTGCTACATTTGCGGAGATTCCATCCGTCATCTCGTTGTCGTTGCAGTCCAGAGCCAACCAGGTGCCCAGATGCGGATCACCTTCGAGCAGATATTCATCAGTGCGGTCACGGCCGATTGGATTGTAGGCAATCGTCCATGATGCCGGATCGTCCGAACCTGGCTGGCCGATGTCGCTGGGAACTCCTGCATGGTAGATCTTGCCAACCCTGACGGTATAGTACCCGTCATTCTTGAAAAGCTGGGACAAGGTCACGGCATCCGGCATGGCATAGCGGAACTTTCCGCTCAGATCATGTACTCCGGTGCGGTCAGGCCTGCAACCTGTCATGATTGAAGCCCGGCTGGGGCCGGAGAGGGGAGACTGGTTGTACGCCCTGTTGAATACGACTCCCATGCTGGCAAGACGATCCAGATTCGGCGTCTTGACCCTGGGATCACCAAAGGCATTCATTGCACTGCACAGGTCATCAGAGGCAATGAAAAGAACATTCATCCTATTGTCTGAAGGCTGGGATTCCTGCTGGGGCCGGACTGGCTGCGCAGCTGCGGTTGTTCCGGTTATGGCTGCAGCAGAGAGCAGCAGGCTGGTTTTGACTTTATTCATGGCTACTGATATTTAGAAATTGAGCCTGACGCCTGCTTCGCGGAGCTTTTTCTGCAGGAGGGAAATGTCGACATCTTTAGCAGCGCAGCGGGAATTCACTGCGATGGAAGCAGCGACTCCTGCGGCCTGACCAGTCACCATGCACGTTGAAATCTCACGGGCATCCCATGTGATCCCCTGGTCGTAGCCGAAACACCGTCCTGCCACGAGCAGGTTCTGGGTCTGCCTTGGTACCAGGGAGCGGTAAGGAATCTGCCAAACCGGTCGCTCCTGCCGGGTAATCTCGCGTCCCTTGTACATAAAGGGATCGCAGACACCGGACATTCCGATCACGTCAGGGTATTCAACCCACTCCATGGAGTCCTCGAGAGTCACGTTATGCAGGCTGTCGAGTACGCGAGTGACGCGGACGCCAGTAGTCGGCGCCACCTCCATCAGATAGGCGTTTTCGTAACCGTTCTTCTTTTTCATCTTCTGGACTTTATCCCAGAGTTCAAACCGACCTTGCTGCTGGTTCTCTGAAACTTTGAAGATGTCCAGTCCGTCCATGGCGTCCCGTGTTCCTGAACTATCGATCCTCATTTCCCGGATTGGGACAGACTCATTTGTGGCGGGGCAACCACCCACACGGCCAAGAACAGTCATGTGATAGCGCCTTGCTTCGAAGGGATCGCCAGCCCAGGTAAACACCAGTCCATCTCCGCTCGCATCCACTACCATGCGGCATTTGATTGCAAGCCGGCCGGTAGAACAGTCGACCAGCACAGACTCGATACGGTTGCCGGACATTGTCACACCAGCTGCAGTTGCGTTATAGAGGACACGTACGCCGGCATCGTAGATCATCTTGTCGAGCAGATACTTGGTGGCCTCAGGGTCCACCTGAGGGTTGAGCGGATTGACAGCCCATCCCTTGTCCAGTAGAATGTTACAGACTTCCGCGCAAATACCCTTTACGGCCTTGTCCCAGGGCTCGTTCTTGCCCTTGCCGTGCGTGGCTAGTACTGGAAGTACGAGACCGCCTGTCCAGAGCCCACCGAGAAAGTTTGTCTTTTCAATCAGCAAGACACTGGATCCGCCTCTTGCTGCACAGACAGCAGCGGCTACACCAGCAGCTCCGCCACCGACCACAACGACATCCGACGAAGCGACGACCGGAATCTTGTGGGAAGGTTCCCTCACATAGGAACTGACTTTGAGATGGTTTTCTACGCCGTTAGAAACTGCTCCAGCTTTGCCATCGGTCGGTACGGCACCTGAAAGAATCACGCCCGCCCGCACTTCCTCAGCAAAGATACCGGGAGCTGCAGCCAGTCCGGCAGCACCAACGACTGACGATTTGATAAACTTTCTCCTGTCCATGTGAAAAATATCGATAATACCCTAAAGGTAAGCAAGTCTGGTCACAATTCCAACCTTTTCAACTATCAAATCACCACCAGGCTGTGGCCGGTAGATGGAAGGTACTTTTCAAGCAGGTCCTTTGTCTTGATCTTTACGAAACAGGTTGGGGTTCCGTCCGTGCAGGCGAACACATCGCTTCGTTCAATCTCCTTGTCCATGACCAGATGCACTGTAGCGGCTTCAGGGAGAACGGCACTGAGGATTGTAGTGGCTCCAACTTCTACACCGGTCAGTTTCCTGAGGTTATCCGGACCTGCAAAAGAGACCCTGGGAATGCCGAGCTTTCCGCAGAATTCCTTGGTTATGAATGGTTTGTCGTCAGAAGTGACATAAAGGTAAAATTCTGTCTGCTGACGGTTGCATAGGAAAAGAGTCTTGACTATCCGACAACCGATCTTCTCGTCGATCCACTGGCAGTCTTCCATTGTGAGACCCGGATCGGTGTCTACTCTTTCAAATGGAATCTCGAGTCTGGCGAATGCTGAAAATACCTCTTTCTGCAAAGGCGTAGAAAAATTTTCCGGTGCCGTGTGGATAATATCGCTGACTTTGAACATAGATGATTGGAAAAATTAGAAACCGAATCCGACAACAACCATGATGTTATTGAAACGGGTTGTTCCAGTGATGCTATGTTCGGGATGAGGAACCCGCATGTTGCTGAGTCCGATGTTCCCTTCTACACCCCATTTGAAATGCTTTCCATGCTCGAATATCAAGCTTGGACGAAGTCCGAAGCCATGATTCCTGAACTTATGGTCACTATTTCTTGGATCCGTTGGATCGGCATCAATGTAGTAGGTGTCCTTGTTTTTCGAATAGTAGAAACATGGTCCGAGGCCTAGGACTATCTTGCTTCTGTCTGATTCGGTATGGAACCTGACATCGCAGAAAGCATCCACGCAGGAATAGTCATCAACATCTCCACCAACCCAGCCCCAGTGCCGTATGTCACCAAGCATTCCGGTCGCTCCTATCCCGGGCATGATGGACCAGTTTTCGTCAAACTTGATGTCCAGGCCATAGGAGAGTCTCTGGGAAAGTCCGGGATTGTTACCGCTGTCGTAAGTGCCACTTTCCAGGAAAAGGCCTCCTCCGACCATGAATATATTCTCAAACCTTTTGATTCTGTCCTGTGCCATGGATCCGGCGGCGATGGCAAGCACTGAGATAACTGTAATAAAGATTCTTTTCATATGAACACAAAGATATTGGGCAAATGCGAAAGATGCAAGATTTTTATATATCTTGCATTTAGTGTTGTGAAATCCAAAGAATAATACAATGAAAAAGGTACTCTGCTCTTTTGCTGTCATTCTTTTCGCGATGGCAGTTTCTGCTCAGAATGCGGATAAATCCGGCTGGTCACCAGAGTTTTCCCTTAAGGCTTTTGTTTCCACCTATCATGGTTCTTACGAAGTGATGGCTGGCGCCCTGGTGGGAGACAACGTGTTCGGTCTCGGCAGTGGTCTGGGATTGGAATACTGGAATGCATATCCGGCGGACGTAAGAAAGATTCCGGTTTACGGTTTCTATCGCAGATATGTTCCTCTTGACCAGAAAAGGCGTTTCATGTTGTTCGGAGAAGCGACGCTCGGAGGTGAGTGTGTCTATAAGATAACAGGAACAAATGTCGACGGCAGTGAAATCGAACATACACCCTACTGGAAATGGAGATCCACCCTTTCTCCGGGCATAGCGTTGAGATTATTCAAACACTTCAATATCTATCTTGCTCCTGCAGCTGAGATCCTTCCCTCCTCGAAAGAAGTCAATGGTGGTTTGACCGCCGGCTTTACAGTTGGTTTTTAAGGTGATCTGATAATCGAGCCCGCGGGTACCATTTTAGCGCCTGTTATGTAAGTATATTATTTCTAGTAAGTTAAATGATTTAACGGTCCTGATTTCAGGACCGTTAAAATGCTTAATATTCAGAGTATCAATCAATTCTGTAACAGCACTACCGCACAAACTAATCAACATACCTAACCGAGTTTGTACAAACCTGAATTGTCATTCTGAACGAAGTGAAGAATCTGCAATCAGTTATTCCGCACCTTGGCGAAGTGTTGGATCTCTGCAAGCCGAATAAGGCCGGATTTCTGCTTGGAGAGTACTTCGGAGTACTCTTGGAGCAGAAATAGACCAAGAAGATGCTTTGGGAGTACTGCCGAAGTGCCTTATTGAATAAATGAACCGCCCCCAGGGAGGCCTGGAGGCGGTTTGTGATGCTAAGGGTGATTCCGTTGGGATTCGAACCCAAGACCCACAGCTTAGAAGGCTGTTGCTCTATCCAGCTGAGCTACGGAACCATTCCACTTTCTTAAGAAAAGTGGTGCAAAGTTACATTTTTCTTTTCTTTGCGCAAACTATTGCGCGTCAATTTGAATTCTACAGGCTGATAGAAAGTCCTCCGAGAACTGTTATTCCAGGCTCAGGGAAGCCGTCCATGGTCATGTAGCTGCTGTCCAGAAGGTTTTCGCCACGGACGAAAAGGGTCATCCAGGGAAGGGCCTGCCATGAGAGCCTGCACTTAAGGTCGACATAGTCACTGGTGGTGGCGTTGTCGCCGGTTGTGAGGTAGAGATCCTTGATCCCCATCGCACCGAGGTTCACTGCGAATTTGCCGATGTTCCAGGTTCCTGACACATAGGCTTTGTGGACCGGGGCTCCTGTGTAGATGGTCCCCATGTGGAGATAGCTGTAGTTGGCATTGAAACGAAGGTTGTCAAGGGCTCTCCAGACCATGCTGAACTCAGCTCCGTTATTCTCAAACGCTCCAACATTGCGGTTTGCTCTCTTGCCGTCCACTACAGTCACCTCGATAATATTCGAGCCTTTTGTGTGGAAGAGGCTGAGTTCTGTGTCCAGCTTGCCTTCCAGCCAACGTTTCGAGACGGTGAAGTCGTAGCTCCATGCCCTTTCCGGTTCGAGGTTTTCATTAGCTACCATGTACATGTAGAGTTCGCGCAGGTTCGGGGTCCTGAAGCCTTTCGATGCGGAAAGTTTGACGCTTGTTCCGGGTGCGGCGATCCAGCTCACACCTGCCTGGGGGACCCATTCAGTGCCGTAAAGGCTGTGGTTCTCGAGTCGGATTCCGGCATCAAGGGTCAGTTTTCCGAACATCTGCTGTGCGAGCAGGTAGGCCGCTTCTTCATGGAGCTTCTTGTGGTCGGCATAGTATTCAGTCTCGGGATTGCGATAAGCATCTCCACCGTAGTACTTGAAATCAAGGCCTCCCGTGATGGTGTTGCCATCAAATAGATGGACAGCCTGGAAAAGGTTAGCTCCGCTCTGGAAGTCCGTGCTGTTGAAAAGATAAGGCTGGGGAGAGCCTCCTGCAGCGTAGCCGTCATTGATCTCATGCTTTCCGGCATTGTAGTAGAGGTTGAGGCCTCCGTCGGTGCGGTCATAATGATTCTCCAGTGAGATCCAGGACATCATCCTGGTCACGTCGGCGGTTCCCTCGAACATCGGTCTGGCCACAGTTCCAGGGTTCTCTGAATATGCCCTCATGAGGTTGACGTCGCCGCTCAGCTTCCAGGCGTCGGAAAAATCGTAGGACGCTTTCAGCATCCCGTTTGTCGAGCGAAAGGCGGAATTGGGGCGGTGCCCGTCAGTCCTGTCGTGCCCGGCATTGGCGACAAGGTAGAACTTGCCATTTGAATATTGTTCCGTGACTGAAGCCCTGGCCGTTCCGAAAGAACCTCCCATAAGCTTGGCGTTGAGGCGGTTCCCAGTGAAGTCGGGCCTGCGAGTAATGATGTTGATCGCGCCTCCCATTGCATTCGAACCATAGAGTACGGAAGCAGCCCCACGGGTTACTTCCACCCGTTCGGCCAGGTCGGCAAGATATTCATCGGCAACGGCATGACCGTAGATCGACATGTACTGGGGATGTCCGTCGATCAGGATCAGGGTCCTTCCGCTGGCAGCGCTGAATCCGCGGAGGGATATTCCTCCGGCTGCTCCGGCAGAGACTCCGTAGCCGGTCACTCCTCGGGAAGTGACGAAGAGGCCGGGGACTTCTTCCATAAGCGAAGGCATGAGGGCGCTTTCATCGCTGCTTTCTATCTTCTGCCTGCCGATGACCGAAATGGGTGCAGGAATACGGAACCTGTCCATTTCGACCCTGGTTCCGGTCACTACGGAGCTGCGCAGGGTGTCCTGGGGAGTGGCTTCCTGTTGTGCCCAGGCATTCTGTCCGGACAGTAATGCCGCAATTGAAACTAGTGTAATGATCAATCTTCTCATCTTAAGTTCGTTATTTTCTGCAAAGTAAATCTAACTCAGCCAATAATAATTGACTGAAAAGTCCAAATAATTTGACTGAGAAGTCCAGATTATTCTTAATTTTGCAGCATTATGGAAGGATACAGCAGAACCAACCAGTCCGGGGTCATCTTTTCCCGGGTAGACAAGGAAGCCGTCCGCGGCCCCCAGCACATCAAGGAGCACACCCTCCTCTACATCACTTCAGGCAGCGCGGAAGTGGCTTTCAACGGTCGCAGAACCAGTCTTTCTGCGGGTGATTGCGTTTTCCTGCGCAAGGACTTCAGGGTGGTAGTTGATGCATGGTCTCCAAAGGACGGGGCTCCTTTCCGTTCGATAGCCTTGTTTTTCTGCCGTAAGTTCCTACTGTCTTATTTCAAGAGCCTGCCGCAGGATAGCCTCCCGCTCGATGCAACACCACTCGAAGAAGCAGTCCTGAAGATTCCTGCAGGACCGGACCTCGAGAGTCTCTTCCTTTCTCTCACACCTTACCTGGATTCGTCAGACACCCTTCCGCAGGAAATCGCATGGATGAAAAGAATTGAAGGGCTCAGGTGTGTGCTCGCAACGGATCGAAATTTCTACGCATCCTTGTTCGATTTCACCCAGCCTTGGAAGATAGACCTGCTTACATTCATGGAAGAAAACTACATGTTCGATCTTTCCGTTCCGGAACTCGCACGATACACAGGACGGAGTCTCTCTTCTTTCAAGAGGGATTTCAAAAAGGTTAGTGAGCTGACTCCGGAGAAATGGATAATCCAAAGGAGGCTTTTGGAAGCAAGGAGATTGTTGTCTGAAGGCAGTTGCCGTGTGAGTGAAGCAATGCTTGAATCCGGTTTCAAGGATCCTGCATTTTTTTCGAGGGCCTACAAGAAACAGTTCGGCTTCTCTCCGAGGGAGACTCCTGCAAATTAATCGGAAGCCTTTCCGGATTTCTTTGATAGAAGCTCGAGGGCAAGTACCAGTCCGGCACCTATAACTGCCCAGACCACGGCACCGAAGACGTGGAGTTCACTTTCCGGCACTCCGTTCAGTACGTTGGCTGCCTGGCAGGCTGCCTTGTCAGCCCATGGCCAGACTTTCACGAGGGCCCCGATGGTGAAACCTATCAGGACAAGGAGGGTTTGTTTCTCATATTTCCCTATCAGCCAGTGCAGGAACTTTGAGAAGGCCACGATGCCGATCACACAACCAAGTGCGAAAACCAGAAGCACCGGGATGTTCAGTTCGCTGACTGCCTTCATGATGAACTCGTACTTTCCGAGCAGGACAAGGATGAAACTTCCGGAGATTCCAGGAAGGATCATTGTGCAGATGGCTATGGCACCACACAGTGCTATGAACCAGAGGTCAGACGTCGTTTCAGTAGGGGAGAGAAGGCAGATGAATGCTCCCAGGGCAACTCCTCCTATCAACCAGCAAAGGTCGCTTCCCTTCCATCCCTTGATGTCTGAAAGCATGAATATGGCAGAGACAATTATAAGGCCGAAGAAAAATGCCCAGGTCTGGACAGGATGATGCGCGAGGACATATTCCATAAGTTTGGCAAGTGAGAAGACGCTTAGCAGGACTCCTATTGCAAGCCATAGCAGGAAAGTCCCGTGGATGGTTCTCCAGAACTCCTTGAAATCTCCTTTCAAGAGCAATTTCCAAGTAGAGATGCTCATGAGGGAGTTAAGGGCTTCGATGAGTTCATTGAATATCCCTGTGAGCAGGGCGATAGTGCCTCCGGATACTCCCGGAATGACATTCGCCGCGCCCATGGCGAATCCCTTGAGCGCGACGATAAGGTTCTTTATAATGTCTGTCATCTGTTATCTAATCTTTCCGAGATAGTTCTTGATGGCACCCCAACTCTCCAGTTGGGAGATGTCTTTCCCTGCCGGGTCATTGATGACGAGGTCGAAAAGGTTGCCGTCCATCTGCTTGCGTCCGATCTTGAAGCGGGCCTTTGATGTCTTTGTCATGTACTCGATTGCGAAATCCGGCTCTTTTATCAGGGAAATGAACAGGTCAGGATTCTGCTCGTCAAGCACGCCCAGTTTGTATTTGTTGGGTCTTCCAAGCCAGTCCAGATCCTTCTTGGTGATCGTGGTCTGGATGCTGGTGATCAAGCGGTCTTCACTCCCGATCTTGCGGAAATCCTGGAAGAAAACCGATCCGCGGATGTCCATGCTGCGGAAATAATTCAAAATTGCCGACTTGCAAGTGTCGTAAGTGGTGTCCTCGACATCGATTATCGCAACGTATGACTTGATCTGGCTTAGCGGTAGGATCCCGGTCGGGACCGTGCTCGCATGCTTCTTCAGACTGCTTTTCCTGAAAATATCCTTGACAAATTCAAACATAACCTATTGATTGACAGATGCTATCAGTTCCCTAATCTCGGCTTTTGCGTCCCTCCAACGGGGCACGTCGATCTTGGTTCCGACAACTTCGACCACCTTTGCCGCAATTATCGAGCCGACTTCTCCGCAAACCTTCAGAGGCATTCCAAGGGAGTGGGCATAGAGGAAGCCTGCGGCGTAGGTGTCTCCGGCTCCGGTTGCATCGATTGTGGCTGCCGGCCATGCGGGGATATAGTGATATTCATTACCCTGCTTTACCATGGAGCCGTCTTTCCCGACTTTGACAACGGCTATTTCGCACTGTGAAGCCAACTCGTCGATTGCGGCAAGAGGCTCTTTCTTGGTGTAGGCACGAGCCTCGCTTTCATTGGCAAAGACGATGTCTATGTACTTTTCCACGAGGTTGTGGAAGAAGGCATCATTGGATTCGACCACGTTGTAGGAGGCCATGTCGATGGAAATCTTGCATCCGGCATCCTTGGCCATCTGCACGGCCTTGCGGATAAGATCCTGGTTCTGGACGAGATAGCCTTCGATATGGAAGTAGTCGAAGCCTTCGAAATATTCAGGTTTCAAGTCCTCCGGCACGAGTTCGAGGGCTGCACCCATGTAGTCCGCAAAGGTCCTTTCGGCATTGGCTCCGGTGATGAAGCACATGGCGCGTCCGGATCCCTTTGTACCTTCCAGAAGCGTTGTCTGGACTCCGAACTGTTCCAGGGTACTCTTGTAGAGATGGCCAAGCTCGTCATTTCCTATCTTGCCTATGAAGCAGGAAGGCATTCCGAAGATCGAAGTGCAGGTAATCGTGTTTGCCGCAGAACCACCGGGTACGTATTTGACTCCGTATTCCTTGAGTTTCGACCAGATGCTGTCTCCGGTTTCCAGGTCCACATGCTGCATGCTTCCCGGAGGAAGGTGGTACTCACGGAGCATTGAATCGTCAGGGAATACCGCCAATATGTCCGTCAGGGCGTTCCCGATGCCTAAAATAGATTTCATAACTCACAAAGTTAATTATAATTTGCTTAAATTTGTTACCATGAACAAGAAGGTCGGGAATATTCTCAAGTACTCTTTGTCCATCCTGCTTGCCGTCGCACTCCTGTATTTCGCTTTCAAGGACGTCGATTGGTCCGAGTTCTGGACAGCTCTCAAAGCATGTAGATGGGAATTCGTAGTTCTTTCCATGGCCTTCGGTACCCTGGCCTTCTTCTGCCGGGCAATGAGATGGCGTCAGCTCCTGCTTCCGATCGACAAGTCAACTTCTGGCCTTACCTGTTTCAATGCAGTCAACATTAGTTATCTGGTGAACATGGTCCTGCCACGCGTCGGGGAAATTGTAAGGTGCGGTTACATCACGGCACATTCCAAGAAAGTCCAGGACGATGAAAGCGGACAGCCCCACAGGCTTGCAACCTTCGACAAGGTACTTGGTACGGCAGCCCTTGACAGGATGGTGGACATCATCATGCTGCTGCTGTTCCTGTTCACATTCCTGCTTTTCACATGGAAGCGTTTCGGAGGCTTTTTCTCCGAGAAGATATTCGGCGCAGCATCCGGCAGTGTCACTGCTGCCAAGGTGACTGTGGCCGTGGGTGTCGTTGTCTTTGCGGTGCTTTTCATTTGGATGATAATCCGTTATGCCGACCGGTGGAAGCCCCTGGGCAAGATCAAGGACTTTTGCGTGGGACTTGGACAGGGTTTTGTCAGCTGCCTGAAGATGGAGAAGGCTTGGCAGTTTTTTGCATGGTCACTGGCAATCTGGATTTGTTACTGGATGATGAGTGCAACCATCCTGTGGGCCGTCCAAGGGATTGACATCTCATCCGTTCCCTCCGACATGGCATCTGCTGTTTCCCTCGTAAATGGCCTTAACCTGACGGATGCCATGTTCCTGATGCTTGCAGGAAGCCTTGCTTCAATCGTACCGGTTCCCGGTGGTTTCGGTGCCTTCCATTTCATTGTGGCCGGAGCCTTGTCCTACACTTATGGGATACCCTTCGGATTCGGAATGATCTTCGCCACCCTGTCCCATGAATCCCAGGCCATCAACCAGATCATCTGGGGAATGATTTCCTACATCAGCGAACATTTTAGAAAAAACAATAATGAAGTCTAGCAGAATCATTTTGATCACAGCCTTGCTCCTTGTCCTGCCTCTGGCTGGAATGACGCAGGCTCAGACCAAGCTCTCTTCAAAACAACTCTACTCACAGTTCCAGAATCCGGACAGCCGTTACAGGCCTTTTGTCAGGTGGTGGTGGAACGGCGACCGTGTCAAGGCCGAGGAATTGGTGCGAGAACTGCACATCCTCAAGGATGCCGGAATAGGTGGAGTGGAGATCAATCCGATCTCCTTCCCGTCCGGAGCTGACACCCTTGACACAAAGCCTCTCAAGTGGCTGAGTGACGAGTGGATCGACATGCTGAAGGTGGTCTTTGACGAAGCCGACAGGATCGGTCTTCAATGTGACCTTATCATAGGTTCAGGATGGCCTTTCGGAGCTGAGGACCTGCCAAGGGATGAAAGGGCGGAAGTTCTTCTTACCTATGCTCTTCCGGTCCCTTCAGGAGAGAGGCTCGAGATGTCGACCTTCCACATATTCAAGGAGATCGATCCGGGGGTAACTATAGTAAACCCCCGCCGTACCCCCGAACTGGTGTCAGTCTGCCTGGCCCCGGATCCCATGGGAAGCCTGGACGATGCAATCGACCTCAGCGGAAACGTCAAGGACGGCATCATCTCCGTTGACGTTCCTGAAGGCAAGTGGCAGCTCTATGCCATGGTCAAGTTCGAGTCTTTCGCAAGCGTCATCAACGGAGCTCCCGGGGCTGCCGGATCCATCCTCAACCACATGGATGCCACTGCCGTCAGGCATTATCTCGACCATATGGCTGATGCGATTGAGGCCAAGCTCGGCCCCCTTTCCGGTCACCTGAGAGCCTTCTTCGTGGATAGCATGGAGCTTGAAGGGAACAACTGGACGGCTGACTTTGCTACAGAATTCAAGGCCCGCAGGGGCTACGACCTTCTGCCCTGGCTGCCTTTTACCATGTTCGAAGTAGGACGCCTGGGTGATGTCAAGAGTTTTGAATATGGTTCAAAGAAAACTCCGAAATTCCAGGAGGAAGTGGACAGGGTCAGGTTCGATTTCGAGCTCACAAAGGCCGAACTCCTTCATGAGCGCTACACCAGGACCTTCCTGGGATGGTGCAAGGAAAAAGGCGTGAAATCACGCGCCCAGGCCTATGGTCGTGGTTTCTTCCCCCTTGAGAGTTCCCTTGGCTACGACATCCCTGAAGGGGAGTCCTGGACCACCAACTGGCTCAAGCACAGGATCGGTGAGGAGATGGGTGATGAGGACTACCGTCGCGGACGTGGCTACACGATGATCAACAAGTACGTCTCTTCAGCGGCCCATCTATCTGGCAACCGCATGGTCAGTGCCGAAGAGATGACAAACACCTACAAGGTTTTCACCACCTCCCTGGAATTCCTCAAGGTCGGATCTGACATGAGTGCCATTTCCGGCGTCACCCATTCAGTGTGGCACGGATTCAACTATTCTCCACTTGAGGCTGAGTTCCCGGGTTGGATCCAGTACGGAACCTTCCACAACGAAAGGAACACCTGGTGGCCCTATGTAAAGAATCTCAATGACTACCGTGCCCGGCTTGCAAGCCAGCTCCAGAATGCGGACATGTACACCGACATCGCCATCCTTCCGGCCAACTATGACATGTGGACCACCATGGGCGTGCAGACCGAACCGTTCCCGGTGAAGCTTAACATTCCCTACACCTCCCTCATCTGGGAGGCCATCCACAAGACAGGAGGCGGAGCCGACTATGTCAGCGAGACCATACTCAAGGATGCTACAGTCAGGAAAGGCAAGCTCTGCTACGGTCCCAAGGAATATGGAACCCTCTTCATCGTAGAAGTCACCGGAACTACTCCTGAGGTCATCTCCAAGCTCGAGGAGTTCGTCAAGCAAGGCGGAAGGGTTTTCTGTGTCGGCAAATATCCTCAGAAGTCTCTTGGATTCAAGGATTATGAAGCCCGTGACAGGGAGATAGCTGCAGGAGTAGAGCGCCTCAAGGCCTACCCTGACAACTTTATCCTTCTCCAGAAGCCCGAGGACGGGAAGTATCTCGAGTGGTACGAGGCTGTCATGGAAAAATATTCCCTGCCTCATTCCATCACTGTTTCAACTCCGGACCGTTTCCTGCTCCAGAATCGCTATGTCACCGATGACGGCAGCAACATGTTCCTCATGATGAATGCCCACATGAGCGAACCTCGTGAGACAGACGTTACTTTCCCCAGGTCAATCACTTCCGGCAAGCATGCTTGGGTGTATGACCCGGCGACAGGCACAAGGACTGCCCTCAAACTTGACAGCAACGGGAAGGTCCATTTCCGTTTCGGTCCTTCGGAGACCTACCTGATAGTCTTCAACAAGGATGGCCGCGCCTCATCTAAGAGGAATCCTTCCCCTGTCATCCTGAGCGCCGCGAAGGATCTAGGCACAGCGACTGGCCCCTGGACACTGACTCTCCACCAGCCCCAGCTTGACTCTACCTGGACTGCCACCCTTGACACCCTCCAGGATTTCAAGGACATGAAGGATTCTTCCTTCGTGAACTTCATGGGAACGGTAGTCTACAAGACAACAGTCACCCTTGACGGAAAGGATCTTCCCAAATACATCGACCTCGGCAAGGTTGCCGACATCTGTGAACTGAAGGTCAACGGCAAGGATGCCGGAATGAAATGGTTCGGAGAAAGAATCTACGACATATCCCCTTACGTCCGGGGAGGAGAGAACACCATCGAGGTGAAAGTCACTACCTTGATGGGTAACTACATCCAGACTCTAAAGGACAACCGCGCTGCCCAGCGTTTCGTGCTGAGGCGTAACCAGCCTTATGTGTCTGCAGGATTGATTGGACCAGTAAAATTATACAAATGAAAAAATTCCTGAAACTTGCAGCCGCAGTGCTGCTTCTCGCGGGAGCCGGCCAGACGCTCGGAGCCGCAGATTACTTTGCGAGGGACTTCGGTGCAGTCCCTGATGGCGTGACGCTCAACACTGTGAGCATCCAGGCTGCCATCGACTTCGTGTCCGCGCACGGAGGCGGTCGCGTTGTCCTTGACAATGGCGACTATGTTTCCGGATCGATCTATCTCAAGAATGGAGTGACCCTGTGGATTGATGAGGATTCCTCCCTTTTGGGCTCGCTGAACCCATTCGACTACATTAAGGACCCTGATGCCAAGTGGACAGCACTCATCTTTGCAGTCGGCCAGAAGAATATCGGCATCGAAGGTGGCGGTACTGTCAACGGACGTGGTTTTGAGATCGCCACCCGTTTCATCGACTTCGTCCACCTTGGAGTTTTCACTGATCCCCTGGGGAACGACCGTCTACAGGAAGGCAACCGTCCGGAAAACATCCATTTCCTGAAATGTGAAGGAATAGTTATCCGTGACATCACGCTCAGGGATCCAGGTTGCTGGAACCAGCAGTACGACAAGTGCCGTGACATCCTTGTGGAAAGGGTCCATGTCGATGCAAAGTCCTATTGGAACAACGACGGAATCGACATCGTGGACAGCAGCGACGTGATCATCCGCGATTGTTTCTTCGACGCAGCTGACGATGTGTACTGCTTCAAGAGCCATAGCAACGATGGCATAAGCGAGAATATCCTTGTCGAGAACTGCGTCGGACGTTCGAGTGCCAACGGCATCAAGTTCGGAACCTACACCAGGGGCAAGTTCCGCAATTTCAAGTTCAAGAACATCAAGATCTACGACACCTACCGCAGCGCAATCACTATCGCTACAGTCGATGGAGCCACGATCGAGGATGTCGAGTTTGATGGAATAGAGAGCATCCATACAGGCAATCCCATATTCCTTCGTACCGGAACCCGCCACACCCGTGACGATCAGAAGCCATATCTAAGGAACATCACGATCAAGAACATGTATGCCGAGGTTCCGCTTGAGAAACCGGACGCAGGCTACAGCTATGAGGGCCCTGTCGAGGATCTCCCGCGCAATGTCTGTCCCAGCATCATCGCAGGTGTTCCCGGAATCAGGATCGAGAATGTGAAGCTTGAGAACATCGAGATCGTCTATCCCGGCCATGCCGACCCTGAATATGCCTACGCGGGATCTTCCAAGGAGGAACTCGCTGCCATCGAAGAGCAGGAGACCCGCTATCCTGAATTTTCCAACTGGAAGGAGCTTCCCGCCTGGGGCTTCTGGATCCGTCACGCTGACGGGATCGAGTTCAACAACGTAAAGATTACGGTTGCCGGCGAAGACTACCGTCCTGCCATCATTACCGACGATGTCAACGGACTCCGCCTGAAGAATGTCGAGATCAATCAAGACACTGCTCCCAAGGGCAAGAAGCAGATCATCAACAAGGACACCAAGAACATCAAGAAGAAATGAAAAAGTTACTCATCATAGCTTCCTTGCTGCTGGTTTCGCTGGCGGGAAGCGCTCAGGACAAACAGCCGGTTTACAAGTCCTCTTTCTTCGGAATCAGGAGCAACGGCACAACCGACAACACGACTTCAATCCAGAAGGCGGTTGATTTCATCGCTTCCAAGGGTGGCGGTACACTTGAATTCAGCGTGGGACGCTACCTTACCGGAGCGGTCCAGTTGAAGTCGGGAGTGGACATCTATCTTCGTGAAGGAGCAGTGATCGTCGGATCATCGAACATATATTCCTATGGCGGCCACAAGGGAGTCTTCTGGGGAGAAGGGATCTCGGATGTGACGATTTCTGGAAAGGGGGTCATCGACGGCCGTGGTCCTGAACTTCTAAGGAACATCGATGGCCAGATAAAGATGAGGCATATCCCGGATGACACCACGGTCCCTACCCTTGTCTACCTCAAGGACTGCAAGAATGTGAATCTCAAGGACTTCATCCTCCGTTATCCCGCAACCCGCGACAACCTCTACATAATCGAAGGAGGAGACGTGAAGGTTGAGGGTTGCTACACCGACACGAAATGAGAAATATATTAGCGACAGCCGCCCTGCTCCTGTGCCTTTGTGCGGGAGCAGGAGCGGAAGAGTATTCCTGGAAGGCCAAATGGATTTCAAAGGAGCAGCAGGTCAGTGAAACCAACTCCTGGATGGCTTTCCGCAAGGACGTTGAAATCGAGAAGGTCCCTTCATCGTTGGTGGCGAGGATAGCGGCCGATACCAAATACTGGCTTTGGATCAATGGTGAGCCTGTAGTCTTCGAAGGGGGACTCAAGAGAGGCCCTTCCATCGGAGGAGGCTATTACGACAAGGTTGAGATTGCTCCTTTCCTCAAGCAGGGCAAGAACAGGATTTCAGTCCTGGTGTGGTACTTCGGGCGTTCCGGTTTCAGTCACATGAGCAGCGGCACCCTGGCCCTTCTTTTTGATGCCCAGTGCCCAGGAATCGAGATCCTTACCGATAAAAGTTGGGAGGCCTCGGTGCAGCATGGTTACGGCACCGCTTCCCATCGCAAGCCCAACATCCGTCTCTCCGAGAGCAATATCCGCTACGATGCCAATGCCTACAACTATTTCTGGTTCAAGGAGGATGATCCCAAATGGCTGGGGTCTGCCCTCGAGCTTCCATTCAAGCCGGGTGATGCCCCGTTGGGTGAGCTTGTAGAGCGTCCTATCCCTCTTTGGAAGGATTACGGGCTCAAGGAATATCCTTCCACCCGACAGAGCGGAGACACTCTCTACTGCAAGCTACCCTACAATTGCCAGTTCACTCCCTGGCTCAAGGTTGAGGCTCCGAAAGGAAAGGTTATTTCCATCCACACCGACCACGACATCGTCACCGGCGAGAAATGCATCAGCGCTGAATATGTCACCAAGGACGGTGTCCAGGAATATGAAAGCTTCGGTTGGATGTCAGGAGAGGAAGTCTTTTACATAATACCAAGTGATGTCAAGGTGTTGGATGTCAAGTTCCGTGAAACGGGCTACAATTCTGAATTCACCGGCACCTTCTCCTGTTCAGATCCCTTCCTTAATGACTATTGGCAGAAAGCCCAGAGGACCCTTTACATCTGCATGAGGGACACCTACTACGATTGTCCGGACCGTGAAAGGGCCCAGTGGTGGGGAGATGAGGTGAATGAACTCAACGAGGCCTTCTACCTTCTGGACCGTAAAGCTGACAACCTCGCCCGCAAGGGGATCATGGAACTTGTCCGCTGGCAGAAGCCGGATGGGGTGATGTACGCTCCTATCCCTTGTTCCAACTATTTCAAGGAACTGCCTATGCAGATCCTGAACTCCATTGGCTGGTACGGTTTCAGGGGATATGGCTTTTATTCAGGGGATTTCTCGTTCGTAAAAGATGTCTATCCTGCTGTCCACAAGTATATCCATGAAGTCTGGGAGCTTGATTCAGAAGGGCTTCCGATCTACCGTACAGGAGCCTGGGACTGGCCTGACGCCGGTTTCCACCAGGATAGGTACGCCCAGCTTCATCTGTGGTATTACCTGGCTCTCAAGGCAGAAGCTGAGTTCGCGAGGATGCTTGGAAAAGAGGCAGATGCAGTCAAAGACGAGGCCATGATGGCAAGGATAGCAGCTGTGCTCAACACAAAGTACTGGAATGGAGCAGCATACATTACTCCCGGCCATACTGACAATCCTGACGACCGTGTCCAGGCCCTTGCCGTGATCTCCGGAGTGGCTTCAGCTGATAAGTATCCTGCTTTGAAAAAGGTGTTTGCCGAGCGCTTCAATGCGACGACCTACATGTTCCCTTATGTCCTGGATGCCCTTTATACCATGGGCGAGCCGCAGATGGCCCTTGACAGGATGAGGAAGATGTACCCTACCATCATGAAAGACTCTTGCAGTACCCTTTATGAGCATTGGAATTTCGACGGTTCCTGCAACCATGCATGGGCTGGAGGCGGGGTGATCTCCATGGTGACCCTGATGCTCAAGGGCGTTTTTTGCCTGATGGCCTCCTTCCTGCTGATGGCCACCACGCCCATCGACAGCCTCTGCGCCGCCCTGCGGAAGCTGCACGTGCCCGGCATGATCGTGACGCTGCTGCTGCTGACCTACCGCTACGTTGGCGTGATGACGGAGGAGCTGGCGGTGATGACCGACGCCTACCATCTGCGGGCCCCGGGGCAGAAGGGCATCCAGGTGTCCGCCTGGGGTTCCTTCCTGGGCCAGCTTCTGCTGCGCAGCATGGACCGGGCCCAGGAGCTCTACAGCAGCATGCTGCTGCGGGGCTA
>CADCJX010000018.1 GCA_902801885.1 uncultured Bacteroidia bacterium
TAACGGAAAGAGTATTGCTGGCAGATGATATGCCATTCGTCTATCGCAAGAAACGCCTCCTTATAAGGATCGTGCCCGAGTTTCTTCATGGTCCTTACGAGCTTTGGAAGGGAGTCATATGTGACAGCGATCTTGTAAACAGGATGATCCAGCAAGTAAGCAGCGACATCTGCAGTCTTGTCTCCTTCGCCATATATGCCAAGTAAGGCATCGTTGTACTTGGCTTTCTTGTTCTCTATCAGTCCGACGAAAGGGACAGCTAAGATGGTGGATCCCTTCTGCTCAATGGCGAGGGATGTGGCTCCGCAACCAGTAATTCCCTTGTTAAGGACGCAGTTGACGGGTAGTTCTTCAATTCATTGTCCCAGGTAATCGTACTCTTCAGGGACTTTTCAAATGTCAGTTCTCATAAAAATGTCTTGTAAAAGATTTAATAAATATCTATAAATTAATAACTTATAATAAATAATGCTTATTTTTCTATAAGCAAAAAAGTTGGCAACTCAAAAAATGTTGAGTTACTATGGAAAAGATTTTATCTCTAAGCAGAAATGTTGGTGAATCAGAAAAAGTTGGGAAGGAGAGCAAAAAACAAGGGCACCGGAGTACCCTTGAAAATAAATGTTTAAGCTTTTAAAATTTGCCCTTTTAAAGACATACAAATATAAGAAAAAGATTTGAATTTTCCAAATTTAATTCACTTATTTTCAAATATTTCTCGGTTATGGGCAGTAGGTGATTGTGGGAGTATTTGCTAGCTTTTTGATGGCATCTAATCGACCAAAATGAAGCTTGCCCAGTACTTGGGATCACTGTACTTTTCAGAGTTTCTCATGGTATTGATAGCAGCCCTGTAAGCGGTGTGTTTGTCTTCTCCACTGAACAAATGCTCATAGAAGTTGGTCATGAAGAATGCTGTGGCCTCATCATCGACTTTGCTGAGTGTCATGAGTAGGGATTTGACACCGGCTCTTTTAAAAGCCATTTGAAGACCTGCGACGCCCTCCTCACTTATATCCCCAAGACCTGTGTTACATGCGGATAATACCACCAGGTCTGTGCCTGATAAGTCCATCCTGGCAATCTCTGACCCCAGAAGAATACCATCTTCCTGAGTATCCGGTATAACTTCTCCTTTCCAGGCTTTGTTTCCACCAGAGAAAATGAGTCCACAGCGATTTAAAGGATTGTCTTCAACGAAGATCCTCTCAAAGAAAGTCATATCTTTTGTTGATGCAGCGTTGTAGTAAAAACCATGTGTTGCCACATGAATAATGTCAAAATGCTTCCCCGTCAGGTCTTTGAAATTGTATTCGGTTCCCTTAGCCCCAGAATACAAGAGCGAAAACAATTGACGGCTATTAGCCATTATGTTAATTTGATTCACCTCCTTTTCAGTACCGCCCAACATATCAAAAGTATCGTTTCTGAAAGAGTTGTCTCCACTTCGATATGCAATAACATCAGATGACTTCTCCGTTAAATTCTGATTCGAGTAATCATCATAATTCATCCCACCGAAGAGAGCGATTGTTTTGTAGCGCGATTCATCTTCCTTGTCTTTTACACTCTTCGTGGATACACATAAATGAATATTATACCGATCTGATAGGCGTTCACCTCTATCGTTCAAGAATGCGGAGATGTTCGCCAAACTCAATACCCCATCAGAGGCATAATATACAATATCATTATTGGAAAGATACTCTTCAAGAGGTTTCCATATTGTTGAATATAATGTTGATGAGGAGGTCGAATAGTAATTACCTGCAATAAGTTGTTTGTTGATATCGCTACTGCTTGCAAGTGTTACTATTTTGGGTTCCTCCCATCCTCTTCTTAAAACAACGGCTTTATAGATATCATCTTCGAAGGATAATGATGGAGCCTTAACTATCTCTATTGCGCACTCGTTGTCAGACAAACTTCTTCTAATATCTTCGAAACTGTAAAAACAATCTGCTAGCACTTGCTTCATATTGCTTCCAAGCAAGCGTTCTACAGCTTCATTGAAATCCCTATATCGTTTACTCTGAGTGTCCAGATTTGAGGAGAATACACGTTCACGTTTTATTTCTTCAAGTTCGGTGACTAATCTATAATCTTTCTTTATTGCCTTCTCTATTGAGTTTGATAGTTTTGTAGAAGCTCCTTTTAGATACAAAGCTGTATTATATGCCCATCTAGGATCCTTGTTATTGTAATTGACCGCTATATATGGAGTTAAATCGTGAACAGGAATAACAGTTTCATCAAAGATGTAATCTATTGTCCGTGTCGTTAAACCTTCTGTGGGAGATAGATACCAAGCACCAGTTAAGTAGGCGCCGGATGCCCATTTATTAAAATCATCCTTGTTTGTCAGATATCTAAGACGGGCATTCTCGCTAATAGTTGCGAGATCATATTGGGAATAGGGCAGTGCTATTTCAACGAGTCGCCTGTTGTCGAATTGTATGGCATCGTGTAAAGCATAGTATGGCTTTACAGGATCCTGGTAGCTCTCAGTAGTGGGTGACTGTATCAAGTCTAACAACTCCCTAGCCCGATAATACTGTTTTTGTTTCAGGCATGATTTATATCTTAAGAAAATTGGGTCAGAGAAGAATCCTTTTTGGTAACCTTGAATATCACCACCCATCGCAGATATCAGATAATGGTAGTGACTTGAAAACAATGGACTTCGTTGAGTTTTATCTATGTGATAATCTGCGTATCGGTCTGCATTCGGATCATTTATCTTGTAAGCATACACTGTTCGCTTGTCTGCAAAATAATAAGTGATAGGGTGATAGTAGTCATCATCAAACAATTGAGAACTGGCTTCTACTCCGACGTCTGACCATTTTAAGATAATTGCAGCAATTGAATCATTAACAGGAGAATAAGTATCCTCTAATACCATTATTGCATACTCCATACATTTCGTAATGGCATCATAATAATCATGATTATCTCTATTCAGAGTATCCTTATCCCAAATCTTAACCAAGTTATAAGCATCTACTATTCTATCATACTCTTTGTTCTTCTTAGAATATAATAGTATCGGATACAATGTCTCATATTTGGTCTTTGCTAATTGTAAAGACTTGTTAAGAAGATATGTTCGAACCGATTGAGGGACGTATACATTCAATGCGTCCCTATATAATTCCAGACAGGCTTCATAGTTAATATACTTTTCAAAATCAAGCAGGAGAGAGTCCTTAGATTCGAAAGTTGTTGGGTCTAGTAAGTCAACAAGATTAGAGAGTTCTTTATGTATCTCTTTCTCGTCAATAATACTACGATCATAATCAAAGCTTAGGGCTCGGAATATAGCTTCGGGCGATTCCGACTGATTCTTGCTATTATCGCGAGAAGTGATGCGATTGCTATTCCCAACAATGTAGATTATACAAACAGAGATAATCGCTAAAACAATGATAATAATGATTCGAGTGAAGACTTTCAATACACGAGACGCCATATTGCTCTTCTCAATTTAATAATAAGAAATATGACTGGTACTAGTAAACCTCTTTCAGTATTCTCAAGGCTTCTTCAGAATGAGTGCTTTCAGATGAGGCTATCTGCTTTAGATGCTTCTTGGCTTTGCCGACTTCCTTTTCATGCATAAGAAGAATCGCTCGATACCATTCAGCATCTTGTTTAATCTTGTTAAGCTCTGAAATCCTCATTATGGCGGAGTCATCGTTTGACAAAGCAGATATCTGTTGGTCTATCGCTTCTTCAACTTCTTTCAATGAGGCGAGAGCTTCTTGACACTTCCCATCTTGAATCATGGAATAACTGGATTTCAACTTGTCAGATATCTCGTCATCTCCTCTAAGAGTATTCATCTGAATGCTTCCAGAGGCTAGAATCTTTCCAGCTTCTTCATATCCAGATACAGCTAGATTGTGATTATTGATTGGCAGGAATACTCCAAGAGCGAGAGCTGCAGCAACCGCAAATGAAATGACAGTCTTTGCAGGTGTAAGCCATTGTTTAACTCTTTGGAAAATTGGTTCAGACGTGTGCAATGACTTCGCAAGTTTGTCCGCGCCAGCCATTTCTCTTTCCACCATCTCAAGGTCTTCTTGAAGTTGTTTCTCCTTATAAGCCATCACAGTAGCTTTTGATACCCCTTCAATCTCCTGAAACTCTTTGGCGAGTTCATTGTCGTTAAGAAGATCCCTCTCGAAGGAGATTCTATCCTCGATGCTCATCTCACCTTTTATATATGAACGGATTCTTTCGAATCTCTCTATATTCTCTTCCATGGCTTTAATTATTTAGCTGTTTTTCGCACCAATCCTTAATAAGGTCTTTGTCTTTGATTAGAACCTTTAATTTTTGATGGCATCTGAATCTCTTTGTTTTGATTGCGTTGGTAGAAGGATAAAGATTCGGGTTCTTTTCCATAAGCTCCTTGTCGCTCATGTCATTCCACCAGGTATCACGGATGACCGTCTTACATGGTTCCTCCATATTCCAGACTTTATCTTGGACGAATCGTTCTCGTGTAATTCGTTCTTCATAGGATTCCTCCAGATCCTCTTCTCCTGATTCTTCCTTCTTTTTAAAAAGATCGTAAGCGACCTGGATGATTTTGGTATCTATCTCTTTCTGCTGTTTTCTCCCTTGAAGTGGAAAGTCTTTCTCATTCTCTTCCTCTTCCGGCTCCTCCGTTTTCATCTCCCTCTTCTTGAAGACTCGTTGATCTTTCTTTAGCCTGGAGAACTTCTCCTGTTTACGAGTCTCTTCAAACAATTTGAGCCTTCCGACTGATACCAGGTACGTTGAGATATCCACAGTCAGTTTCTCTCTGGTCAATTTCCCTTCCTTGATCTGAGTCCATAACTCCGTAATGGCTTCCTGATAGATTTCAGAGATCTCAACCTTTATCCCTGGGAAATGCTTATAGAAGTAAGCCTTAAATAGGTCTTTATTGTCGTTATCGAACCTATTAAATGCTCTGTTGTCACCGGCGAATAGGCCGTCTAGTACTGTTTTATCTGTTGCCATCCTAATGACTATAGCTCTTATCACAAAGATAGCATTTTCTGAAGAGTAATCATATGCCTCACCTTTGGTGAAAACGAATCCTGTAACCGTTCCCCAAAAGTGTCATAAACAATTGGAGGTCGGAGGAGATAAGAAAGTTTGTAACCTATTAGCGTAAATGACATAAACGAATGGAAAGCGGAGATATGATAAATAAACTGTAACCGAATTCCGAAAAAGACATGAATGAATGGGAAGCTTACACGGCAGAACAAAAAATAAAAAAGTGTGTAACCAAATTTTGAAACTGACATAAACGAGTAGAAACAGAAATGAAAACGATGATGAAACGAAAATCCAACAGGGCGCTAAAGCCACCATGACGACTGCGGTCGGGTTGCTGCCCACCTGATGAAAACAAAAGCAGATAGTTCTTTGACAAGTTGGAGGTGTAGGCTACCGAAAAAGCTGACGGAGAGATTGGAGCCTAAGTGATCAGCCAAGGACTGGCAGGAAAGGAAGGAGAAGAGAGAGATTGAGGGACCTTGTTAGCAGGGATGCGAAACATAGTCAATATGAACCCGGACTAGTACTGACATGAATTGACTAAGGGTAACGACCTACCCTGATCTGAAACGATGCGAATAAGGTTTAATGATAAAAAAACAAAAACAATGGAAAAGATTAAAAATCAACTGTTTGTCCTCACAGACGAGGGCTATGATGGAGCCTATAAGGCTACCGCTTACGATCAAGAGTCAGATGCTCTTGAGGAACTAAAAAGGCTGATGGAGCAAAAACCAGCATGCTGTATGAATCTTGATGGTAAAGGATTCATTGATTTTGAAGAGACACAACATAGAGTTCTTACTCTTGAAGACGCCATTAGCACTGATGGTAAGATGGTATGGGTCATTCATCAGAAATGCTTTGACATGGATTTCTTCTCAATGTTTGATTGGGAGAATTACTTCAGCACCAGAAAAGAGGCTGAGGATCTTTACCAAGAGAGGAGTTCTCTTTACAAAGGGATGGCAGAAGGTCAGCCAATGATCGAGATTCATGAGAATGAGGGACATGACCAAATGTTCATTCTTGTAAAAGGAATCCCAAGAGTCCTTTTAGAGTTCCATGCTAGACCTATTGGTGAGATCACCAATGTGGGTACACTCATGTTTAACATGTATCTGGAGGATAATTAATCTGCTCCGATTCCTTTTAGAATAAACTATGAAAGACTTTCAAACGGATTGTTCCACACTACGGGCAATCGTCAAAGGCATGACGTATTGTGTCTAGAGGAGGGCGCCTCCTTCCTCTCAAAATGTTTGAACCTTATGGTGTATAGGCAACCGTCAATTTATAATGAGAAACAATAATACAAAAAGAGTTTCAAATACATATCGAAGAACTAAAAAAAGAACTATCCCTTTATCTCAGCCTTTATATGAGCCAAACTCTAAGCCAACCATGGTACTCTGGAGAGCAGATTTCACGGTAGAAGATCCGTATTATCGACTATCCTTTGCCGTGGACGAGACACCTCAAAGAATGGTATATAACCTCTTAGGTATCGATATCTCAGATTATCCTTTACCTAAGGATAAAGTTCTGGCATTACCATTTCATGGAACGATAATGCTGGTAACAAATTGGGAAATATTTCTCAGAGTCGCAGAAGATGAACAAGTAGACGAAGTTCAATCCTTTGTCAGTCACATAACAGGATGTGATAAGTAGAGTCTATCAATGGCCAAGGGAGTTCCGGGCGAGCCCGATATCAAACAGCCCGGACAATTTAATTAATTAAAAAGGATGATAATAAATAGATCGGCGATGACTCTTCGCCGCGGAGGGATTCTCCTCAAGAATGGTTGGATCCTAAGAGTCAATGAGAAGTCCTCAGAAGAGGTAGTGTTTAATATGTTTAATAAATTTTTTGTTTAGAAATGAAGAAGTATCAATCTTTTGAAGACTGGATAGAAAGTCAGTCAATCAACCCTTATGTGGTTGTGTGTCTCTCCTTAGATGGAGATATCAATTACGTTGAAGATTTCGAGACTCTTGCTGAGGCTCAGTACGAGATGACAAGCCTGTGGAAAGGCTGCTATTACGATGAGAATGACAGTAATGACTATGAGCTTGAGATCCTGCCTAACGGTTTTATCGCCTGCGGGTACCGGTACCTTTTGTTTTCAGCAGTAAACACATGGAGGGTCGCCCATGAATAATCCAGCTTCTCTTCTCGGCTCCTATGTAGAGGAGCTCCTCCGAAATATCGTAAATGAGGCAGTAGCTGAGGCTCTTCTTAAAAATGCTGAGGATACTCCCCGCTACCCTGAGAAGGTCGGCGTCGATCTGGCATCAGAGATTACCGGGTACACTAAGAACAGTTTATATCAGATGCACTCCAAAGGCCAGGTGCCCGGTGCTCTCAAGGTAGGAGGTAAGCTGATGTTTGACACCAAAATACTGAAGCGGTGGGTAGATGAAGGAGGAAGGCGAATACCCCCTAAATGCGCATAGAGTCAATAAAAGTCCCGCATACCACTCACGGTGTGCGGGATTTTTGCGTTTATCTCACCTTAGATTGACGGTGTTATCAAGACTCTCCATACGCCAGCATCTCCAGTTGGTTCAATATAACCGTTTTCTTTCAAGCGGCCTATTAAGCGTTGGATAGCAGAATAATTGATTCCTAATTGTTCATGAAGGCTTTCAATAGTAACCGAGGGTTGAGTCTGCATGATACGGAGCAACTTGGCGTAATTTGGTGTACGGAATTCGACTCTCTGCCCATCATACCACCAAACGTTCTCATCTGGCTCGGTGATGAAGCGCACATCATTATAGATTTCCTCTGCTATCAAGCCTGAGAAGTATTTCGAGAATGGCCTGATAGAACTAAGTGAGGCATGGGCACCGACACTTGGTATGGAACCCACTTCAATGTCAGTTTGATGAAGGGCCTCCAGGTATTCATTCTTTCCACGGCTACGAACGACTATCATCGGGTAATTATGACGCGCAAGAATATAGTTTACAAGAAGGCGAGCTATTCGCCCGTTTCCGTCCTCGAAGGGGTGAATCCTGATATAACGATAGTGAAACAGTGTAGCAAGTTCAACAGGGGATAGTTTCCCTTTTTTCTCTTCCTCATTGTACCAGTCCACAAGGTCTGCCATAAGAGCTGGAGTTTCTTCTGGAGAAGCATACTCAAACCTATCGCCATAACGGGTGATAACGCTATTAGGACGAGTCTTGTAACACCCTGCGTGGATTACATAACTAGTCTGTTGTCCTCCTGGCAGTTCACGATAGACCGTATAATCCTCTCGCAAAAGTGTTTTATGTAGCTGACGGACGAAGTTCTGTGTTAGAGGCATCTCTTTTAAGCGAGCCTGTTCCTGAATCATTTTGAGTCCGACATTGCTTGCTTTCATCTCCTCAAGGTCCTTCATTTCAGCTTCCCCAACGACCTTACCGAATAATAGCAGTAACTCAGTCTGACCATAAGACAGAGTATTGCCTTCGATGTGGTTACTGTTGAAGTTGAATTCAACTGTAAACTTCCGGCTGAGACGCTCCCGGTCTCGGTCGGAAAGAGGTTGAATATCGTTCCATGCAGCGATGGCTTTTCGGACAGTCAGGTACTTCATCATCGTAAATGTTTGCTAATTGGTGGTAAAGATACCACTTTTTTGACAACTTTTTATAAACTATATGATAATTATTCCGACAGGTCAATATCTGTCTCCTCCGCCATCCTTGTCGTACTGAACTTTGCGAGGTAGTGCTTAGTTGTTTCGACAGACTGATGTCCTAATGCCTGGCTGATTATCTCAACTGATTTTCCTTTATCTAAAAGAGCCATAGCGAAACTGTGCCTTGCATGGTAACTAGTCATGTTTAACTGGCTTTCGGGCAGATTCAACTCTTTAGCTATAGCTTTCAGCGTATGATTAAATCTCTTTCTCTTTTGGGATAGATAGCTATTGAGGTCTTCTGGCAGTATCCGTTTTGTAATGATTGGCAGAACATAGTCCGAATAAAGCTTCGTGTTTGCCATAAACCAATCCAACTCTCTCTGAATACTCGGAACAACTAAAATCTCAAAATCTCCTTGAGTCTTAGATCGTCTATAGCGAAGCACTGATACTTCTTGACCTTCGGCAGTCGTTATTCGTTGAAAGTTACGAGTAGTTAATTGAGCCATATCTTTCCAGTTGATTCCCATGCAATAAAAGGAAAACAAAAACAAATGTTTATCTCTTTCGTAATTTGGCCTTTCAAACTTATGGTTTGCCAATAATTTCAAACTCTCTAGTGGCAAGAATTGATTTGTCTTCGTGAGCTTGGCCTGAGGTGGTTTGTATTTCCCATCATCAGCTCCATTGCTAAAGGGATATTGATCACGAGTAACCACTTTATCTCGTATAGCAATGTTAAAGATTCTTTTTATAACACGAACCCTGATACTGATAGTCCCCGGCAGTGCGCCTTCGCTTCTGCAAAAACTGTCATAATTATCAAGATATTTAGGCGTTATTTCTTGAAATGTTCTTTTTGATAGAGAATGGTCAAACCTCTTCAGAGATAGAATTGTGTACTTAACGGTATCTGCTGTTGAATATTGTCCTCTATCTCGATACTCCTTTTCTACGACATCTTCCGCAAAACGTAGGAATGTGTTTCTTTTGGGAGCATTAACAAAATCTGACCGGAATTGATCCATACTCCAGTCAATATGTTTTTCATTATAACTCTTCAGAATATCAGACGCTCTCCTCTCTAACTCAGCCAAAGCATCATTTGCTTCTTTATTTGAGTATTCGACGATGCTCCCATCTTCTTCTTTTCTATAAATACTGAAAGACTTCACCCCCCTTCCTTGAACGAATCTTCCGCCCCCTTCCAAACTATCATCAAATTTTCCAGCATCGGATGAGAAACCTGTTGCAAAATATGAGCGTTTACCTCTATCGGATAGCATTAATAGTACCGGATGGTTTCCATCAGCATCTGTTGAACTCTTCAGAATTGTCCTTATCTTTGCCATTAGTCGCAGTATTAGTCGCAGTTTAGTCGCAGTTTTTGCTTCAAACTAGTTTAAAAGCCGTATAAACAAATCTGGCTTCCACCGCAACAAAGTTAATGAATTTCAATTAGAAAACAAATAAAATCAGAGACTCGTCCCTTGCTTGACAGGCAAGAGGTCGGCAGTTCAAATCTGCCAGTCCTCACTCAGTGAAAAAGACACTTGCAGAAATGTGAGTGTCTTTTTTTTTACGTCTACTTCAAAACCTTCATTGCAGTTGGGCGATGATATCCTTCATGAGACGGTCGAAATCTATCATGTTGTCCGGGAGATGTGAACAGCTCAGGACGACTACGACAAGTTCCTTTGAAGGAATGATGTAGATCCTCTGGTCATCATGTCCGACGCAGGAGAAGAGATCTTCGGGGACATCGGTGAAAGACTTGTCCCGGTTAAGCCAGAACAATGCCCCGTAACCGTCCTTGCTGTCCGATGCAGGAGTGACACTATAGTCCACCCAGCCCTCCGGCAGGATCCGTTTCCCGTCTACACAGCCATCGTCCAGGTACATCTGTCCGAATCGTGCGAAGTCACGTGCAGTAGCATACAAATAAGATGATGCCACCGGAGTGCCCGACATGTCGGATTCGAAATAAGGGTTATGAATGCGGAGGGGCGCGTAGAGACGGTCGTGAATGTAGCCGAGGAATGCTTCATCTGAATCGAACCGCCCTCGAAGCCAGCGCATTATGATGTTCGTACTGCCACTGGAATAGTACCAGTGTGTACCAGGCTCGAAACGCAGCGGTTTGGACTGGGCGAAACTGCCCATGTCCACCTCACGGTGCAGCATCAGGTTCACATCTGACCTGTTGCCGTAGTTCTCGTTCCATTCCAGGCCGCTCTGCATCTGCATAAGATCGTTCAAAGTAATATTCTTACGGTCATCCTGCTGCCATTCAGGGATGTCCAACGGGGCATAGATGTCCACCATCCCGTCACCGGACATAAGTCCAACTAAGGCATTGGTGAAACTCTTTGCCATGCTCCAGCTGAGCAGCCTGGTGTCAGGGCCTATACCAGCACCGTAACTTTCAGCCACCACACCTCCTCTGTGCAGAACGACAAAGGCGAATGGATAGCCGTTATAAGTCCGTTCATCGACCAGCGCCCGTGCAATCGGTTCCATCCTGGCAGCAAGGGTTGAATCACCTTGAGGCAGTGCAGGGCTGCCTTCTTCGTCTTTAGCCAACGGCCAGGGATGTGACAGCAGGGACTCCTTGCTGTCGCCGCGAAGCAAGGTTACACCGTAACCGTCGCGGAAGACGGCTTTGGATTTGCTCCAAAGGAAGCGGCTTGTCACTTCACGCTTTTCGAAATCCACTCGATTACTGGTGAACCGGATGAACGAAAAGTTCAAATCCAAAGCCTCAACTTCGGCCGGTTCCCTGCCGGAGATGAAGACAGCCGATGCCAAGTTCTTTGCAGCATATCCCGTAATGATAGGCATAAGCCTGTTCAGGTACAGGCAGCCACCCAGCAAGGCTGTTGCAAATACAGCCAGCGTGAAACGGCAAATCTTTCGTGCGGACTTTTTCATATAGCTACGCGGTTTGGCAATAATCGATTATCCTTTTATGACATCAAAATCAAAGATAAGAAATTTGATTATCTTTGTCCTACGGACTGTTGGAAAATCTCCGGTTTGTTCCAGCAGCATTATAGCAAAGAGCATGAATGCAATCTTGACAGCTTTGATGATTCCTTTCCTGGGTACGGCCCTGGGATCAGCTTTTGTGTTCTTCATGAAGAAGGACATGCCCGAAGGGCTCCAGAAAGCCCTCCTTGGTTTTGCATCAGGCGTCATGGTGGCAGCATCGGTTTGGTCGCTCATTATCCCTGCCATAGAGATGGGTTCAAGCAAGGCCTCGATCGTGCCGGTGACCATAGGCCTGCTGGCCGGGTTCGCATTCCTGCTCCTCATTGATTATATTACCCCGCACATTCACCCTATGGGAGGCCCGGAAGGCCCTAAGAGCAAACTCTCAAGGACAACCATGCTGGCCCTGGCCGTTACCATCCATAATTTCCCGGAAGGCATGGCTGTGGGCGTGGCTGTGGCTGGAGCGATGACTTCCGACTTCAGCATGGCCGGCGCAATAGCCCTTTCTCTTGGAATAGCGATACAGAACGTTCCTGAAGGTGCAATCATTTCAATGCCACTGAGGGCAGCAGGCAACAGCCGTTGGAAATCTTTCCTGATCGGGAGCCTGAGCGGTATCGTGGAACCTGTCGGTGGGGCTTTGGTCCTTCTGCTGGCTTCCATTGCGACGGCTGCCATGCCCTATCTCCTGCCCTTTGCTGCCGGTGCAATGCTCTATGTAGTCATCGAGGAACTCATCCCTGAAGCCTCGCAAGGCGCTCACTCGAATCTCAGTACAATAGGATTCGCAATCGGATTTGCCCTGATGATGGTCCTGGATGTCGTCATGGGATAGAGTGCCAGGAACTGCAGCAGGCTGGTTGATCCCTTGAATGGCACCATTCCTACCAACCAGATAAAATACTATAGCTGTTCCATTTCGACGACAAGGACCTTATCCCAGAAAGGAGTGAATCCTAAATAGACATGCCCGTCCTGGATCTGGATTCCTTCGGGCTCGAAATTATATTTCGGGTCGAGCAGTCCATTATTGATGAGTGCATCCTTATCGTCCTCTATGGACAGTTCAACATGCTGCATTCTGTAATTGCCATTGAAATCAAGTACAGTGACCGCTACATCCTGTGCTCCCAAATGGAAATACACTAAGTCTTTGTACACGCAAAAGCCTTGCATTGGCCGTCTCGTGCCGTTGAAAGAGCCATTATACTCTCCATCTTTTACCGAAAACACGGCAATTGGATCAAGGGTGGTAAGATCATGGGCTATTCTTGTGAATTTTACCGGACTACTATTGACAACTGTCCTTTTGAACTCAACCTCTTTCAGTGCAGCTTTCTTTGCCTCGCTCAATCTGTACACCCTCACAACACTATGGCAGAAGATCGCCAGAAGATCGTGCTTGTCATCAACTGAGACATATCCACGCTCTTTGTCTCCATAGTAGTAAAGGTCAGAAAAATCCTCAGGGGTATAAGACTCTCCCGGTTTGAACTCTGACCTTACGATAAGACGAGGGCCTTCATACCAATCGCTGTCGAAAGAAGAGAACCATACATAAATCTCCCCACCGGTCTCTTCGATGCTCATCGAGTCACCATGATCGCCTTTGGATACTTGCATTGCCGGGTCGATGCGTCCGTCCCTGTAAATCCTTTCAAAATATTGTTTGTTTTCAGTTCCAAGAGACACTGAAATGATGACAGATCCGTCATCCAACATCTCAAAGACCTGCATCCCACGATTGTTGTTTGCAAAAAGATAAATCGAGTTGGGCTTCAAGGTCATTTTAGTATTCGGGAAAGGGATATCACCAGAATCGTTGACAAAGACATTCACACTTGCTGAGATACCTTCCACTACTGCGTCAATTGCAGTATATCCTTTGGAAACAGGAACGAGGATTCCTTCTGAAGTGACCACGACAACAGATTCGTTGCGGGAAGAAACAGAAATCCCTTTGGACCGGTCATTAAAAGAGCACGGCTCCTTGCTGCCATCATTGTAGACTATCATCAGCGGAAGCTCGGCATTCTTTCCGACCGCAAGCGTAATGTCTCCTCCGGCAAACTCAAGGTTTGCAACCTGTCTGTCGTTATCATTATTGCATGCCGATAAAGTTGCAATCAGCAAAACCGCAGCAGTAATGACTACCCTTAATTCTCTTTTGAGGTCCATTTAAATAAGTTAATTCACAAAGATACATCAAAAATGCAGTTTCATCACCTCACTGGAGGACGTCCAGCAACGATTGCCCCTTGATTCTGCCCTATCGCCCACCCAAGGTGGCTATGAAGTCATGTTTTAACCGAATATGTGGCCAAAGGATAACCCGACATCAGCCATTATGGACAGGAACTGCTGCAGGTCGGGAATAATTGGTGGACATGAGGGACGAAAAAATACGAAAAAAGGGAAAGCTACGTACATCGCACCGCTACGACCTCCTACCCTTGCTGCCTTCCGGCCCTGGGGGGATTCAGAGGGAGCTGGTCGTGTACGACTTTCCCTAGGCTGCAAATATACTACTTTTCGTTGAAACTGTCAAAAATGAATGGGAGGATGTCGTCGACACGGTCAAAGACCCATGTTTTTTCCGTGCCGAACATGATGATCCTCATGGGTTTCCCATACAAAGTCTGGTACTCTGCCATCACCTGGCGGCATGCCCCGCAAGGAGAGCATGGAGTCGTGGCCACTCTCTGGTCGAAGCCCCCGACGATTGCGATTGAGACCATCGCCTTACCGGGATGATTGGCGCTGGCTGCGAACATGGCCGTCCTTTCGGCACAAAGGCCTGAGGGATAGGCAGCATTCTCCTGATTGGAACCACGGACGATCGTTCCGTCTTCAAGACGGACTGCAGCACCTACATTGAACCTGGAATACGGAGCATAGGAACCTTTCTGGGCTTCAAGGGCCTCCCTGACCAGTTCCTGATCATCCGAAGGCATTTCCCCGATGGATGAATATTCAGTGTAATTGATCTCTAGCTTTATTGGCTTCATGGACGGCGTTATTTATGGTGGTATTTTCAAAGTTAGCAAAAAATTGTACAAGTTTGAGCGAATGAGTAAATTTGCGGCTGTTATGAAGGTTTGCGTAGGTCTTTCCGGAGGAGTTGACTCCAGCGTCGCCGCCTTGCTTCTCAAGCAGCAGGGATACGATGTATTCGCCATGTTCATGCAGAACTGGCATGATGCGGATGCCACCCTCCACGGGGACTGCGAATGGGAGGAAGACCGTTTCGTGGCTGAGATGGTTGCGCGCAAGATCGGTATCCCCTTCTACTTCGTAGACCTCTCGAAGGAATATCGCCAGAGGGTCGTCGACTACATGTTCAATGAATACTCTTCCGGCCGCACTCCCAATCCTGATGTTCTGTGCAACCGCGAAATCAAGTTCGACGCCTTCCTCAGGGCAGCGGAAAGAATGGGAGCTGACATGGTCGCAACCGGCCATTACTGCCACAGGAAGCCCTTGCTTGGCACCGATAGCCAGCAGGTCATCATCGATGGCAAGCCGCAGTGGAGGATACTGGAAGGAGTCGATCCAAACAAGGACCAGAGTTATTTCCTCTGCCAGCTCACCCAGGAGCAGCTCGGCAAGGCCCTCTTCCCTATCGGCCATCTCACAAAGCCGGAAGTGCGCCGTCTTGCAGCCGAGGCCGACCTTCCCTCGGCAGACAAGAAGGATTCCCAGGGAATATGCTTCGTCGGCAAGGTGGACCTTCCGACCTTCCTGAAGCAGAAGCTTGTACCGAAAGAAGGCGATGTCGTGGAGGTTTATGATGCTTTCTACGATGGTAACGGGCAGTATTCCTTCATGCACGACACCCTTGCCTCCCTTCTCGAAAATCCCGGCGAGCCGCTGATGATCACTGGATATTCTTCCGAGGATTCCGGCGGTGCGTCCTTCAACAACAGACGGATAGTTCCGGTTGAAGATGCTCCGGTGATAAATGGTCGCAACGGGGCATTGCCACCGGAAGGATCAACCTCTGTCATCCTGAGCAAGTCATATGGCGCAGCGAAGGATCCGGATCGCATCAACATATTCAGTAAAGCGAAGCTGGAGGCGTTGGGCGAGGAGGAATGGATGAGGTTGTCGGAGCCGTACGACTATTCAGGGATCACCTTCGAGACCGAAACCTACCGGAGCGGCAAGAAGCACGTCAAGAAGACCCGCTACAAGGAGAATCCTTACGGCAAGATAGTCGGGAAACACGACGGTGCCCAGTTCTACACCATAGGACAGCGCAAGGGCCTCAACATCGGCGGCCACAAGGATTCGATCTTCGTAATCTCGACCGACATCGAAAGGAATCTCATCTATGTCGGCGAAGGGCATTCCCACAAAGGCCTCTCACGAAGCTGCATCAGGATAGCTCCGGAAGACATCCACTGGATAAGGACTGACCTTGAGATGAAGGATGGAGAAGTCCGTCGCTACCGCGTAAGGGTCCGTTACCGCCAGCCCCTGCAGGAAGCCTGGGCAATAAAAAGGAAGAACGGTCTGTTCTTCCTCTTCGACATGCCCCAGCGGGGTATTTCTTCAGGCCAGTTCGCCGTCTGGTACTCTCCCGACGACGAAATGATCGGCTCAGGAGTCTATTGATTACTTGATGAACTGATTCTTGAACGCCTCGAGCTTCGTTTCGACTGCAGCCTCATCAGCGGCAGTGGCTCCGAAGTAGAATTTGATCTTTGGTTCGGTACCTGAAGGACGGACAGTCACCACGTCACCAGCCTCATCAAAATACTGAAGTACGTTGGATTTCGGAAGACCGGTCTTCTCCGGCTCATTGTAATCGACCACCTTCGTGACAGGTGTCTCTCCCAGGGCCTTAGGAGGGTTGGCGCGCATTTCCTCCATCAGGGCAGCTATTTCCTCCGCACCTGACTTGCCCTTACGGACAAGATAGACCATGCTTTCCTTGCGGTAACCATATTCAGAATAGATCTTCTGGAGAAGCTGGTAGAGGCTGAGCCCCTGGTCGGTAGCCCAGGCTGCGCACTCGGCGACCATCGAACATGCAATTGGTGCGTCCTTGTCGCGGACATATTCACCCACATTGAATCCGTAGCTTTCCTCACCGCCGCAGATGAATTCCTTCTTGCCCTCGTTCTCGCGGACGACTTCACCGATCCATTTGAAACCGGTCAGGACATCGTAGCACTCGACACCGAAGCTCTTGCATATGTCAGCGATCAACTGGGAGGTAACGATGGTCTTGACGCAGTACTTCGTCTCATCCAGCTTACCAAGTTCCTTCCAACGGGTCAGGATGTAATAGGTCAGCATCGAGGCCGTCTGGTTGCCGTTGAGCTGGACCATCCTGCCTTCGTTGTCACGGACAGCTATTCCAAGACGGTCTGCGTCCGGGTCGGAAGCCATCACGATGTCTGCCCCGACCTTGTCTGCCTTTTCAAGGGCCATCTTCATAGCTGCGGGCTCCTCAGGGTTCGGAGACACTACCGTAGGGAAATCTCCGTCGCTCACGTCCTGGGCAGGGACATTGTAGACATTCTTGAAGCCAAGCCTCCTGAGGCACTCAGGAATGATCCTGACACCGCATCCATGGAGCGGTGTGTAGACTATCTTGATGTCATTATGTCTTTCACGTGACTCAGGGCTCAGGGTAAGGGACAGAATGTCATTCAGATAGGCCTCATCTACCTTCTTGCCCATGAGTTCCACTTCCCCGCATCGATCTCCTCTAACGAACTTGACCTGGGACGGTTCTGTGACCTTCTGGACCTCGGCAATGATGTCCTTGTCCACCGGAGGTACGATCTGGGCTCCGTCATTCCAATAGACCTTGTAACCGTTGTACTCCTTAGGATTATGGGAGGCCGTAACCATGATCCCAGCGGTGGCACCCATATAACGGACGGCATAGCTAAGCTCCGGCGTAGGACGGATGTTGTCGAATATGAACACATGCAAGCCATTGGCGCTCAAGATGTCTGCTGTAATCTTGGCAAAAGCCTTGGAATTGTTGCGGCTGTCGTAGGAGATGCAGACACGGATGTCGTCTCCCTCAACATGCTTGAGGATGTAGTTGGCAAGTCCCTGGGTGGCCATGCCGACCGTGTACTTGTTCATCCTGTTTGTACCAACACCCATGATGCCACGTAGACCTCCGGTCCCGAATTCAAGGTTCTTGTAGAAAGCATCCTCGAAACCAGCTGGATCGGTGTTTCTCAATTCGATGACTTTCATCTTGGTCTCGGGATCGAAATCCCCTTCAAGCCATTTCCTGGCGGCGTCGTTGAAATCCTGTGACATATTCTTAAAATTCTGTGTTGAGAACTTACAAAGTTACTCAAAAAAATCAGATTCTGCTGCAGACAAAGAGGTAATTCCCGGCCGCAAACGGCAGTTCTACCCTAGCACCGAAAATATGGGCGTCCTCTCCTGATGAAACACCGAGCTTGGAACGGAGTTCATCGCTGGAAAGCGGGATGTTCCTGGCAGAAACTTCAGAATGAGGCCAGGACTGACGTACTTCCTTGAATGAAGCCTTGTTCATAGGGAGAACCTTCCGGACCTCGAACAGCTTGCCGAAAGGCCTGAGGTTGTCCAGTGTCTGGACCGATGGCATGCCGGCGTCACTGGTGTAAAGATGGGTGGACCTTCCAAGTTTCACAAGTCCGAACCTCCCGCATAGGGCGTTGAAAACCCCGGCCTTTGTCAACGACTTGCCAGGTTCGAAAAGGAAGCCGGCATAGTCGGACTCAGGCAGGGACGGGACTGCCTTCCTGACCTCATCCTGGGAGAAGGTCAGGATGGAACCGTCTTCATTGCAGATCAGGGAATATGGACCGTTCCACTCCCTGTCCATCCAGACCAAAAGTTCCTTGCACTCCCCTCCAGAAGACACCACATGGACTTCCCGCACCCAATTGCCGTTCCAACCGGTTCCCGAGGTTTTCTCAAGATACTCTTCCCATGCCCTGTCAAGGCGTTCTACTGCCATGGCGATATCGGCCATCGGCGAAAGCTTGAGAAGGAGATGCCTGCAGCGGAGAAGAAGACCAGGAAGAAGTTTTAGTACATCCGGCGAGCAATCCTCAAGGAGGAAGACCTTCCTGCCGTCAGAAGAACGGCGGGCTGGATCGATGAAAACCAGGTCGGGATCGAAGCCGTCCAGGACGTTTCCTAGCGACAAGGGCGTCACATCGACACTTGACACCTTTATATTCCCTACACCCAGAGTCCTGAAATTCTGTCTTGCAGCATCTGCCAGGGAGGATTCCCTCTCGTTGTAGAGAACCTCCCCGAACAATTCAGCGAAGGCCCATGAATCGATGCCGATACCACCCGTCAGGTCGGCAATCTTTCCGCCTCCAGCGATGCTCCTGGCAACTGAGGCCTTGTACCTGGCAGTAGCACTGGAACTGCATTGCTCAGCTGAAAGGGCCGAGGGATAGACAAGCGAAGGACAGGAATACCATTCAGGGACCTTCCTGCGAAGCTTCTTACGAGCTTCTATGGTACTGATTGCCAAATTCTTCCGTTCAGGCCAATCCTTGCACGAGAGGAGCAGCCGAGGAATATCAGCCTCGGCGTTGTCGATTATGAACCTTTCGAATTCCGCCATCCTAGAGCAAACCTCGGACAAATTGATCTATGTTTTCAGGATCCACTCCAAACTTATTGAAGATGCTGTTGTAGTCAATACTGCGGAGTACTTCCTTGACCTTGACGGTACCTCCTGCTTTCAAAGCATGCTCAACTATTACAGCTCCCAGGATACCTTCAAGCGGCATGACTACCGGGGCCGGAGAGCCTTCTACCATTACAGGAATGGCGGTGTCATAAAAGCTGTCCTCATCCGAAAGGTTGGTTGTACTGTCAGTAGAAAGGTAATCTTTCAAGGCAGCCTTGAGGTCTGAATAGGAGAAGGTCATGCACCCTCCGTAATAAGCGGCAATCCCAGCCTGCAACATCGGCAGGGCCCTTGGGAAACCTTTCCTGGCCAAGAGGAGTGCTACGTCATAATGGTCGTCGAAGTAGTTAGAGAGGAGAGTCCTGGAACCGAAAGTCCGGCCATAGAAGCCGTAACCAGAAGTCTTCGATGCAACCGTACCCATCAACGGATTGGAGTAGGCATTGAATATGAAGCCGGACATCTGCTCGCAGTGGTCCTCGGAAGGGGCCACGACATATCTCAGATTGTCCTCCAGGGATATCTCATAGGTCTCGGCAAAAGCTGAAGCAAAGCCTGCAGTGCCGGCCACATCGTCCAACGCTATGGAACAACCTGGAGTACAATAGTAATCGATGCATCCCACGGTCGTCTTTTCAATCCCCGACACGACTGCATCCAGCCAGTTGCCAAGCCTGAAAGGGTTGGTACGCTCATCACTATCCCCGGACGCCGCTACAGCCATAGCACAAACCCTGTATATGCCCTCAATCCAGCCGGAATTCTCCTCGCCTGCAAGTTTGCTTGAAGTCATCCCAACAAGCTCGTATATCCCGGAATCCAGCTTCCTCACGTCTATGATACGGTTCTCGCGGAAAGACGAATAGAGCATGGCTCCGTCATCGAATTCGAGGAGATAGTCCTGCGCACCGTCCATCCACATGGAACGGCGGAGATCCTCGGAGACTGAAGCTGAAGTGAAGGACTCAACATACATCTTCCAGATGTCCGCCACCATCCTGATCGAATCCTTCTCGGCACGCGACATGACGGCCAGGTCAATGTCGTAAGGCCTGAAGCCCGGGACCTGACGGCTTCTGGTAACGACCTGCGATGATGCCGGAAACGCCGACATCAAGGACAGTGCTGCAAGAACCGCAATGGTAATGGGACGACGCATGGCCAGGGATTATTCACCTTTCAGGTACTTGAGCCAGAATGCCCTGTTGGCAGCGTTGAAATGACGGCCCTGATAGCCACGGTAGCCATGCATGCCGTCAGGATAGATCATAAGTTCAAACTTCTTGCCCTCTTTCTGAAGAGCATCGACAAGCTTGAGGGTGTTCTGGAAATGGACGTTGTCGTCACCGGTTCCATGGGTCAGCTTGAGCATCACCGAGCCGTCGTAATTGGCATCCGTAACGGGATACTCCTTGGCTGCATTGGTAACCTTGGTCCTCTCGTAACCTTCGGGATTATCCTGAGGTGTCGACATGAAACGCTCAGTGTAATGAGTGTCGTAGAGAGCCCATTCGTAGACTCCGCCACCCGCGATTCCGTAATGGAAGGCATCCGGATGCTTCATGACGAGAAGTGCCGTCATGGTACCACCGAAGGAGAAGCCTTCGACTCCGATCTTGTCGCCGTTGACATAAGGAAGCTTCTTCAGGTACTCAGCCCATTCCACGAAATCCTGGACTTCTATCTCGTCGAGATGCTTGTAGATCATGTCCAATCCCTTCCGACCGTTGTAGCCGGAGGCGCGGCAGTCCGCTACTACTTCGATGATCCCGTTGTCCGAATACCACTTGTAAGCCGAAGTACCACGGAAGCGGTCAGAAACCTGAGGGGAATCAGGACCTCCGTAAAGGTCCACATGGACAGGATACTTCTTGGATGGATCGAAATCCTTAGGATAAGCTATCAGGGCAGGAAGCTCCAGTCCATCATGGGTGGTCATTGTAATGATCTTCGGGAGGGAAGGATCCTCAGGATTGAAATCGGGACCGGCCGAATCGGCTATCTTGTAGGACTTGGAAGGCTTGACCAAGTCAAAGAGCCAGATCTGGTCAGGAGTGGTAGAATTGCCCTGGGAGGCCACCACGTACTTCTTGTCAGGAGAGATGCTGACCTGGGAGGCGCTGAGAGCAGGATTGGAAACAGTTCTGACAGAGCCCTTTGTCGCAAGATAAACTCCAGTCCTGACATGGGAATCCCTCTGGGCTGAATACAGGACCTCGGAGGTGGTGCCGTCAAAAGCCTTTGCAGGTTTTCCCTCCTTGACAGAAAGGATCGCCACCCTCCAGTTGTCACCATCGGTCAGGCGCCTGAGGGTCTTTCCGTCATAGGAGAGATAATAGACTTGCTCCCAGCCAGTTTCGAATGAACGGACCATGTAGAGGCCGTCACGACCGAAAACCATCCCGGATATCCAGTCCAGCCAGGTATCGTAGGTTTCATGATAGATGTGTGTCTTGGAGCCGTCGACCGGTGAAACGGCATAGAGATCCAAAGTGTTCTGGATCCTGGGTTCCCTCTGGATGAAGAAGGCCTTGCTGTCCGCGCCCCAGAAAGGAGTGCCGAAATACTGGTCGTCATTCTCATTGAAATCCGCCCAGGCTGTACTTCCCTTCTCAAGGTCGACAATACCGATACGGACCTTCGGGTTGGCATCGCCGCACTTTGGATAGCGGGTCATCCTGACGGAACCTCCGGTCGGAGACATGTCCTCGAGAGCAACCGCTCCTCCTGCATTCTGGCCGTAGCCAAGCTGGAGCCCTGAACGGTCTGCATTCTCAGCTACAGGAGAATAAATCGGGAAAAAGGGCACATCAGTATTGTCGAAACGGTAGAAGCCGATCTTCTTGGAGTCCGGTGACCACCAGAAAGCACAATACCTGGAGGCACGGCCAAGGATCTCTTCGTAGTAGACCCAAGAAGCATATCCGTTGAGGATCACATCTGAGCCGTCCGAAGTCAGGCGAGTCTCCTTCCTGGTCGCTACATCGATGACCCAGAGATCGTTATCCCTGGTGAAAGCCATCTTTGTCGAGTCCGGAGAGTATTTGAGGTTCTCTGCACCTTCAACCTTGAAGGGCACCTGTGCGCCGACAGGCCTCATAGCAGGCATGGCGGGGACTGTTGCACCAGACAGAACCTTGTGTGTAGCTGCATCAACCACGAAATCGTCGTCTGAAGCACGGCCGAAGTCATGGGTAAAGGCTACTTGATGGTCTCCGATCCAACGCCAGGTGCGAGGGATACGGTTCGTCTCCTGCGCCGAAAGCATGGTGACTGCGCAGAGAGAAAGCATGATGATAAGTTTTTTCATAACCTTATGTGTTTTCAAAATATTCATCCTTGAAATTGACTAGATAGACCTTTTCAACAGCCCTGGTCAGTGCGGTATAGAGCCATTTAAGGTCGTCGACCGTGAGTTCATCCTGCCAGAATGGGTTGTCTATGAAGACGCAGCTCCACTGGCCACCCTGGCTCTTGTGGCAGGTTATAGCATTGGCGTACTTCAACTGCAGCGCATTGAAATAGGGGTCTTCCCTGACGGCATCATACCGTTTCTTCTTGGACTTTATGTCAGCATAATCCTCATTCACTCCATTATAGAGCATGTTCTGCTGGTCATAAGTCAGCGAAGCCGACTCGGAATCGAGGGTGTCCAGGCAGACCTTGGCCTTGATCTCGGTGTCGTCATAGTCTGGAAAACTCAGCCTGGCATCGGCGAAATGAAGCCCGTACCGTTCTTCATAATTCTTGATGGACACCAGCTTCGCCATGTCTCCGTTGGCGATGTAGTCCATGGTCTTGGAGTCACCGATGAATTGGTAGCAATTCTTCACTATCATCAGTTTCTCGCCGCGCACGAGCTTTTCCTCGTCGTAGAAGACCTGGGCACGTATTCCTGCATTATACCTGTTGGCCCTCTTGTTGGACCGGCACAGGACGACCGCATCATCTTTCGAATATTCAGAATAATAGCTCTGGTTGAGGGTGTCGAGTAGTTCACCTCCTGTGATGCGCCTTATGTCGTCGAAGCCATCGGTCCTCAGCCCGATTCTTTCCGGGGTGAAAGCCTCTCCAGAGAATTCAGCCTCAGAGATCATGTTCCTGAGCCTGGTGGCATTGAAGAGTATTCCCGATTCTTTCTGCTGCCGCACAACCTCCTTGAGGCTGCTGTACCTTACTCTCCCGAATCCATCCATGTAATCGGCAGAAAGAGCAGGTGAAGCATCCAGCCCCACGGGGGGCAGCTGGGCGGAATCCCCTATCATGATCAAACGGCAGTCGTTTCCGGCACGGACGAAGTCGACCAGGTCCTTGAGCAGATCTCCCGTACCGAACACGGCGGCACTCTGCCGGCCGGCATCGTCTATTCCTATCAGGGAAACTTCGTCAACTATGAAAAGCTTGTGGGATACCTTGTTAGGGGCCAGGGAAAACTGTCCGAGCCCGTCCGCCCCGACTGATTTCTGGCGGTAGATGCACTTGTGGATAGTCTTTGCCCCTTTATGGGAATACTGTGAAAGAACCTTTGCCGCCCTTCCTGTCGGAGCCATTAAGATACAGATCTCTTCCGGTTCACCATCCCTTACAGGCCTCAGGTCATCCATGGCCTCTATCACGGCAGAAATCGCTGTGGTCTTGCCTGTCCCGGCATATCCATTGACAACCAGGATGTCCGAGTCGTCCGAAGTCAGGAAAGAAGCGACATCCGAAAAGAGCCGGTCCTGGTCGGAGGTTATCTCGTATGGGAAGTGTTCCCTGAAACGCCTGTAGAAAAAACCGCTGCGGTCCATTACTTGCTCCTCTTGCTGAAAACCATCATCACAACAGCCAGGACGGGATAGATTTCGACACGGCCCAGGAACATGTCGATCGTGTACATGATTTTGGACCCGACTGGTTCAGCATTGAAGTTGCCGACAGCACCGAGTTCACCAACGGAAGGACCGACATTGCTCAACGATGTGAAGGTTGCAGCAACGGCATTGGTATTATGAGGATTGAACAGCAGGTTAAGGGCCAAGGAGAAAATAATTAGCAAAAGGTAGAGGGCAAGATAGAGGATATGGGGAGCTATAACCTCCTGGTTTACCACACGTCCGTTCACCCTCACCTCATTGACTGAGGCCGGATGCAGCATGCACCTCAGACGGTACTTGATCTCCTTAAGGAGCACAAGGACCCTGTCGCACTTGATTCCGCCTGAAGTGGAGCCTGCCATACCGCAGGTGATACCTGCAAAGACCAGCATCACGGAAGGCAGGACAGGCCATGTACTGTTGTCCCCGATTCCGAACCCGGAAGTCGAAGCATAGCTCAGGACGTGGAAGGATCCTGATAGAAAAGCCTGTCCCCAGGCATGCTCTACGCCCTGGATCTTCAAGGAGACAGACACTATCATTGAGACAATCAGCAGATTCCATACATAGAACTTGAAGACCTCATTGCGGAAAGGCTTCAGGGACTTGGTGATTATCGCCACATAGGTCATTCCGAAATGGACGGATGACAGCAGCATGAAGAACATGGTGATAAGATCTATCGGAATCGAATTGTAGGACCCGATAGAGAGGTTCCTAGTGCTGAATCCACCGGTGGCGGTTACGCTCATGGCATGGTTCACGGCATCGAACGGACTCATCCCTGCCAGCATGTAAAGGAGGAATGAAGCTACCGCCATTCCGAAATACACGTACGTGAATATGTAGACTATCTTGCCGGAACCTGAACGGTAGCCGCTCTTGGAAAGCGACGAAAGTTCCAGGTTGGTAAGGCGAAGCTTCATCTGAGATGAGCTGGGGATGATCAGGAGCAGGAAAACCACGACTCCCAAGCCGCCTATGAAGTGGGTAGATGACCTCCAGAAAATCAAACTGTTAGGAAGGGATTCCACATCTTCAAGGATGGTCGCCCCTGTCGTTGTGAAACCGGATACGCTCTCGAACCAAGCATTTACGATTGTAAAAGGTCCACCCCAAAGAGCATAAGGCAACATTCCGAAGATAAAGGACAGGATCCATGAAAGGACTATGATCAGATAGCCTTCCTTGAGGTTGATGGCAGACGTCTTCCTCACAAAGAAGAAAGGGAAGATTCCGACGGTGAAGGTCAAGGTGAAACTGATCATCAGGGCAGCCAGGGCACTGTCATTGCCATTGGCGACCGAGACCAGGATCGACAAGAACATGAACAGCGCACTGACGAGCAGTGCGTAGCCCACATACCTGGATATGACCTTTATGTTCATTGTTCCTTATCTTGTCGGAGAGTCTTGGCTCTCATGTCAGACAACCTTTTCCTAAGCTGCTGGTTCTCTCCGGTCAGCTCCGTTATGCCGTCATTCAGCTCTGCAAGTTCGTCATCACCGTCGAAGGTGTACGAGTACTTGCTGTTGAATGACCTGTAGTTGTTCAGGCCGGAAAGCATCTTGTAGATAGGATTGACATAGTACACCAAGAGGAAGAACAACAGCATGAAGATCAGGAGAAGGCCCACCATGACCGCGACGGCACCGGGGATGATGCTCCTGTAGAATCCTCTCTGGAAAGTCTCAGAGTTCTTCTTCAAGTCTGCATAGATCGCCTCCTCAAGCGTGTCGATATACTTGTTGAGCCTGTGATACTGAGGCTGGAGCCTTTCGAAATACCAGGACCTGGTGTCGATGAAGTCAGAAAGAAGGACATCGTTCAGTTCCAGGGATGTCAGCATGTAGGCTGAATAGGCATAGATAACCGAATCGGTCAGGGGCATCATCTTGTCCCCGATCAGGGACATGCGAAGGGAATCGCAATGATTCATGAATTCCTTCTGGTGGAAATCCGGAAGGGTGTTGACTGACTCATCCCCTATGACTGAAAGAATGTCCAGGTTGTACTGGCTGCTCACATCCGAGAGCTTCTGGGCAACATTGATGCTCCTGATGTTGTCTGCCATCAGGTCGGACACATAGTGGCTCATCCTGGAATATTCCATGATCGAGATGATGCTGGAAATCAGGAGGGTCACAGCGATCGCCATCAGGCTGAGAGTCAGCTTGGCCCTCATTGACAACTTCTTGTCCTTGATTGTATCTGACAGTTTCCTGACCATTTAACCGATATTGTTCAACTTACAAATATATGAAAAATACTTCTTATCGGTACAAACCCAGCATACCACCGTAGTCAGACAGACACTGCTGCCCTGGGAAGGACCTGAAATATGTCGAATCCATGTAGACGGCAAAGGAAGTGACGTTACGTATTCCGTAACCGGCATAAGTTGCAAGGTCTGATGCGAAAGGCCCGGGATGCCATGGAAGGTTGACCGCCGGCTTCTTCCAGTCGCTTGCTAGGGACACGTCCAGCCAGTATTCCAGGACAACCGCCGTCTCCGCGGGGAAAACCTTGAGGTTAGCTTCCAGAAGCTCTATCACCTCCCTATGTGCCATCCTACCCTTCCTTCCAGGGGCGTCCAGATCGGTAAGCGGTCTGTCCCACTGCCTCTCAATCGGGGCGAACTCCAGGAATATCCCTTCTTCCGGTTTGACTTTCACCGGTGGTTCCATCGTGGAGTGGTACGCAAGATGGGCCAGCATAGCCTCAGGATCCACCTCCCTAATAGCCTTGATCATACGGTTCTCTATGATAAGTGCCTGTTCACTGGCAGAATACTCGCTGCATTCCGGGCAAAAGCAGACAGGGGCTCCGTCGTCCAGCCAGAAATAGTATCTATGGTTGGTAGCAGGAAGGGCCTTGGCAAACTCAGCAGCCTTAGCGGCTATGATCTCCAGAGCCTTTTCGGAATAAGGGCAACAATTCGAATCCGGGGTCCTGTGGCCGTCGGCATCCATCCTGAACATGGAGGGATCCTCATCGAAAAGGTCACGGGGAAGCAATTCTGCCATGGCATGGAGCTGATGCTCTACTTCTATTCCAAGCCTCCTGCACTCTTCGGAAAAATGCCGGCCTTTATCCGACTGCATGAAATCCATGACCTCTCCGAGCTTCATGTGGGTGCCTATCGTGTTGATGCCGTTCTGATGGGCAATAGCAGGCCAGTCGACGCTTGCGAGATCCTGAACGGAAAGAACGGCCCCTCTCATACTGAAGAAACCTTCCTTGTCCACCCTGGCATCGAAAAAGACTTTAGGCTGATGGAAATCAGGCTTTTTGTCATCAGTACCCTTCATGGAGTACCAGGTGACCTCTCCATCAGGACGGAAATCAGCCCGGAACACTCCCATGCGGAACCCTTTTCCAATGTCCACGCCATGTTTTTCCAGTTCCTCCCGTGACACGCAGCCAGCAACCGAATAGCCATCCCCACTGATCACGTGGGAATATGACAGGGTAGTAAAGTTCCATGAATAGTCGAACTGGCGGTAGAAAGTACATTCGTAATCGAGCACCCTGCCCGCAGGGTCCATCTCGGCACCGATGTATTCACCGAGCTCTCCGGTGGGAGCGAAGAAAATCTCCACCCTGTCTTCAGGCCCTACATCCATTTCATCCTTGAAATCTTCCACCAACGCAAGACTTCCTTCGACGACGTCGAAACGGAAAAAGAAAAGGCTGTCAGTAGCAAAACACTTGAAAGATGTGCTGTCATCCAGCCCGCTCCATGGAGCATGGAAGCCGGTTACCGGGTGAATAACCTTCCACAAAGGAGATTCCAAGACCATCCCATCCCTCGGGGCAGTCTGTGAATATGGGATAAGATATTCCCCGAATGAGTCTTCATTCCGGGAACAAGAGATGATGGCGGAGGCGGAGAGTAACACCAGCGCCAGGGATAGTATCTTATTCATCATACTCAATTGCATCTTCTGACGACGAAAGGGTCTGAGGGATGATGGATTCCTGGCCCAAAATCCTCCCTGAAGTTTTAATCCTTCCCTGGGATTTCTTGGGCGAAAGGCCAAGCTTCTCAAGTTTCTGGATTTTCTTGATGACACTCTGGTTGGACTCGGTAAGTTTCTTGGTGGCATCTCCGTAAGCGCCTCTGGCCTTCTCAAGCGACTCCCCTATCTTGACGTAGCTGGCCATCCATCCGCTCAGCTGGCTCATCAGTTCTTCGGCAGTCTTGTAGACTTCGGCAATGTTCTTCTCTTGGTTGGCCTGCTTCCAAGCCATCTGGATCATGTTCAGCACAATTACAAGTGTCATCTGGCTTACGATCAGGACATTGTTGTCCTTCGCAACCTGCCAGAGCAACGGATCTTCTTCGAGCATCAGGCGGAAAGCTCCTTCAACCGGGATGAACATCAGGTTATAGTTGACCTTACGCCTGCCCTCCGGTATGTAGGATGCATAATCCTTTGTCTTGAGTTCGTCGACATGCTTGCGAACGCTCTCGACATGGGCCTTGGCATACCGGCGCCTTGCTTCAACAGTCTCGCTGACCATATATTCCTTGTAGGCGTTAAGGCTGACCTTGGAATCGATGATCACAGTAGTGTCGTCAGGATAGTAGACCATCACATCCGGGATGAGGGTTCTTCCTTCATCGCTTTTTATTTCATGACCGCTACTGTCGGTGATGACTCCCTGGGAGAAGAAGTGGATTCCTTCTACCAGGCCGGCATTCTTGAGGACGTCCGTAAGAAGCATTTCTCCGAAATCTCCCTGGACCTTCGAATAACCGGTGAGGGCATTCGCAAGGTTCCTGGCCTCATCTCCTACAGCCTGCGAATGTCTCAGGACAGTCTCGATGTTCGCCTTCAGGACTTCACTCTGTGCGGCACTCTCTTTCTGGGACTCTCGCACGCTCCTGTCGAACTCGGCAAACTTCTCCTTTATCGGCTTGAGGATTTCCGCTATCGTCTCAGCGCTCTGGCTCTTGAAAGAGGCACTGTTCTCAGCCGACAGAGCCTTGAATGCATCCTTCATGTTCACCAGTTCCCTGTCATGCTGCTCCTGCTGCATCTTCAGGGCATTCTCCTGGGCATCCTTGAGACGGCTCTCATATTCCTCCCGGGCCGCAAGAAGGCTTTCCATGGCCGCCTTTTCGCTGGACAGGGATGTTATCCTCTCCTGGAGTTTATCCTCGGCATCCTCATATTCCTTTGTAATCCTACGTCGTTCCTTCCCGCTCCACAGGATCACGGCCACCATGGCGGCAATGGCCAGGACAGCCAGCACCGCCAGGATGACCAGTATGACGTTCTCCTTCATCACAGGATATTCATTGATTGCTCCCTTATCTTTTCGAGTTCGTCCTTCATGCGTACGACGAGTTTCTGGATACCGGCATGGTTTGCCTTGGATCCGGTTGTATTGATCTCACGTCCCATCTCCTGGATGATGAAGCCAAGCTTGCGTCCTGGATACGGTTCCCCGTCGATTGTGTCCCTGAAATATCTGCAGTGCTGGCGAAGGCGTACCTTCTCTTCGTTGATGTCGAGTTTTTCCAGATAGAAGATCATCTCCTGCTCGAACCTGGAAGGATCGACCTTCTGCTGAAGGTCGGAAAGATTCTTAACAAGTTTTTCCCTTACTGCCTCAATCCTCTCACCCTCAAGTTTCTCCACCTCGTCTTCAAGCTCCATAATACCGCGTACCCTGGAGGTCACGTCCCTGTACAGGGCCTCTCCTTCCTTACTCCTGTAGTCATTGACGGAAGCCAGGGCTTCCTGTATGGCTTCCTCCACAACCGGCCAGTTATCTTCAGTGATAATGTCTTGGCGGGAACTGTCAAAGACATCCTGGAAGCGCATGATGCCGGCCAGAAGTTCGTTGTCCATCCTGGCCTGGTCGCCGAAATTTGCGGCCCTGTAACTGGTCAGGTTGTTCCGGATGTCTTTCATCTGGTTGAAATATTCCTTGACGAGGTCAGGGTTCACCTTCCTTGCTGCCCCGGATGAAGGTTCCCAGGTGATGAAGAAATCTATCGTGCCCCGGACTAAAGACTCCGCTATCATCTGGCGGACCTGCAACTCCTTATCCTTGGGCAGGAGAGGAGTCTTTATGTTGGCATCTGAATTCTTTCCATTCAGGGTTTTGATCTCGATGGTGAGTTTTCCTGCAGGGAGGACGGCCTCAGCCTTGCCGTAACCTGTCATCGACTTAATCATAATACTACAAATATAGTTAAAAGTTAGGGCACTTTTGACTATATTTGCTCAACAAGATTAAATAGGAATGCTGAAAATAGGAGACAAGATGCCGTCCTTCGAGGTCCTCGACCAGGACGGGAACACCGTCAAGTCTGAGGACTTCATCGGAAATGGCCGCAAGACCATCATTTATTTCTACCCAAAGGACAACACGTCAGGATGCACCTCCGAAGCCTGCTCTTTCAGGGACAACTACGCGGAGCTGGCAGCCGCGGGCTACAATGTAGTAGGCGTCAGCAAGGACAGCGCAAAGTCCCACACAGGTTTCAGGGCCAAGTACGAACTCCCCTTCCGCCTGCTTGCAGACACCTCCACGCAGATGCTCCAGGACTTCGGGGCATGGGGAGAGAAGAAGATGTACGGCAAGACCACCATGGGAACGCTCCGCCGGACTTTCATATTCAGTGAAGACGGCATCCTGGAGCGCATCATTGAAAAGGTCGACACGAAGAACGCAGCCCTTCAGATCCTTGAGGGATAGAAGTTTTTTCGTATTTTTGCAGGATTGTTAAAACAACGTTAAAATGGAAGAGACCAAGAAACTTAATTTCCTTGAAGAGATAATCGAAGACGATCTCAAGTCCGGCAAGGTGGACAGCGTAATGACCAGGTTCCCTCCGGAGCCCAACGGCTACCTCCACCTCGGCCACGCGAAGAGCCTCTGCATAAACTTCGGCCTTGCTGAGAAATACGGCGGCAAGACCAACCTCCGCTACGATGACACCAACCCCACCAAGGAGGACACCGAATATGTGGACGCCATCAAGGAAGACATCCGCTGGATGGGCTTCAAGTGGGACAAGGAACTCTACGCCTCCGACTATTTCGACCAGCTCTATGAGTGGGCCGAGCAGCTCATAAAGGAAGGTCTCGCCTATGTAGACGACCAGAGCCAGGAAGAGATCAGCAAAGGACGCGGTACTGTCGATACTCCCGGTAAGGAAAGTCCTTACAGGAACCGCAGCGTCGAGGAGAACCTCAGGCTCTTCCGCGAGATGAAGGAAGGCAAATATGCCGACGGAGAGAAGGTCCTGCGTGCCAAGATAGACATGGCATCCCCCAACATGATGTTCAGGGATCCCCTCCTATACCGCATCAAGCACGCCTCCCACCACCGCACGGGTGACAAGTGGTGCATCTATCCGATGTACGACTTCACCCATGGACAGTGCGACTCCATCGAGCACATCACCCATTCGATCTGCACCCTGGAGTTCGACGTCCACCGTCCGCTCTACGACTGGTTCATCCAGGCCCTGCACATCTATCCGAGCCACCAGTACGAATTCGCAAGGCTCAACCTGACATATACCCTCATGAGTAAGCGCAAGCTCCTGGAACTCGTCCAGAAAGGCCTCGTGGCCGGATGGGACGATCCGAGGATGCCTACCCTGTGCGGAGTAAGGCGCAGGGGCTACACCCCGGAAGCCCTCAAGATGTTCTGCGAGAAGATCGGAGTGAGCAAGCGCGACCAGATGATGGACATCCAACTCCTGGAGTGGTGCGTCCGACAGGATCTCAATGCAAGGGCCAACCGCTACATGGTAGTCCAGAAGCCTTTGAAGGTCACCATCACCAACTGGGAGCCCGGGAAGGTGGAATGGTTCGACTGTCCCCTCAACCCCGCAGAACCGGAAGGCGCGACAAGGAAGGTTCCTTTTACAGGTGAGCTTTACATCGAGCAGGATGACTTCATGGAGGATGCACCCAAGAAGTTCTTCAGGCTCAAGCCCGAAGGTGAGGTCCGCCTGAAATACACCTACATCATCAAGTGCGAGGAGGTGGTAAAGGATGCCGAAGGCAACGTGGTCGAACTCAAATGCACCTACGATCCTTCCACAAGGCCGGGAGGAGAAGTCTGGCGCTCCGTCAAGGGTACGATCCACTGGGTTCCGACCTCATATGCCAAGGAGATCGAGATCCGCGACTACGACCGACTCTTCACCAAGGAAGACATGAATTCAATCCCTGAAGACAAGGACTACAAGGATTTCCTGAATCCTGAGTCGCTCAAGGTCCTGACAGGCTTCGCCGAGCCGGCCCTCCTGGAAGACAACTCAGGAATAGCGGTCCAGTTCGAAAGGACCGGCTACTACTTCAAGGATCCGGACAGTACTCCTGAAAAGCCGGTCTTCAACAAGACGACCGCCCTCAAGGATTCATACAGGCCAGAATAAGACCTCATGAACCTGCCGCTCTTCATAGCTCGTAGGTACCTGTTCGCGAAGAAGTCACACAACGTGATCAACATTATCTCCGCGATCAGCGCGATAGGCATGGCGATCGGCACGGCAGCCCTGATAATCATCCTCTCCGTTTACAATGGTTTCGATGAGCTGGTGAAATCCACACTCAGCAACGTAGAACCTGACATACTGATAGTCCCGGCCAAGGGAAAGGCATTCATTCCGGAGGGAGAAGCCTTCCAGACCGTAGCCAGTCTCCCTGCAGTAAAGGACTTCTACCATGTCATCGAAGAGAACGTTTTCGTCGACTACGATGAGCACCAGGGGATTGCTAAGGCCAAAGGAGTCGGTGCAGACTATGAGGATGATTCTCCGCTTGCCCTGCACATCACAAGCGGAGAGTTTTCGCTTCACAAGGGTGATTTGCCTCAGGCCGTAGTGGGCGCTGGACTGGCTTACAAGATGGGGATGAATCCGGCCTTTCTTTCATCAGCGACGATTTATTTCCCGGCAAGGGACAGGAATTTTTCACTGGCTAATCCGGCTGCTTCCATCGAATCAGTCCGGATGAGACCTGCAGGGATATTCACTGTCAATCAGCAGATAGACGAGGAACTCATGATCATCCCTCTGGAAGAGATGAGACAGCTCCTTGGCTACGAAAAAGAAGTCTCCGGAATAGAGGTAAGGCTCACTGAGGGTTCTTCCCCGAAGGTCCTGGCTAAGACCATCAAGGAGATGAAGAAGATCCTAGGGCCTGATTTCAAGGTCCTGGACCGCTTCCGCCAGAACACATCCCTCTACAAGATGATGCGTTACGAGAAGGCTGCTATCTTCCTCATCCTGATATTCATCATCATCATTATCGCCTTCAACATATTCGGAAGCCTGACGATGCTGATCATTGAAAAGGAAGATGACATCGAGACTTTCAGGAGCCTTGGAGCAACCGGCAAGATGCTGAGAAAGACATTCACGCTCGAAGGCTGGCTGATATCACTGCTGGGACTCGCCGCAGGCCTTGTTCTCGGGACGGCATTCGCCTTGCTGCAACAGAAATTCGGTTTCATAAAGATGCCGGGCAACTTCCTAGTCAGCGCATATCCTGTCATCCTCCAATGGAGTGACATACTTTTTACCGTGATAGGTGTCGCCCTGATCGGCTATTTGATTGCAAGGCTGCCTGTGAGGCGGAACATCGCTAGAGACGAGAGATAGTTACCTCGTCTTTTGTCCCGTTGTTGGCAACCACCCTGAAAGTGTCGGTATCCTTCCTGAGCCTCAGACCAGTAAAAGTCCAGATAACTCCCGTATCCTCTTCAGACTTGTATTTCTTGGTAACTATCCTTCCGTTCTGGTAAAGCGTGAGGTTCCTGGCATTGCTGTAGACCTTGATGGAGAAATCCTGTCCGGCAGGACGGTACTTCAAGCGCCTGGAGGTGATATAAACCGTGGTTTCCTTCTTGTTCCACAAAGACTTGTAAAGGTAGAATGCATCCTTGCGGGTCTGGCGGTCCCTTGTCACGAGCCCTTTGTCATTCATGTACTTCCTGGCATCGTTGGACACGAAACGTTCTCCGTTGTCCGAATCCATGTAACCTTCCTGGCGATTCGCCACAGGGAAGTCGAACATCACCCAGACGGCAGTGAAACCGAGCCATGGCATTCGCATTATCTGCCGTACATAGGCTTCATGGAACATATTGCCATATTCCTCGAAGTGCTTCGAATCATCGCCCAAGGTCCTGACGGCCTTGGAAGGATCCCAGACATGGCAGAAAGGATTGACTCCTACACCGTACTCTCCGATATTTACAGGGGCCTTCTTCCTGAGTGAACGGACCATCTGTATGTCTTCCGTAAACTTGTCGAACCTGTTGGGATTGTAGTACCAGCCGTAGTAGGTGTTCTGGGAACAGAAATCGCCTGCCAGGCCGGGATAACCGTCACGGGCCAGTCTCGAATCGTCAGTGAAGCCTACCAGACGGTAAGGGTCGAGTTTCTTGGTATATTCATAGAGTTTCCCGGTCTCGTACACCACCGCAGGTGCGTCGAAAGCTCCCTGCAGGTCGGCATTGTTGCCCCAGGAGTCCAGTTCGTTCCACATTCCCCAGAAAACGATGCTCGGATGATTGTACAGATTGGTGACCATTTCCTTCATCTGATGGCGGATGTTGTTGAAATAAGCCTGTTTGGCCCTTTCTCCGCAGACATTGACCCATGGTACTTCTGTCTGGACAACTATTCCCAGGGAATCGCAGAGACGGAAAGCAATGTCATTATGGGGATAATGGGCAAGACGCAGGAAATTGGCACCAAGTTCCTTGACAATCCTGTAATCCCTGCGGTAGTCTGACTCGTCCAGGGCGGAAGCCTTTCCATCCGTGTCCTGATGCATGGCCACTCCCCGGAGCGGATAAGGCTCCCCGTTCAGGATGAAACCACGCTCAGGGTCAATCTCGTAGGAACGGTAGCCGAGTTTGGTCTCGGCGATGTCCAGCATCCTCTTGCCCTTGAAAACCTCAACCCTCATGGTGTAGAGGTAGGGATCCTTGACGCCGTTCCAGAAACGTATGCCGGTGGCAAGGAAATCATGCATGAAGTCATATTCAGAGAAAGCGGGGACATAGACTTCACGGTCGGCCTGGTAGCCAAGGGTACCGTCCGCCTCGACAAGCTGCACCCTGACCTTGACTTCAGTGCCTTTCTGGCTGGAATTGACGAGCCTGGTGAAGACCTTCGTCTCGACCTTCCTCTTCGAGACCTCAGGAGTCTCGCAACGGAGCCTGTACATTCCGTACTCTTCCGGAGAAAGGTAGACGTCATCCATCTGAAGCAGCCAGACCGGTCCATGAAGGCCTCCGTTCTTGTTAAAGTCGGAGGAGACAGGGATCAGGTTGACGTCCTCCCTGTTGTCGCAGACGACCTCAACTACGTTTGCACCCTTCTTGAGAGACTCGGTCACCTTGACGACAAACGGAGTGTAACCTCCCTTGTGGGAAGCTACCTGCTCGCCGTTGACCTTGACAGTGGCAGCCTGGGCAGCACCTTCGAAGAGCAGGAAATGATCATGCTTGACGTCGTTTACCCTGAATGTACACCGGTAAGTCGCCTCACCCCTGAAATACTTTGGAGAATGGCCGTCTACTGCATTGTACGAATGCGGTACAGTGACGCTTTGCCATGAAACACCATCCTTGCTGAACTCCCAATCCTTCAACTGCTCCTGACGGTTCCCCCTGATCTGACCGTCCAAAGGAAGCACGGCTGTAAACAGCACGGCGGCCAGAAACAGACTTCTATAAAATCTCATATTACACTCTTACTTCTTGTAGACTTTCATATTACCCATTTCCAGGCCCCAGCAACCTACCTGGACGATCGGGACGATCTGCCCGTCCAGATTCTTCTCCAAACCCGGTTCCTCAAGGAATGTGTGGGAATGCCCCCCGACAACGATGTCGACACCACGGCTGCCGCGGACGAGAGTATGGTCGTTGTATGGGCCGCCGGTGTAGCCGATGTGGGTGAGCGCGATGACAAGGTCACACTTCTTCTCTTCCTTCAGGAAGGAAGCCCACTTGTTGACTACCTGGGAATTGTCGAACGCTGGGATCTTGCTGGAGATCTCGTGCGAGACCAGGGTCGTAATGTCCGGCATCAGGCCGATTATGCCAATCTTCATGCCGGCCTTGCGGACTATGGTGTAAGGCTTGACGTACTTTCCAAGCTCGAATTGAGAAAAGTCGTAGTTGGCACAGACCACCGGGCACTTGACCTTGGACATCCTCCTGGCAAGTTCATCGACTCCGTTGTCAAATTCATGGTTGCCTAGCGTGATGCAGTCATACTTCAGGGCATTGATCACATCAACTTCGACATCGCCTCCCAGGATGGAAAAATAGGATGTACCCTGGCTGAAGTCCCCGGCATGGAGGAAAAGTACGTTCCTCCTGCCGTCCGCCTTCACTATACTGTCCCTGCAGGCTGCACGTTCGATCACTCCTCCAAGGCCGTTTTCATCACCGGTACGTTCCGGTTCCATGTGGCTGTGGGTGTCATTGAAATGAATGATAGTGAGTCTCTTCTGGGCGTTGACTCCGGTAGCCGAGACCAGGACTGCCACAACCACGGCCACCGCTGCATAGAACCTTCTCATTCCCGTCCCTCCTTTTCAATAGTTATCCAATGTTTGTTCTCAAACTCGACCGGCTTGCCTGCAGCAGTGAGCCCTTTGACATAGTCTATGACAGTGTCGTAAATCCATCCTTTGCAATGGATCACTTCAAGGGCATTCTTCGAGATTGAGAATCCGTCTCCACCGTCGAGGAGGAAATTGATGGTAGCGATACCGTAGACCCTGTCATCGTCAAGAGGCTCACCATTGACTGTGGCAGAAACTATCTTCCCGTTCCTGGCCACAACTTTCATTCCGCCTATGATCAGGAACTTCTCCCTGGCCATCTGGTCAAGCAGGGCCCTGACGTCACGTCCCTTCAAGGCGACATAGCAGAGGTTGTTCTTGAAAGGGAACATGGACATGATGTCATCATAGAATATCTCACCCTTGGGCATGTCGATCCTGACTCCCCCACGGTTGGTGAAACCGATGTCTATCTTTTTCCCGGTACTGTCGGCGGTGGCCCTCATGACTTCATCGATGAACCAGTCATAGAGAGGGCATTCCGGAGACTTCCTGACCATTTCTTCAGTCGAGTAGCCGATAACCTGCTTGACCTTGCTCATTGCTGGCTGGGCATCCAGGATGACCTTGGCTACATTCCTTACGGTTCCGCGACGGAACTTCTTTCCGTTGGGTGCTGTATATGTCCGGCCGGAGACAGTCCCCATGGCTTCTGCCACATTGTCTGCATTCGAGGCCACCACACCTGTACGGTGTCCGTCAATCTTCTCCTTCTTCCAGGTAACCTTGGTTTCCTGGGCGAGGAGCATCGAAGGAAGCAGGATCAGGGCAACCGCGAGGGACGCTATTCTTCTCATCATCAGCAATTACTTCTGTTTAAGCCAATTCCAAAGATCCTTAAAGGTAGACTTCTTTCCAAACATCAGGATACCGACCTTGTAGATCTTGGCTGAAAGCCATGCACACCCGATGAAAGTGAAGAAAAGAAGTACTATCGAAAGGATAAGCTGCCACATCGGTACTCCATAAGGGATCCTGGCCAGCATAACGATCGGAGAAGTGAAAGGAATAAGGGATCCCCAGACCACGACTCCGCTGTCAGGATTCTGGAAGGCCATGAGGATGATCATGTACGCAACCATCAACGGAATGGTTATCGGCATCTGAAGCTGCTGGGTGTCATCCACGCTCTCGACTGCCGAGCCGACGGCCGCATAGAGTGAGGCATAAAGCAGATAACCAAGTACGAAGTAGATAAGGAACGAGATGATAAGCTTGACCCAAGGAATATTAGCCAGCGTGGCTACAACGGTATGGAGTTCGTCTGGGGCTCCTGCCTGGACTGCCGAGCTGTCCGCCGAAGCAACGATCCCTCCGATGGCTTCCATCTGGTCAGGAGTGACTCCTACGGTCTGGGCCATCATCTGGGGATCTCCGGAGAAGCTCTTGAGCATGTCCTTGCCCATGAACATGCTGGCTCCGGAGACAAGGACGACCGTAAGTACGATCCACAGAAGGAATTGGGTAAGTGCAACCAGTGCCACACCAATGATCTTGCCGAACATCAGGTCAACGGCCTTGACGGAGGAGATCAGAACCTCAACCACCCTGCTGGATTTCTCTTCGATGACGCTTGACATGACCTGGCCTCCGAACATCATTATGAACATCCATATGATGATACCAAGAAGCATCGACACTATCATGTAGATGCCGGATTCAGAGACACTCTCCTTGCCAGTCTCATCCAGGGTGTATTCAGTCACTTTTACATTTGACTTTACATCCTCCATGATCTGGGCAAGGTTGTCGATCCCGTACTGCTGGACCCTGTATTCCTCGACAGCATCGTCCACCCTGGCGCCGAGAGTGCCGGTAAATTCGACACCGAGCGGATCCTTTGAATAGGCCTGGACAGAAACCGTCTTCTTGACAGTGTCAATTGGCGAAATCACCACGAGGACATCCTTTTCAAGGTCCTTGAGGTGCAACTTGATGTTGTCAGGAGATTCAGTGGAGAAATCCGTGTAAGTCACCCTGTCGTTGTTGACCAGATGCGGCATGACGATCCCGGACTGGTCCACGACCGCCACATCCTGCTTTCTCTCCTTGGTGCTGCCCATGATGAGGAAGATGACTACCATCATCGCAGCGAATAGGATAGGAACCACGAAGGTGGTCACAAGGAAAGACTTCTTCTTGACGCGGGTCATGTACTCGCGTGAAATGACTGTCTTTATGATTCTGAAATCCATGGCTATGCTTCCTCCTCCTGGGTTACAAGTTTGATGAAAATGTCGTTCATCCTGGGGATGAGCTCCTTGAACGAATTGACCGTCACTCCGCTTGACAGGATGGCGGCTAGGACGTCATTGGAAGAAACGCCATCGCCTATGGTGATGACAGCCGTGTGCCTTCCAGCATTGTCTTCATCGGAAAGGACCGTGAACAATCCTGCAGCGTCTGCGACCTTCTGCTCACCGGAGTAGATAAGTTCGATATTGTTGTTTCCGTGCTCGCGGCGGATCTCGTCGACTCCGCCGGTAATCACAAGCTTGGACTTGTTGATGAGCGCTATCCTGTCACAGAGTTCCTCGACCGATTCCATGTTGTGGGTGGAGAGGATTATGGTAGCGCCCTCATCCTTCAGTCTCAGGATCTCCTTGCGGATCAGTTCTGCATTGACTGGATCGAATCCGGAGAACGGCTCGTCCAGAATCATGAGAGAAGGCTTGTGAACGACGGTGGTTATGAACTGGAGCTTCTGGGCCATACCCTTGGAAAGTTCCTCCACCTTCTTCTTCCACCAGTCCTGAATGCCGAAACGGACGAACCACTGCTTGAGTTCCCTTCTGGCCTCTGCAGCGCTCAAACCCTTGAGCTGGGCCAGGTACATGGCCTGGTCACCGACCTCCATCTTGCGGTAAAGCCCCCTCTCTTCCGGGAGATAGCCGATCTTCTCGACATCACTCTGTGTGATGGGGTGGCCATCGAAGACCACCTCTCCGGAATTGGGGATGGTGATCCTGTTGATAATCCTGATCAAAGTAGTCTTACCCGCACCGTTAGGCCCAAGCAGTCCGAAGATCTGTCCCTTAGGGATGTCCACCGAGACATCGTCCAGAGCAACCTTCTCCCCGAAACGCTTGCTTATGCCCTTACATTCTATAAGTCCCATATCTTTTATTATAGTTTTCGCAAATATAATAATTAATTATCGAATTGCAATAATTATTTATAGAATTTTATAAACTAATCAATTTTACCACAAGTTCCACCAGAAGGTCCCCGGGAGATGCCTCCCCGACATCGCCTCCCTTACCCTTGAAATCATAGTCGCAGAGGAGCGAAATAGCATCCATCGCCTTCCGTACGGGATAGTTTGAAACCGCGGCATCATATTCCTTCCAAAAATAAGGATTCACGCCTTGAAGGGCGGTTGCAACTTCTGTCCTGTCCGGGTAACGGTTCTTCTCCTTCAGGGCACCGTACTTGAGGATCCTTAGGAAATGAGTGTACAAAGCACTGACGGCCATGGGCATGGCAAACCTTGGTGACTCGCCGATGCGGGTAGCAACCTTCAATGCCTTTGGGGCATTGCGGTAAGAAAGCTCCTTGGTCAGTTCAAAGATGCTGTACTCCCTGCTTATCCCTACATTCTTCTCAATATCAACTGAAGTAATCTTTCCCGTGCCCTCGGGAAGATTCTTGAGCAACTTGTCTGTCTCAACGACGATCTTGCTCATGTCGGTACCAGCATACTCGGCCAGGAGTGCAGCGGCTTCTGGATCGATCATGATTCCCCGTGAAGAGCAATACTGGGTGATCCAGGGAGCCATCTCATAATCCCTCAACGCATTGGATTCAACAACCACTCCATTCTTCAAGCACTGCTTATAGAGGGATTTCCGTTTATCGGCAGAAGCCCCTCGCATCAGGAGGACTAGAATCGTCGAATCCAAGGGATTTTCGCAATATATGGCCAGATGCTCAAGGTCTTTCATGGCCTGGGCATCCTTAACGACGACGAGCTGCCTTTCGGCCATCATCGGGAAACGCCTGGCTGCAGTGATAACTGTCTCCGCATCGACATCGGCCCCGTAGCATACGGTCTCGTTGAAATCGCGGGAAAACTCGTCAAGGGAATGTTCGATTACAGAATTGCAGACAAGGTCGAGATAGTAGGGTTCATCACCCATCAGAAGATAGATCGGAGAGAATTCTCCAGCCTCTATCTTGGCTATCAGAGAGCTGCACTGGGCAGCTACATTTACCGTACCTTTGGCCATAACAAACAAAGATACCAATTTTATTGGTATTTCCCACCGGCAAACGAAAAAGACAGGTCCGCCAAATAACGGACCTGCCTGACTTGTTATTCAAGAGCCTTATGCTTCGAATTTCTTTTCCTTGGTCCTCACGATCTTTTCCTTCATGAGGTCGACTGCAACGCTGATGGCATCCTCGAAAGTCGAGGCACTCCTTTCAATGAGCAGTTCCTGACCGTAAAGATGCGTCTGGATCTTGACCTCCTTGTTGTCAGGCTCATTGAGCAAAGATAACGTGACCTCAACTTCCTCGAGATGGTCACTGAACCTGGAAAGCTTCGAGACTTTCTTCTCTACGTAGTCGAGCAGCTTCTGATCTGCATCGAACTTCAGGGATTTTACTCTAATCTCCATTTTTACCTCCGCTTTTTGCCCTTGGATGGGCGTTAACATAAACTATTTTCAGTTTCTCGATGGAATTGTGCGTGTAGACCTGTGTAGCGGCAAGCGAGGAGTGTCCGAGCAGTTCCTTTATCGAGTTGAGATCAGCCCCTTCATTGAGAAGTTCAGTGGCGAGTGAATGCCTCAACACATGGGGAGACTTCCTCCCTGTGATACTGCCAACCTGCCCCAACTCGCTCTTTATCGCCCTGTCAACAAGCATCGGATAGAGTTTCCCACCCTTGGCCGTGACAAGAAGCGGATCGGATGCAGACCTTTTGCAGCCTTCCATCGATTCTACTGATTGTAAATATAACGAAATTTCCTCACATAATGAAGGTACCAGGGGAATTTCTCTCATCTTGTCCCCTTTTCCCCTGACTTTCATTGTCTTCCTGGAGAAATCCACGCTGCCGACAGTAAGCCCTATCAACTCAGAACGGCGGATTCCCGTCGAGTAGAGGATTGAGACAATCATCCTGTCCAGGCGCCTTGAATAGATGTCCTTAGAAAGCCGGTCCCCACCGCGGATAAGTTCAAGGTTCTCCTGTGAGACATTGCAGTCAGTCTTCTGGAAATATTCCTCCATGGTATCATCCCGGTAGAAGACGGGAAGCCTTTTCTCCATTTTCGGTCTTGAAACCAGACGCGCAGGATTCGACTTCAGGCGTCCGTCTTTCATCAGGAAGCGACAGAAACCGGACAGCACGCTCAAGTGCATGTTCACCGTCCTGGAGTCGAGTCCTCTCGCGTCGAGCAGATGGACCTCATAACTGCGGATAATCTGTGGCGTAAGGGATTCCACGATGTCTCCGGACGCGAAGGCTGCGAAATCTCCGAGAACCTCGGAATAAACCTGGGCGGTCCTTGGAGAATACCTTCTGACTGAAGTGACGTAGGCTATGTACTCATCTATTGCTGACATTCCTTAAGTCCCATTTCAGCGGCCTTGAGCCTCATCGCTCTATCAGCTTCTTCAAAATTGTTGCCGATCTCGCCGTCCAGTACGGCATTCTTGACATATTCTTTCAAGATGCCTATTTCCTTGCAGGGAGGGAGGCCGTAGACTTGCATTACATATTCCCCGGTGATCGGGTTCTTCCAGTTGCGGATCGCATCCTTCTCCTCCACCTCGACGAGTTTCTTCTTCACTAGTTCGAAGTTATCCCTGATTCTGGCGACCTTCACGGGATTCTTGGAAGTTATGTCGGCATTGCAGAGGGTCATAAGGTCGTCTATCTCGTCACCTGCATCGAAAAGGAGGCGGCGGACGGCGGAATCAGTGACCTCGTCATCGACGAGGGCGATGGGACGGTGATGGAGGGATACAAGCTTCTGAACGTACTTCATCTTCTCGTTCAGAGGCATCTTGAGCCTTGTGAATATCTTCGGTACCATCTTTCCGCCAACGACTTCATGGCCATGGAAGGTCCAGCCGACGGCCGGATCGAAACGCTTGCTGACCGGCTTGCCGATGTCGTGGAGAAGGGCTGCCCAGCGCAGCCAGACATTCGGATCCTCCGAATCTGCGGCGGCCACGTTGTCCAGGACCTGGAGGGTGTGGGAGAATATTTCCTTATGTCCCTTGCCGTCGACAGTTTCTATTCCCTTGAGTTTCAAGAGTTCCGGGAGGATATATTCAAGGAGGCCGGTCTCGTCCATAAGGCGGAAGCCCATGGAAGGTTTGGGACATACGAGGATCTTGTTGAGTTCCTCGACTATCCTCTCCTGTGACAGGATCGCCATCCGATCTTTCATGGCCTTCATGGCACTTATCGATTCGGGAACTATGGTGAAAGTATGCTCAGGGGTACTCAGTTTTACGGCAAAACGGATGGCCCGAAGCATCCTGAGGGGATCGTCGCTATAAGTCTGCTCCGGCTCGAGCGGAGTCCTGATAATGCCTGCAGCCAAGTCCCTGATCCCTCCGAAGGGATCCACCAGGGCGCCGAAATCTTCCTCCTGGAGGCTGAAGGCCATAGCATTGATAGTGAAGTCCCTTCTCTTCTGATCTTCCTCGAGGGTTCCGTCCTCCACGATCGGCTTGCGGGAGTCATGACGATAGGACTCCCTCCTGGCACCGACAAACTCTATTTCAGCCCCGTGCCATTTCAGCATGGCAGTTCCGAAGGTCTTGAATATGGACACGTTGCAATGATGGTGCTCCTTGGATTCGATGTCAGCTGCAACTGCCTGGGCCAATTCTATTCCGCTCCCCTCGACGACTATGTCGATGTCGTCATTCTTCCTTCCCAGGAAACAGTCGCGGACGTAGCCGCCGATCACGAAAGCCCGTACTCCGAGCCTTCTGGCTGCAGCCGAAACTATTCCGAAAACCGGAGATTCAAGGAATCCTTCTGTTATTGTCTGGCTCATATTCTCATTTCTGCATGGTCTCCCAGTCCGGGAAGGTTTTCATCTGTTCGAATGGGATGGCCTCGTCACCTGTACTCCTGAAGCCGAAGGTCTTCTGTCCGTTGGTGATCACGATGTACTTGACTCCCAGGACGAGATTGTACTTCAAGGCCTGCTCCAGTACTTCCCTGCTCATCTGGACATCCTCCCTCTTGCATTCAACAACCATCAAGGGAGCGGTGTCCCTTCCGTACACTAGGATGTCGGCGCGGAAAGGTTTCTGGCCGAACTTCATCGAGACCTCGCTCATCATCATGTGTACAGGGACTTTCAGGTCATCCCGGAGAACACCGATAAACCACTGGCGCACCTTCTCCTCGGGCGTCAGCGCAACATTCTTCTTTCTCAACGGATCCCAGACCTGGTTCATTTCAGTACGTTTTTATAGATGTCGTCCGTCACCAGCCCGGCAAGTGTCATGCCGAAGATGGCCGTGACAGGGGCAGTGGTGCCGTTGATCTGGGCCTTGTTGAAGGTGTCGGTCTCGACGATCCCTTCAGTCCCCCGGTTCGGTAGCACCTCGTCATCAAAGACACAGAGGAACTTCTTTGCAGCAAGGGTTCCAGCCCTCTTCATCTTCTTTCTGATAGCGGCCCCGAGCGGGCAACCTCTCACCTCCCAGAACTCAGCCACCTTTATTCGCCTCGGATCGACTTTCAACGCCGCCCCGAGGGAGCAGAAAAACCTGGCCTTGGAAGCACTTGCATTGAGGATAAGCAGCACCTTGTCCTTAAGGGAATCCACCGCATCGATCACATAGTCATAGGAATCCAGGTCGAAAGAAGCGGCCGTATCAGTGCAGTACACTGAACGTGAGGTTGTTATCTCTGCTTCAGGATTGATCTCAAGCAGGCGTTCCTTCATGGCATCCACCTTAGGACAGCCGACAGTCTTCGTTGTGGCCATCAGCTGGCGGTTGACATTCGTTATGCTGACGCAGTCAGGGTCCACGATGGTAAGCTGACGGATTCCGTTACGGACCAATCCCTCGGCACACCAGCTGCCGACGCCCCCGACACCGAAGAGGATGACTTTCTTCCGCGAAAGTTCTTCCATCACATCCCTTCCAAGCAGCAACTGCGTCCTGTTGAATATTTCCTGGTTTCCTGTCATTTCCTGGTTTCTGTCATTCTGAGAGCAGCGAAGAATCTCACAAATTTAATCAATTTCTCATTGAAACAAATTCAAAACAATAACCGTATATTTGTAGCACCACAATGGGGATGTTCTGGTTTTGACAGCAATGATTTCGGGTGGTAAGCACGTCGGGCTTCTGAGGGATCTGCCCGCCAAACCGTTCTCTCGACAATTTAGTTGCCAATAACAACTACGCACTCGCTGCTTAATTTGACCAAGTCAAATTGCTTAATCCGATCCGCCTAGGCTGCGGATCCGACGAGTATCCTGCGGACTTTACGCCTTCTATGTTCCGAGTCCAGGGTATCATTCAAGAAGGACGCACCGGTGGACTCCTTTAAAACCGGCCAAGACTTAAAGGATAAGTTGCGTCTGGCCCGCCTTCCGGCAGGCCGCAGCCGACAACCAAAGGAAGGATAAGCGTGTAGAAAGCTGCTGGGGACGTTGTTTGGACGGCGGTTCGACTCCGCCCATCTCCACGAAAATCCATTCTAGAACACTCTAGAATGGATTTTTCTATTTAAATGTATCAAATTATGTAACAAATTACTCTGAAAACAAGCAGGAATCTCTACCTGGCTTCGCGAGGCTCCTGCCTGATACAGAATACAGGAAGGACGAAGATGATGGCTATCACGGAGAAGACCATCCCGGCGATGGTGCCGATGGCGAAGTCGGACCAGAAGACTTCTTCAGGGCCGTCGGAGAGGAACGGGAGAAGGCCAAGAATGGTTGAGACGATGGTAAGGCTGATTGGGCTGATCTTGCGGGAGAAGGCCTTGATGTACAAACGTATTGCCTCCGGTCCCTAAGCGTCGACCTGGGCTTGTCGAAGGGCCTGATACGTCGTCACCAGATAGATTCCGGCGTCGACAACTATTCCGCTCAGCATCACGAAGGCGGCGAAGCCACCCTGGTCGAAGGCGAAGTCAGTGAGTCCGAACACCAGGAACAGTCCGATGAACGAGATCGGGATCATGAATATCACCGGCAGCGGATACCGGAACGACTCGAAGGTCATGGCGAGCATCACATAGATCACGGCGATGATCAGGAATATCAGCCACGCATACCTTTCCTTGTTACCATAGAACGCTAGATTCTACTCTGAAGTGCAACGCTTTGAAGCGTGACAGTATAACTATACTGCCATAACCAGAAAAGCGATAGAGGATGGGATACAAGCATTTGACAAGGGAGCAGCGATATACGATTGAGGCGTTGCTGCAAACACCGATGAGCCGGAGGGAGATAGGGGAAGTGATTGGAGTCAGTACAGGTACGGTGAGCCGTGAGATTCACAGGAACTGCGATATGCGTGGCTACCATCGGTACCGATGGCAACTGGCCAAAAAGAAGTACGAAAGGAGGATGAAGGTCAGGCGCCATTACATGAAGTTCACCGACGAGATGAAGCGGACAGTGAGGAGGTTCATCATCTATGGCCAGTACAGTCCGGAGCAGATTTGCGGTCGGTTCCGGTTGAAGGGGGAAGAGATGGTATGTGCGGAGACGATCTACCGGTGGATCTGGCAGGAGAAGCGCCGGGGCAACGATGAGTTGGCGCGTAGCCTCAGGCATGGCGGGCGACGGAAACGAAGACGTGACAGCCTATACAGACCCAGGGAAATCATCCAGGACAGGGTTGACATATCGCTGAGGCCGTCTATTGTAGATGAGAAGAAGCGTTTTGGAGACTTTGAGATAGACACTATGATTGGCAGGAACCGCAAGGGGGCCATCATGACGACAAACGACAGGTGCACGCATCTGGTGCTGATCCGCAGGCTTGCTGGGAAAGAAGCCACCCAGCTGGCCAGTACGGCAATCGAGGCCCATACCACTCCTGGGAGCGTGGCGCAAACGAGAACACGAACGGGCTGATACGCCAGTACATCCCGAAAGGCACGGACTTCAGCGAGCTGACAG
>CADCJX010000019.1 GCA_902801885.1 uncultured Bacteroidia bacterium
CTGTCAGCTCGCTGAAGTCCGTGCCTTTCGGGATGTACTGGCGTATCAGCCCGTTCGTGTTCTCGTTTGCGCCACGCTCCCAGGAGTGGTATGGGCCTCAATCGTATATCGCTGCTCCCTTGTCAAATGCTTGTATCCCATCCTCTATCGCTTTTCCGGTTATGGCAGTAAAGTTATACTGTCACGCTTCAAAGCGTTGCACTTCAGAGTAGAATCCAGCATCTCATTCCTTCCTAATTCAGGAATAGTAATTTGTTTTTTTTATCTTTGTAATAGACCTTCGCATGTGTTCTTTTAGGGTGGGGTAAATTGCTAATAATCAATTATTTGCGTATGATAAAACGTTTTGTTTATTTCTTGGGTATCATTCTCACTATTGCTTGCAGCCACTCATTTTATGTCTACGACCTGGAATGTGAAGGCTTGAGAGAACCTCTGGGGCTCGATTCGCCCAATCCTCATTTCAGCTGGAAGATCAGTTCGTCGCAGCCTATGGACCAGGTGGCCTATGAGATCCAGGTAGCTAGTTCACTGTCGGCACTCAAGGCCGGGAAAGCCGATCTTTGGTCATCCGGGAAGGTCGTTTCCAATGAGCAGGTAATGGTTCCATATTCCGGAACGGCTCTTTCTTCACGGCAGCAGTGCTGGTGGAGGATTCGGGTCTGGAAGTCCGAAAAGGAGGTCTGCAAATGGAGTTCTCCCCAGCGTTTCGGGATCGGTGTCATCGGTGCCGATGCCTTAAAGGGTGAGTATATCGGGGCTGTTCCAGGCGAATTAAGGTCTGCCATTCTCAGGAAAGATTTCACTCTTGGAAAACTGCCCAGGACGGCAGTCCTTCATGTCAATTCCCTTGGCTATCACGAGGTTTACATAAATGGCCGTCCTGTGTCAGATGCAGTTCTCATGCCTGCTGTCTCCCAACTTGACAAGAGGTCTCTTATTACGACTTATGACGTGACGGGGCTGCTTAAGAAAGGGGAGAATGAGATTGTGATCTGGACCGGATCCGGCTGGTACAAAGTCTTTCATCCGGCGTATGAAGGGGCTCTGGTAAAGGCCGAGCTGGATGAGGTTTCCCAAAGCGGGTCGGAGATGCTTCTTGCCACTGATTCTTCATGGGAAGGAACCTGGAGCGGTTACAGCGACCTTACCAATTGGCGTCATGGGGGATTCGGTGGAGAATCGATCGACGCATCGGTTGCGCCAAAGGGGATGGACAAGGAATCGCTTGACGGAATGAAATGGTCTCCTGTGGATGTGGTTGCCGTGAATGGCATCGAAGCAACGCCGCAGATGTGCGAGCCCTGCGAGATCCAAGAGGTCCTTCCTGCATTGACGATCAAGCCGAATGGCGAGAACAGCTGGGTCGTGGATTTCGGACGGATTGTCAACGGCATGCTGGACATCAAGCTGCCCCAGCTTTCCAAGGGGCATGTCTCCACCGCTTCTTTCGCCGATTATGAAGAAAAGGACGGTACTTTCAAGCCGGTCAGCAGGAATAAATACATCTCTTCCGGGGCTTCGGACGGGGACCGTTTCGTGAATAAGTTCAATCACCACGTTTTCAGGTATGTGATCCTGGACAGCATCCCCGTGGCTCCGAAACCGGAAGACGTCAAGGCGATGAGGATGCGTACTGATTTCGAGTCTTCATCTACTTTCAAGTCCTCTGATGAGGAAATGAACAAGATCCATGATATGATCAAGTACACCATGGAAAACCTAGCCTTCGACGGCTACATGGTGGACTGTGCCAATATTGAAAGGTTGGGATACGGTGGCGATGGTAATGCGTCGACGCTGTCTTTGCAGATCATGTTCGATGTTTCTCCGCTTTATGTCAACTGGCTCCAGGCTTGGAATGATGTGATCCAGGAAGATGGCGGCCTACCCCATACAGCTCCGACTCCATGGAGAGCAGGCGGCGGCCCATACTGGTGCGGCTTCATCGTACAGGCACCATGGAGGACCTGGATGAGCTACGGCGACTCCCGCCTGCTCGAAAGATGTTATCCTACCATGAAGCATTGGCTTGAATATGTTGACGCCTACACGGTGGACGGCCTGCTGAAGCAATGGCCAAATAATGACTACCGCAACTGGTACCTTGGCGACTGGGCTGCTCCTGACGGAGTTGATGTCACTGACCCTGAGTCGATCGATCTGGTCAACAACTGCTCGCTGTGCCAGGTTTATCTTGAGCTCGAGAAGATTGCCGCACTGGTCGGTCATCCTGAGGATGCGGCCGGCTTCAGGGCCAGGTACGATGCGTTGGCAAGCCGGATCAATGAAGTCCTGTATCATCCGGACAGCCAGGTCTACGCAAGTGGTTCGCAGATCGACATGACTTACCCGATGCTGGTCGGGATAGTGCCGGAGGACCTTCTCGGAACTGTACGTGACAAACTTGTCGAGCGTACCGCCTCTGTTTACGAGGGCCATCTCAAGACCGGCTTGGTAGGAGTCCCTGTCATTACCGAATGGGCTACTCTTACCCGCGAGGTTGATTTCATGTACGGGATGCTCAAACAGCATGGTTATCCAGGTTACCTCTACATGATCGACAACGGCGCCACCGGCACCTGGGAGCATTGGAATGCCAGTCGCAGCCGTCTCCACAACTGTTTCAACGGAATCGGCAGCTGGTTCTACCAGGCTCTCGGTGGCATTATCCCGGATGCCCCGGGGTACAGGCACATAATCCTTGATCCACAGGTTCCGGAGGGACTGGACAGTGTGGAAGTGACTCAGGAGACTCCGTACGGCAAGGTCACCGTAGTAAGGAACGGAAAAAAACTCCATTTTGAGCTTCCGGTCGGAATAACCGCTTCAGTTGCAGGCAAGGAGTATCAGAGCGGGAGTCATGATGTGGAACTTTGATCTAAAATTTGCACTTCCGAAAGCGAATTGCTATATTTAACTCTGGTTTGATTATTTCGAAATCATAACAATAACACTGAATAATATGCTTAACAGAAGAGATTTCCTGAAGTCCATGGCGGTAGCATCGGCCGGCGTGGCATTGACCCCTGGAGAAATCCTGGCAAAGGAGAGTTTTGTCGGAGGCCTGTCCAAGGCCAAACCGCGTGGCGAGAAGGTCAAGATCGCCTTTGTCGGAATCGGTAACCGTGGTGAGCAGATCATCAACGAATTCACCAAGACCGGCATGATCGATGTGGTCGCCCTCTGCGATGTGGACATCGACGGACCTCAGTGCAAGAAGGTCCTCGGGATGTATCCCAAGGCCAAGAGATTCCGTGACTATCGCCAGATGTTCGACAAGTGCGGAAATGAGTTCGAAGCAGTTGCAGCTGCAATTCCGGACCACTCCCACTTCCCGATCGCGATGCTCGCCATGAGCCAGGGCAAGCACATCTACCTCGAAAAGCCGATGTGCCGCACCTTCCATGAGGCTGAGCTTATGATGGACTGCGCCAGGAGGCATCCCCAGCTGGCTACCCAGGTCGGTAACCAGGGCCATTCCGACGCCAACTACTTCCAGTTCAAGGCCTGGCTCGATGCCGGCATCATAAAGGATGTCACTGCAGTCACCGCGCATATGAACAACTCCCGCCGCTGGCACAACTTCGACGCTAAGAAGATGTACAGGATGCCCGCACAGCAGTCTATCCCTCGCGGAATGGACTGGGACACCTGGCTTGGAGTCACTCCTTATCATGACTATAACGAGAAGTACCACCAGGGCGACTGGAGGTGCTGGTACGATTTCGGAATGGGTTGCCTGGGAGACTGGGGCGCCCACATCCTCGACACCGTCCATGAGTTCCTCGAGCTCGGCCTTCCTTACGAGGTGAGCATGCTTTATGAGAACGGCCACAACGACTACTTCTATCCATATTCATCGACCATACTCTTCCGCTTCCCCCAGAGGAACGGCATGCCGCCCGTAGATGTGACATGGTACGACGGACTGGACAACCTTCCTCCGCTCCCGAAGGGATACGGCGGTGGCGTGTCGACTGCCGATGTTCCTGCCTCCAACCAGAATGACGGCCCCGTGGCGAAGATTTCTCCCGGAAAGATCATATATTCAAAGGACCTCATCTTCAAGGGCGGCAGCCATGGCTCCACCCTCAGCATCATTCCTGAGGAGGCAGCAAAGGACATGGCCAACAAGCTCCCCGAGGTGCCTAAGAGCCCGTCGAACCACTTCGAGAACTTCCTCCTTGCCTGCCAGGGCATCGAAAAGACAAGGTCTCCGTTTGAAATCAACGGCGTCCTCTCGCAGGTCTTCTGCCTCGGCGTGATCGCCCAGAGGCTCAATGCCAAGCTCTACTTCGATCCCAGGACCAAGCAGTTCACCAACAACGACTTCGCCAATGCAATGCTCGCAGGCCTGCCGCCTCGCAGGGGTTGGGAAGAGTTCTACAAGATGTAATATTCATGAATATGAGAAAGTTAGCATATGCCCTCATGGCTGTGGCGCTCTGCCTTTCAGCCTGTTCGTCCGATGAAAAGTCGAGCGACAACACCCTGACCCGCAAGGAAAAGAAGGATGGCTGGGCCCTGCTTTGGGACGGCAAGACCACAGAAGGCTGGAGGGGCGCAAAGCTGGACGCCTTCCCCGAGAAGGGTTGGGTAGTCGAAGACGGAGTCCTGAAGGTCCTGGCCGGCAACGGGGGAGAGTCCACCAACGGCGGCGACATAATCACCACCCGTCTCTACAAGAATTTCATCCTCAAGGTGGACTTCAAGATCACCGAGGGAGCTAACAGCGGCATCAAGTACTTTGTGGATCCCACTCTCAACAAGGGAGCGGGATCTGCAATAGGCTGCGAATTCCAGGTCCTTGACGACCAGAGGCATCCTGATGCAAAGCTGGGTGTCAAGGGCAACAGGACCCTCGGTTCGCTCTATGACCTTATTCCTGCTCCTGAGGACAAGCCTTTCGACATCAATGCCTGGAACACTGCGATGGTCGTGGTGGAAGGCAATCATGTCGAACATTGGCTCAATGGTGTCAAACTTCTTGAATATGAGCGCAACAACCAGGAGTGGAACGCTCTCGTTGCCTACAGCAAGTACCGGGACTGGCCTAACTTCGGAAACTACGAAGAAGGCTATATCCTGCTTCAGGACCATGGCGATGAAGTCTGGTACAAGAACATCAAGATCAAGGAATTAAAGTAGATTCAAATGCAAGACAGAAGAAATTTCCTGAAGTCGGTGGCCATGGCTTCGGTAGGCGTTGCCTTGGCACCTGGTGAGATCATTGGCAAAGAGTCTGGAACTGCCGTCCCGACTGAAGGGGCTTTACCTCTCGCACCCGAAAACAGCTCGGAGACACCGGCCTTCGATGCTAATGATCCTGTTGCCAACAAGATCAGGCAGGCCCGTTATGTCGCTGCACCTTCTAAAGTAAAGGCGGCTTCCCTCGGTATCCTTCACTATTCGGACATCCATGGCGATGACGTTGCGGTGAAGAGGCTTCACGAGGTCATGGACAAATACGGTAGCTACATCGATGCATCGATCAACACAGGAGATGCAGTCCTCTACTATGCAGAAGGGACAAAGGAATATCCCAAAGGCACGAGTTGGTGGCTTTCCACCGGACTGCCGGAGAGGTCCCTCTTCGTCCTTGGCAATCATGACAGTGCTCTCAAGTCCAATGATCATGGACATCTTGAGGGTTCCGCCGACTGGGACTATTTCGGAAAGCAGTGGGATTTCGACACTTATTTTGCCAAATATGCCGACAAACTTGGATATGTGCTGCCCAATGGCTATGACAAATCATCAAGCCCTTATTACAAGGCTTGTTTCTGGCATAAGGATTTTGCCGAAGCGAAGATAAGGTTGCTGGGCCTTGATTGCATGCATTTCAATGACGGCCTCCGTTATCTGACGAGCGAGCAGGAATCCTGGCTCTCTGCGAGGCTGGCTGACACCCTGGATCCTAAGAATCCAGCCTATGGTTATTCAGTAATAGTGGCAACCCATTATCCGCTGGATGACCTTGATGGAGACAATGAAGTTTGGGATGAATCCAAGCACCGTTTCGTTTACAACCAGAGTCCCAAGGGGGGAAGGGTCATGAATCACAGGACCGGAGATGCAAGCATCTTCCACACTCCTGTCACAGTCTCCTATGTCGCCAACAAGCGTTTCTCTTTGAGGACGAGGGTTGCTGCCCCGACAGAACAGTATGGATATGTCTCCGGCCCCAAGAATCCTCTTGCCGACATTGTCCAGTCCTGGGTTGACAAGGGAGTGAAGTTCGTGGTCTGGCTGACCGGTCATTGCCACAACGACATGCTGTATTATCCTGCAAAGTACCCCGGGCTTCTGTGCATTTCTGTGGACCAGGCCGGAAACATCAGAGGTAATTCCATTACCGAACGTGAAGAAGATATGGAATCACGCTTCTGTGCCAACTACTACAGTATAGACACCCAGAACGGTCTCTTCAAGATTGTCCGTCTCGGTCTCTCGATGAGCCGCTTCATGGTCCGCAAGGACGTACTCTGCTACGATTACATCAACAAGAAGGTTATCTTCGAGTAGGATAACTCCTTTCCGCTATGAAAAACAGGAAGAAACAGAAGAAGCTCCGGATCACTGAGGCTGACTTCATTTTAGCGAACCGCCGTGCTGCCCGTCTTGAGGAGATCGAGCAGCACGGCCGTCCGATTACCTTCAGGAAGGCGATCCACAAGTCCAGGAAAGCCTACGACAGGAAGCGGAGCAAGAAGATAGAAATCGGAGAATAAGCAGACTATGAGTTCCCATAAGAAGAAACCCAATCCCTGCAGACAGGCCAACGAGGATTTCCTTGAGGCGAAAGCCAAGGAAGAAGGTGTGGTCGTCCTTGAAAATGGAGTGATGTACCGTGTGCTGGAGGAAGGCCATGGTAACAGGAAGCCCACACCCAGGGGCATCGTGTACGTCCATTACACCGGCAGGCTTATCGATGGGACTGTTTTTGACTCTACTGAAGGCCAGCAGCTTCCGGCTCTGTTCATGGTCGGGGACCTCATAATGGGCTGGCAGATAGCCCTGGTCAGGATGCACGAAGGGGACAAATGGGAAGTATACATCCCCGCCAAGTGGGCCTACGGTTCCATGAAGATGGACGGCATCCCCGCCCACAGCACCCTCATCTTCACTATCCACCTGGTCAAGATCGAGAGGGTGTAGATAAAATGTGCCAGACCCCGTCAAAAATGCAGGGGTCTGGCACAGTCCTTGTCACTATCTTATTAATAATTAGCCATTTGCAAAAACTGCACGTGGCAGGTGTATTCGGCATGGCTGTAGGCCGTACGCCTGAAAGGCAGTATCAAAGCTACTTCTTCTCTTTGCCGCCGAGGAGCTCGCGGACGAGGAGAGGCTCGTTGGTGGTGATGCAGTCGACGCCGAGGTCGATCATCTTCTGGATGTCTTCCTTCTTGTTGACGGTCCAGACGTTGACGCTCATCTTGTTCTTGTGAGCCTGGCCGACCCACTCAGGATGCTCGACGAATGCGCTCTGATGGTAGTCGATTCCGTTGATACCCTTGGCGATGACCTCGTCAGGAGTAAGATCCTTCTCAAGGTACTGATTGGTGAAGCCGGGGCAGAGGGCTGCGATCCTTTCGCAGATGTTGCGGCTGAAGGAGATGAAGATCACCTTCTTGGGATCGAAGAGGCCATGGGCCTTGAGGGCCTCGATGCTCTTGTCGACCATGTAGTCCTCATGGGCCTTGTCGATCTGCTTCTTGAGCTCGAAGACGAGGACGGTGCCGCCCTTTTCTCCCTGGGTCAGATATTCATCGAGGGTGGGGAGCTTCTCTCCGTTCTTCAGGCGGTAGTCCTTGAAGTCGGCATAGTCATGGGTGTGGATGCTCTTGCCCTTGATGGTGGCGTCGTGGTGGACGACCAGCACGAGGTCGGAGGTGATGTGGACATCGAACTCGCTGCCCCAGAAGTGGTTCTTCTGGGCAAGTTCAAGAGACTTGATGGAGTTCTCGGCATAGCCGGCTTCTTCACAGTTCCAGTAGCCACGGTGGGCGGTGATTGCGACCTTGGGAGAGCATGAGGCGGCCAATGTCAATAAAGCGGCGGCTGCCGCGATCTTTACAATACTTCTCATATCGGATGTTGTTAATAAGTTTCAGAGTTTCTCACAAATTTAATAATATTCTTGATATAATCCTGCCTGTAGTCCTCGACATTCTCCTTCCACCAATCTTTGTATGGCTCCGGAATGGACGCTGACCAATGGTTGCGGTAAGGGCTGCTTATCACCTTTACCTCACCGGCAACGCCGTTCACTCCTGAGAAAACCTCTGATGGAGGACAGGTGGTGTCCACGAGGCCGATCTCGACGAGGAAACGGGCCTTGGATCCTCTCATGAGCATGGCACCGTCGAAGTAAGGAGCCACTTTCTTTGCTTTCCGGGCGTTCCTGGGGGTAAGATTGCCTGTGTCAACTTCATCCAGTCTCGGGGAAGTGGGCGTGTCGACTCCGTTATTTTCCATGGGCCAGGGCCAGGCGTCGTTCCTGCCCAGAAGGTAACCGCCGTTCCCGATCATCGCCGGTACATTTATCACCACATCCGTGACACGGTCGTCAAGTCCCGACAGGGCTGACGCCTGCGCCCCGCCCTGGCTTTCTCCCAGCAGGATGATGGTTTTCCCGTCCCAAGCCGGATCCTTGGTGATGTAGTCCAATGCCCGGATTGCCCGGAGGAACATTCCCCTGAAGTAATATGATTTCCTGGAAGTGATCGGGCGGTAACTGTAGTTCTTCAACGGACCTTCTTCAAGCGCTTTGTAATAAGCGTCATCGGCATCATTCAACATTCCGTGCGCGTTGAAATCGAAGGCGATGGCACCGATCCGGGCCATGTCGGCCGCAGCCTGTGCATGAGCCTTGCACCAGTCGCCGGATACCCCGGCGGCATGAAGCTGGATGATTATTGGCAGAGACCTTTCCAGGGCGTTTTTCGGCTTGGCTACGTAGCCTCTGACAGGGACTGTGTCCAAGGCGCTGACTTCAACGTCGAAGCACTCTATTCCATCGCCACGGACTGTGACTGGCTTTGACTTCACCGTCATCTTCTTGGCCCTGAGACGGCGTATCTGGCGTTCCCAGTATCGTTTAAGATCTTTGGGAGGTTGAAACCCTGGTTCGAATGCAGATCCGTTTATAACGTAACCGATCCTTATCGCGTCATCGGAGGAATCTAGGTTCATCCGTATCCTCTCAGGAAAGGTTCCCTCTGGCCTGAACTCCAAAATGACGGCGACAGGTCCGGTTCGGACATCGGTGAACACTATCCGCGGACCGGTGACTGCCCCGATTTTCTCAATGCGGGTCATAACACCGTTTTCGAAAACAGCTACCTCAATGGGGGCGGGATAGTCTTCGACGGGTTCGGCGCTCACTATAACCGTGTCTGACGAGGCGTACTGACCGTCAGGATGGTTGAGCTTGAATCTAAGGCTGGACACGATCCCGGCGCCCTGGCAAGGGAAAAGGGAAAGGAAGAGCAAGATCGAAGCAAATGGGACGAATCTGGAAAACTTGAGCATATTGGTGGATTTATGGTTTTACTTGCGTGTGGATTGTAAATATAGGCATATTCTTACTGAATAATTGCCGGAAATTGGTTATTTTTGTCGAATAAGTGTTTTGAGACAAATAATTCTAATGATATGGTAAAAGTTAATTTGGGAGGTTGCAGCTCCTTCGTCAAAGATGCAGATTATAAGGAATATGTCGCAAAGGCTTTCAAGGCCCTGGAGGTCTTGAACACTGGTAGTGGAGCAGGAAACGATTTCCTGGGCTGGAGGCACCTGCCTTCAGAGACCCCGGAGTCCCTTATTGCAGAGTGCGAAGCCATTCGTGACTGCTGGAAGGAGAAGGGTGTTGACCTTGTGGTCGTGATCGGCATCGGAGGCTCTTATCTCGGAGCCCGCTGTGCCATCGAGGCCCTTTCACACAATTTCGCAAAGCAGCTCTCCGGAAAGAAGGCTGCTCCTGAGGTGGTCTTCGCCGGCAACAACCTTTCCGAGGAATATATTGCCGAACTGATGGATCTCGTGGCCGAAAGGAACACCGCCACTGTCGTCATCTCGAAGTCCGGCACCACCACCGAGCCTGCAGTGGCTTTCAGGGTGATCAAGGAACATATTGAAAAGACCTACAAGGATGCTTCCGAGAGGATAGTGGCCATCACCGATGCCAAGAAGGGCGCTCTCAAGACCCTCGCTACCCAGGAAGGCTACAAGACCTTCGTCGTTCCCGACAATGTGGGCGGACGTTATTCTGTCCTGACCCCTGTCGGCCTTCTGCCCATCGTCCTTGCCGGCTTTGACGTCCGCGAGATGCTTGCCGGAGCGAAGGAGATGGAGGATGCCTGCTCTGCCATGACTGAGGACAATCCTGCCCTCCAGTATGCTGCAATGAGGAATCTCCTCTATAGCGAGTTCGGCAAGAAGGTCGAAATCCTGGTCGCCTACAACCCCAAGCTCCAGTACCTTGGAGAGTGGTGGAAGCAGCTCTTCGGCGAGTCCGAGGGCAAGGAGCTCAAGGGAATATTCCCGGCCTCCGTCAACTTTACGACCGACCTTCACTCCATGGGACAGTTCATCCAGGAAGGAGAGAGGATCATGTTCGAGACCGTAGTGAACGTCGAAAAGAGCAGCCGCAGTGTCGTCATCGGCAGCGATCCCCAGAACCTCGACCAGCTCAACTACCTTGCCGGCCAGCATGTGGAGCATTGCAACGCCATGGCCCAGCTCGGTACCAAGCTTGCCCACATCGACGGTGGAGTCCCCCAGCTTGAGGTCAGCATCGAGAGCATAAGCGCATTCAACCTCGGAGGTCTCTTCCAGTTCTTCGAGTATGCCTGCGGAATCAGTGCTTACGTCCTGGGCATCAATCCTTTCAACCAGCCCGGAGTGGAGGCCTACAAGAAGAACATGTTCGCCCTGCTCGAGAAGCCTGGCTACGAGGAGCAGACCAAGGCCATTAAGGCAAGGCTGTAGGATCATGACCTGCGAGCAGAAATTCAGGGATACGTACAGAAGGGAGCCTGAGGGGCTCTCCTTCTGTCCTTATCGTGTCTGTCCGATAGGCGCCCATGTGGATCACCAGCTGGGCAAGATCACCGGCTTTGCGATAGACAAAGGCATCCACATAGCTTATTCTCCGAAGCAGAACGGGGTGATCGAGCTCTCCTCCCTCCAGTTCGGAAAGCGGGCTCAATGGCATGTACGTGCCGTCCCTGAAGAAAAGCAGAATGACTGGGCGGACTATCTTCGCGGCGCAACGAAAGAACTCTACCAGGCCTATCCTCTGCGGATCGGTCTGAGCGGAGTGATCGAGGGATCTCTACCGATCGGCGGACTCTCATCTTCTGCCGCAGTGATCATCTCTTTCATGAAGGCACTCTGCCAGGTCAACGGACTCCACCTTGACGATCGTGAACTGATCACGATGGCCAAATCGGCGGAAAACAATTATGTGGGAGTTTCCTGCGGCAAACTGGACCAGAGCTGTGAGGTCTATTCCAAGAAAGACCATCTCCTCTATCTGGACACGATGGACGACAGCTATGAACTGATCCCCACCGATCCTTCGATGAAGCCTTACGAGATCGCTATCTTTTTCAGCGGAGTGGAGCGTACCCTTGCCGGGAGCAAGTTCAACATGAGGGTGGACGAGTGCAGGAGCGCTGCCTATGCCCTGAAGGCTTATGCCGGCATGGAATATGGCAAATTCGGTGAGACCCATCTGCGCGAGGTGCCTTACGAGGTCTTCCTCGAGTTCAAGGACCGTCTTCCGGAAAACTGGCGGAAGAGGGCTGAACATTGGTATGGTGAGTTCGACCGTGTACAGAAGGGAGCGGAAGCCTGGAGAAAGGGAGACCTTGATGAATATGGAAGGCTGAGCTTCGAGAGCGGTCATTCTTCAATAGTATCCTGGGAGACGGGATCGCCTGAGCTCAAGAAGATCTACGAGATCATGACCCGTACCGACGGAATCTACGGCGGCCGTTTCAGCGGAGCCGGTTTCAAGGGCTGCTGCATGGCCCTGATCGATCCCTCCTACGAGGAAGAGATATTCAAAAAAGTTGAAGATGAATATCTTGCCGAGTTCCCTGCTTTGCGGGGCAAGTACTCGGCTTACGTCTGCCACAGTGCTGACGGAGTGAAAATCTGACGATATCATGAAATGCCTCATCCTGGCGGCCGGGTATGCGACCAGGCTGCGTCCCTTGACGGACAACTTCCCGAAACCCCTGCTCAAAGTCGGAGGCAGGACGATAGTCGACTGGCTGGTCGACGACCTGTCCGCTGAAGGCAAGGTGGACGGTTTCGTGGTTGTGACTAACCACAGGTTTGCCGGCTTCTTCGAAGAGTGGGCATCCGGGAGGAAGGAGGACGTCACTGTCGTGGATGACGGCACTTCCACCAACGAAACGCGTCTCGGGGCTGTGAAGGACATCCAGTTTGCGGTGGATTCCATCGGACTCGATGACGATCTCCTGGTCATAGCAGGGGACAACCTGCTGGATTTCAGCCTGAACCGTTTCGTAGACTATTCCCTTTCCAAGGGCACTTCTTGCGTGATGAGGTTTTTCGAGCCTTCCGGGGAGAGGCTTAGGAAATGTGGTGTCCTGGAGATCGGTGAGGACGGCCTGATCCTCGGCATGGAAGAAAAACCTTCGGAGCCGAAATCCCACTGGTGCTGCCCTCCTTTCTATTTCTACAGGAGAACGGATGTGATCCGGATTCCTGAGGCCATAGCCTCCGGATGCGGGACTGATGCTCCGGGAAGCCTTGTGGCCTGGCTGTCGTCCAAGGTCCCTGTCCATGCTATGGAGATGCCCGGAAGGCGGTATGACATAGGCGACCTTGAGAGCTACAGGTCGGTCTGCGAGATCTTTGAATCAACAAAAGCCAATCAGATATGAAAAGGTTCCTTTCTCTTGTAGCCGTCCTTTGGACGGCAATAGGATCGGCCCAGACGACCGTTTCCTTCGAGAAGATATTCCATGAGACTCACAGCCGTGAGCAGAAGTACAACATCCAGGGTGCTTCCATCGTCGGCGGGAAACTCTTCCAGCTCCATGATGGCAACAAGCCCATGGTCGTCTATGACATGAAGAACGGTTCTTTCATCTGCGAGATCCAGGTGGAACCCACCAAGACATGGCACAACAACACTGCCAGTTTCTCCGACATCTACTACGAGAAGGGGGATGCCTACCCTCTGCTCTATGTAAGCCAGGAGAACATCAAGGAACACAAGGCCGTGGTCTACAGGATCAAGGAAGAAAAAGAAGGCGTCATGAGCGCCGAAATCGTCCAGACGATCATCTTCCCCGAACCGATCGAGATGGGACTCTACTATCCGAACCTGGCTGTTGACCTGGACGCCGGTTACCTCTATCTTACAGGTTTTAGCTGGGCCAGCTGGAACAAGCCTGAAAGAGGTAATGCAGTCCAGTTGCTCCGTTTCCGTCTCCCTTCTCCGAAGGAAGGTCCGGTCGTAAAGTTCTGGACAAAGGACATCCTCGAGCGCTACTGCTTCGATTTCAAGGTCGCCACGCAGGGTGCTGCTGTCCGTGGTGGCAAACTCTATCAGGTCTTCGGCGGCCCCGGCAACAGCTGCCTGGTCTGCACCGACCTTGCCACCGGGAAGGAAGAGTTCAAGTCCGAACTGAACGGAATACCCGGAGAGCCCGAGGGACTGGGCTTCTACAAGGACCGCATCATCGTTACCTGCAACGACGGTGACGTGTACCGCAGTGATCTGGTTGTAAAATAGTATAGTATGAAAAAGTCAAACCTTACGGTCCTCGCCGCCCTGGCGCTTGGGCTTTCAATAAGCGTAGTGTCATGTGACAATGGAACTACTGTCCGATCCGATGCTGAAAAGACCTATGTCTGCGCCTATGTCTGGCCATCCTGTCATGACGACCAGCTCGGTCATAAATGGCTCTGGGAAGAAGGTATAGGGGAGTGGGAGGTGATCAAGCAGGGAGACAAGCGTTTCCCCGAGCATTACCAGCCCCGTCAGCCGCTCTGGGGCTATGAGATGGACAACGATCCTGTCGTTGTAGAAAAGTGGATCCAGACAGCCCTCAAGTATGGGGTCAATACCTTCATCTACGACTGGTACTGGTACAATGATCCGGACGGCTACAGCGGACCGTACCTTGAAAGCGCCCTGAACGACGGCTTCCTGGGAGCTCCCAGCCATGACAAGATGAACTTCTACATCATGTGGGCCAACCATGACGTGAAGTACAACTACTGGAACTACCATAAGTGGGGAGACAACGAAGAGCGTCTCTTCAATCCCGACGTGGACTGGGACCAGTTCAAGAAGGTGGTAGCCAGGGTCATCGACCAGTACTTCAGTCTTCCTGAATATGTCAAGATCGACGGTTGTCCTGTCTTCGCCATATTCTCGATCGGCAATTTCGTCCGCAGTTTCGGCTCCATTGAAGAGGCTGCGAAGGCCATGGATTATTTCAGGGCTGAGGTTAAGAAGGCCGGTTTCCCGGACCTGCATCTTCAGGAAATACAGGGTGGCGGCTCAAGGATGAGCGAATCCAGGGTGGCAGCTATGAAGAAGAACATTGACGCCCTCGGAATCAACAGCGAGGCCCTCTACAACATGGGCGGCTTCAATCCTGACTACCTTCTCCAGGGCAAAGAGGCCATCGAGATCCGCAAGCAGATGGACGAAGTCTTCGACATCCCTGTCTTCCCCTGCGTCTCGATCGGTTGGGACGACACTCCGCGCTTCCCTGCGAAGGGACCGGACGACGTGACCCGCTTCCACAACACCCCCCAGAGCTTCGCCACCTTCCTCGCCAAGGCCAAGGAATATATGGACGGCCACACTGACCAGCCCCGTTTCATGATGATCAATGCATGGAACGAATGGGTCGAGGGCAGTTACCTGCTACCCGACCGTCTGAATGGTTTCGGCTATCTTGAAGCTGTCCGTGACGTCCTTGACGGAAAGTACGACTAGCTTTCCGAAGGCCTGATGAAGTGAGTCATGACTGCGCTGATGATGTACAGGGCAGCGAGAACCCAGGCTATTCCTGCATAACCGATAGGCTTCTCAAGCAACCTTACGAGAGCGGGTCCGACGAATGCGGCGAGACCCGCTCCTAAGTTAAGTACGGACACCGCTGCACCCTTGTCAGTCTTGACGAGGGAGGGTACGAGGGCGGAGAGGGGAACGTAACCCGCCAGCATGATGCACCAGAGTGATCCGCATAGGAGGATGAACCAGTAACTGTTCAGGATCTGCGGTGAATAGTAGAAGAGCAACACGGTGATTGCACAGCCGACCCCGCCGAACCATGTGACCGTCTTGTTCCATCCGATCTTGTCTCCTACGATTCCGAACACCAGGTTGAAGATTATATTCATCAGGAACACGGTTCCCCAGATCGAGGCCCACTGCCCGTCCGACATTCCGAAGGATGCCATGTACAGCGGCATGAAAACCACGAAGGCAAACTGGGAAGTTGTGTTTATGACACGTACAATTCCTCCCATCAGTACTTTAGGCTCGCGCTTCATTATTCCCAGACCTTTGACGAGTTCCTTGATCTTTGATCCTCCTTCATCCTGGCCAGGCTCGGCAAACAGGTTGCTGCTGTCGGCCTTGTTGACGAAGAGGGCGAAGAAGGCTCCTGCGAGAGCGAAGATAACTGCAGTCCAAAGAGTAGGGATTACTCCGAAATGGCGTACCGCAAAGACTCCGTAGTAGGCGCCAAGGACGTTAAGTCCGCCAGTGAACACGAACCAGAACCAGCCTTGTGCAGAACTGAGGACTTTCTTCTCAACCCTATAGGTGATCCAGACCATGAAGGTGTAGGCGAACAACGGATAACCGAGGCCCTTTACGGCATAGGTGAGGAGCAGGACCGGATAGTTCATTTGGGCTATTCCGATTCCTGCGAATCCGGCGACGCCGATCAGGTACATGATCAAACCTGCCAGCATCGTTTTCTTCACACCGAAGGTCTCTGCTATGATTCCCGAGAGCCATGAGGAGATCGCTACGGTGATGCCGTAGACGGAGAACAGTTCTGCTGAGTTGAAACCTGCTTCCGTGATGTAACGGCTGAGCCATGTCTGCTCGATGCCGTCTCCCATCATGAAGATGAGTACTCCGAGGAAACCCCACGTAAGTTGCCGGGGGAGTCCGGTCTTTTCGTAAAAGATCGCCATTTGTCAGATAATCTTAGAAAGAGTAATTCATTCCTATGTTGATCCACATCGGATCTCCAAGATTCTCGTTGAAGTTGTGGGCTAGTTCGACTGACACTATGAAGTTCTGGTTCCATGCCAGTTTGAGCCCAGCACCTGCAGTGTAGAGGAATTCGGAGGCCTTGTCGCGGATGTACTGGGCGGTGTCGGTGTAGCCTGCCTGATACGCGGCTCTCTGCATCTTGGGCAGCCTGGTCATCAGGTCGACCCTCGTAGGCTTGGTGATCATTCCGCAGTCGAAGAACGGATTGGTTGCCAGGTAGAAGTACTGTCCGAACAAGGTGAATTTCACCAGTTTGACCCTGAGTTCGAAATTACCCCAGGCGTAGCCGTCAGCGATGATCCTGTTGGCATAGGTACCGCGGATGGTGTTCGAGCTTCCGAAGCCTTCCGAGACCATGGTGTTCATGTTGAGCAGGGCGATGTTCTGCTTCATGTAGAAAGGAGTCTCGCCGAAGAGGGTGCCCTGGTAGGCAAGATGGTAGGCGAAGACAGGATCTCCGGCCTTGAATATGTGGATGGGCAGGGTTATGTACTGCCTCCAGCGGGCGCAGAACTGGGTGTAGCCATATTCATCCCCGAAGACATCGGGAGATGCGTTGACATAGGCCTCGGACCAGATTCCCTTGTTGGGAGCGGCTTCTATGTCCCTGCTGTCGAACACTATACCACCCTTGATCTCAAGGCGGTTGCCGCCCTTGTACTCGTGGGAGCCGATCACACCGTAATTGATATATTCATTGTAGGCGGTGAAGTCGGTATTGTAACCGTATTTCTCGTTGAACCTGTCGGCGTTGAAGTGCCAGAAACTGATTCCTCCACCCCAGTGCAGATGATCCGCTATCCTGCCCCTCATGTCCACCTGCAGGCGGGCCATGTCGCGCCTCATATTGTAGAACGCAACTCCGGGGATGGCATTGTCATAAACCACACCCGTGGGCGGAGTGACGTTGTAGTAGTCCTTGTTAAAATTGAGATTCGGATCGAAGGGATAGGCCGGTGCATTGAATCCATAGAAGTTGTACAGAGGATCCATGATGTAGGTGGCCGAGGCCGTGAGCCTCATCTTCGGGATAAGGTACTTCGAATCGTAGGCGAGGTAGAAACGGGTCCTTCCCTTGGTGAAATGTGAAACCTCCCAGCTGATCTTGTGGAGGGGATCGGGATAGGTGTTTCCGTCTCCGTAGTTATAGATGTCTCCGAAGGCTCCGTACTGGAAACCCATGTCGCTTGAATAGGTCGCGCAAGGGAGGGCGCTGAGCGTCCAACCGGTCTTCATTTCCCTTTCCTGGGCCTGGGATGCCTCCTGTGCGAAGGAGACTGCAGATAGTGTCAGGAAGATGCTGACACACAGTAATTTCATCTTGTCGGTCATCAGTGGTGATCTTTTTCTTTATAATGTTTTTGCTTTTTCGAGGAACGCCTTCACATGGGCGGTGTATTCTGCGGGATGATCCTTGAAGGCCATCGCATGCTCCGATCCGGGTGCAATCCAGAGCTCCTTATAGCCCTTGGTCTTGGCTTCGTAGTTCTTGTAGACATGATCCGTGGGTACGAAGTCATCCTTGTCTCCGTGGATGAACAGCATCGGCTTTTCGCATTTTGCCAGCTGGTTCACTGAGGAAGCCTCCTTGAAACCCCATCCGTAACGGCTCTTGCAGACTATGCTCGCACTGTTCAGGACAGGGAAGGGAGGAAGATGGAAGGTGTCCTTCAGGTTGTGGGCGAACTGGTCCCAGACAGAGGAATAACCGCAGTCGTCGACGAAGGCCCTGATGTAAGACGGGAGGTCGTCGTCGCCGCTGAGCATCATGGTCGTTGCACCTCCCATGGAGACTCCGTGCACTACCATGAAGTCGTCGTTCCAGATGTCGTGGGCCATTTCCGCAAACTTCTTGACGTCCAACCTATCGAACCATCCCATCTGTACGGCCCTTCCTTCGGAAAGACCATGGTAGTGCAGGTCGGGGACCATCACATTGTAGTTGAGGTCGTCCCTGTACATCCTGACGAGGTTCAGGAAGCAGATATGGTTGTCGGTGTAGCCGTGGACTACGACAGCGGTTCCCTGGGCCGTAGCCGGTTTGGATGCGGGAGCATAGACTCCGTGAAGCTTGTATCCGCCCTCTCCGACTAGGGTCGTGTCGCGGAAGACGCCCTTGTCATGAAGTGTATCGTACCATTTGATTATTCCCGGGTAACGTAATTCGGTCTTGGCCCTGTCGCCTTCGAAATCATTTCCATGCTCTTCCGGGAGAAGGGCATAGTTGCACATGTAACGTCCGGCCAGACAGCCTGTCATAGTCATTGCTACGACCGCCATGGAGGCCAGATAAAGAATTCTTTTCATCATTTATTGGTTATTGGATTATTTCTTGTTTTCTACTGCAGCTCTTTCCACCGGAAGACAGTCCGTATATTCCTTGAACCAGGCATTGAATCCGGCGATGTCTTCCTCGGAAGGCTTTATCTCTGTACCGGTGTCTCTGGCGAAGACTTTGCGGTCCAGATAATCTGCCAGCGGCAAGCCTTCTGGGTTGTCCGCACAATATGATGCAAGCAGGGCCATGCCCCATGGGCCGCCTTCCCCCGCAGTCTCCATTACTGAGATAGGAGTGCCCAGGGCTGCTGCGAGGATTCTCTGACCGACGACAGGGGTCTTGAACAGACCGCCGTGGGCCGTTATCCTGTCCACTTGCACATCCTCTTCCTTGAACAGGATTTCATTCCCGGTCTTGAGAACTCCGACCGTGGCGTACAGCTGTGAGAGCATGAAATTGGCAAGGTTGAACTTGCTGGATGCAGATCGGACGAACAGTGGACGCCCCTCGGTGAAGCCGGTGACGTGTTCTCCTGCTATGTAGTTGTAGTTCAAAAGTCCTCCGCAGTCCAGGTCGCCTTCGAGGGCGTGGGTGAACAATTTCTCGTAGATTTCACCCTTGTCAGCTTTGATCCCAAGAAGGTTTTGATATTCAATGAACAAGCTGACCCAGGCATTGAGGTCGGTCGTGCAGTTGTTGCAATGTGTCATCGCAACCGGAGAGCCGTCTGGAGTAGTGATTATGTCGATTACGTCATGGGGACGTTTCAAGTCCTTTTCCAGAACTATCATTGAGAAGGAGGAGGTTCCGGCTGAGACATTCCCGGTCCTGGGCCTGACGGCGTTCGTGGCCACCATTCCGGTCCCTGCATCTCCTTCAGGCGGGCAGAGAGGGATTCCGGCCTTCAAATGTCCACTTGGGTCGAGCTTACGTGCACCTTCTTCGGTGAGTGCCCCGGCATTCTCTCCAGCCTTCAGTACATAGGGAAGGATTCCGCGGAGCTTCCAGGGGTATCCTTTCGGCGCAACCAAACTGTCGAATGCGGCAATCCGCTTTTCATCGAAATCACATGTCTCAGGGTCTATGGGCATCATTCCGGAAGCGTCTCCAACCCCGAGGACCTTCCTTCCTGTCAGGGTCCAGTGGATGTAGCCTGACAGGGTGGTAAGGAAATCTATGTCACCGACATGCTCTTCCTTGTCAAGGATGCACTGGTAGAGGTGGGAAAGACTCCACCTGAGAGGCATGTTGAAATTGAACAGGTCGGAGAGGACCTTTGCAGCAGCACCGGTGTTGGTGTTCCTCCATGTCCGGAAAGGTGCAAGCAAAATGCCTTTGGAATCGAATGCCAGATAGCCATGCATCATGGCACTTATTCCTATGGAAGCGAGTGATTCGATCTCGGTCCCATAGCGCTGCATTACGTCCTTGCGCAGATTCGCATAGCAATCCTGGAGCCCATTCCAGATCGCCTCGACACTATAGGTCCAGAGCCCGTCTACCAGCTGGTTCTCCCATTCGTGGTCTCCTTGTGCAATAGGTTTATGATCCCTGTCGATCAGGACAGCCTTGATCCTTGTTGAACCTAATTCCAGGCCCATGACCGCCTGCCCTGTCTCTATGGTTTTCTTTGCATCCATCTTACTTGAGTGCCTTGTTCAGCATGTAATAAACTTCGTTGATGCGCATTTCGCGCTTGAAGTTCTCAGTAGTGGTGTTCTCGTCGATGTGCAGCATCTCGATGCCTGCAATCTCGGCATAATCCTCCCAGTATTCGGGAGTTATGTCGTAAGAGAATATGCTGTGGTGTGTTCCTCCTGCCATTATCCAAGCACCGGCACCTACTTCGAAGTTGGGCATCGGAATCCAGAGGGCGGAAGCCACAGGCAGTTTGGGCAGCGGTTTCGGCTTGATGCACTCCACGTCACCAACAATCAACCTGAACCGGTTGCCCATGTCGACTACGGTGGCAGTGACTCCACGTCCTACCTTCGATGTGAACACAAGCCTTGCGGTCAAGGTCTTACGTATGCCTATTCCCAGGTAATGAACCTCGAGCTTGGGCTTGGCGTCGGCTATGAGAGGACAGACCTCCAGCATGTGGGCCTGGAGGATCGAAGAACGGTCTCCTGCAAAGTTGAGGGTGTAGTCCTCAAGGAAGGAGCACCCTTCGGGAAGTCCTTGTGTCATGAACCAGACAGTGCGGTAAAGAGCTGCGGATTTCCAATCTCCTTCAGCGCCGAAGCCGTAGCCTTCTGCCATGAGTCTCTGTGATGCAAGTCCGGGGATCTGGTCGAATCCCATTCCGGAGATCTTGACGTCCACGTCACCGAGATCATCGAAATTGGTCGTGAACCCCTTGGCTCCCTTGTCTTCGAGCAGGGCACGAAGGGTCAGCTCAGCTTTCGCGGCGTTCCATATGCTCTTCCGGCCGTCTTCATAGAGAACCTGTGAAGTGTCGTAGATGCTGTTGTATTTTGCGACAAGGGCATCCACGTCAGAATCCTGTATTCTCTTGAAGTATTGGAGAACATCACTGAAGGGGACGTAATCAACATGGTATCCCAGGCGCATTTCTGCTTCGACCTTGTCACCGTCAGTGACGGCCACATTGTTCATCTGGTCTCCGATCCTCAGGATCCTCATGTCCTGGGCATCGGCCCATGCGGCGGCAACACGCTGCCAGACAGCTATATGGCCAAGGGTCTTAGGATCCTTCCAGTAGCCGACCACGGTCTTGTGGTTCTTGCGCATGCGTGCCAGGATGTGACCATATTCCCTGTCTCCGTGGGCGCTCTGGTTGAGGTTCATGAAATCCATGTCCATGGTTTCCCATGGAATCTCCTCGTTGAACTGCGTGTGGAGGTGGAGGAGTGGCTTGGTCAGCTTCTGCATGCCGTGGATCCACATCTTGGCAGGGGAGAAGGTGTGCATCCATGCGATGACACCTACGCATCTGGGTTCAGCTTCCGCCTTGCTCATCACATCCAGCACTTCCGCTGATGAGTTTGCCGTACCTTTGTAGACTACTTTCAAAGGAAGGATGCCTGATGCATTCATTCCTGCAACCATCTCGTTGGAGTGTCCGTCGACCTGGACGACAGCGTCACCTCCGTAGAGGAGCTGGGCGCCTGTGACGAACCAGACTTCAAAATCGTTGTATTCTTTTATCATGATCTAATTGATTATTATTCAGATTTCTTGCTTTGACCATAGTAAGCCCCGGGTCCATGCTTGCGGCTGTAGTGCTTCTCGATCAGATGCTTGTTCATTGACGGCACATGTTCGATAACATCCAGCGTTGGCAGTTGGAGGGTGGATGAGATGAAAGCCATCTTGGCTACCTCTTCGAGGACTACGGCATTATGGACGGCATTCAAGACGTCCGTTCCCCATGTAAAAGGCCCGTGGTTCCGGACAAGTACGCCCGGCGTGTCATTGGGATCGATATTCCTGAAACGCTCTACGATCACGTTGCCGGTTTCTTTCTCATATTCTCCGAACACCTCCGCCTTCCGCATGTCACGGGTGCAGGGAATGTCATCATGGAAATAGTCGGCGTGTGTCGTGCCTATGTTGGGAATATTCCTTCCTGCCTGGGCCCATGCCGTAGCGTATGTTGAATGCGTGTGCACGACTCCTCCTATTCCAGGGAAGGCCTTGTAAAGGACGACGTGGGTGGGTGTGTCGGACGAGGGCCTGAGATTCCCTTCTACCACCTTCCCTTCGAGGTCGACGACGACCATGTCCGAGGGTTTCATGTCATCATAAGAGACTCCGCTGGGTTTGATTACTACCAGGCCGCTGGGACGGTCGATCGCCGAAGCATTACCCCATGTGAACAGCACGAGGCCGTGACGGACCAGTTCCAAGTTGGCCTTGCAGACTTTTTCTTTCAATTCTTCGAGCATATATTACCAGAAATAAATATAGAAAGCGACTGTCACTGCAAGTATGATTGCAGAATGGATGATGTCCCAGGCTCCCCATGAGGCCCTTGTTTCCTTCTTCTGTTCGGGGGTTGCGGTTCCGAAGCAAAGGCCTTGCACCTGCTCTTCGCTTGCCTTCGGGGTGAATAAGCTCACTGCTATCGCCAGGACCACGCAGAAGAGGAACATCCAGACTCCATAGGCGTAGACATTCATCTCGTTGAAGACGTAGGTGAACCAGTTATGGCTTTCCGGATTGATGATCATCACGATCAGCCTTGTGAATCCGAGCACAAGGCCGGCTATGAGAGTCCACATTCCTGCCTTGGGAGTGGTCTTCTTCCAACATATTCCAAGGAGGAAGACAGCTGCGATGGCAGGAGCGAGGAGGCTCTGGATGCTCTGGATGTAGTCGTAGAGGCTCTTTCCCATTGCCTGGATGACAAATATCCAAAGAACTCCGAAAATCACTACTGCGGTAGTGGCTATCCTGCCGATCTTGACGAGTTCCTTCTCGTCGGTCTCGGGATGGCGGCGTTTGTAGATGTCTATTGTGTAGAGCATTGCCGAGGAGTTGTAGAGGGATGCAAGGGAACTCATCAGCGCTGCAAGGATACCGCAGATCACGACTCCCTTCAATCCGACGGGGAGGAGGGTGTTGACCAGCATCGGGAATGCGAGGTCCGGATTCTGAAGGGCACCTGTGGCTGCGTCAGGAAGAAGGGCTGCCGCCAGTTGCGCCCCTACTGCGGAATCGGGTTTCTTTGTCAGTGCGAAGGCAATCATGCCCGGTATGAGGAAGAGGAACACGGGAAGGAGTTTCAGGTAGGCTCCGAATATGGTCCCCCTGCGGGATTCTTTCTGGTCCTTTCCCGAAAGGACCCGCTGGACTATGAACTGGTCGGTACACCAGTACCAGAAACCTATTATCATGGAACCGAACAGGGCTCCGTACCATGGGAAGGCCTTGTCCTGTCCGCTTCTCATCAAAGTTGTCATTGAATCACCGTAGTCATTGACAGGTTGAGAGTTGCATATATCCATCATGGCATTCCAGCCGCCGACTTCCTTTAGACCCAGGCACAGGATCACCAGGGAACCAAGCAGGAGGATAGGGGTCTGGAGTACGGAAGTCTTTAGTACAGACTCCATCCCGCCGATTATGGTGTAGACTGCGGTGATGATCACAAGAGCAAGGGCCGCCACCCAGAAATTGATTCCGAGCAAGGTGTTCAATGCCAGTCCGCCGGCTAGGACGGTGACTGAGACTTTGGTCAGGACATAACTTGCCAGCGAGAGAAAGGTGAGTATGCCGCGGCTCTGCTTGTTGTACCTCTTCTCCAGGAATTCAGGCATGGTGTAGACCATGCTCCTTGCATAGAAAGGGACGAAGACCCAGCCGAGGACGAGGATCATCCAGCCCTGGATCTCCCAATGGGCCTGGGCCATTCCTGATGTCGCACCTGCACCGGCGAGTCCTATCAGGTGCTCGCTGCCGATGTTTGATGCAAAGATCGAGGCTCCTATGGCAATCCAGGTGGCTGTGCGGCCATCTAGAAAATAATCACCGGAGGTCTCTTTCTTCTTCTTGGTGGCTTCGATGACTATCCAGACCATCGCCAGGAAGAAGAGCGCGATGACTATCCAGTCCCATGATGCAAGCGAGATGCGGTTGAGGTCCATTGACAAATCTTATGTTTTAGTGTTCAAGGCTATAAAGATAATCATTCTTGTTTATATATTTGTTTAAAAATGTCTCCTAACCATGTTAAAACACTTCATTTTATCAGCAGTATCCTTCATGCTGGCGGCATCCGTGGCCGTTGCCCAGTCATTCGTAATGGACATCGACCTTAAGAAGCAGGGACCGGCCATCCAGGCGACCCAATACGGCATATTCTTCGAGGACATCAACTTCGCGGCCGATGGCGGCCTCTATGCGGAGTTGGTCAAGAACCGTTCTTTTGAATATCCTGACGACCATCTTCAGGGATGGAAGGCTTTCGGAAAGGTGACGGTAAAGGACGACGGCCCCTTTGAAAGGAATCCCCATTACGTCCGCATCGCCGATCCTGGCCACCCCCACAAGTGGTCGGGCCTCGAGAATGAGGGCTATTTCGGAATAGGTGTCCGTGAAGGGGAGGAGTACCGTTTCAGCGTCTGGGCCAGGGTGCCCGGAGGCGGATCGTCGGAACTCCGCGCTGAACTGGTAAACACAGCTTCGATGACTGAGACCCAGACTTTGTGCCAGGAGAAACTGGCAGTCTCCGGTGATGCCTGGAAACAGTATGAAGTCATCCTCAAGCCTGCTAGCACTTTCGACAAAGCTGCTTTGAGAATATTCCTGGTCGGGGAACGTGTCACTGTTGACCTTGAGCATGTCTCGCTGTTCCCAGTGGACACATGGAAGGGGCATCGGAATGGACTGCGGAAAGATCTGGCCCAGGCCCTTTACGATCTCCATCCGGGAGTATTCCGTTTTCCCGGAGGTTGCATCGTCGAAGGGACAGACCTTGCTACCCGCTATAATTGGAAAAACACGGTGGGTCCTGTCGAAAACAGGCCCTTGAATGAAAACCGTTGGGAGTACACCTTCACTCACCGTTTCTTCCCTGATTACTACCAGAGCTGCGGGCTTGGTTTCTTTGAGTTTTTCCTGCTTTCCGAGGAGATAGGAAGCGAACCTCTGCCTATTCTGAGCTGCGGTCTTGCCTGCCAGTTCCAGAATAATGACAAGAGTGCCCATGTGCCTGTTGATGGACTCCAGCCTTACATCCAGGACGCCTTGGACCTGATCGAATTCGCAAACGGTCCTGTAGATTCAGAGTGGGGGAGGCTGCGTGCGGAAATGGGGCATCCTGCTCCGTTCAACATGAAATATATTGGCATAGGCAACGAGCAGTGGGGATCATTGTACACGGAACGTCTTGAACCTTTTGTCAAAGCAATACGTGCCGCCCATCCAGAGATCAGGATAGTAGGTTCCAGCGGACCGAACTCTGAAGGGGAGCAGTTCGATTATCTCTGGCCTGAAATGAGGAGGATAGGCGTTGATTTGGTAGATGAACATTTCTATCGCCCCTATAACTGGTTCCTCTCCCAGGGCGCCCGTTATGACAATTATGACCGCAAGGGGCCGAAGGTCTTTGCTGGTGAATATGCCTGCCATGCCAGGGGAGCGAAATGGAACCATGCTTACGCTTCACTTCTGGAAGCAGCCTTCATGACCGGCATAGAGCGGAACGCTGATGTGGTGCACATGGCTACCTATGCCCCGCTCTTCGCCCATGTGGAGGGATGGCAGTGGAGGCCTGACTTGATCTGGTTCGATAATCTTCGTTCATTCAGGACTGCCAGCTGGCATGTGCAGGAATTGTACGGACGTTTCAAGGGAACGAATATGCTGGCTTTGAAGATGTCTGGAGCGAATGTCACTGGGGCGGAAGGCCAGGGAGGGCTGTTCGCAAGCGCTATTTCAGACGGGAACAGGATTTATGTAAAAGTTGCGAATACATCCGAAGAGTCTCGGGACATTTCGTTCAACTTCACTGGTTTGAAGAAGAAAGATGTGGTCAGGGCAGTTGAAGGGGTGCGCCTTGATTGCAGCGACCGCCTGGCCGAGAATACGCTCGAAGATCCGTGCAAGGTCGTCCCTGAAGGGTTTCGTTTCGATGGAGAAGGACGTCAAATCGATGCTTCCGTTCCTCCGCTCTCCTTCTCGGTCTTCGTCCTGACCGTTCAGTAACAGGAGGTGACCGAAAAGCAAGTATATGGCCTTAATCCTTCCCTTATGACCACCTCAGGTGACCAAATGGTAAGGATTTGCGTGATAACCTTCCCTTTCGACAACCTATGATAAATGTATTTGGAGCCGAAGGCGACCGGGGGAGTTTGAGGGGAACGCCCTTCAATGGATGATAGGGCGCATTGCGTCGCCAAACGAAAAAAGCAGAGCCATAAGACTCTGCTTTTTTCGTTTGGCGGTGCGGAAGGGGCTCGAACCCTCGACCTCCGGCGTGACAGGCCGGCATTCTAACCAAGCTGAACTACCGCACCAGACTTGTAAAACATCCGCGCTTTGTTAAAACGCGGATGCAAAGATAGTCAAAAATGCTGGCTGTGCAAATTTTTTTTATTTAATTTCGATGATTTTGTTGGCCTGGGGCACGACCTTCGGCTCAAGCTTAGGGATGGTGACCAGCAGGACTCCGTTCTCAACAGTCGCACTAATCTTCTCCTTGTCAGCGTCATCCGGAAGCAGCATTGTCTGCTGGAACTTGGCGTAGGAGAACTCACGCCTCAGATAGCGGCCGCGCTTCTTTTCGTCCTTAGCCTCTTCTTTCTTCTCCATGTTGATCACGAGGTCTCCCTCGTCGTCCAGACTGACCTTGAAATCATTCTTGGTCATTCCAGGGGCTGCCAGCTCAAGCTCGTAGCCATGCTCGTTTTCTAAGACGTTGATTGCAGGTGCTGTTGCACCAGTCCTTTCAATCCAGTTGTTATCGAAGAAATCATTGAAAATGCTCGGCAACCAGTTCTGGTTGTATCTTCTTGAAACAGGTAACATGATTAAAACCTCCTATAATTATTAATTCTTTCTTTTTACTTACCCCCGTCCTTTCGGGCGGACATCTTTCCAAATGTCAATTCCCGTACCAATGCCAAAACGGCCGAAAAAGTGGACATTTTGACATAACTTGCTGACTGTTTGACACTTAAGTATGACAAAATGTCTACTTTCCCATCTGTGGTGGTCTTATCTATTCCCGCTTGGGCAGTACCGGAACGTCAGGGTGGCCTTCGCTTGGATAAAAATTAAATAATTTATGAAAAACATTAAGAAATATTTGGAAATTAGAAATTAATTATCGTATATTTGTGACGTAAGACATATACGATTAATACAAACCTAATTTTGAATATCATGGATAAGTTTAAGCTTAACATTCTTATCATTGCCCTTATGATGAATGTCGCAGCGATGGCGCAGACTACAGTGAAGGGGACACTCCTTGACTCCCTTAGCAGGGCGCCTGAAACTGGGGCCGTGGTCCAGTTCCTCAAAACAGGACAGGAGAGCCCGGTCGCATATTCAGTTACAGACTCGACCGGCCGTTTCGAACGGACGGTTTCCGGACAGGGTGATTACATTCTTTTACTGCAGAATATGGGAAGGAAAACCGTCAGCAGAGGATTCAAACTGGAAGGCCAGAGTGAACTTGACTTTGGCGAGATCCTGGTCCAGGATGATGCCGAGGCTCTTGAGGGCGCTTCCGTGAGAGCGATGAAGACCCTCGTCAAGCTGGATGTGAACAAGCTGACCTACAAGGTGGAAGCAGATCCGGATTCCAAGACAGGGACAGTCCTGGACATGCTTCGCAAAGTCCCTATGGTCACTGTCGACGGTCAGGACAACATCACGGTCAACGGGAGCTCCAATTTCAAGGTCTATGTGGACGGAAAACCGAACCAGATGCTCAGCAGCAATCCATCACAGATACTGAAGGTGATGCCTGCAAGTTCAGTCAAGGACATCGAAGTGATCACGAATCCAGGAGCAAAATATGATGCTGAAGGAGCGGGTGGAGTGCTCAACCTTGTCACCGGCATGGCTGCAGGGGCTTCAAATGCCGTTTCAGACGGAGTGTATGGCTCTGTGAACCTTGGAGTGACGACGAAAGGGGAGAACGGAAGCCTCTTCCTCAGTGCCAAGAAAGGTAAGTTTACCGTGGGAATCAATTCTGCCGTGGGTGAACAGAAACTTGGTGGGATAACATACTCTTCAAAACAGGAGAACCTCTCCGGCGGCCCGACCATGTCCACTGAAAGCGAACTCAAGCAGAGGTCTCCGTTCGCTTTCGCGGATATAAATGCCAGTTACGAGTTGACCTCCAGGGACCTGGTCTCCGGTTCGTTCGGACTCACGGGCTTTTACCAAACGGCAACGGGCATGTCCACTATAACCGTCGGGGACGGCGGAGCCGCCGGCTTCAGCTACAGCAATGGCTCTGACACGAAATACAGGACACGGAGTATGAACGGAAGCCTTGACTACCAGCATACTAGCGAGGCTGTGCCAGGACGTGCCCTGACCGTTTCGTACAGATATTCAGGAAGCCCTCTTGATGTCGAGTCCATCAATACTTTCAGCGGCATGCCCGGTTACGGAGGCTTCCTCCAGGACGACCGCAAGTCAGTCGGTGACGACAACAGCAACGAGAATACCTTCCAGCTGGATTACACTACCCCCATCGCGCAGGGCCATTCCCTGAGCTCTGGCCTCAAGTACATAAGCAGGCACAATTCCGCCGATGATAAACTGTACCTTCAGGATGCCGGTGCATGGGCTTACAATCGCGAAGGCAGCATGCTCTACGACCACTTCAACAGTATCGGGGCGGCATATTCAGAATATACCGGCACCTTCGGGAAAGTCACGGCCGTGGCAGGCTTGAGGTATGAATATACCTGGCAGAGAGTAGAATACGGCGAGGACTACGGTCATGACTTCAACACCAGCTTCGGCGACCTGGTCCCCAATGCCAGTCTCCAGTACAATATTTCCGCTATGCAGAACATCGGTATCACCTATAACAGGAGGATCCAGAGACCTGGAATCACCTATCTCAATCCTTATGTGGACAGGTCGTCTTCGACATCGATTTCTTATGGCAACAGCGACCTTACCAGCGTAAGGGTGGACAATCTCAGTCTCGTCTACAACTTCTACAATCCAAAGTGGGTAGTCAGCCTCACAGGCCGTTACAGCCACAGCGGAAGCGGGATCTCATCCTACAGCTTTTTCCGTGATGACATCCTGAACACGACTTATGGCAACATAGTCACAGAAAACAATACCGGCCTTACCGCCTTTGTCAACTGGACGGCAGGCCCCAAGACCAGGGTCTACACCAACAGTTCCTTCGGTTACAGCCACTTCGCAAGCGATGAGCTGGACCAGACCAACGCCGGCTGGAACTGGAATGTCATGCTTGGCCTACAGCAGACGCTTCCTGCAGACATCCTCCTGAGTGCCAATATTATTGAAGGAGGAAGGACCTGGAATCTACAGGGCTGGAGCGGTGGTTTCGGAATGGCCGTATTCGGTCTGTCCAAAGGCTTCTTTGCCGACAAACTTAAGGTCAACGCCCAGGTGATGTCTAACCTTAACAAGGGCGGAATGAAGATTGAATCATTCTCACAGGGAAAGGACTACCGTCTCGAGAACGTAGTGGAGGTGCCTATCCGTCAGGTCGGAATCGGTCTGACCTACACCTTCGGCAAGCAGGGATTCCAAGTCAAGAAAACCCGCAAGTCAATTACCAACGATGATGTGATCAACAACACAAACGGTCAGGCTCCGGGAACCGGAGCGGGTCAGATCAACATGTAAGTTAAGGACCTTTACCTTTAATATGAAGTGAACTTTTTCGTATATTTGTGAAATTGTTCACTTTTTTATTATGTCCAAGAAATTGTCACTCATATTCCTGACCCTTCTGGTCTTCCTGCGCCTCGGAGCACAGGATCAGTTTGTCAACTATCCTCTTCCCCAGAATCCCGACACCTTGAGGATCCTGGCTGTCGGTAACAGTTTCTCCGATGACGGGACAGAGTACCTGCCTGCGCTTCTGGAAGGTGCTGGAATCCACAACGTGATCGTCGGCCGCCTCTATATTGGTGGCTGTTCGCTCGAAAGGCATTGTAAGGAATATGCGGAAGGGACCAAGAATTATGTTTATTACAAGTCTACCGAGAACAGATGGACAACAGTCAGCAAGAACGCTGGAATCTTGGACGGAATCAAAGATGAGCCTTGGGACATCATCACAATCCAGGAAGTTTCCAATCATTCGGGAACTTACGACACCTATCAGGCTTGGGCACCTAAATTGATCTCGATCATCCGCAAGGAAGCCCTGAATCCCCAGGCTTCCATCGTCTGGCACATGACATGGGCCTACGCTTCTAATTCAAACCACGTCGCCTTCCCGCTCTATGACCGGGACCAGGACAAGATGTACAATGCAATCCTCGACTGTGTGAAGCGCTCAAGGACGGATTTCAACGTTCCGGTTGTGATTCCCTCCGGTTATGCCGTTCAGATTGCCAGGGGTACCCGCCTCAATAATGAAGACAGGGTCCCTGCATATTCAACCGTTTACCAACTGACTCGTGACGGCTTCCATCTAAGCCGCCAGTACGGTCGCTACATTGCTGCCTGTACTTGGTTCGAAGCCCTGATAAGGCCGGTCCTTGGAAAGTCTGTCAAAGGCAATCCTTACCTCCTGGAAGACACGGAATTTACGATTACCAAGAAGGACGCGAAGCTCTGTCAGAAGTGCGCAATCGAGGCTGTGTCAAATTTCCATAAACTGTAAGCCATGGATCCGAGAGCTGAACGAATCTACAATGCAGCGGCATACATCAAGGATGTCCTGTCCACGACGGGCTATAGTCCCGAGGTGGGTATAGTGTTAGGAAGCGGTCTCGGCCGCTTGAGTGACGATATTGAGGATCCGGTACAGATCCCTTATAAAAGCATCCCTGGTTTCCCGGTCTCAACGGCGATCGGCCACAAGGGCAATTTCATTGTAGGAAAGCTTGGCGGGAAGACGGTTATCGCCATGCAGGGCCGTATCCATTATTACGAAGGTTATAGCATGGACGCAGTCACCCTTCCCATCAGGGTGATGAAAGTCCTTGGCATTGAATATCTTTTCGTGTCAAATGCAGCAGGAGGAGTCAACCCCTCTTTCAATATTGGCGACCTGATGATAATTACGGACCACATCAACCTGATCCCCAATCCTCTCATCGGCCCTAACCTTGATGATTTCGGTCCACGTTTCCCAGACATGACCCGTCCATACGATCATCGTATCATATCCATAGCCGAGGAGACTGGCTCTCAGATGGGCCTTGAATTGAAAAAAGGTGTATATCTCGGATGCACGGGGCCTACCTTCGAAACTCCGGCTGAGTACAAGTACATGAGGAAGATCGGTGCTGATGCAGTCGGTATGTCCACTACTCCTGAAGTCATCGTTGCCCGTCATTCGGAAATCCCGGTGTTCGGAATGTCGGTCATAACCGATGTTGCCCGCGAGGCCGATGATCCCGACTATGTTACGGATGGAGAAGAGATTGTCCGTCAGGCAGATGCTGCTGCCGTCAGGATGACAGCACTCTTCAAGGCTATCATAGCGAAAATCTGAGCATGCCGGAAGAGGGGAAGATCATAATAAGAGGGGCCAAGGTCAATAACCTCAAGGATATTACCGTAGAAATACCACGGAACAAGTTCGTGGTAGTGACAGGTATTTCCGGCTCCGGAAAGTCTTCCCTTGCGTTCGACACCCTTTTTGCTGAGGGTCAGAGACGGTTCGCCGAGAGTCTCAGTTCCTATGCGCGCCAGTTCCTGGGGCGCATGAGTAAGCCTGACGTCGAGTCCATCGAGGGCATCCCTCCCGCAATAGCCATAGAGCAGAAAGTCAACACCAGGAATCCTCGTTCGACTGTTGCCACCACTACGGAAATCTATGATTATCTTAGAATTATCTTCGCAAGGATAGGCCGTACCTACTCTCCTGTGAGCGGGCGGGAAGTCAAGTGCCACAGCCAGAGGGACGTGATGGCCAGTATCCTGAAAGGCGATTCCAAGACTGTCTACATCCTTGCGGATCTTGGCTGGGAGACAAGGGAGGATAAGGTTGAACTCATGCTCCGCCTGAAAGAGGAAGGTTATTCCCGTTTTTACGGTGACGGGGGTGTGATCCGTATCGAGGACATAATGGTGATGGCTGACAAGGGGGAGTATCCGAAGGAGCTTTACCTCTTGGTCGACCGTCTCAAGCTGCCTGTCTTCAAGGGCTGCCTGCCTTATTTCGAAGATGGAACTCCTTGGCCGCAGCAGGACTGGGAGGACCTCCAGACCAGGCTTCGTTCCTCGATAGACAATGCCTTCCGTGAAGGCAGGGGAAATCTCTTCCTTCAGAAAGACGGAGGCAGGGAGGAGTATTCCAATCGTTTCGAAATGGACGGGATGACATTCAAGGAACCCGACGAATATCTCTTCTCGTTCAACAGCCCTCTTGGAGCATGTCCAGTCTGTGGCGGTCTTGGAAAGATTATCGGTGTCAGCGAAGATCTGGTTGTACCGGACAAGACCAAGAGCATCTATGACGGCGCCATCGCCTGCTGGCGTGGGGAGAAGATGGGATGGTTCAAGGACCATCTGGTCAGCGTCGCCGAAAGATACCATATTCCCATATTCGAGCCGTATTGCAATCTTTCCAAGGAAGTCAAGGATGTTATCTGGAACGGACATAGCGTAGAGGGAGATGAGAACTCGATAATAGGAATAAATGAGTTTTTCCAGTGGGTCGAGGCCAACCGCTACAAGATCCAGTACAAATACATGCTCAGCCGTTTTTCGGGTCGTACGACATGTCATGCTTGCCATGGCAGCAGGCTGCGTCCCGAAGCCCTGTACGTAAAGGTGGGGGGAAAGAACATTGCCGAACTCCTGGACATGAACGTGGATGAACTCCTGGCGTTCTTTGCCGGTCTCAAGCTCACTGAGTATGAGCAGGGTGTCGTGCGCAAAGCAGTAGAAGAGATAGTCTCCAGGCTTCAGTACATCAGTGACGTTGGCCTGTCGTATCTTACCCTCAGCAGGAATTGCAACACCCTTTCGGGAGGCGAAAGCCAGAGGATCAACCTTGTGACCGCCCTTGGGAGTTCGCTTGTAGGTTCGATGTACATACTCGACGAACCGAGCATAGGCCTGCACCCCAGGGATACCGACAGGCTGATTTCAGTTCTCAGGAGGCTCCGTGACCTGGGCAACACGGTTGTTGTCGTGGAGCATGACGAGGAGATCATAAGGGCGGCCGACATGCTGATCGACATGGGACCTAAGGCCGGGGTGGACGGAGGAAGGATAGTTTTCCAGGGCAGGATGTCCGACAAGTTATCCAAGTCTGCCTTGGGCAAGTCCATGACACTTCAGTACCTTACAGGCGCCAGGAAGAGATATCAAAGGGAAAAGCATCAGTGGACATATTCAATCACCGTGGAGGGGGCGATGGAGCACAACCTCAAGGATGTTGATGTAAGGTTCCCACTGGGTGTCCTGACGGCGGTTTCGGGAGTCAGCGGCTCAGGTAAGTCTTCCTTGGTGGGAGACATCCTCTATCCCGCCCTCTACCGGAGGATCAACCAGACCGGCGACCTTCCAGGAGTGTTCCGGAAACTCTCCGGCAACCTGGACCGCATCACCAGAGTTGAATATGTGGACCAGAATCCTATCGGTAAGAGCTCCCGTTCCAATGCCGTCACCTACCTCAAGGTTTACGACGACATACGCAAGCTTCTTTCTGACCAGCAATATGCCAGGATAAACGGTTACACGCCCTCATTCTTCTCATTCAACCAGGAGGGTGGGCGGTGTCCTGAATGCCAGGGTGACGGCTTTGTACGCATCCCGATGCAGTTCATGGCGGATGTGACTATGGTCTGTGAGGCCTGCGGTGGAAAGAGGTTCAAGCCTGATATCCTCGAGGTCCGATACAAAGGCAAGAACATTGATGACATCCTCGGAATGAGCGTGGAAGAAGCTATCGCTTTCTTCGGCTCCCAGGAGGAAGATATAGCAAGGCAGATTGCCAGGCGGCTTCAGCCTCTCGTGGATGTAGGTTTGTCATACATCAAGCTTGGCCAGAGTTCATCTACTCTTTCAGGAGGTGAAAGCCAGAGGATCAAGCTGGCCTATTTCCTTTCCATGAGCGAAGAATCCGCGACGGTCAGGAGGGAGAGGATCCTGTTCCTGTTCGATGAACCTACGACCGGCCTCCATTTCTACGATGTTGAGAAGCTTCTCAAAGCATTCGATGTCCTGATAGCCAAGGGACACACCGTGATAGTCGTGGAACACAATCTGGACGTGATCAGGGCGGCCGACTGGGTCATAGATCTGGGCCCTGATGCCGGAGATAAGGGTGGAGAGGTTGTCTTCGCCGGTACACCTGAGGATCTGGCCGCAACAGGAAAGACATTTACAGCCAATTATTTAAGGTCCGTTTCCGAGTCATGAGAAAACTGCTTGTAATAATCGTGACCTACAATGGGATGAGATGGCTGGAGCGTTGTCTGGATTCGGTCGTTTCAAGTACTGCCCAGGCCGACATTTTCGTTTGTGACAACTGCTCTGAGGATGGATCTGCAGATTTTGTCCAGAGACGCTACCCCCAGGCGGTGTTGGTACGTTCGGAATCGAACCTTGGTTTCGCAAGGGCTAATGACATGGGTTTCAAGTATGCCTTGGAAAACGGTTATGACTTCGTGTATCTCCTCAATCAGGATGCCTGGGTACTTCCTGACACCTTTACCAGATTGATGGATGCTTTTCTTGAAGGGAAATGGGGACTTATCAGTCCGATGCAGATGAAACCGGATCTCAAGACTCCCGACCGGCGTTTCAAGAGGCATTACCATGGAACGATGGATCCGGTGGACACTGTCCAGCCTGTCCGTTTCGTGATGGCTGCGCATTGGATGCTTCCAGTTTGGTGCTTACGTTCCGTAGGGCTGTTTTCACCTGCTTTCACTCATTATGGAGAAGATAATAATTATTGCGAGCGGGTGAAATATCATGGTTATGGTGTCGGAGTGCTGCCTTCTGCAATGGCGGTTCATGACCGTCAGGACAGGAAGATGGACAAGTCCAGCCGGGCAAGGCAGAATTGCCAGTACTCAAGGGTATGCTTGAGCAATCCTGATTCATCATTCCTTCTTCAAGCCGTGTGGCAGCCTCTGCGTCAATGTTTTATGTCGTTGAGGTGGTTGTCTTTATTCCCCGTTCGGGACATTCCTGCATTGATAAAGTCTTATCCTGAACTCCGCAGATGGAGGGCGGAATCCCTTTCTGAGGGAGCATTCATCATTGAGGAAAGTAAACAATAGGCAGATGGACGCTGTTATTACATATGTTGACGGACTCGACCCGATCTGGCAGGCTGAATATGCCTCAGCGGTCGGAGGTGAGATACTTGCCAAACGGTACCGTGACTGGGGGACATTGAGATATCTCCTCCGGGGGATTGAGAAACACATTCCCTCGGTGGAAAATGTCTATCTCCTTGTCTCAGGGATCAGCCAGGTCCCGGCTTGGATCGACAAGGATCAGGTCAGGGTAGTACTTCACAAGGAAATAATCCCTGAAGAGTTCCTGCCGACTTTCAACAGCACTACCATCGAGATGTTCATGCATAGGATTCCTGGCCTTTCACAGGAGTTCCTGTACTTCAACGACGACATGTTCCCGGTGATGGATTGCCAGAAAGAAGATTTCTTCCGTGACGGCAAGGCGGTCATCGGCTTTGCACACCATCTGTTTGCCGGTGGGAAATACAAGAAAAGGGTGCGTAATTCAGACCATCAGGCCAGGGCAGCCCTCGGAATGAGGCCCGGACTGACTTTCGTACGTCCCCAGCACACATGTTCCCCGATGCTGAAAAGTGAGAGCGAAGCAGTTTACGCCTTCTCTGAAGACATCATCTTCAAAGTCGTTTCACGCCTGCGTACTACCAGGAACTTCAACCAGTACCTTTTCCTTGATTACCTTTACTACAAGGGTTTGACAGTCTCCGGAAAGATTTCCAACAAGCACCTTTCTCCTGCTGTGAACAGTCCTGAGACTATTGCCTCCAACATCCTCTCTCCTTCAACCAAACTTTTGTGTATCAATGACGTGCATCTGAAAGACGAGGATTTTAAAAAGTATAGGGATGCAGTCCTTGATGCATTCGAAAGACATTTTACCGAACCTTCACGATTTGAAATCTGATACTCCTTATTTGCAATGAGTCTTTACAAGAAAATAATGATGCTCCTCAGAGGAGGGAAGCATGAATATGTCCCGATCCTGGTCCGCCAGACAGACTACCTTTGCAAGACGACCACCCTTCTTGCTGAAGTTTTCGGAACTTCGGATCCTGAGGTCTGGTTGAGAAATGAAAAGGAAATAAAATCTTGCGAGGTCCAGGGGGACGCCCTTCTTACCGAGTTCCATGAAATGCTTTCAGGAAGCCTTATGGTCCAAGTCAACAAACTGGACCTTCAGTCTGTGTCTATGGCCATGGATGACTGCCTGGATGCTATCAAGGACACTTCCAAGGCAGTCCTGATCTACCGCCCGGCCCAGATTGATTACCAGCTTGAAGAACTGGCCCGTATTGCGGAATCACAATCACAGGCGTTGAGGGACATGATACCTCTTCTGGGAGAGATCAAGAAGAATGTATCTGCCATCTCGTTGTGCTGCGAGAGGGTTACTGAACTTGAACATGCAGCTGATGAGGATTATGAAGACTACATCGGTTACATTTTTACGAATGTGTCGGACGTACGTGAGCTGATAAAGTACAAGAATCTGGCTGAAATGCTTGAAAATGTCACTGATGCCCACAAGAAGATTTCTGACATGGTCCGCAATCTTCTCCTCAACTACCTGTCCGATTGATTCCTGATAAAATTTAACCGCCGGACCTTCACAGGCGCGACGGTATGGGCAAAATTTAATACTTGTCTTTTTGTGAACTTTGTCACTCATAGGTTAGTGCTGCAAAGGTAGACACTAACTATGTAATTGGCTAATTTATTGACGGTTACTTTGTCTTTGCTGAAGAGAAAGATTGTCCCGTGCCTTATTTTCCGTTCCTGTACTGGAGTGGGGTGATTCCGAAACGTTTCTTGAAAAGGAGATGGAAATTCCTTGTGTTTGAGAATCCGGATGCATCAGCAACCTCATTGACAGTGTATTCGGGATGTTCGGAAATGACTTCTAGGGCGTGGTTCAGTCTTTTCCCATTGATGTAGGAGGGTAGACTCAGGTCGCCGCCTATGTCCTGGAACATTTTCCCCAGCCGGTTTTTCCCGATCCCAAGAAGTTCGAGTATGTCTGCCCTGGTCAGGCTTTTGTTCAGGTAGATCTTGTCTTTGTCCATGGCATCTTCAAGCTTCAGGAACAGTTGCCAGCTGTCTGCCTCACTGGATCTTTCCTGGACGGTTCCCTTTGGATCCAGTTCCCGTATGCGTGCCTGGGCGGACTGTAGCAGGCGGATGTATTTCTCTGTGTCCGAACGTCCCATTTCGATGAGCCTGTTCTTATCCAGGATATCCTTCGTTTTTATGTAGTAGAGGAAGAACCCCAGGGTGGTAAGGACACTGACGGAAAGAATCACTATAATGTACAGGATGTACCTGGCTTCGCGGGTTTCCGCCTCCTGCGCTTTCATTTCCGCTTCGTGTGTCCTGTACATGGCCGAAACCTTGAGGGCTCTTTCCTTGTCTGTCTTCCTGCCGAGACTGTCCGAGATCGCTCCGGCTCTTTTCAGGTAAGAATAAGCCTTGCTTGTCTCGCCAAGTCCACGTAATGCCTCAGCCTTCATCTTCAGGTAATAGCCGCCGTCGAAAGAGACAGTGTCGCCGGGAGAGGGGAAGTCGTCCTCTCCTATAACATTCAGCGCCTCGGCATAGTTCCCGCTTTCCAGAAGGTATTCAAGGATCCTCAACTTTCCGATTGAGTCACCTGAATACTTCGTTCCATAGAACTTTGCTGCATATTCTTCAGCCATTTTCCTGTAGCCTGTCTTCATGAGCAGGAAGGCCATCTTACTGTAATGATAGCCGAATTGCTGGTCCAGATAATCAGTGGTTCCGAACCTGGAAGCTATCCCTTCCAGAAGTTCCTCCCTTTCAAACCCTTTCTCAACTGCTTCCTGGAACTTGCCATCCTCGATCATGAAATTCATCTCTTCTCCAAGGAAGTGGCTGAGTGTCGACTTCGCATGCAGCCCTTCTTCGTTGGAGAGGGCTGCAATCCCATATTCCATGTTGGCGTATGCAGATGAGTACTGCCCCAATTACATCTGACACTCCCCGGTGAGGAAGCGGAATTCACCCTGTGCTGCAAGAGAGTCGAAAGCCACTGCGACTTTTTCCCCTTCAATAGCGGCTTTGAGGCTCTCCTCGTATTGTCCCGAAAGATAGAAACTGTTCCCCAACAGCCTCAGCAACACGATCTGATTGTGTTCTTTGAGTTCTTCTGTGTCCATCCCGAGTGCGTCCTTTGCGCATTCGATTACCATTGAGTCATTCTGGAGTGGGTTGAAGTAGATTTTCGCCCTGGCTTCCTGGGCCTTGAAACGGCTGATGGCCCTTGTGGATTCCAAACTGTCCAACATGACCAGTGCTCTCTGTGGATTGCAGACAGCAAGTCTCTGGATCTTCATGATATCGACATCACTCTCCGGGTTCTCTCGGAGGATTGTACGTGACGCTGGTCCGGAACAGGAGCACAGCATAAGCAGGTGGAAGGTTAAAACGCAGAATACAGCGGATGATCTGATCATAGTAAAGTCTGTTTAAGTGGACAAGTACGCATTCAAGCGGTGCAAATTTAAGAAATAGTTTGACTCCTGTCTACAGCCTATTCGTGGTAGGTACATTTTTTCTGTCATGAGGGACAAAATCACTTTCTCCCTGTGACATAATAACTGCCAGATGTTTACTCTCTTATCAGTCTTAATGTCCAACTTTGCACTGTGATTCTAACCTGAAACTTTTCAGTTTCCGCATGGTATGAACAAATTGAACTTAAAAAATGAATAAAAAGGATTTTTATCGGGCACCCTCGACCATCGTCGTGATGATGAGCGACGAACCTTTGATGTCTCTCTCGGCCAAGACCGGGAAACATGTTTATGATGAAGGTCTGGACACAGAAGATGGCTGGACCGACGATGATGATTTCTAAACTATCCATGAACGCATGAAACGAATCCTAATCTATTGTGTAGTCGCTGCGATGGCCGCAGCCGTGTCCTGTGACGACAGAAACCTTGACGAAGAAATGGTCACATCTGCTTCCGGCAGGTACAGGATAGAGTTGAAGGGGGATCCTAACGCTCCTGGCACCAGGATCACGGAGGCCGAGGATGCTTCCGCCGGATTGAAAACTTCGTGGGTCCCTGGAGAAATGATAAATGTCATGTATTTCAAGGATGGCACAGCCTCCCTTGCCGAACTTACGTCTCCTTCAGGCGATGACGTGTTCTCAGGTGAGGTGGAGTCAGGAGAGGACGTGCAGGCATTCCGTACCAGCGACCTCTATTGTATGAGTTCTTCAGACCGTATCCATACGAGGGTTTCGGGGACAGATGCAGAATGTACCGTAGATTTCTCCGGTCAGGACGGATCGCTGGGCAATGTGGCTGCCTACGAACTTATGTATGTAAAGGGTAAGGCTTCGGAAAAGCTTCATTTCGAGCACATGACGTCGGTGATGAAATTGACGTTCTCAGGCCTTTCTGGAACTGAAGTTTCAGCCGTCCATCTGACATTCACGCCGTCGGATAATCTTTCAGGCCAGGCTATGTTCGCATCGCAGGCTGTTTACACTTTCGGCCCAGGAGGGACCCAGGTGGTCCCTGACGATGACATATTCTATGACATGCCCGAAACTCACCTCCCTGTCAGCGGAGGCAAGGCCACGGTCTATCTGGTTATTCCTGCGAGAGGAAAACTGACAGGGGAGTTGTCTGTCAGCCTGACTTGCGGAAGCCACACATATAGACGCTATGTCAAACTTGCTGGCAAATCATTCAAGGCATGTAATGTCGTAGCAAGGGGCGAAACCCTTACAGACGACGACCTGGTCCCGGACATCGGGGACTATGTCTACAGCGACGGTTCATGGGGACCTTTGGCCTATCACGAGGATAAATGGCCTCAGGCAGTGATATTCAGCAATTACACAAGTCCTGAAGATCGTGCTGCCGGCTACAAGCATGGTTATGCGATGGCGCTCAGGGATGCGGCGTGGCCGACAGCTTGGGCTCCTGAGTCCGAGGTCTCTGAAAACCCGGACTATCCCGAGACCGAAAATGTGTTCGAGACCCTCTCTGAATCCGCGCCTCTTATGATGATGGAGAATCTGGCAGGACTCACGACATGTACAATCCTTAATGGGATATATTTGAGCGACTATGCCCAGGGCAACTATTATGGTTTTCCTGGTTTTACACCGACAGGGGCCAGGGCTGCAATCCCGTGCGCCATGAGATACGGTAAGGAGGACTGGGTCTTTGCTTATGGCAATACTGAGAATATATCAGCATTTGAGGCTCCTCAAGGCACAAGCGGCTGGTTCCTTCCGAGTGTAGGACAATGGTATCTCTGCCTTGCCAATCTTGCCGGGATAGACCCGAATGACTTGGAGTTGACTTTGTCGGGCAACCAGGTTACCGAGTTGGCATGGAGATTCGGTTCGTCATCAGAAAGACAGGGGTATCTGGATAACTTCTCAAGGTATTTCAGCAGTTTCACCAACCAGGTCCTCGGGAGATATGTCCAGTCCGGCCGGATGGTCTCAACCGTGTTCTACCTTCCTAACAACGGGCAGCTGGACTGGTACCTGTGGGCTTGTGATGAGGCTACCTCTGATGGCACGGCTGCAGTCGTTTACCTGAACTCGACAGACATCGTGTTCAAGTACATGCCTAAACAGACCGGAGAGTATACCAATAATGGTTACGCCGCCCGGTCTATACTGGCTTTCTGATAGATTGTCAGTTGGTTACGACAGTGCCCATATAGCTGATGGGCTCGCGGTTCCGGCTCCGCAGGTCGATGTTGGCCCTGCCGTTCGTGAAAATCTCGAAAGTGTAGACAAGAAGGTCCTCGCCGTTGTTGGTTGAAAGGGTTATCACCCTTCTGTCCGGCTTCGGATAAGTCTCGATGTAGTCGCTGATCTTTGCCTCGAAGCTGAGACCCTTGCCTCCTCCGTAGGGAAGGTTCCAAGCCTGTCCGACATAGGGGAGATGTGAGATAATCTTGTCTCCGTCGATCTTTACGGAGTAATTGGTCACTGCCTTGGTCATTCCACGGCGAGGATTCATCTGGTCGACATCAATTTCGAAGGTCCTGTTGTCAAGATTGGCTTGGACCTGTTCTGCGATCCGGGCCTTCTCTTCAGGAGTAACCTTGAGGGCTGCGCAGCTGCCCAGTAGTAGCAGCGAGGCTGCAAGGGTTATTACGATTGATTTTTTCATGGCCTATTTGTCGTTTGGAATCAATACTTTATAGGTATGACCTGATTTGTTTTCAAGTTTAGTGCCACGAAGCCAGAGGTTGGCCTCCTTCAATTGCATGTAGCTGCATCCATGCTGCTCTGCGAAGTCTACAAGACTCTCGATCGGACCGCTTACCGTCACTATGTCCTTGGGGGAGTAGTAGGGGTATTTCTCAAATCTGTCGACTTTGAAGCCAAAGGCTTCGGGTTTCTCGAAAAACATCTTGGCCACCAGGATCCTGAACATGTACCTGGAAGTCTCTTCAACCAGCAGGAGATCTAGGGCGGATTTCTGATGCTGGTCGGCGAGTCTCTTGGAGATTCCTCCCTGGCCGGCATTGTAACTGGCTGCGACTGTCATCCAGTCTCCGTATTTAGAATATGCTTTATTGAGGTACTGGCATGCCGCAATGGTCTCCTTTTCGATATTGTACCTCTCGTCGACTTCCGCATCCACGATTAGGCCGTATTCCTTGGCCGTCGTCTTTGTAAACTGCCACAGGCCTGCAGCACCGGCAGTCGACAACGCCTTGGGACTCAGATTGCTTTCAATTGCCATCAGGTACTTCAGGTCATCCGGGATTCCGTAAAGCTTAAGGATCGGTTCGATCTGAGGGAAATACCTGTCGGATCGCTTCAGCATCAGGATGGAGTTGATGTGGGAATATGTGAAAGTGATCAGTTCCCGATCCATCCTCTCGTATAGGTCGCTCCTGTTGAAACGTACCGTATCTCCTGCAAACACTACATACTGAGGCACTGATGGTGCTTGAAACTGAAGCTCACCAGAGCCAAAGCGCTGGCCCCACATGGCAGTGGAGCATATCATGAGTAGCAGTAAAGATATGGCGAAACGTTTCATCGATAATAAGTTAAATACTGAATCTCTTGGCTTGTTCAGCGATCAGCGCGCTGTCGTTGAAATAGTCAATCTGCATCGATTTCTTTACCTCGTCGAGCGTTGCCTGCGCGGCAACTTCAGCTACTTCGCTTCCTTTCTTCAGGATGTCATAGACCGCAGGAATGTCCTTCTCATATTCTTTCCTGCGGGCTCTGATGGGCTCGAGTTCCTCGTTGAGTATCTTCTCGAGGAATCTCTTGCACTTGACGTCGCCTAGTCCGCCTTTCTGGTAATGGGCTTTCAGCTCATCCAAGTTGGCATAGTCGGGCCAATAGAGTCCGAAATGTTCGTCTCGGCAGAAGGCATCCAGGTACGTGAACACAGTGTTGCCCTCAATGTGACCAGGGTCGCTGACATTGATATGAAGGGGATCGGTGTACATGGACATGACCTTCTTGTGCATCTCGTCTGCCGATTCTGCGAGGTATATGCAGTTGCCGAGCGATTTGCTCATCTTAGCCTTGCCGTCAGTGCCTGGAAGCCTAAGGCAAGCAGCGTTCGAAGGAAGTACAGCCTTTGGCTCGACAAGGGTCTCGCCGTATATCCTGTTGAAGCTGCGGACGATTTCGACCGTCTGCTCAATCATCGGTTTCTGGTCTTCTCCGACAGGGACATCCGTAGCCTTGAAAGCCGTAATGTCAGCTGCCTGCGAGATAGGATAGCAGAAGAATCCAACCGGCAGTCCACTGCCGAATGCCTGCTCTTCGCCTTCTGCGTTGAAGCCACGCATGGCGATTTCGGTCTTTACTGTAGGGTTCCTTTGAAGCCTGGCAACCGTTACCAGATTCATGTAATAGAAAGTCAGCTCGGTCAGCTGAGGGATCTGGCTTTGGATGAAGAGGGTTACCTTTGATGGATCCAGACCGACGGACAGGTAGTCGAGAGCAACCTCGATAATGTTCTGGCGAACCTTTTCAGGGTTGTCGAAATTGTCTGTGAGGGCCTGGGCGTCGGCAATGAATATAAACATCTTGTCATAGCCGCCAGCATTCTGGATCGCCACCCTGTTGCGAAGCGATCCAACGTAGTGCCCGATGTGAAGGCGCCCGGTAGGGCGGTCGCCTGTCAGTATGATTTTGTTAGGCATGTTCAGAATTATTGTTTTATAAGGTTTAGGAATTCATTTCTCGTCCTTGCAGAACTCAGGAATATTCCAGAGAAGGCAGAAGTGGTAGTGATGGCGTTTGATTTCTGCACTCCGCGAAGGGACATGCAGGTGTGCATGGCTTCGATTACTACTGCTACTCCGAGTGGCTGCAGGGCATCCACGATGCAGTCCCTGATCTGGACAGTAAGCCTCTCCTGGACCTGCAGGCGCCGGGCATAGGTTTCCACGACCCTTGCTATCTTGCTCAGTCCGGTGATTTTGCCGTTTGGAATATATGCCACATGGCACTTCCCGATAAAGGGGAGCATGTGGTGCTCGCACATCGAATATAACTCGATGTCCTTGACAAGCACCATTTGCTGATATTTTTCTTCGAATATAGCGGACTGGATGATCTGCTGCCCGTTCTGACCGTATCCTTGGGTTAGGAACTGGAGGGATTTAGCCACTCTTTCCGGGGTTTTCAGGAGCCCTTCACGCTCAGGATCTTCTCCTAGAAGGGCAAGGATTTCCCTAACTCTGGCAGAAATCTCTGCAGTTGTCTTTTCGTCGTATTTCTCAATCTTTTCGAATGCCATTTCGTGGTATGATTGTTGAATAGCACAGCTTGTCCTACAAAATTAGGCAAAAAAAGTTATAGATTAATATTTTTACATATCTTTGCAGCAAATAACATCATTATGTATTGGACTCTTGAACTTGCCAGCAGCCTGGACGATGCTCCATGGCCGGCATCAAAGGAAGAACTGATCGATTATGCTAACCGTTCTGGTGCTCCGGAAGAAGTTATCGAGAACCTCACTGAATTGGAGGATGACGGCGAGATCTACGAATCCATAGAAGACATCTGGCCCGACTATCCAACCAAGGAAGATTTCTTCTTCAACGAGGAGGAGTATTAGGAGAGGATTTCACTCTTAACATAGTGATTTACAGCGAGATAAGCAAAAATAATTTGTTTGTCTCGCTGTCATTTTAGGGCGTTTGTTTGCCGAATTTGTTTGTCTAAATCGCTAAAAATCGCTAAAAATAGTAGTTTGTTTGTCTAAAAATCATTATGTTTGTACATCCTCGTGAGTATCGGGGAAAGGACAAACAATGGGCAGACCGA
>CADCJX010000020.1 GCA_902801885.1 uncultured Bacteroidia bacterium
ATCAACTTTCTTTGTGAAATTGTATCAACCTAATTTTACTTCTGCTGATATTATTCTTACACTTTACCTCGTTGTAATCTCTCAGTATTGTCAATGAACTTGCCGCTTCTTCCGAAACGGGCTGCAAAGATACGCACTTTTTTGAATTCGGCAAATCTTTTTTCATTTTTTTTCATCTTTCTCCATTTTGCCTCGCTTTATATTTATATTTGTATAATGACATAATCGAAATCACATGGAAGACGAAAGATTGAATTCGCTGCCGGAGAACGCCCAGAGGGAACTGAAGCCCGGCGAAGAGTACAAGCCTCTCCTTGGAGCTGAGAAGAAATGGGCGGAAGTGACGCCCTATTCAGTGGCTCTGGGATTACTGATGGTAGTGATCTTTTCTGCTGCGGCAGCCTACCTTGGCCTCAGGGTTGGCCAGGTCTTCGAGGCCGCCATACCGATCGCCATCATAGCAGTAGGCCTAACCACCGCGCTCGGAAAGAAGGAAGGACTGGGACAGAACGTGATCATCCAGTCCATAGGAGGCTGCTCCGGAGCCGTTGTGGCAGGAGCCATATTCACTCTCCCGGCCATCTACATCCTCGGAGTGGAAGTCAATTTCATGCAGATGTTCCTTTCCTCCCTGCTCGGAGGTGTCCTGGGAATCCTGTTCCTCATCCCGTTCAGGAAATACTTCGTAAAGGAGATGCACGGAAAGTATCCGTTCCCTGAAGCGACTGCCACTACCCAGATCCTGGTCAGCGGAGAGGGAGGCAAAGGTGCAGGCACCCTTCTCGTGAGCGGCCTGATCGGAGGTCTCTATGACTTCCTGGTGAGCACCTTCGGAACATGGTCAGACACCATCAGCACCACAGTGATGGGAATAGGCAGGACCGTGGCCGACAAAGCCAAGATCCTCCTGAAAGTCAACACCAGCGCAGCCGTCCTTGGTCTTGGGTATATCATAGGTCTCAAATATGCCTTCGTGATCTGCTGCGGCAGCCTGCTGGTCTGGCTTGTCATCATCCCCCTGATGAATCTCATCTGGGGCGGGCAGGTCATCGACCTCATGCACACTGGAGTCACTATGACGATCGGAGAGATGTCTCCTGACCAGATATTCAAGGACTATGCTAGGCATATCGGCATCGGAGGCATCGCCACGGCAGGAATCATCGGCATCATCAAGTCGTTCGGTGTCATCAAGTCGGCCGTCGGACTGGCTGTAAGGGAGTTCAAGGGAGGCTCCCCTTCAGGCACTGCCTCCCAGAGCGAAACGAAGGGCCTTTCCGATACTGATGATCAAACTCCTCGCACAGAACAGGACATCCCGATGAAGACCATCGTCTTCGGCATCGTCATAGCCCTCCTGGCTATCTTCGCTTTCTTTGCATTCGGCGGAGTCGTGAACAACATCTGGCAGGCTGTCGTCGGCCTCCTCATCGTCGGAATCATCTCCTTCCTGTTCACTACGGTTGCTGCCAATGCGATAGCAATCGTGGGCACGAACCCCGTGAGCGGTATGACGCTTATGACATTGATCATCGCCTCCTTGATCCTGGTAGCGGTAGGACTTAAGGGCAATGCCGGAATGGCCGCCGCCCTGATCATCGGAGGAGTGGTCTGTACCGCCCTTTCCGTCGCCGGCTCATTCATCACCGACCTCAAGATCGGCTACTGGATCGGTTCCACCCCCAAGAAACAGGAGGCATGGAAATTCGTCGGTGTGGCAGTTGCCGCTGCAACGGTCTGCGGTGTGATGCTGGTCCTGAACAAGACCTACGGATTCGTAGGAGACCAGGCCCTCGTCGCTCCCCAGGCAAATGCGATGGCCGCGGTGATCCAGCCCATGATGAACGGAGGAGGAGCCCCCTGGCTGCTCTACGGAATCGGTGCCGTGATCGCAATCCTTCTCACCGTCTTCAAGGTCCCGGCCCTTGCCTTCGCCCTCGGAATGTTCATCCCTATCGACCTTAACCTGCCCTTGCTCATCGGCGGAGCCATCTCCTGGTACGTAGGCAGCCGCACCAAGGACAAGAAGGTCAACGATGCGAGGACAAACAAGGGAACCCTGATCGCCAGCGGATTCATTGCAGGCGGCGCCTTGATGGGAGTGGTCAGCGCCCTGCTTAAATTCTTCAACGTCGACTGGTTCCTCACCGCATGGCACAGTACCTACGGTGAAGCCATAGCGATCATCCCTTTCCTGAGTATCATCGGGTACATGGTAGTTTCTTCGCTTCGCTCAGAAAGACAATAAAAAAGACAAAAGAATATGGAAAAGATACTTGACAGATTCCTAAGGTACGTCGCGGTCGACACGCAGAGCAACGAAGACTCTGAGAGCCAGCCTTCCACTTCAAAACAACTGAATCTCCTCGGCATGCTGAGGGATGAACTTGCCACAATGGGCGTAGAGGCCGTCCTTGATGAATATGGTTACGTGATGGGCTCGATTCCCTCGAACATCGAAAGGAAGGTCCCGGCCATCGGCTTCATCGCCCACGTGGACACCGCTCCCGATGCTTCAGGCGCAGACATCAAGCCTCAGATAATCGATGAATATGACGGAGGTGACATCCCGCTGAAGGGTGTCCCGGGCCTGGCCCTGAAACCTTCTGAATTCCCGGAGATGCTGCACTTCGTAGGCCAGACGCTGATCACGACTGACGGCACTACCCTCCTCGGAGCCGACGACAAGGCAGGCGTCGCTGAAATCATGAATGCAGTCCAGTACATTGTCGAACACCCGGAATTCAAGCACGGGGAGATCAAGATAGGCTTTACTCCTGACGAAGAAATCGGCCGCGGGGTCGTGAAGTTCGATGTCCCGAGATTCGGGGCTGACTACGCCTACACGATGGACGGTGGGGAAATCGGTGAACTGGAGTTCGAAAACTTCAATGCGGCCTCGGCCAAGATCCACATCCAGGGGCGCAATGTCCATCCAGGTTATGCCAAGGGAAAGATGAAGAACGCCATCCTTATCGGGACCGAACTGAATTCCCTGCTGCCTGTGGAGCAGAGACCTGAATACACCGAAGGATATGAAGGATTCTTCCACCTCATCGGCTTCTCAGGCTCGGTGGAAGAGGCAGACATGACCTACATAATCCGTGACCATGACAGGGGCCTTTTCGAGAGAAAGAAGGAGATGGTCCAGGAGTGCTGTCGCTTCATAAACTGCAAATATGGTGAAGGAACCGTAACTCCGGTCGTAAAAGACCAGTATTACAACATGCGGGAACAGGTCGAGCCTCACTACCATGTAGTAGAGAAGGCCGTCAAGGCCATGGAGATGGCCGGCGTTAAGCCTAAAATCCAGCCTATCCGCGGCGGCACCGACGGAGCCAATCTGAGCTTCAAGGGTCTGCCCTGCCCCAATATATTCGCAGGAGGACTGAATTTCCACGGTAAAATGGAATTCGTCCCCCTGCAATCAATGGAAAAGGCTTCCGAGGTGATCCTGAATATAATCTCCCTTTACGCGGAAGGATAGACTAGATCACACCAAGTTCCTTACCCACCTTGATGAAGGCTGCTATGGCCTTGTCAAGGTGTTCTTTTTTATGGGCTGCGGAAAGCTGCACCCTTATCCTGGCCTGGCCCTTCGGAACTACGGGATAGTAGAATCCAGTCACGAATATTCCTTCTTCGGCCATCTTGGCGGCGAACTTCTGGGAAAGGGGTGCATCGTAGAGCATGACGGCGCAGATCGCGCTCTGTGTAGGCTTGATGTCGAAGCCAGCGGCCATCATGGCGTCACGGAAGTACTGGACGTTCTCCTGCTGGCGGTCATGCAGCTCGTTGCTCTCCTTCAGCATCTTGAACATCTCGATGCCGGCGGCGACTATCATCGGGGGCAGGGAGTTGGAGAAGAGATAAGGGCGTGAACGCTGACGGAGCATGTCGATGATCTCCTTGCGGCCGGTCGTGAAACCTCCGACAGTACCTCCGAAGGCCTTTCCGAGGGTTCCGGTGAAGATGTCGATACGGCCATAGCAATTGAACTGTTCTGCCACGCCATGACCGGTCTTACCGACGACACCGGCACTGTGGCTTTCATCAACCATCACGAGGGCATCGTACTTTTCGGCGAGCTCACAGATCTTGTCCATCGGAGCCACGTTTCCGTCCATAGAGAATACTCCGTCAGTGCAGATAATCCTGAACCTCTGGGCCTGGGCCTCCTTCAGGCAGCGCTCCAGGTCTTCCATGTCAGCGTTGGCGTAACGGTAACGGACAGCCTTGCAGAGACGGACTCCGTCAATGATGGAAGCGTGGTTGAGTGAGTCGGAGATGATCGCATCTTCAGCAGTCAGGAGCGGCTCGAAGACTCCGCCGTTGGCATCGAAGCAGGAGGCATAGAGGATGGTGTCCTCAGTGTGGAAGAATTCGGAAATGGCAGCCTCAAGTTCCTTGTGAAGGTCCTGGGTACCGCAGATGAAACGTACGGAGCTCATTCCGAAGCCCCTTTCGTCCATGGCCTTCTTCGCAGCCTCGATCAGCCTGGGAGAATCGGCCAGGCCGAGATAGTTGTTTGCGCAGAAGTTAAGCGCCTTGCTTCCATCCTGCAGAGTGATCTCTGCACTCTGGGCAGAGGCTATGTTCCTTTCGTTCTTGTACAGACCGGCTTCTTGGATTGATGCCAGTTCTGCTTTCAGATGGTCTTGAAATTTACCGTACATGATTATAAATGATTATTCAGTTTCGTGTTTAACGAAAATAATGTAAATTTGCATCTGCTAATTTAGCAAAATAGTCGCTATTTGCAATGAAAAATGTACTTGTGATCGGATCAACCGGACAGATAGGTTCCGAGTTGACAATGAAAATCAGGAATATGATTCCGGAAGGCAACGTTGTTGCCGGTTACATCAAGGGGGCTGAGCCCAAGGGCATCCTGCTTGAGAGCGGTCCCGCAGCCGAAGCCGATGTCTGCAACGGAGAACAGCTTCAGGAAATCGTGAAGAAATACAAGATCGACACGATCTACAACCTTGCAGCCCTGCTCTCGGCCGTCGCCGAAAAGAAGCCGCAACTCGCATGGCACATCCAGATTGACGGTCTGATGAACATCCTTGAGATTGCCCGTGAAAACGGTTGCGCAGTTTTCACGCCTTCTTCAATCGGTTCCTTCGGGCCTGAGACTCCCCACAAGGACACTCCACAGGACACGATCCAGAGACCTCGCTCGATGTACGGTTGTACCAAGGTTGCCACTGAACTCCTCAGCGACTATTATTTCCACAAATACGGTGTCGACACACGTTCCGTCCGCTTCCCCGGCTTGATTTCCAACGTAACCCTCCCCGGAGGAGGTACGACAGACTATGCAGTGGAGATCTACTATGCCGCAGTCAAGGGTGAGGAATTCGTCTGCCCTATCGCCGCCGGAACATTCATGGATATGATGTACATGCCGGATGCACTGAAGGCTGCCGTCGACATCATGAATGCCGATCCTTCCAGGCTGGTTCACCGCAATTCATTCAACATCGCATCGATGAGTTTCGATCCTGAAATCCTTCTCCACAAGATCCAGGAACATATTCCAGGATTCAAGATGCGTTATGAAGTGGATCCTGTCCGCCAGGCGATCGCAGATTCATGGCCAGACAAGATGGATGATTCCTGCGCCCGCGAGGAATGGGACTGGAAGCCCTCATTCGACCTTGAGAGCATGACTGTCGACATGATCGACGCCCTTCGGAAGAAACTCCTTTAAGGATTATTTTTCAAGGGAATTAACGAATTCACTCGGAGTAATGCCCGTCAGTTTCTTGAAACTGCGGGCAATTATTTTATAGTCAGTGCCCAGGATCTCAGCGGCTTCACCCGGAGTGTTGCCGTTGATCATCAGATCCTTCATCTTCTCCACCCTCACATTTATGACATATTGATAGATCGAGGTGTCCATCTCACGCCTGAACGTACTCTCAAGAAGGCGGCGAGACATCGGGACGAGGGCGACCATATCCTCGACGGAGATATGCTCGGTGATGTTGTTGTGGATATAGCGCAGGATCTTGCTGACATACTGGTTCGAATGGACCATGGAATCTGTCGAGCGCCTGGTCATGATGTAAGAACTTTTCACGACTATGTTCCTCATCCTTCCGGATCTTTCTTCAGCAGGAAGAGGGATAAGTTCGTCAATCAAGCCGGCTGTGTTGTAACCTGCTTCTTCGATATTCAGTTCAAGGGACGAGAGCTGAGGCGAGCTCAGTTCACAGATGGATTCATCATTTCCGACTCCCAGGATCATGACATCTTCCGGAATACGGAATCCTGCGTCAGATACCTGGTTCAGCGAATCTACAAGATAGAATGCCCTGGTGTCATCACATGCCATGATTGCGACCGGCTTTGGAAGGGAAATCACCCAATCAGCAATCTCTGAAGGGTCATATCTCCACTCTGTACCTGGATCATTAAGCTCGTAAAGGGACATCGTAGCTCCCGTAGCCTGGCGCCTGACTTCGTCCATGAAGCCTTCCCTCCTCTCTTCGGACCAGAACGTGCCTCCTAGGCCGAAGTAAGCGAAATTATTCACCCTTTTCTTGATGAAATAATCAGCACACAAACTTCCGGAAGCCAAATAATCGCCGTTGATGCAGCAGACTGAAGGATCCGTTTTTCGGTAATCCAAAGCAACAGTGATTATTCCATTGCGCCAGAACACAGAGATATCATCGGAGGATTGGAACTGGCCGATGATGGCATCGGCTTTCCATTTCATCGCAAAATCCAGGACATTATCCATATTGCCACTATCCCTTAAGGATAATGGCAATTTATGGACTGTCCCTGATTCATGTTCCTGGGAATACTTGATTATTCCCTTAAGGAGATCATTGGCATATGATTCCGAAAAATCGACCATCAATAGCACCCGCGCCATTGTAGTTTTAGTTGGTAGCAAAAACGTTAAAAGTTGACGCTAATGTAATAGCTTTTTTATTACATTTGCGTCACCTATTGCGAAGTTAACTACACTGATTGCGCAAAGATGCTATTATTCTATTCTCAATACGCAGCGATTGCTTCTGTAAACCGACGTTCAAGGTCAGTAAGCAGATAAAGACCGTCAATATTCTGTTTCAAGCCTTTCAACTTGACTGGATAGGAGCATGGAGGGTTTCCTTGCCCTAAGATAGGCATTGAACGCAACTGCTCCGGAGTAGAATAAACCAGATGCAGGTCAGCGTAAACCTTCCCGTCTCTCCCCTTCCATTTCCCTATCATCAGCTTACTGCCTATAGGAGTCTTCTTTTCAATGGAATTCGGGAGATCATATTCTTCAGCCTGGAGAGCTGCAAGGACGCTGGCTATGTTGGAATCATGGCCGCACAGGAAGGAGAATTTCCGCCCCTGGGTGCGCATCTCAGACAGCATTGTTTCCAGAAGAGGATGGGCTACATTGACAGCAACTGAAGGGGCGGTGAAAAGGACGTCACCGTACCAATCCTTGACAGCAGCCATGCTTTCCCACTCCTCCCTGCTTACCGAATGACCGAAACCGGCAGCCTTGTCGTCAGTCTCCTCGTAGTACTGGAGGATCAGGGCATCTGAGGCCGAATTGGCCATCTTGAGGCCACCGGTCATGGCAGGTTCCTTGAACACTTCCAAAAAAATGGCGAGGTCGTCAGTACGGAAGAAGGTGGTGTCATTGGCTGAAGCAGGACTGTCTTTTATGTCCAGGATCCTTTCCAGGACAGCAAAATTACCGGCCATCTTCTCACCTGCTCCTACAAGTCCCCTGTCTCCTCCCATGGCCGCTATCTCGGCTATTGCCTTCCTGCGGAATTCATCATCCACCTTTGTGAGCTGGGGGTTGAAGACAGGATCCATCGTGCCTACCTTGCAATGATGCTCAACCTCCACGTTCGCGACGGGGAACATTCCACTGGAGAAGTATTGGGCTGTGGCAATGGTCCGCTGCATCGAGTTGGAATAGAAACGGACAGTCCCTGGAACAGGTATTTCGTTTTCCTTGACAAGACCTTCGGAGACCAGCCATTTACGGAAAAACTGTCCCATCTGAGTCTCAAGGACTCCGCCGCGGAGGGATAGTTCACCAGGGGCAGATGTCCAGGAATACCACTCATGAGGAGTGATGCGTGAGAGTACCGATCCTCCCCCTGAAAGAGGAGAACGGATGTTGTGACGGCTCAGGATCACCATGCCGTCAAGAATGTACCGGTCTTCAAAACCCTCAGGACGGGCCAACCAGTTACTGGTGGTTGCCGGAACCTCTGAAACAGGCACAGCCTGCCTTACCCTGGGGCTGCAGGAATAAAGGCAGGCTGCCGTCAGCAGGATAAATGCAATCCTTCTCATCTGAAACAGCTTAGAATCTCAGGATGATGGTAGGATCGAGCGGATAGCGTCCGAAATCCTTGCCATAGATTGCGAGGCCACCATCAAGATCGTCGGCCGGAACGGTGAAACGAAGGGTAACCTTCCTGTCCCTGAGGATGTCCTCTGCAGGAATCTGGTCGAAAGGAATGTCCATCTTGACCAGTTCTCCATAGGAACCGGCTTCCGACATGTGCCTTTCGTCAGGCTGGGAGCCCCATGAAAGGATACCCCTGTGGTCTGCAGGATCATCAGAGAGATCATGCTTGCCTACCACCTTGCCATTGATGGAGACCTCAAGCTTGGAAGGCCACAGGACATTGTCAGTCATGGCATAGGAATTAGGAGACTTGCATGGATCGAAAGTTCCCTTTCCGAGCATGTAGTCACCCTGGATCTCGTCGCCTTCCTTGTCCTTGCCGAACTGCTGCTTTGCAGAAGCCTCGAAGACAAGTTGTGCGGAAGAAACCTTCTCCAGGTCGATATCCTTAGGAAGCTCGATGGTGTACTCGAAGTAACCGTGGCCGAAGCCATCTACCTTGAGACCGCCGAAGATAGAGGTCTGCTTCGCTGACCATTCCTGTGCAGTGAAGGTAGCGGGAGCAAAGGTAATGAGACGTGCATTCTCAGGAACTGCGTCCTTACCGTCCTTTACCCTGAAGGTCGTGAAATTGCGGTGGAGCACCTGGCCCTTGTCATTCTTCAGGACAATCCTGAGCAGATAAAGTCCATTGGTCTCGGGCATCTGAACCCTCTGGTTGGCAACGGGAGCGCTGAGGAAAGGCTGGAACTTGACCGGAATCGAGAGTTTCTCGAATGTGTGGAACTCTCCGAGGTTGTCCCAACCGACCAGTTCTGTGTCAATGGTAAGGTTGCCGGGATCCTTGTCCGTCATGAATGAGCCATAGAACGGAAGGTCCACCCAGCTTCCAGCCTTGTTTACCGTCCAGAGGTACTTGACAGGAGAGATGTAATAGAGGCTCTGGAAGTCTGCTATGGTCATGCCGGGAACGAGTTCGTCAAGTCCGTCGATCTTCGGGGAACGGTCGTACTTGACATAGCCGTTCCACTCGTTGATAACATCGTGATGTTCGGTGTAAAGCCAGCCTGCGCACTTGGGATAGCGGCGGAAAGCATCCATCATGATGTGATAGTCCCAGGTGTAGTCGCAGTCACCGGCACTGCCTTCGTAACCCCAGACATTGCCGCACTCGCTGTTGATCATGGGAGCTCCGTTCTGTGCATTGCCGCCGATGTAGTTGAAGGTGCTGCCAGGGAAGGTCTTGTCTGAATATTCCTTGATGGTATCCTCCCAGACATAGCCGCGGCAGTAGGCGTGCCAGGAGTTGATGTCGGATTCGACGTGGTCATGGTTGCAGGCACTCTGGTCCTCCACCAGGCGGGAAGGGTCCAGGCTCTTGGTCAGATGATACATCGAGCGTACCCACTCCTGGGTCTCAGGAAGATAAGTACCGCCTGTGCGGAGACCCCAAGTCTCGTTGAAATTGACCCACGCGAATATGGACGGATGGTTGTAGTCACGTTCGACCTGCTCACGGAGGCAGTTCTCCCAGTCTTCGCGGGCCTCAGGCACCGGCTCTCCCCAGAAGTTCGGAGTGTCGGCCATGATCAGCAGACCGAGTTTGTCGGCCCAGTACAGTTTACGAGGCACCTCAACCTTGATGTGGATTCTGTTACCGTTCAGTCCGACCTTCTTGGAAAGCAGGATCTCGTTCTTCATGAACTCATCGGTGGGGAAGGTGTAGAAACCTTCCGGATGATAACTCTGGTCCAGGCAAAGCTGGAGATATAGAGGCTTGTTGTTGAGAGCCACATAGTTGTAGTCAGCACCGGGGAAAGGCATCACGCTGACTTTACGCTGGCCGAAATAGGTGTTCACCTCATCCTCTTCACCAAGTGATGCGGTTACTTCATAGAGGAAAGGATCGTCGATATCCCAAAGATGCTGGTCCTTGATCGGGACTGTGAAGCTGGCCTTGTCCTGGCCGCCGATCTCAGCTGTGAAGGCATCCTGGTTACCGGTCTTGAATGCAAGCTTGATGGACTCACCCTGGGCTGCATGTGCAGCGAGAGCGACATCGACCTTCACGTTAGAGTTGTCGATGTCGGGAGTGAAATGAAGAGACTTGATGTAGTTCTCGCCGCGGGCCTCAAGATAGACAGTCTGCCAGATACCACGGGCATTGCCATAACCCTGCTTTCCGTAGAGGTGGGCATCGCTGGAAGTGTCGTCTGCCTTGATCAGGATCTGCTGTTTCCCTCCGAAACGTACATCCTTCAGTTCGCACTCGAAGGGAGTATAGCCGCCCTGGTGGCGTCCGATCTCCTGGCCATCCAGCCAGACCTGGGTGTCCCAGTCTGAAGCACCTATGACGAGGAAAACCCTCTTTCCCTTCCATGATTCAGGGACAGTGATCTCACGGCCATACCAGCCGATGTCGCCCTTGTCCTCAACCTCGGAAAGTTTGGAGCCCCAAGGGAAAGGAACGAGAATGCTCTGGTCGAGGACGGAGCAGTCATTGGCCGAGAGAGCCTTGGCTGCCAGAGACTCGTCAAAGGTAAATGCCCAGTGACCATTGAGATTGACCCATTGGGTACGCTCAAAATCCGGACGGGGATGCTCCGGAAGAGGAATGGACTCGGTTGTCCTGGTGTCATTACAAGCGCCCAGGAGCAACAGCCCAAGTGCGCAAAGAACTAACTGAACCTTCTTCATGATATTAATTTATATTGGTTATTATCAAGATTCTGCCATTTACAAAATTAATAAATTTCAGTTAAATGTCGACATTGAAACCCAGGCCGATAACATGTTCAGCCGGAATATCCCTGAAAGCATAGTACATGTAATATGCCTCGAACTGGATCTTGCCCGTAATGCCATAATCACAAGCGACATAATGCCTGGTCCGCTTCCACACGTCTCCCCATGTGAAAACCTCGACTGCCAGATACGGTGAGAAACGCGTGTCGGGGATGTCATACTGAACTTTAAGCCGCGAACGAAGTATGTTTCCCTGAGTTCCCAGGGAAGGCGTCCAGTCATGCATGTAACGTTCCCTGATGGACGCCGAGAATGAGCCTTCCTTCAGTGTGGCCATGACGTCGAAGACCGCCTTGTGGGTAGCGTATGATGGGTACTGTATGTAGTCGTATGCAAGGTCAGCCTTCAGCCACGGCAGGATCTTGACACCAAAGGTGGTCCTGGTGTACCAGTCCTGGAAACGCTTGTATTGGAAGTTGTCATGTTCGAAGTAGAACTTGGCGAAGAAAGGGCTGCCGTCAAAATCATGGTTTATGTCTATGAATTCCCATCCCCCGAAAGTGTTGTCCTCCGCCTCCTGGGCAGAAAGGCGCACAGGAATCAGCAGGAAGAATGCAAGGACTGGATATAGGATGAACCTGACTCTACTCATTTGGTTCTTCAATTATTAATCTGACCGGCCCTGTGAGACCAGCTGGCTGAAGTGGAGAGTCTTTCTTGAAGTAGGACCATATTGCAAAAGCCTTACGACCCTTGGAAGGGCGTGGCTCACCTTTCAGGAACCACTCAGGGAACTCCTTCACAGCCCTGCCCATGTCATCCCCCCTGTCTTTTCCCCACTCGAAGTCCGGCTCATGCTTTTCGTCACCGATCATCCTGTTGGCCCAGTTATTGGTCACGGCAACTTCAACCAGGTTATTCCCTTTCTTCACGAAATCAGTGATGTCGGCACAATAGGGAGGATACCAGAGTACTGCAACCTTGCGGCCGTTTACCGCCAGTTCTGCAATGTCATTGAGTTCTCCAAGATCAAGCAGGACACGTTTTCCTCCGGCGAAATCCTCTTTCCCAAGACTTATCTTCAAAGAATATGTTGCAGTCCCTGAGAAGTACCTGATCCGTTCCTCATCGGCCCGGCTGAAATCCTGAAGCCTGAACGACTTGATGCTGAACGGATCATCCACCTTGGGGACGAAGGTCACATCCCAGACATCTCCTGCAGGCTTGATGGCCTTGGACTTTGGGACAAAGTTACTCTCCTTCTGATAAAAGGTCCCGATGCGTGGAAGCACCACGAACATGGACTGTCCGGCCGCCAGCCTGATCCTGACCGAATCCTCAACGGCAGAATCAGGAGCAACGGATACCTTCCCGGAATATGGGTCCCAATACTCCGGACGGATTGACGGGTCACTGGGGGCAAGGGCCAAAGTCACTGGATCTTTGCCTTGGTTTACGGCAAAATAAATGTCTGAATCAGAGGTCTTGCGGCGAATCCAATTATCAGTAAGGTCTTCCAGGGCCCCCTGCCTCAACATCATCTGGCAGCGGGACAGATAGGTAAAGAAAGCCTTTCCTGGTTCGAACCAGGTCTGGTTGCGACCGAAATGGGTTCCCCACCATCCCATGCCCATCCCGGGCTGGTACCTGTCATCGAAAGGCTGATGTACCCAGTGGTGAAGGAACAATAGGTTCGCCCCTGAAACGAAGGCTCCGTCCGCACTGTTCTTCAGGAATTCAGGGTCCTCAGTATAATGGCTGTCGGTAGGCCATCCGGTGAAAGCCTCCGCACCGACAATATTCTTTCCGTATTCTCGGGCCTTGTCAACGATCGTCCGGGAAATGCGGCCAGAACTGTAAGTCCAAAACTCTCCCATCGGAAGGTCTGCAAGAGACACCGATTCCGCAGTGTCAAAGGGGCCTGAATATGGTTCCCAAAACAGTTGCAGCCCTTCAGCGTTGATCTTGTCCCTGGCAACCCTGAAACCGTTGTCAATGAACATCCTGCTGACCGTTCTCTTCATGTCTTCATCGAATCTCTTGGAGAACTCCCCTTCCGGAGAAGAGTCCTTGAGGGCGAAACCGGGAACCGGATCATAGCCGTTCATTTCTTCGAACTTTTCCCTGAAACCCTCGGTCCAGTTCTGGTCGCCGGCCTCGTAGCTGTCAATCAGAAGATGCGTGAATGAGTCCCCGAAATACTTCCCAACATGTTCCTTAAGTGGGCCCAGGACATTATCCCAGTGGTATGAAGAAATCTCCGCATTCATCTTGTCTGCCTCCAGGGTCTTCCCAAGCACATCTTCCGGGACAGGATGCGGAAAAGCCATGGTACAGGCGTGGCCGATACGATAGAGCGTCCATTTTCCGGCAGGGGCATTCCACTCCAAAATGCCGGAAGGATCCATCTTCCCTGTAAGATCCACGACTTCCTCCCTCGCCGGATTGTCTTTAGCAGGGACTGCCATTACCGCTATGTCATGAAACTGGCCCGCCTTCTCCACCAGATCGGTGTAGAATGAGAAAGAAGGAAGCTCAGGGACAGGGAGGGAAACCCTTACAGTCCCGCCCCCGTCCACGGAGACCTTGCTCATCACTACTTTCTGCATGCCCTGGTCTTCAGAGATCCAGGGCCCTCCGGTCGTACTGTAGCCGGGAGAATTATGTAGGCCTATCTTCAGGCCCAACTCCCGGGCGACCTCGGCCGCATATTCAATGGCCTCCCAATACTTCGGACTCCTGTACTTCTGGTCCGGCCAGGGGTTGTTCCCGATTGGTTGTTCCGATTCCTGTACAGCTGAAGTAAGGTTGAAAATGGTCGCCCCGGCTATGCCGGCCTCTTTCATGGCTTCAAGATCCCGGCGTATTCCTTCCTTCGAGAAATTGGGGCCCATCCAATGCCACCAGACATAGGGACGGTACTTCATCGGAGGCTGGACAAACATTCCGGCAAGTCCTTCCATATCCTGGACCAGGGACGGTTTTCCAGACTCTGAGAAAGAAAACCAATCAAGGCTGAACAAATCCTCTCCGCCTTCGGGGCCCTCGAATTCCATGCGCAATGCATGGACTCCCTTGATCCTGGAAACCTTCGACGAGACAGTGATCCAGCCACTGGTGGAAGGGACATCGATACTCCCTAGCAGACGTCCTCCTTCCCCGTCCTCCAGCAGACGGATGGTTCCACCTCTCCCTGAACGGACATGTACCGTAAATAAGCGTGCCCCTTTCCCGAAATCAAGGTATTTCCAGACGGCCGAATCGCCAGACCGGATGCCTCCGAGTTCTTCGCTTCCACTCGTTCCCTCCATGCCGCGTATCCGGACGTTTCCTCCCATCAGGCAGGCCCTCGCAGCATCTGTCCTGGAGAATGCATCCAGAGGAGCGCCAGCGCCCTGGGAAGTCATCTCGACCTCGTCGATCGTTCCATCTTCGTTGAAACTTATCGGCTCGATACATGCTTTCCTCATCGACCTGCTGGCATGGGTCGAACGATGGTAAAGGACATACCACCGATCCCCGAACTTGACCAGCGAACCATGGTTGTTCCAGGTCTCCGGATCGCATCCGGCATTGTCTATGATCACTCCCTTGTACTCATAGGGGCCAAGTGGCGACGTCGACATCGAATACCCGAGGCAGGTGGGGCGCCCTTTACGGCTGATGTCCGCATAGATGAAATAGTAGTACTTCCCGCGCTTGATAACATAACTTCCTTCATGGAAATAATGGTCCTTCTCAGTAACTATGCCGTCCACCATGGAGGATAGGTCGAGAGTCTTCAAGTCGGGATTCATCTTCGCACCCTTGGCAGAGAACTGTCCCCAGAAATAATAAGCCTGCCCATCATCGTCTATGAATATGTTGGGATCGATCTGCTTCGGCCCTTCGATCTTCACGGCGTCCCTGAACGGTCCGACGGGAGAATCCGACACGGCCACGAATTCATCCCCTCCTGGATTCTCGAAATAGAGGTAATAGGTTCCATCCTTGTACATCATGTCCGGTGCGTAAATCGTGCTCTCCCACCTGAAAGAATCTGAATGAAGCGTCCAGTCCTTCAGGTCTGCCGAAGAAAGTACATGGTAGCGGTCGGAGCAATAATGCTTAGGATCAAGATCCAGGGAACCATAGATATAGAGTCTTCCGTCAAGCCCTACCCTCGAAGTCGGATCGGCAATGTAGACTCCGGGAGGCGAGATAGGGTTCTGTGCCAAAACGGCAAGGGACAGGCACAGGAATGCTAGGAAGAAACAGGCTTTTCTCATAGCTTTCAATTATCTTGTATCAGTATTCAACAATGACCTCCACAGGTCCCAGCAAGCCTGAACTCTGAAGTTCATCCCCAGCCTTCCATGGCTGGATGTTCGTCCAGGTCAGGCGCTTGTCTGCGGGAAGGTTCTCATCTGCAATCAAACGGTTGCGCCAGTTGTTCCATACCCTGATTTCCAGGATGTTTTCCCCTTCCTTGACCAAGGAACCGATGTCCAGGCGATAGGGGAAGGTCCAGGCACCTCCGGCATCCTTGCCGTTCACCTTGACGGATGCGATGACCATAGCCTCGCCCAGATCAAGGGTCAAATGAGCCCCCTTGACATCCTTTTCCTTGAGAGTAAAGGTGTTGGTGTAAAGGGCACTGCCTGAAAAATAACGGACTGCCGGATCTTTTTCCGACGTCCAATCCACCAGCCTGGAGAAAGTCCGGGAGAAGGCCGGATTGCCGGCAGAGGCATCAAAATCGACCTTCCAGGAAGTCCTGTCCATCCCGATCCTTGACATCCCCGATGTGGCGGATGGTTTGGCGGCATCGCGGCGGAAGACTATGAATGCACTTTCAAGACGGTCAAGGCTAAGCTTCACTTGTCCTGAAGAGGACTTCACATTGCCACGGACCTTTCCCGAAACCGGATTCCAAACCTCAGCCTCAAGGGAAGGATCGACCCGGAACAATGCCGAGACCTCGACCGGAGTGTCTTCCTGGTTGGAAACGAAGAATATTTCTCCATCCTGTCCGAGAGTGCGGTGTATGAAGGAAAGCTTTGCCTCGCCTTCATAGTGGAAATCAGGAGCTATACCCAGATCCGAGAAAATGGTCTCCATCGTTGTTCCATCGGGATACACTCGTCCGGCGCCACATCTGCCGCTTCCGTTCCATATCTTTGAAGACAGTTCCTTTACCCTGAGGTCGGCTTTCCCGTAATCCTGAAGGCTGGGTGAACGCAGGGGTGCCGGCCCCAATATCGCAAGGCCCTGACGGACAAAATCATAGATCCTCTCAAGCATCTCGGGACGCATGGTCTCCTGCCTTGGGAGGACAAGCACACTGTACTCCATCCCGCTGTCCAGGACCAAACGTCCATCGACCACTCTGGCGTGATCCTTAAGAATCTCGGCATTGATGTAGTCGAAAGAATAGCCTTCAGGGAGCGGAGGGTCACAGACACCTGTCATCTTAGGAGCATCTTCTCCGATGAAATAGGCTGCATCAGCCACATAATGTCCTTGCTGGAGCAACAGGTTGCACCTTTTCAGATAATCCACAAAAGAGCCAAAACCGTCAAACCAGGCATTGTTGCGGTTGAATTCATTGCCGAACCACGCATCCAGGCCAGGCTTCCTGTCATCCGGCTGCTGGATGTAGAGATGGAGAAGGCTTGCGTTGATCCCTTCGCAGAAAAAGCGGTCAACCCTCTGCTTCATAAGCCTTGGATAGCGGTTGAACTGAGGCGACCCTGCTGTACATGACTCAGCCCAGATCCTGTCCTTGCCGTAGATGTGACCGCATGACGACGCAGCACGGTTCTCTATGTCGCCAAGGCTTCCCTCACTCCAGAACTCTCCGGCAATCTGGTCAGACTGACCACCGTACATGAGGAATTCTCCAGGGAATCCCCAATGACCATAATTTTCCAACCAGCTTTCCATCCCGTGCTTATGGCATTCCTCCCTGAGACCGCCGACATAGTCATAGGCCACACGGTCCGCTACCAAACGGCGCAGGTCCCAGAGGAAGCGGTCTGACTGGTCGGCACCGCCGACCACGGTGCCCTTCAGAACTGGAAGCCAGGGGATCGGAGAGTAACCATAAGTCTTCTCGAACACCTCGGCCATGTCGTCGGTCCAGTTCTGGCTGCCTGTCTCATAGCTGTCCTCGACCACAACTTTCCAAGTCTTCCTGTCTTGGGAAGGAATCCTGCGTATAATCTCACCAATATAGGCATCAAAATGGTCACCGATATAGCGTTTGTTGATCTTGTCGACCTCCAGTCCGGTACCCTCCTCGACTGCGGGCGAATTGGTCACACCCGTGGATTCCATGTAGGTAGTCAGGACAGTCCATTCTCCGACAGGAGCCTGCCAAAGAATGCGCCCGTTTACCATCTGCGAGGTCAGGTCAATGACTTTGGAAGGATCGACATAGAAGTTTCTGTCTCCACTTTCAGAGGGAGTATCCCACATGTAATAGTCCCACATCGGAAGAGGATCCTGGAAAACTTTGGCGAGGGACTTGTCAACATACCTCTCTACGGCTGGGACTTCCGATAGCGTGACTACGATCTCGTCTTTCGGTGGTTTGTCGATGAAGAGGGCATAACTCCCGAACCGTGTCTCGGGAAGAGACTCAACCCAAGGAGCAAAAGGCTTGAAACCGGTATTCAGGTTGACATTATGCCTGTCATAGACAAAGGATGCAAGTTCCCGCCCGTCATCCTTGACAAGGCGGACAGGGGTATTCACCGTTCCGCCACACTGCAAAGTCAGAGTCCTTGCGATAAAGGGATTCTCTGGTTCAAGTTCAACCCTCAAAGGGCCTTCTTCCCCACCCTTTATCTTCCAGGACTGTGAAACTCCTTTTACCCTGGGATAAGCCACTACGGAGATGATGTGGTCAAGAGGGACGTCCGGGAAATTCAGGACTACACTCCGGCCATCGGCAGTGACGTGCTTCTCGTTGAATTCCACGTATTTCATACTCTGTTCCGGAGTTATCCACGGCCCACCGGACTGGCTCCAACCGGGACAGTTGAACATTCCGATCTCGATTCCGAGGTCCCCGGCTGTCTTCATGGCCTGGCGGGTGATGTCCCACCATTCTTCAGAAAAGAGCCTTACATCTCCTTGAGGAAAATTATCAGTGGCCTGGTTGCCTATGAAAGCACGGTTGATCCCAACCTTTTTCATGGCCTGAAGATCCTTGACGACGCCTTCCTTGGATATGTTGTTGTTGATCCAATACCAGTACACTCCGATGCGGACGGAATCCGGTGGTGTACCGAAACCTTCCTGCAACCGGTTCAGCCCAGAAGATGAATCCTGCGAACAGACCGCCGCAGGAAATGACACGGCCAGTGCGGAAAGCATGCACATCCGGCGTAAAATGGTCATTATTCTCATTTGAAGATATATGGTTTACCTGACTTGAAACTAACTTCCTTCTTAACATCTCCATAGCGCACGGTGTACTTCCCGGTGAAATCAGGGACAATGACCGCTTGCTGGAGAATTCCGTCCTTCCAGGTGATGTCAACGGTGTATCCTCCGCGGGCACGCAAGCCCCGGACTTCCCCGTCGCTCCATGAAGAAGGGAGTGCGGGAAGGAGATGGATTTCGCCCGAATGTGACTGGAGAAGCATCTCAGCAATGCCTGCCGTCCCACCGAAATTACCATCTATCTGGAAAGGGGGATGGGTGTCGAACATGTTGCTCTGGGTCGACTTTGACAACAGGGCATCTACATTTGCTCCTGCCTCTTCCCCGTCACGCAGACGGGCGTAGAAATTGATCAGCCATGCCCTGCTCCATCCGGTGTAGGAACCTTGGCGCGTGACAGGATCCTCATTGTACTTTCTCCTTCGCTCAATCGTGCGCTTTGCAGCAGCGAAAAGCTCGGGGTTCCGGTCGGTTATTACTGTTCCGGGATAGAGTCCGAAAAGATGGGACATGTGGCGATGGCCGGGCTCGACTTCCTCATAATCCTCGATCCATTCCTGAATAGTGTTGTAGCGCTGACCGACCTTGATCGGGGGCAGTTTGCCAAGGGCATCTTCCAACCTGGCAGAGAAATCCTTGTCTTCACCGAGCAGATCGGAAGCCTGGATGCATGCACGGAAGAGTTCGGTCGCGATTTCGACATCCATTGTTGCTGAATATGTCAGGTTGAACATCTTACCGTCAGGCATCCTGTAGGCATTTTCGGGAGAGTTCGAAGGAGCGGTAGCCAGGTAGCCGTTCCTGTCCGTGACCATGAAGGACAACAGGAATTCTGCGGCCTCCTTCATAGCCGGGTAGGCCTGAGTCCTGAGATAATCCTTGTCGCAGGTGAACTGGTAGTGGTCCCAGAGATGCAAGGTCAGCCAAGGTCCTGCGATCGGGAATGTTCCCCAGCCCACTCCGTCACTTATGGATGTGTGGCCGAAGGGATCGGAGACATGGTTTACGGTCCAGCCTTCCGCTCCGAAGGTTTTCCTTGCCGTCACCCTGCCAGGCACCCTGATGGCATTGATCCAGTCCGAATAAGGGATCACTGTCTCGGAAAGGTTGCAGACCTCAGCCGGCCAGTAGTTCATCTGGATGTTGATGTTGGTGTGGAAGTCGGAATTCCAGGCGGCATTCATGTCCTGGTTCCAAATTCCCTGGAGATTGGCAGGAAGGACGCCCGGGCGACGGGAAGAGCCGGCCAGAAGATAGCGGCCGAATTGAAAATAAAGGGCGGCAAGGGCAGGATCGGACACACCTTTTTTCATCGCCATAAGTCTCTCATCAGTAGGAATATCCGCCCTGGAGGGGTCCCCAAGAGCCAGGGATACGCGCCCCATGACAGATTTATGGTCTTCTGTGTGACGGCAGAGAAGGTCTTGGTAAGAAAGGCTGGAAACAGCTCCCAACTGGCTTGTACATAGTGCTTCAGGGTCGATCGAGCGGTCGAAATCCAGCTTTGACATGTTATAATCTGTGTTCATCGCAACCAGAAGGACCACCTCGTCTGCTTTCTCGACATAGATGGCATCTCCCCCTGAAAAGGTAGCTCCCCCTTTTGTACGGACCTTGATCCGTCCTGCGAATTTCATGTGCGGTCCAGGGACCCCGGCTCCCTCGTCAGGGAGGTCGACTATCTGGCCGTTTATAACAATCTCATCCTTGCCTTCGACTCTAACCGACGCATCCTTTTGCCTCCTGTAGGAAGCCTTGAGAGTCAAGGCCCCGGGTTGGTCGGAGGACAGCCTGACCACCAGCACATTATCCGGAGCTGAAGCGAAGACTTCCCTCCTGAAACGGATTCCGCCCGCAGAATATTCCGTAGTCGCTACTCCCGGAATCAGTTCGAGAGAACGGACATACTCTTTCGTGCCCTCTGGAAAGACTGACTTCCATTTCGTACTCCCACGATCGAAGAAATCCAGGTCAAGTTCTCCGAAAGACTGGTAGGAACGTATCCTGAGAGGATTCCCTGCCAGGTTTTTCTGAGCAAGGTCATTAGCCTCTGCGATTTTACCATCCAGCAGAAGTTTCTGGATTTCAGGCATTATGGCCGAAGCATCAGCATTACCGTCAGCTGGGCAGCCGGCCCAGAGACTTTCCTCGTTGAGCTGGATAGTCTCATTCCAGGGATCGCCGAAAACCATGGCACCGATGCGCCCGTTTCCGACCGGCAGGGCCTCATTCCAATCTTTTGCAGGATGGCGGTACCAAAGTACGGACGACATGTCTTTCCCAGGTGAATCAGGATCGTAGACAAAGTCGTCAAAGAAAGCCGTCCCTGCCGGAGACTTGGTGTTGTAGCTGAAGAGAGCTACCCGGACTCCTTTCCAAAAGCCATAGAGCGCACGGAAAGGATCCCCTGCCTCTGTGAATAACTTCCCGTCAGGACTATAGCTGAACCGGAACACTCCTGACTCTGCATCAAATGACAGACGGAGCCAGACCTTTCCGGATCCATATTCCTTAATAGGGATGAATCCTCCATCCTTGCCCGCCATCAGCTTCCTGGACCCGCCTTCCTGGCTGATGCCTATGCAGTAGTTATCCTTGCCCATGCAGGAAAGGCCTGCGAACTGCCCGTCAGCCATGTTGCCGGGATCCAGGCAGACTGTATAGGATCCATTTAATCCCATGATCTTCTGGGAGATGGTGTTGCGTGCCTTGCGGAAAGAGCCGGCAGTCTGGGCATCGATTGCCAGGGAGCCCTTGCGGCGTGTCAAGGACCATGCACCGTCTACAGGGTTATGGTTGAACTGCCACTGGAGGCCAAGCCTGGAAGAAGAGAAATCGTCGGAGGAGGCAGGCAGGCACCGCTGCTGCGGTTTCGCGCTCTTGGGCTTTGTCCAGCCCTTCACCGGTTCACCTACACCGTTCCCGTCATAGTCTTCACCTATCACAGGCCAACCGTCAGCCCAATGCATCGGCTGGAGATGGACAACCCTGCCAAGCGGGTCAGTATGTTGGAAATGCATGAACCACCATTCCCCAAAAGGAGTGTCCACGATAGAACCCTGGTGAGGCCCGTTGATCCCGGTTGAACCTGTCTCAAGAACTACCTTGCGCTCATAGGGTCCATAGATGTTCTTCGAACGTAATACTGTCTGCCATCCTTGACGGACTCCGCCTTCAGGAATACTCAGGTAGTAGTAGTCTCCGAATTTATGGAATTTCGTTCCTTCCGCGACCGGGCCCTCGTACACAGTGACTCCATCATCGAGGAGTTCGCTGCCGTCTGAAGACATCTTGTGGACAATGATCGGGCCGGCCCCCACGCGGCTGTGACCAAGGTAGGCCGTACCGTCCTCGTCCCAGAATGGGCAGGGGTCTTCCCAACCGGCAGTGGCCTTCACACAATGAAGCGGCGACCACGGCCCTTCAGGTTTCCTGGCCGAGCTCATGAACAAACCTTCGTCAGGAGTGCAGAAAAAGACATAATAGCGGCCGCCATGGAACCTGATGCTCGGGGCCCAGGATCCCTTGGCGTATTTTTCCATTGAATCCCAGCCCGGAAGGTCGAACCTGTCATAGATCTGGGATATGAGCTTCCAGTTGACAAGGTCCTTGGACTCGAGGACCTGCATGCCCATGAAATGGAAATCGGAGGCGACCATGTAGTAGGTGTCTCCGACTCGTATCACATCCGGATCTGAATAATCTGCAGCAAGGACAGGGTTGAGGTACCGGCCATTACCGGTGTCTCCCCATGAAGGGAGCTTTATCTCCTTCTTCAAAAACAGGTTACATTTTGCAGGTTGGTCGGTGTTGATAAAATCGACCCCCATCCTGTAGAGTGCGTCATAGGCAGACTCGTTGTCCGGAGCGCCCCAGAAACGGATCGGTTTCCCGACAGCATGGCAGGCATCTATTGCTGCAGCAATAGCTTCATAATCAGGCTTATTCATCTGACCGCTACCATTCCAATCCTTTGCATGGCGCTTGAAATAGGTGCTGATCATGGCTATCCTTTCAAGTTGGCCGGGAGTGTAAAGCAGTTTTCCATCCTTGAAATCCCCATCGAACCAGACCCAAGATGGCCACTTCCCAAAATCATCCGGCGCCGGAATGGCTCCGGTGATCACAAGACGGACTCCGTCCTCAACTGCGAACACATCTTTGAATTCCTCAGCGATGGCAACGACTCCAGGCAGGGATTCTGCGGTCTTGACATCGACCACAAGCTGCAAGCGAGCGTCACTGCCCTCCCAGAGACGTCCACCATTGGCACGGAAAAGCGAAACTATAGGCTCGATGTACATGGCACGGAGGTTACGCTCTGGTGTGAGGTCTTCGCGGTTGTGGGCAACGAGGATCTCTCCGTCCTTCAGGTATACATCCGCCTCGATCGAAGTACAGCGCTGTGAATAGGCTTCCCAGAAGGGAACCATGTGATCATAATCGTTGTGGGAATGAATTGCAACCGGACGCTGCGCGTATGCTCCCGCGACTACGATCAGGGAAGCAAGTACAGAAACAAGTTTTCGCATATTCAGAGACTATTATTTCAAGGATTTTTCTTCCTTTCTGGCTTTCTGCTTCTCGAACTTGGCCTTGTAGCCCTCGAGGATCTTCTGCTCCTTGGCCTCGCGCTTGGCACGAGCCTTAAGCATCTTTTCCATCTTGATCCGCTGCTTTTCCTGCCGTTTTGCCTCTTTCTTTGCAGCTTTTTCAGCATCCTTCGCATCCAATGCGGCCCATTTAGCCTCCTTCCTGGACGCTCTTTCCTGCCTTATCTTTTCCCTCTCTGCCTGTTTCGCTTCCCTCTCGGCCTTTTGCTTTGCCTTCAGTTCCGCCTTGGGATCAGCAGGTATCGCTGCCTTGAGAGCCTCGATGCTCTTCCCGGACAGCAGAGAGTCTATCTGTTCAGCATTAAGTTCTATTGTGTCAGCTCTTTCAGAAGGAGATGCTGCCTTAAGGGAATCCAGAGGCGCCGGAACGGCAAGAGTATCGGCCTGTGCTCCTTCAGCCGGCTCGCCATCGTTCTCTTCACCACTGTCTTCAAGGGAAGCCTGCATGGCTTCAAGAGCCTTACGCTCCTCTTCGAGGCGCTTTTGTTCCGCCTGACGTTCCCTCTTTTTCTCCCTGGCAGCCTTCAAGTCTTTGTCCAGTTGCTCGAGATAGCCGGGGAAATATTCATCAGTGTATTGGAAGACAGGCTGGCTGATCTTGAGGTATTTCTCCCTCTCGCTCTCCCTCGGGACGTACGAAGTCACATCCTCGGGACCTGTAGGGCGTTTTTCGGGCTGCCAATCGAAGCCTTTGAGAACCCTTTCGTCCTTCTTCAGCTGGACTACGGGATAAGCATCGCTTTTGACCTCCTCGAAATAGCTCAGATCGTAAAGGTTGCCGTCCCTGAAAGTAGCCGTCAACATCTTGGCTGCAAACTTGTTGACTGTGGCCAGGGCGCCATTTTCTTCCAGGAAGAATACACCTGAGGCGCCACCCATTGAATCAAAACGCTGCAACCCACCGGTTGAATCGAAGTAAGCCATCATCTCCGCCCCCTTTATCTGGTCGAAGAACAGGGAATCCTCCTGGAAAGCAATGAAAGCATTTGACATCAGACTGGCCTTCTCGATACTGCGGTTCTTGATAACTACAGAGATGCTGTCTGATGAATATTGCCTGTTAATCTCGTTCCAGACTATTGGATTCTTGTAAAGGCGGACCAGGGAATCCAGATCATTGTAGACAAGGGAGTCGCATGCCACCTGCATGTCTCTCTTGAACACCCTTACATTGTGCAGACAACGCAGGAAACCGATCCTGGTGGTGTCTTTAGGCTGATTTGAGAGAGAATCAGCCACAGCCAGGGAATCAGGAGCAGCCAAGGCGAGCGAGTCTGGGACTTGTAGTGCGAGACCTCCCCCAGTTCTCCGGCCCAGGGCAGCCGCTGCATTTGGATCCTCTTCCAAGAGCTGTTTCAAGGCCGCTTCGGCAGCTGCCTTTGCCTCTTCCGCAGCTTTGACACGGTATTCGGTGATAGGATCAACATTGATATCCTTCAGCCTCGTTTCTGCTGCGGTTATCTCATTTTCCGGGATGTCACACTTCGGGACGGTCCAATAAACAATTTCGTCACCTCCTACATAGACGGTGTCCTTTCCGGCTTTTTCCTCTGAAACAACGATCACTGCAGGATCCCGTGCCATCCTGATGTACTGGAGGCTGTCGATGTACTGCATGTATCCGGCCACTGCCGCAACCTGCCTGCTAGTGTCCAGAAGTTCCACATTGCCGAACATTTCGGCATCTTCGGTCAGACGATTATAGATCAGCGAATCCGACCAGGCCTCCTGGGTGTCGGTCATGATGTGGACGTTACTCGTGAAAGTAAAGATCTCACTTTTACGGTCGTACCAACCCGAATCGGAGGAAAGCATGTTGTCGTCCCTCCAAGCATGAGTGTTGTTGGTGAACACCGCGACTCCGGTCTCCGTGTTATAGTCCAGGGACCTTGTCTTGACGAACACCGAGTCGGTAAACATGTTGACGCTGCCGAAGAAATTGAACGTCTTTATCTTTGAATCGTATGTCCCTTCCGTACTCTCAATGAGCTGGCCATCCTTATCCTTGAAGGCCCCTCCCCTCGTAAAAGTTGCGACGCTGTCCTTAGTGTTGTAGTCCAGATACCTTGTCCGCAGTGTATTCTTGTCCTTGTCCTGAAGCTGGACCACTGAACCACGGAACTGAGCCACGTTCTGATCGATCAAGTAGTCCAACTTGTCGCTGCTCAGCACTGTCCGGTTCTGGATGATTTTGACATGGCCTATCGCCTTGATTACGTTCTCGTTGACATTCCAGAGAGCGGTGTCGCAAAGAAGCAGGGTCGCATTATGCTCGAAACGGGCATTACCGAGAGCCTGCCTGAAACTGTTCCCATTTTCATCAACTTGCTGGAGTTTGTCACACCCAAGGAGACGTACGAGGGAATCCTTCCGCTCGGTCCTCTGGGCGAAAAGGCTGCAGGAGAGCAGAATCAGAATTGCAGAGAATATTATTCCCCTGCGCAACATCAGTCTTCAGAGAACTTGGAAGCCCATCCGGAACGATGGAAATCGCAATCCTTGAACATCGGATCGATCACGATGCGGGTCTCTGCGATCTTCTTGTCGAGGAATTCATCTACAGCTGCCATCTGCTTGGCACGCTTTACCTCAGCCTGAAGCTGTGAGAAATCATCATTGAAGGAAGCAGTGTGGGCAGGGATGATCTTGTCCACCCGGATGATCTTGTAGTTGGTCTTGCCCACTACGAAGTCTTTTTCCTGATCCTGGCGTCCGTCATTATCCGTGGACTGTACAGGTTCGGAAATCTCTCCTTCCTTGAGGTCTTTGATCGCCCTGTAGTCTTCGGGCTTAAGCTGGTCGATCTCGAAATAGGACGATCCTGTGTTGGGATCGGACATCTGGCCGCCGTTGGTCTTGGTGGGAGCATCCTGGGAATAGAAGTTGGCTGCCATCTTGAAGGTGACGGCTCCGTTCAGGATCTCGGTACGGAGGCTGTCGAGTGTCTTGAAAGCCTTGTCACGGTCCTGAGTCGTGTACTGGGGTTTCATCAGGATGTGACGGGCATTGAACATGTCGCCCTTCTTCTCAATGACTTCGATTATATGGAATCCGTCAGGAGTCTCCACTATCTGTGAGATCACACCCGGCTTCAGGGCCATCGCAGCGTCGGAGAACGCAGGCCAGAAGATGGATTTTGAAGCCATTCCCAGTTCACCGCCCCTGCGGGAACTGCCGGGATCCTCTGAATACATCCTGGCCAAGGTGGAGAACTTCTCTCCGTTGATGATCCTCTCCCTGAGCTCCAGAAGCTTCTCGCGGACGGCAAGGTCAGCAGCTTCGCGGTCAGGATAGAGACAGATCTGGCTGAGCTGGTACTTGATCGGGACTATAGGAAGGTTGTTGGCATCCACGGTGTCAAGATACTCCTTGACATCATGGGGGGTCATGTCAGGAATCTTCTTCATGATATTAGCCTGTTCACCCTGGGTAAGGCTCATGTCTTCGTACTGCTTCCTCCAGTCCTGGCGCAGGCGGTACAAAGGCTTCCCGAAATACTCCTCAAGCTTCTCCTCTCCACCCAGATAGGTAAGGTACTGGTCTATCCTCTGGGCCAGCATAGCCTCGACGTTCGACTGATCCACGGTAAGCGAATCGATACGTGCCTGCATGAGGAACAGTTTGGATTCCAGGATGCTTTCCAGGACTTCGCAGCGCACGTTCTGGTCGGAGGACAATCCTTGTGCCCCCCTTTCCTTCACAGACGACTCGATGTCGGAAATCATGATCGCCTCGTTGCCGACCACGGCCACGGTCTTGTCGATGTACTTGTATTTCTGTGCTGAAGCCATCGTGCAAGCAAACACGACAGCCATAAGTGTGAGAGTAGCTTTCCTTGTCATTTCTAGCTAGTAAATTTCAAAATTCCCTTTGACAGAGGCATCTTCTATCAAGTCTCGTTCCAAAGTGGACAGGAGGGCATGCTTCCGGCCGCTGATGATTATGTCCTTGATGTTCTCCTCACAGAATTCAATCGGAGCCGTTTCTCCTGCCTTGACCATGTCCGCGACATAGGCCACGCAGACATTTCCTTCCTGGTCTGGTATCTCTATGAAAGATCCGTTTTTCCTGGAAAGCATCTCAACATAGTCCACGCCGAACTCAGCCGCCAGTGAAGCCGCATCCATCCAGGTCTCGGAGAAATCCAGGTAACGCTGGGCAGAATTGAAGGCCACGCTGTCAGCCGCAATCACATCCTCGACGTCCGAGGAGGACATCAGCTTCTTGATTTTCTGGAGATTGGGAGAATCCTTCGCTATCTTCATGAACCGAGCCTTGAGGACCGGACGCTCCAGGGAGAAACTCTCTTTGTGCGAGTTGTAGTAGTCGTTTACCGCAGCAGCAGTCACGGTCGTGTCAAGCCTTTCAGCAACATATTTCTGCTCATAGCGGTACCTCAGCAAGGACTGGCGGTAGGCCTCGAGTTCCTTCGACACATCCTTGTCCTCCTTGCTGAGCTTCTGCTCGGCAATGTCCTGGAAGGCCTTGTCCGTAGCCCATGAATTGATGTACAATTCTGCAAGATGTGTACTGTCTTCAGGGCTTATCCCGTTGGGGATCAGATCTTCCAGTTCAGAACGATAGAGTTTGTGCCCACCAAGTTTGGCCACCACTTCTCCGTCATGAATATACGACTGTATGGCCTTGCATGAGGGCAAGACAGCGGCAATGACCGAGAAGACAGCTATGACCAGACGGCGCGGCATCGGACTTTATCTTGAATAATTGGGAGCTTCCTTGGTGATAGTCACATCGTGAGGGTGGCTCTCAAGAAAACCTGCATTGGTGATGCGTACGAACTTGGCGTTCCTGAGATCCGCGACAGTGTGTGCTCCGCAATAACCCATTCCGGCCCTGAGACCTCCGACAAGCTGGTACACCACCTCGGAAACCGTACCCTTGTAAGGCACCTGGGCGACTATTCCTTCGGGAACGAGTTTCTTTATGTCGGCCTCCATGTCCTGGAAATAACGGTCCTTGGAACCCTGCTCCATAGCTTCCAGGGAACCCATACCACGGTAAGACTTGAAACGGCGGCCGTTCATGATGATGGTCTCTCCGGGGGACTCCTCGGTACCGGCGAGAAGTGAACCCGCCATGATGGTTCCGGCTCCTGCGGCAAGAGCCTTGACGATGTCTCCTGAATATCTTATACCACCATCAGCGATGACAGGAATGCCGGTACCCTTCAAGGCCTCGCATGCCTCCATCACAGCTGTGAGCTGAGGTACTCCTATTCCTGCGATTATCCTCGTGGTACAGATCGATCCCGGGCCTATTCCGACCTTTACAGCTTTCACTCCTGCGTCGGCAAGAGCCTTGGCACCTTCGGCGGTAGCGACGTTGCCGGCAACTATCTGGAAATCCTTGAAGGCCTCGCAAGCCCTGCGGACCATCTGGATGACGCCTTCTGAGTGGCCATGGGCGGTGTCAAGGACGACTGCGTCAGCTCCGGCATCAACCAGCATGCCGATCCTCTCTATGGTGTCGGACTTGATACCGGCTGCAGCAGCGACCATGAGACGGCCCTTGCTGTCCTTGGAGGCAATGGGATTGTCCTTGATCTTCATGAGGTCCTTATAGGTGATAAGGCCGACCAGCTTGCCGTCAGCGTCTATCACGGGAAGTTTCTCGACCTTGCTTCTCTGGAGGATCTTGGTTGCCTCCGAGAGAGTGATTCCCTTGGGGGCGGTCACAATGTTCTCGGTGGTCATGATGTTGCTCACTGGCTCTGCCATGTCCTCCTGGAACCTGAGGTCCCTGTTCGTTACGATTCCGATCAGGAATCCATTGCCGTCCACCACGGGGATTCCTCCGATATGATGCTTGCTCATCATTGCAAGTGCTTCGCCGACAGTAGCATCAGGACGGATAGTGACTGGATCGTAGATCATGCCGTTCTCAGCCCTCTTGACCCTGCGGACCTGTTCGCACTGTTGCTCGATCGGCATGTTCTTATGGATAACACCGATTCCACCGGCCCTTGCCATGGCAATAGCCAGGTCAGCCTCAGTCACAGTGTCCATTGCGGCAGACACGACCGGAGTGTGAAGTTTGATGTCGGTCGTGAACCACGACGACACGTCCACGTCGCGGGGAAGTACATCGGAATGAGCCGGAACCAGCAACACGTCATCGAAGGTCAGTCCTTCGGAAATCTCTCTGTTAACGAACTTCGCCATTGTGATCAGTTTAATTGAGCAAAGTTACGAAAGATCTGAAAAAGTTCCAATTTGAAAACCATTATAACTATTATTATCTTTGGAAAGATAAAACCACATTCTGCCATGAGATCCTTTCAATTGCCAGTCATCCTGATGCTTGTGATTTCTTTAGCATTTGCCACATCATGCAAACCTGAAGAGAAACAACCGGAACAGTCAAAGGCCGTTTCAGGAGTCTATCTCTCCATGACTGAACTATCACTCGAAGCCGGACAAACATTCACCTTGACCGCAACGGTACAGCCTTCGAACGCGGAAAACAAGAATGTGTCCTGGGCATCAGACAATTCCAGCGTGGTTTCAGTCGACCAGTCCGGAATAGTCACCGCTGTCAAACCCGGTTCAGCTACCGTCACCGTCACAACTGCCGAAGGAGGTAAGACTGCTACGACCAAGATCACAGTCACCAAAGCTCCGACAGGAATCAAACTGGAAAAATCTACCCTGAAGATCACTATGGGGAAAAAAGAGACTCTGAAAGCCACCATCTCTCCAAGCGATGCAACTGAAAAGGACATCAAATGGTCCTCAGACAACACCTCGGCAGCAACCGTAGATTCCAAAGGTGAAATCACAGCCCTCAAGCCAGGAAAGGCCATAATAACTGCAATGACCACCGTCGGTTCATTCAAGGCCGAATGCGAAGTGACCATCATACCTGTCACACCTGAATTGGTGGACCTCGGGCTGAGCGTCAAGTGGGCGGCATTCAATCTAGGTGCCACAAAACCCGAAGAATTCGGAAGTTACTATGCCTGGGGAGAGACCGATCCCAAGCCATTCTATAGCTGGGGCACCTACAAGTGGTGCAAGGACAAGGAAGGCAAAGAGTTCAGTAAATACATCTCCTCCGGTGTTACCTCGTTCACCAACCTGGAAAAAGCTGATGACGCTGCTTACGTAGCTCTTGGAGGGAAATGGCGCATGCCCACCTATTATGAAGTAGATGAACTGGTCAAGAACTGTACGTGGACAAAAACCTCTGTCAATGGAGTTGCCGGTTACGAGGGTAAGAGCAAGAAAAACGGAAAGACCATTTTCCTGCCCTACACCGGTATGCGCGTCGAGGACAAGACTGCCAGTTTGGATGGCGGCTACTACTGGAGTTCCTCCCTTGCCCAAGCAGGCTCCACATCACAGGCTCTTTACATCCAGATGTTCGATTCAAGGACACCTATACCTTCCGGCAACGACCGTTGCTGGGGCTATGCTATCCGACCTGTGAATAAATAGCCTTATTCTTGAGGGATATAATCAGGGCTCTGGAATATCGAAACTATTCCGGAGCCTGTTTCATCTACGTGACCGATGATCCGTCTGGCCATTATCGGCTTCCTGTCATAGAAATCAGGATCATTCCTGTCAAGGGAACTGATCCTCACCACCTGGGAGGAATGGATGAATTTCCCGTCGCCAAGATAGATTCCTACATGGGTAGCCTTCGCAGGAGCCTCATCCGTAGCTTCCCTGCCCCAGAAGACAAGGTCTCCAGGCTCCAGGGCGCTCCAGTCGGTTTCTCCGGAATCATTGAACAACCTCACATCAGCACCTATCCTACCCTGCTGGGACGCGTTCCGTGGCAGCAGGACTCCGTTGGAGAAAAAGACGCTGCGGGTCAGTCCGCTGCAATCTACGTTCTTGATGGAAGAGCCTCCCCATAGGTACGGAACTCCGAGGAAAAGCCTCGCCGTGGCTTCTATGTCCCTTGCGAAACCTGCAGCATCACCGCTCGCGGCCTTTTTATCCTTTGCCCACTTGTAAAACACATCCACGTCACCGGCAGGGACATAGCCTGTCTTCCCCGAAGGGAGGACGACTCCGACGAATTTCTTCGTCAGAACCGCACGGCCCTCTTCGTAGCCCCTGTACCGGCCTCGCCTGTGGGTAATAGTCCTGTACATTATCCTCACGACGTCACCCATCAGCAATTCGGAGACAATCCCGGATTTAAGGGAAGGTTCCTCATAGATGTGTGAATATGGAACAGTACAGATGTATTTCGGAGCTTCAAGATAGTCCTGTATTCCCTTTTCATCCATCCGGACAAGACCCATGTCGGTCACCCAGGCTGTGTAGGGTTCTGGGGTCCTGATCTTCACCCAGTAACCGTCCTGCCCAAGGACTTCCACAACGGTACCCATCAAAGACTGGTCACCGAGCTCGGCGGCATAGTCAGGATTCTCCCTCATCATGTTTGCCGAAAACTCCACCACGGCCCTTTCCTGGGCATGCAGGCCAATCGAGAGAAACATCAGGACCGGCATCAGGAGATATGCTGCGCACTTGTTCATAACGATTGTAAAAATATTCACAAATCGCTACTTTTGCAAGGTTATGTTTGATTTTCCCGAAGGCAAGAGGTACAATTCGTTCGCCGGCCACTATCGCAGGAAGTACGGTGAACGGCTTCAGAAGCTGGTCCTGGACGCCGGTTTCAGCTGCCCCAACAGGGACGGCACCCTCGGGACAGGAGGCTGCACCTACTGTGACAACGCCGCCTTCCACCCAGGCTACAGCACTGCAGGCAAATCCCTCTGGGACCAGATTGACGAAGGGATCGAGTTCCACCACGGACGCTATCCCAGGGTCAAGCACTATCTCGCTTATTTCCAATCATATTCCAACACCTACGGACCGCTCGACAAATTGAAGCGGCTCTATGAAGAAGCTCTCTCCCACCCCTCGGTGGTCGGGCTTGTCATAGGCACCCGCCCCGACTGCATCGACGAAGAGAAGCTCGACTACCTCGCTTCCCTCCCTTCCCAGATAATCACCATCGAATACGGCATCGAATCCTGCTATGACAACACCTTGGAGAGGATCAACCGCGGACATGACTTCGAATGTGCACGCAAGGCAGTTGAGATGACAGCCTCAAGGGGGCTGGACGTCGGTGCCCACTTTATCCTGGGCCTCCCGGGCGAAACAAGGGAGATGCTTCTGGACCAATGTGACCTGATCTCTTCCCTGCCCCTTACATCGGTGAAGTTCCATCAGCTTCAGATCGTGAAAGGGACGAAGATGGAGGTTGAATATTCAAAGAATCCAGAAGACTTCCTGCGCCTGCCGCTCGATGAATATCTCGACCTTGTCATCGACATCCTGGAGCGGTTAAGGCCCGACCTCTACATCGAAAGGGTCGCCGGAGAAGTCCCGCCACGCTTCGTCAATGAGACTCCATGGGGGCTGATCCGCAACGATGGAATCCTCCGCCTTCTCGATAGACGTCTAGAAGAGCGCGATACCTTCCAGGGAAAGCTGTTCAACCGCTGAGGCAATCAGTTATCAGACGCAAGGAGGCTGATGATCCTGTCTATGACTGGATCGACCTTGCTGGCAGGGACTATGGCGTTGTTCGTCATGACCGAAAAGATGATGGCATCCGATTTCGATCCGACCGAGGGCTCAATGTAGCCGCTGAAGCAGCGCACCCCACCCATCGACCCGCTCTTAAGGTGGACCCTGGACTTGAGGGCGTCAGGTTCTCCGCGCAGGCGGGACTCGTAATGTCTTCCTCCAGGCTGGCCCAGGGTCTCAATGTAGTCCCCGAAGACAGGACTGTCCATCATTGCCGAAAGGAATCTGACGAAATACTCTGGAGAGACATAATTGTACCTGGAAAGGCCGCTCCCGTCGTCAATCTGCTGCCGGGAAGGATCTGCACCCATCTTCTTAAGCACGTCAGCCATGGCTGCCTTGCAGGAGTCAGGGCTCGCGGAATGCCTCAACCTGCGGCCGAGGATCCTGAACATTGTCTCAGCGTAGAAATTGTCACTTTCCAACAGGGTCTCCCTGGCAATCCTTTTCAATGACGGGGAATATGTCATCCCGATCATCTTGAGATCGTCAACCTTTGCTGCATAGGGCCCGTTCGCCAGCGAAGAAAGGTCGTTTCGGACCCTTCCGTTCCTGACGTCAGCACAGCCCAGGACGACTTCCATTCCGGATGACCTGAGATATTCACAGAAAAAATGGGCGCAGGTGTATGCCCCGAACTTGTTGGAGAATTCCTCGGTCTTAGGTTTCCTGTCAATGGCGAAAGATCCCCGGACTTCAGCGTAAGGCTGGAATTCCGAAGTGAACATGTAGAGCTGGTCGCCGGTTCCTGCCCTGCCGGTCTTTCCGAGAAAGCCGTATTTCATCCAGGGAAGCGAGGGGTAGGAAACCATGTAACTGACAGGGGAACCGACCGACGGTCCGGCAGAGACCTTCATGTCGATTGCATTCTCGTAAAAGCAGAGTCCGTCACCTCCGGTGCCGTAAGCCGTGCCGATGTCCTGGTAGGACCAGGTGTCCCGGTCTATCGGACCATCGAAATAACGGCCGTCGCCTATGACCCGGCCGCCTATCTTCCTGATCCCTTCCTTGTCGAGAAAACCTTTCCACTGGGCGAAAAGCCTTTCCTTGGAAAGGGCTATGGAATCCTTTGATGCTATCGTAGGATCTCCCCCGCCGACGATGTAAAGGTCCCCGTCAAGAACCCCGTCCTTGACAACTCCGCTGTAGCCTATCCTGGTAGTGAACTTGAAATCCGGGCCGAGCTGGTGCATCGCAGCGCCGGCAGTGATGAGTTTCATGGTCGAAGCAGGTACCAGCCTCCCGCCACAGTTCCATACAGCCACGGTGTCTCCCCCTTCTGTCATCGCCAGGACACCGAAAGAAGCATCGTCCAGCGCCTCGTTCCTGGCGGCCAGTTCGATGTATTTCTGAGCCTTGCTCTTTACGGGAGCTTTTCTTGCGGCTGGCACCTGGGCTGAAACCGATGCGAGGGAAAATGCCGCCATGATTGCGGCAAGTGTCATTTTGAGGGTACTCATATTCACAAATTTAGCAAAAAACACTAACTTTGGATTTCATTAACAACTGAATGAATATGAAAAAGTGCGTTCTCGTGTCCGGCGGTGCCGGATTCATAGGCAGTCATGTGACGGTGGAACTCCTTGAAGCTGGCTATGATGTGATAGTGGCAGACAACATGTCCAATTGCGACATGACCTGCTTCGAAGGGGTTAAAAAGATCACCGGCCGCGAAGACATACCCTTTGTGAAGATGGATTTCTGCGACCCGGTCGCTACCGAGCTTCTGTTCACCACCCACGAGATCGACGCGGTTATCCATTTTGCAGGCTTCAAGGCCGTAGGCGAGTCTGTTGCCGAGCCCCTGAAGTACTACAGGAACAACCTCGAATCCTTCATCAACGTCATAGAAAGCGCCAAGGCCCACGGCTGCGGAAACATCCTGTTCTCCTCTTCCGCCACTGTCTACGGAGAACCGGAGAAGCTCCCCGTCACGGAGGAATCCCCCAGGCAGCCCGCCACCTCGCCGTACGGCAACACGAAGCAGATGTGCGAGGACATCCTGCGCGACAGCGTGAAGGCATATTCAGGAATAAGAGGAATCGCTCTCCGTTACTTCAACCCGATCGGAGCCCATCCTTCCGCCCTTATCGGCGAACTTCCCCGCGGAGTGCCCAACAACCTCGTACCATTCATCACCCAGACAGCCATCGGCAAGAGGGAATGCCTTTCTGTCTTCGGTAACGACTACCCCACCCCGGACGGAACCTGCCAGAGAGACTTCATCGACGTAGTTGACCTTGCCAAAGCCCATGTCTTCGCCGTCCGCAGGATGCTCGAAGACAAGATGAAGAATGAATATGAGATCTTCAACATCGGCACCGGAAAGCCCCTATCAGTTATGGAGCTGATCAACGGTTTCGAGAAGGCCAACTCCCTGAAACTGAACTATAAAATAGCGCCTCGCCGACCTGGCGACGTCACCGCCATCTGGGCGGATCCGACCCTTGCCAACGAGGAACTTGGATGGAAGGCCGAGCGCGACATCGAGGATACCCTCGCCGCCGCCTGGGCCTGGGAAAAGCATATTGCCGGGGAATAGTTAAATCCAGCCTTTCTTCAACAGGACTTCTGCGATCTGCACTGCGTTGGTTGCAGCACCCTTCCGGATGTTGTCGCTGACGCACCAGAAATTCAGTCCATACTTCACTGAAGGATCCCTGCGTAGGCGACCTACGAAGACATCGTCCTTGCCCAATGAATAGAGAGGCATCGGATAGACGAACTCGTCAGGATTGTCCTGGATGGTAACGCCTTCTGTCTTAGACCAGATATTCCTTACATCCTCAAGGGTGAAGTCCTTTTCGAACTCAAGGTTGATGGACTCCGAATGGCCGCCGAGCACAGGCACGCGGGCCGTGGTCGGGCTGACCCCTATGGAATCGTCCCTCAGGATCTTATGAGTCTCGTTGACCATCTTCATTTCCTCCTTGGTGTATCCGTTCTCGAGGAAATCGTCGATGTGGGGGATGACATTCTGGTCGATAGGATAGTGGTAGAAGGCAGGATATTCACCCCACTTCCCTCCATCCCGCTCAGCCTGCATCTGGTTCATGGCAGGGGTGCCGGAACCGGTGACAGACTGATAAGTCGAGACGACGATCCTCTTGATCGTGTACTTCTCATGAAGGGGAGCCAGGGGAAGAAGCATCTGAATGGTGGAACAATTGGGATTGGCAATGATATAGTCCTCCTTTTCAAGGACATCGGCGTTGATCTCCGGAACGACCAGTTTCTTGGTAGGATCCATCCTCCAGCAGGAGGAATTGTCAACAACGCGGCATCCTACCTCCGCGAACTTCGGTGCCCACTCCTTTGAGATGTCAGCCCCGGCTGAGAACAGGGCCAGATCGGGCTTCATCGCGACCGCCTCCTCGGCGGTGACGACTGGATAATCCTTGCCCTTGAAAGAGATCAGCTTCCCGGCAGACCTTCCAGAGGCCACCGGAATAAACTCATCCACAGGAAAATTCCTCTCTTCGAGGACTTCGACCATCCTGGTACCGACCAGTCCGGTCACGCCAACTACAGCAACTTTCATTTCTATGTTCGTTTTATAAAATAAAAGGAGGACCTTGTGGCCCTCCCCTTGATAAATCTATCCTGGACGAGAGCTTATTCAGTCTTGCCTGCTTTCTTGACTATCTCGCTGAGTTTGGCATAGAGCTCATCGGTCTTCTCGAGGAGTTCCTTGCGGATGGAAGCATAATAGGCACCCTTGGTACCCTCAACCTTGACATTGACCTTGTCCTTAAGATCGTTGTAGAGATTGACAGCCTCGTCGAGCAGTCCGCCGAGGGCCTCATCGTCTGCCTTGTTGTTGACAGAGCTGAAAAGCGAGCAATCGTCGATGAATGCACCGATCACATACTCAATGTCCTTCTTAATGTCACGAAGATTCATAACTTTCTTTCTGTTTTGAAATTCGCTACAAAGATAGTGATTATTTTTGAAATATCGGTTTCAGGACGGCATCGATTCCTTCGCCCCGCATTCCGTCCTGAAGGACTTTCCCGTCGGGGCCGAAGAGGAAGAGATGAGGAATGCCGGTCACTCCATATTCCTCGGCAAGGGCGTCTCCCGGATCCAGCAACTGTGGGTAATGGATCCCCAGTTGTCTCATGGCCTCTTTTGTCGCATCCGACTTGTCCTGGACGGGTATTCCCAGAACGACTAGGCCTTTGTCCTTATAGTCGTTGTAGGCTTTGACGACAAACGGCGTCTCTTCCCGGCAGGGGCCGCACCAGGAGGCCCAGAAATCCACCAGGACATAGGACCCGTGACCGATATAATCAGACATGTCACCCTTGGTTTCGATGAAATCTTTCCCTGCGGTGTCCAACTGGATGACTGTTCTTCTGCTCGCGGTAAGGGACTCGTATCGACCTGCAATCCTAGCATCAGCATGGATGCACTCCCCGCCCTGTTCATAGAGACGGATGAATTCTTCGTCGGGGGCGTCAAAGACAAGCATGGACATGGCCTGCACCCCTACAGGATCCTGCAAATGATTCAGATAAATCTCCTTGCAATGTTCGGCCATGGCTTTTTCCATTTCTTCCATGAGAGCTTCTACGCCTGTTTCATCCCCGCTTTCCGACAGCGCCATCGACTTGTTGCTGTAGCTCGTAAATAGATTCATCATCCATTGCTGGAGTTCCTGGAGTTCTTCCGAAAGCGGACTGCCGCCTACGGTAACCATCCCATCTTTTATAGTAACATTGATTTCTTCGCTGTCTGGAATCAAGTTGACAGGGTCTCCCTTCGGCACGGTGATGACGGAGACTCCGCACTGGGGATTCCTCTCGCAGGTCAGGGTGAACACACCATCTTGAACAGCGGTGGCATCCAGACGTTTTCCTGCCGCATCCAACAGATAAACGCTATCCAGTTGTGGACTGACAGAACCTGTAATGGTGCAGGTTGAATTGGTGGAGCATGCAACAACTCCCATCAGGCAGGATGTGGCCAGCAATACCTTACGTAACATATTGAGGATTTATTAATTTGTCTATAAATATAAACATAAGAATCAACTAATCAAAAAGATCCATGGCCTTACTGGCCAGACTCGTAATCGCTATTCACTTGAGAGACAGGCTTTCCCAAAAACGAGCTTCTTCAAATCGGAGAGATCAGTTACGGAACCACCTGATAATCAACCTGTAAGACTACACAGTCTCTGTATCTCCGTAATTTAGTCCGGCGACCTGGCTGATTTTGTTTTCTCACAGCGCATTGTTATCTTTGCGTGAGACAATTAAGTTGCCGTTTTATGAACGTAGACACATTACTTCATCAGTACTTTCCTAAAGCCTGGAATGTCTGCATCGAGATGTTCGATGAAAAGAACATCCAGCAGGTGTACCGCAGATTGGTAGAAGTACTGATTCATCAACCTGAAGTGGAAACTTCTCTGCTTCAGGCTATGAGTTATTGCTTCTACGAGGTAATGGATAACGTGCTTATTCACTCCGGCAAAACAGTTGGCATTGTCATTACCAACTACTCTGAAGAGCAGCATCTGATTCAGATCCTTGTTGCCGATGACGGGATGGGTATTCAAGCGTCACTCGCTCAGAACAACGAGTATTCTTCAATCACAGAGCCCAAGGCTCTGGAATACTGCATCAAGGACAAGGTGTCAGATGGTAAAGGTCTAGGCTTCGGCCTATATTCCACATCAAGATTAATCAATACAGCCGGTCACAAACTGATTGTCCGCTCCGGAAGCCATACGCTAACGGCCAATGGTGATATGCACGTCACTGAATCAGCTCCGTGGTCTGGAACTATCGTTTATTTTGAATTGCGCTCCAACATGGATATCGATCCTTCTTCTGTGGTAGACCATAGAACAGACCCGGCAGAGGAATTCAATGAATTGTTTTTGGAAGATAATTCCGGATTAGATAAATTATGGTAGTATTTAAGTTTTCCAAATATGGAGACAGTATGGGAACACGTCTCCTCGGAGCTCGGATCAGGGCCGATCTCCGTCCACTTTTGAATGGAGACGAGAAAGTTGTCCTTGACTTTACCGGCTTAGATACAGTCACCAATTCGTTTGCCGATGAATGCATTGCCAAGCTTCTGCTTGAGATGCCATTAGATGAATTGAAGGCCAAAACCACATTTTCTGGTCTAACGCCCATGACGGAACGCAGTATCCTGACGGCATTACAACGTCGACATATGCAGATTCTACAGAATCATTAACACAACAACAGGCCGCAGTGATGCGGCCTGTTTCTCTATAATCTGACATCAATAATTACATTTCTTTTATGTCCTTCTTAATGTCACGAAGATTCATAACTTTCTATCTGTTTTGAAATTCGCTACAAAGATAGTTAAAATTTCGCAATATCCTTACTTACGGATCATCTGACGCCAAGTCTTGTTGATGATCACAGGAGGAACGCATATTTCGTTCTCCGCCTCGTCAACCTCCACGTGATTTGTCCTGGTCGAGGGCGACGTTGACTGTTTAGTCGGATGGGCCTGATCCCACTTCACGAAGGTCTCGTAATCGAACTGCCAGTCCTGACCTTCGGAAAGTTTCATGATGCGGGTGTAAATCTGGGCACGGGACGGGGCGCAGATATCAAAATATTTCGCCTTGTTATTTTGTCAGGCCAGGTTACCGCTCATCAACCCAAAGGGAATCAGCACGGTCAGTGTAAAGGATGCCGTCGAGATGGTCGATCTCATGCTGGAATATTACGGCGGTATAGCCTTCGACCCTTTCCTTCACGGTCTGGAGGGTCTCCGGATCGGTATATGAGACTATTATGTTCTGATATCTCGGCACGCTTCCCGCCCAGCCGGGGATCGAAAGGCAACCCTCCGGACCGGAGAGACGCTCTCCCCATAGGGAATCCAGGCGTGCATTCGGATATACCCCGAACGGCTCCCCTGGAAGGTCATACCTCAAAACACAGATTACCCTGCGGTTAAGGCCGACCTGAGGGGCGGCGATACCGACACCGTCCTGGCTTGGATCCTGGACGGTATGGAGCATCTTCGCAGCCAAAGCTTCGAAATCCTTGCTCAGAAGGTCCCTGTCTGTAAAATCAATAGAGGCATTTCTCAATAACAGTGAATCATCCTTGTCATAAACCGTCAGCACCCTCATCAACGAGTCGGACCCTGCAATCAGGGCCTTCTCATCCTTCGAGAGATCCGCTGCACCGGGGGTGTCGCAGGAATGGGAAAGGATAGATAGTGCGATAACGAAGATGAAAGAGTATTTCCTCATGATAGCTAATTATCCATTGAATAATGCCCTTACCAAGGCAGGGACATCGGCCACCTTGACCACCTCGATCGTCCCAGAGCCAGTCGAAGATCCTTTAGCCTTCCTCTCCACCGAGGTGAAAGATGAAATGAATATTTTCTTGAAACCGAGCCTGGCGGCTTCGGCAATCCGCCTGTCGGCCTGGGCCACCGGCCGGATCTCACCGCTGAGGCCGATCTCACCGGCAAAGCAGTTGTCCGGAGGAATGGGCAGGTCGAAATTGGATGAAAGGACCGCACAGACCACGGCCATGTCGCAGGCCGGATCGTTGACGCGCAGTCCGCCGGCCATATTCAGGAACACATCTTTCTGGGCCAGCTTGAATCCTGCACGGCGCTCCAGGACGGCAAGCAGCATATTAAGTCTCCTGGTGTCGAAACCGGTAGCAGACCTCTGGGCCGTACCATAGACGGCAGAACTGACAAGTGCCTGGACTTCGAAGAGGAAAGGTCTTGTGCCATCCAGCATGGCTGCTACGGCAGTACCGCTCAAGCCTTCCTCATGCATAGGGATGAGCAGTTCGGATGGATTGGCCACCTGACGGAGTCCCTTCCCCGTCATCTCGAAGACAGCCAGTTCGGATGTCGATCCGAAACGGTTCTTTATGCTGCGGAGGATCCTGTAGGAACCCCTGTTCTCGCCCTCGAACTGAAGGACTACATCCACGATGTGCTCCAGGATCTTCGGGCCGGCTATCGAGCCTTCCTTGGTAATATGGCCGATCAAGATAACCGGAATCCCTGTTTCCTTGGCAAACCTCAGGAGCACTGCAGCAACTTCCTTGATCTGTGAGACGGATCCGGGAGTGGAATCGACTGACTCCGTGTACATTGTCTGGACAGAATCCACAATCATCAGGTCCGGGTTTATCTGCCTGGCCTCGGAGATCACATTCTCGATCAGGGTCTCACTGTAGATCCTGCAGTTGGACGGGTCACCTCCCAGACGGTCAGCCCTCATCTTCACTTGCCTCTCGCTCTCCTCTCCGGTGACATACAATGTGCTCAGCGCAGGACAGCCAAGAGGGATCTGGAGGGATAATGTCGACTTTCCTATGCCGGGTTCTCCACCCACAAGGACAAGCGAACCACGGACGATTCCACCTCCGAGGATCCTGTCCACTTCTTCATTGTTCATGGAAATCCTGGCCTCCGAAGAAGAATCTATCTCGGACAGTTTCCTCGGTTTACGGCCTTCACCTGGCATGCGGCTTCCTGCGGAAGCCTTTCCCACTGAAGGAGTTATCTTCTGCTCTGTCAGGGTGTTCCATTCACCGCAGGCGGGGCAGCGCCCCATCCACTTAGGGTACTCGTTGCCGCAATTATTGCAGAACCAAACCGTCTTTTCTTTCATGGCTTATCAATATTCCAAGAAAACTCACATTTTTCAAATCCGGAAATCTTCCCGGCCTCGATATTGAACCGGAGAGCCATGCGCGGCACGTCCCGTGAACCCTGGAAGCCGCAGGCTCCCGGATTCATGAAAAAGAAGCCCATCCTATCCTCACGGTACACCTGAGGGATGTGGGTGTGGCCGCAGACGAATATGTCCGGATGGTACATGTCGAGGAGTTGCTTTGCGAAAATGTCGTACAAAGGCCGTTTAGTGTCATAGGCCCAGTAACTCCCCGGCCTGAGGCCGATGTGGGTCATAAGGACCCTGAGCCCTTCGCACTCGAAATGGGTGTAGCGGGGATAGACCTGCCTGACATCCTGGCCGTCGCAGTTGCCATAGACTCCCACCAAAGGTTTGAAGGCCTCGATCGTTGAAGCACAAGCGAGGGTCCCGAAGTCTCCGGCATGCCAGATCTGGTCGACAGGCTCCAGGAACTTCTTTACATCCGTGGCGAAAACCCCGTGGGTGTCGGAAATAAGGCCAATTTTCATATTCACAAAGATAGTCTTTTTGAGTCAATTTGGTATCTTTGCGCCATGGAGATATTCTACGCAAAAGAAGCTGCCGGAAGCAAGGTTTTCCTCGACCAGGAAGAAAGCGTCCACTGCGTCAGGGTGCTAAGGCATCACGTCGGGGACGAAATCGTCGTGGTCGACGGGATGGGCACGATGATGAGGTGCCGGCTGACAGATGATTCCCCCAAGGGTGCCTGTGCGGAGATAATGGAAAGCTCCTGTGGATGGGGAGGCCATGACTATTCGCTCACGATGGCGGTCTGTCCTACGAAGAACAACGACCGCTTCGAGTGGTTCGTGGAAAAGGCCACTGAACTCGGGGTCGACGTGATTGCTCCGGTGATTGGAGAAAGATCCGAGAGGAAAGTGTTCAAGACCGAGAGGTCGAGGAAGATTGCCCTTTCCGCCATGAAACAGAGCCTGAAGGCCAAGCTTCCCGTCATAGAAGAACCTGTCACCGTCAAGGATTTCATAGCATCTGCAGGTTCGGGAATAAAAATGATCTGCTACTGTTTCGAGGGAGAGACCCTGAGGCGTTCGGTTGAAGATGTGCTTAAGGGGGTCCCGAAGGGAGCAAAGATCACAATAATGATCGGTCCTGAAGGCGACTTTTCTCCTGAGGAGGCGCAGCAGGCCTTGGAAAACGGTTTCATTCCGGTTCACCTTGGACCGTCCCGGCTCCGGACAGAGACTGCAGCCGTCACCGCCACCACGGCAGTTTACCTTCATTTCATTGAATAGAACTATTTGAATATGCTGAAAAAAGATATAGAAAGAGTCCTGGGCGAGACATTGGAATGCCTAAGGAACGGAGGAGTGATCCTCTACCCTACCGACACAGTATGGGGGCTTGGATGCGACGCCACCAATCCTGAAGCGGTCGCTAGAATATATTCGATCAAGAAGCGCTCCGACAGCAAATCGCTTGTGCTCCTGGCCTGCAACATGGACCAGATTGCGAAGTACATCAATGAGATTCCACCTATGGCAGTAGACCTCGTGGAAGTCAACGACAAGCCGATGACGCTGATCTACCCCGGAGCAAAGACCTATCCTGCACCGGCAGATGGAGAGAGCGCGAAGGCTGACAGATACCACCTGGCCTATAACACTGTGGCTGCAGACGGTACCGTAGGAATAAGGATCCCCATGATGGAATTCTGCTGCCAGCTTACCTACAAGCTCGGACGGCCTATAGTGTCAACCTCGGCCAACATCTCCGGAGAGCCGACTCCGAGGAAATTCAAGGGCATTCCGGAGGCTATCACCGGAGCAGTAGACTACGTGGTAGACCCCAGGCTCGAAGCCGGAGCGACCGGAGAGTCATCACAGATCATAAAGATCGGCCTGGACGGCGAAGTCGAGATCATCAGGGGATAACAAAACCAAAAGAGGCACCTACGAAACGTAAGTGCCTCTTTTTGAAAGTGGAGGTAGTCGGAATCGTATCGACACTGCATTCAGCCCTACAGGCCTCTACAAATCACTATTCTACGCTGAAGAAATGCAGGTATAGGTATTGGATATTACCTA
>CADCJX010000021.1 GCA_902801885.1 uncultured Bacteroidia bacterium
AGACTTTAACACGGAGTTCAGCCCTCGCTGGCAGTATGGAGACATGCTGATCGACTTATTTGATCCGGCAACCCTCAATTACACCTACTATAAAGACATTACCACAGAGGATTCGCAAAAGGCCTTCGCCTTCTTTAAGAATCACGGCTTACCAGGAATAACAGAGGATTCGAATCCGATAATCATGCTTACCAAGGCAAAGTGACTGTCAGTTTATAAGTTGCTAGTCTAAGGTGAATCAGTTGTTCTTCTTCAATTCTTTCTTACGCTTCTTGAGAATAGCTTTGGTACGTTTGAGTTGTTCTTTGGCCTTTGAGGGATCCTTGTGATACTCCGTAGGGAGAATGGCTACTGTGAGGTATTTCCGTTGCATGGTCTCCCTTTCCTCTTCAGTGAGATAAGGGGAAACATATACTTTGTTGAACTGTCTCCCCCAGTAGGTTTCACTATTGAAATGAGCGATGCCGATGATTGTAATAATAGAGGCAAGGACCAGCGAGGTTAAACCAAAAGCAATACACCTTTTTCTTAAACGAGTATCCGCGACTTCCTTCAGGTCTCTTTCGAAACAATAGGAATGGGTGTGCTGCACCGTAACAGTGGCATCCTTCAAGGCTTCATTAACCTTGTCCTTAATGATGGGTCCGATAGCCACTGCAACCTTATACGCGAATTCCTTAACGAATGAGTCCATTTCCGGAGGAGCACAGGGAGTTGCAGCTATTTTTTGCAGTTCCGAATCGGGTATCTCGGCTTGAGGACGCTTCTTGATGGCGTCCGCCACTGAAGATAGTATGTGTCCCGATATTTCCTTGAATGTTTTCGCAGCCTCAACAAGCCCTGGCACCTGTATCAATGCATCAACGAGTTCTTTGTTTTCCATATGAATAGTTTTCTATTTTCTGTTCTTGATTTGTAGATAATGACTTAACGGTATCATTATCCTCGACCTTGTTCGCAAGTCGATGGGCGGGTATCTGCCCAGTAAGACCGCACCATTTCTCCAGCATGGCGGCAAGTTTCTCATCGGAATATGCCCTACTTGCAAGCAAAGTGATCCCATCGACGATGAGATTAAAGTCTGCTACACCTCCGTTTGGATGAAGGATAGGCTCAATGAAATTGTTTCTGCTCAAAAGATCAAGTTCCAGATCTACTTTTGTCTCGGCTGACATCATTGCTCCGTAGATCCCGAATGCAGCGTAAACCTGGCTCATTGAGGATTCCTCCTGGGCAGTCTTCCTTTTGGAGAGTTCTTTAGCTACACTGTCCAGGTCAATTTCCACGCGAGGCTGTTCAAGTTCTTTCTTGAGAGCCTGAATCTGTTGAGTCAGTTCCGCTTTCTTATCCTTTACCTCGATATACTGACGGAGAGAATCGTGCTGGGCGTGCTTCAGTTTGTCCTGCTTGGCTTTCAGAGACTCGATCTCCTCACGGATATAAACGACCTGTTTGCGCAAGACCTGAATCTTTTCCCGGTCATACAGTTTCTTGCCTTCGAGAAGAACCTGAAGCGCCAGGCTCGCGATCAGAACCGGAAGCGGGTTGACGAAGAGCATCATCTTCGTAAAGATGCGCAGGAGTTCCTTATACGTGCGGGCCCTTCTCAGTTCTTTCTGTTTGGTCAAGAGGAGATCATAGGTGAATTTCAGTTTGCGGTACTGATCAGAAGTCTCTTCCCAGAGGTCCGCTCTTTGCGCCTTGATGTCGTCATAGAGGGAAAATGCGGCATTGCTCTGTTTCTTCAACTCGTCAATGGTCGGCCGGTAATAGCTGTGGTAGCTGTTCCAGAATTCGTTTCTCTTCTTTTTCTCCTCGTTCTGACGGGCCAGTTCTGCTTGCCTTTGGCGCTTTGCCTCCTCGGTAGCCGCCTCTTGGGCCAGCCGGGCAGCACGCCTGGCCAGGGACGCCGTCACCTGTTGACGGATCTGCTCTTCCTGAACGGATGCCTGAATCATGGCAGCCCTCTCCTCGTTGCTCCCATGGGTCATCGTGTTGTTATAGTCATAGGACTCGCTGATCCGCCTCTGATATCCGAAGGTGGTGTCAAAGATGCGCTCGCAATCACGGTAGAAGGAATCCCGGTTGAATCCGGACTTGATTACCCCGGAAGACCCGCTCCGGTGATTTGTCATCGGAGAAAGCTTGTACTTCCCGGTCTTATCTTTCCTGCTGACGATGATGTGGACATGGATTCCGGGCCGGACCGTACCATCATCATTCTCGCGGTATTCGTGAATGGTGTAGAAATAGAGAAGATCCTGATGCGTCTGGACCCCTTCTTTGTTGAACCCCTCAGCGTAGCGGTCCATCATCCTGTCGACCATGATGCCGAGGGAACTCATCTTCTCCTCCCGCGTACCGCCCAGCTTGGCTGCTTCTTTTTCGGAGGGATTCAAAATAAGGGAAAAGAATTTGGCGTCTTCGACATGCAGTCCAGACTTATTCGAGTCAATGGCAGAGATGACTGTCTCCAATGATACCGCCTTCCCCTCTGGGTCAAAGAAGGGAATCCGTTTTTCATCCTGCCCGTGCTCTTTCTTCCATCGACTCTCATGATCCAGGTAATAGGCATACACGGCACAGCTGCCGGTATTGGGACCGCCAGCGATACCTTTGCTCTGAAGTTTGGGATACATCGGACAGGATGATTAGTGGATACTCTTCAACGCATCCAGGATGTCCTGAAGTTTTGAATGGAGTGTATCGATCCTGGCACTCATCGGTTTGAGTATCTCTTTTTCCTGAGTCCTGAAAAAGGATACGATGGTGTCCCTCGGGTTCTCCCTTTTCTCAATCTTTTCAAGCCGGCGGTTGATCCGGTTGAGGGCTTCGGGCACATCGAGTTGCTCGAACTCCTCGCGTTTCTTCCTGCTGTTCACCTTGTCCCTGTGGACTTTCTCATCCATGATAAGGGACAGGCATTTCCGCTGGGTAATACCCATCTTTTCCGCTATCTGTTTCAGGGCATCCCGAACGCTCGGATCGGCCGATATGGTCGTGGGTTTCTGGTCTTTCTTGGTCTTTTTCATGATATAAGCATTTTATAATGGTGTCAAATCGCGGTTACAAGGTAGCGAAGCGCTGTTTTTGGGTTCCCTTAAGGGCGAGAAGAATGGTACTTTGTGCCATTCCCTCTAGCTCCATCAAAAATGGACAAAGTCCTTCTATCATTACGGCAAATCATTCAAGTCACCCGTATCGTCTTTATTCGATACGGGTTCGTTACAAGGGGTGCGGAGTTCCTGAACCGGAAGTCCCTCCTCAAATGCAGAATAGGTCTTATTGGGGACCAGTACTAAGGCAACGTCACGCGGGCCATTCCGGTTCTTCCTGAGCCAGGCGAAGATGCGTCCTTCATCGTAGCGTGGCTCCAGCATTATGACAATGTCGGCATCCTGTTCAATGGATCCTGAATCACGGAGGTCAAAGAGTTCAGGCGCCCTTTTTTCGCGTGCCTGGTCCCGGTTCAGTTGGCACAATAGCACGATGGGGATTCCGAGCCGTTTGGCAACAGCCTTGAGTTCCCCCGTGATTTTTGCGATGATCTGGTATAGTTTGTTGTAGCCAGGGTTCAGTGTGTCCTGGATCAGACCGAGGTAGTCGATAAAGGCAATCTTGCAACGGCCCTGTTTGACGGCACGGGTCAAGCGGCTCACGATTTCATCAAGAGACCTGGAGAAATCATTGATATAAATAGGCAACGGGCTGAGTATATCCTCAGCCAAGGCAAATGCCTGCCATTCAATGTCGCCGTTGGCCAGTTGGTAAGGCTGCACCTCGCCTGTGGAAAAGATGAGGCGCTCACAAAGTTCAGGACAAGTCATCTCAAGAGAGAAGAGTAAAACCGGGTTGTCGGAATCCGCCGCGGTTTTGGCCAACTGGAGCATGACGGCCGTCTTTCCAACCGAAGGTCGGGCCGCCAGTATGATGAGCTGGCCGGGCTTAAAGCCCTTGTTAAGACAATCGTCCAGATAATGGAAGCCGGTCGGGATGCGGATGGTTTTGCCCTGTTCTTTAAGGGACTTGATCTTTTGGGCTTCCTCCTTGACATCGCTGATTCCATGAGCAAGTTTCTTTTCTGTCATAAGGGGCGCTTCTCCTTCAACCAGTCGGGAGAGGGTCTCCGTACTCGAGAGAATGTCTTCTTCTGTGTTCTTGGGATTCATGGCATTCTCCAGGAACGAGATGGCGGCACAATAGGCGCGTCGCCTTGCAGCCCCGGTACGAAGAAGGGCAGCATGCTGGATTACGCTGACGGTTCCGCCGGCATCGGAAAAGCCAGGGAGAATCTCGTCGAAGAAAGGCTTTCCAATTTCTGCAGCGATGGTTTGCATGTCAAAGGAAAGGCCTTTGTTGTAGTGATCCTCTATCAACTCCCATATGCTTTGCCGGTCAGGATTCGTGAAGAAGCCCTTGTGGATAAGCTGCTGTACGTCGCCCATCATATACGGAGACTGGATAACGTCGGCTATCACCTGGCGTTCCATTCCTTCAGTCTCCGGGAATGGGATGTCACGGATAATATATTGCGGTTTCATAGGGTTACTGTATAATCTTATTCATAAACTCATCATCACTCATCTGGTGTAATACTACCGAAGGCTCTTTGAAGCTTTTAGGATGAAAGAAGACCCTATCCTTGTCGTACGGTTCCCAAGAACGAATGTTACACTTCCAGTCGTTTATAGGCCTTCCATCCTTTCTGCGCCATCCGCTTTTCCGGTGGTATGCAAGATAGAAGTCAGTGAATCCTTCCGGATCCTTCCATCCGCGAGAGCGGACATATTCCATAACCTCGGACTGGGAAGGAGGTGAGAACTTCTCCTTCTCCTTCTCCTTCTCCTTCTCCTTCTCCTCTTTTGACAATGAGTCTTCATCTTGGAATCTAACATCTCTATCTATATCCCCCACTTTCTCCGACATCGATTTTCGCCCGTCATCGGATTCTGCCGACGTCGGTATTTTGGCCATGTCGGTAAAAGGCTCGGAACCTATCAAATAGTCCCAACCACAGAACTTTCCGTTCTTATCATGGGCGCGGGTTCTTTTGAGATATCCTGTTTTCTCAAGGGCCGCTAATGATGCCCTGACCTTATCTGCCGATATGCCTAGTTTTGTCGCAAGTCCCCTGACGTTCAATTTCCATTTCTTCCCCAGGCAAAGGACCTTCACGTAGACGCCCAGCGTGAGGACATCGATCCCTTCGTTAAAGATGATGTCCTTTGCAACTTTCTGGAAGTTGTCTCGGGGCTCTATAATGGTGATATTCCCTGCCATTGCTCTGCGTATTATCTATCATCGGAACGTTGGAGGCGTTGCTGCTCCTGGAACTCGTTCGCGCAGCGTCTAGCAATCTCTCCGTCGAAAACGATCTTTTTGCCGATTCGTGAGATGATAGCTTCGTCAAGGACGCCCTCCCTCCGAAGCTTGTAGACCAGGCTGTCACAGCACTCCATGTATTGGGCGAGCGCATGTACGCCAGCTATACGTGTGCGCCTGGAGGCGATAGGAGTATCCGTCACCATTGCCGGGTTTGATTCACTGTTCGGACCGCCGTTCCCAAGCGCATACTGGATAAGGCGGTACTGTTGCTCCCCGGTCATTTGCCAGACAGGAGTGTTCAGAAGTTGCTTTACATTTGTGTCCATATGTCCTTATCGTTAAAGTTGTTTATTGGTCTAATGGAGCCAAGAACCTCTGCTTGGCTGGTGCAAAGATAAACGGAATAATCCTTGTAACATATTGATAATGAGCGGAATTAGCGGAGCTGTGTGCCGTAATTCCGCCAATTCCGCTGATTCTTTCCAGACTTGTGAACTATAACGATCTTTTTGTTTTTTGAAACTAATCCTTATCTTTGCATGGAATTGCAACAGGCGTTACAGTAATGGCTGTTGCTAAAATTGATACACCATGAAGTTTTACGACAGGGAAAAGGAAATGGCGGCGCTCAAGAAGATTGAGGCACTGTCCGCCAAACATGCGCAGATGACAGTCATCACTGGCCGTCGGCGCATCGGCAAAACCACACTCATCAAAAAGTCTTTCACGGATATACCGTTCGTGTATTTCTTCGTAGGGAAGAAGAGTGAAACGCTGCTCTGTGGTGAACTAGCTGAGATCGTAAGGGAGACCCTTGGCGAAGATATAGGCTCTTTCAGTGACTTTCCCCGCCTGCTGGGAGCGATTATGGGCATTGCCAAGCATCGCAATTTTACCCTGGTGCTGGATGAATTCCAAAACCTTTCCCATGCACGTGAATCCATCTTTTCCGACATCCAGAACATATGGGACACCAACAAGGAGGACAGCCGGATCAACCTGGTGGTCTGCGGTTCCATCTACTCCAAGATGAAGAAGATATTCGATGACAAGGAAGAGCCTTTGTACGGAAGAGCCACCGCCCGATTCAAGATCCGTCCTTTTACCATCGATACCTTGAAGGAGATCATGCGTGACAACAATCCCTCCTACACTAACGAGGACCTGCTGGCCATGTACATGATTACCGGGGGCGTCGCAAAATATGTAGAACAATTGGTGACTAGAGGGGCTCTAACCAAGGACGGAATCATCCGGGACGTTCTTTCGGTAGGATCCTACTTCCTGGATGAAGGTCAGGAAATGCTCAGGGACGAATTCGGGAAGGATTATGGCAACTACTTTTCCATCCTGTCGGCTTTGGCGACGGGTGAGACATCCCGCGGGGAAATCAAGAGCTATACGGGAGTGGAAGCAGGGGGATATCTGGACAAGCTGGAAAACGATTACGGCATCATCGACCGCAGGCGCCCCTACCTGGCAGGAGAGAAGTCTAAGAACGTGGAGTACTCCATATCCGACAATTTCCTCAATTTCTGGTTCCGATTCATTTACCGCTATCGCAGTGCCGTAGAAGTCGGCAATCTGGAATGGCTCACTGCCAAGGTAATGACCGACTACGATTCATATTCCGGTCTGGTCCTGGAACGCTATTTTAGGCAGTCATTTGCCGAGACTGGTCGATACAACCTGGTTACCAACTATTGGAAGAAGAAAGACGGAAAGGACGAAATCGATCTTATTGCCGTCAATGAGGCCGAAAAGGAACTCGTCCTGGGTGAAATTAAACGCAATCCAGAAAAGATAAACCTGGCTGAGGTTAAAGAGAAGGCCAAAGGGATTGTCCTGCATCACAAGAAGTGGGGCATTCGTTACATTGGCCTGTCATTGGAGGATATGTAAGGATTCTATTGACAGTTCTGTTTGATTACACCAAATTCGGACTGAATATCATTCCGAAGTTCAATATCAATTGTGTCTTTCCCGTCATAGAGGGCACCGCCATTTTTAAATGAGCATTTGCCTCCGAACTCTTTAAGTAGCAGGTCCCCGAAATGTGCCACTGTACACTTTTTCTCATGGATAAACCCAAAGTCCTTTAATTGAGTGAAAAGTTCATAACCAAACGGTCCGTTGATTCTCTGATGGGAGGCTATCCGTTTGTTTGCTATTCGAATGACGGTCTCATATACTTCCTGGAAAGGAATACACTGACGAAGATCCTCAAACGTCCCCGTTCGCTTGCCTGTACCTTCGGTCTTTTCTTTGGAATTCGATTCTTTGTCTCCCATATCTAAGCTTTCTCCAATGTGAAGAGAAAGTACCTCAATCAGAGGATTCAACTTCAGGTTGATCTTCTGGAAAACATCTCTTTCAAATAAGGGGTAAAGATCAATCCTATATTGTCTGCATTTATCATGAATCTCCTCGCGAAGCTTATAACAGCGTAGCCATTCGGGCTTGATCTTCGTTTCGTATTCATCGTACATCTGTTTTAGATTCACATCCGTACGATCAAAGTGCTTCTTGAATTCCTCAAGACTTCCCGAGATATAGTTCCAATCTTCCTCTGTTAACATGGACTCTGGTTTCGTTCCGCAGTCGGACCGTGATCCATATGCCCTTGCAAGAGCGTGCCAGACCTTTTCGTCTTCACAAATAGTATAATACTCGTCTTCCGCCTCCTTCCTTTCTTTTCCATATCTATACTCGACTTCGGAGTCAATCACTTTCTCAATGGCCTCATACGAAAAAGAATCGTTGATAGTCTCAGCGTTGGCATTATACCAGTTAATGAACGATAACAGCTGTTGCTTCAAGGGAGTAATCAAGCGTTCATACTGCGCTTTGTTCGTTTCGGTCTCGAGAAGGGTTGGAAGGAACTCCGGCTTTGGACCAAGCACTTCTTCAAGCGTTCTATATTGTTTGCTTGCATTTTGATACACAACGGATAAATATCCGGTGTCTTTCTTATTTCCAAATTCCGATGAGAGGCTGTTGATATCCTCGAGCACCCCGATTAGAGATACGACCGTTTGTGATGCTGACATAGTTCGTTAAAGTAATGAATCGAGTTTTGTCATTTCGCTTGCTTTGATACTGTCCACAATGTCGATATACGGTTTCATGGCTTTATAGTCAGAGTGACCAGTCCACTTCATTACAACATTTGGTGGAATGCCCAGAGAAAGGCAATTCACGATGAAGGTTCGGCGGCCGGTATGAGTACCTACGAGTTCCCATTTTTCCTTGATTTCATCTTTTCGCTGATTACCTTTGTAAGTCGTGATTCGGATTTGCTCGTTGATCCCGGCGAGTTTACAGAGATCCTTCAGATGCCTGTTCATGGGCTGGTTCTGGATGACAGGGAGAACTCGGTTGTCGGCAAAGGGATAATCCTTGTACTTGCGGAGGATATCGCGAGTGACATTGTTCAACTCAATGGAGACACTATCACCCGTTTTGATTGTAGTAACCTCAATGTGGTCTTCCTTTACGTCGTTTTTTCTAAGGTTATACACGTCGGAGTGACGCAGTCCGGAAAAGCAGCAGAATAGGAACACGTCTCGGACGGCCTCAAGGCTGGGAAGGCCAGCAGGTATTTCCAGCTTTCGCAGACGTTCAAGCTCCGGCTTGGAGAGGTAGATAACTTTTCTTTGGGTGGTTTTCAGTGTCGGGCGGAAGGTCTTGAAGTCGGTGGTGGTATTATAACCACGATCCGTAGCCCATTTAAGGAACCATTTCAAGAAGCCCAGTTTCTTCTGGATAGTGGAATTCCTGAGCCCCATGACATCTTCATCGTCGTATTCGTCACGGTCTCCTTTCTTCTTCCGAGGAGAGTTAAGGACTTTCTTCTCCCGTAAGTAATGAACGAATGCAGTCAGCCCTTTTTCATCCAGATCAGAAAAGGAAACGTTCTTTTTAAATGAAACCAAGTCCTCTTTAAGCGTTGCCATCTTCTTGAATGTTCCGATGGACCAGGCATTTTTCTCACCACATTCGGTTACAAACATCTGGAAAACTTCCAACAATCCAAAATCCTTCTTTGGTAGTGCATTCTTTTCCGGTTCTTTTCCTTCCCTTATTTTCGGCTGTTTCCCATTAAGCCTCTCCTGATAACGTTCAACGACTTCGGTTAATGTAGGCCTTTCTTCGTTTACCTCATAGTATTTGAAGGCAGTCTCCATCTGATCCTTCTCTTTCCGCAGGGTATTGTTGATCTCCACATCTGTTTCTCCCTTTGGGCCCCGATATCCAGGAACAACCAATTGGTTCTCAGCATCCCAAGCCTCTTGGGATGTGATCTGGCAACCTGTCGAGAGCATTACCCTGTTGCAGTCATAGGTAACGTGCAGTTGGATTTGGTAAACAGTCCGTTTTGTACCATACGGACGCAACTTGAATGATATGTGTCTTTTTAGGATCATTTGTTACATTCTGTCCATTATTCTACTACAAAAATGTAACAAATTTGGGTAATATCCAATACCTGCACCTGCATTTCTTCAACATAGAACAATGTTTTCTAGAGTCCTGTAGGGCCGAATGCAGTCTCGATACGAGTCCGCCCATCTCCACAGAAAAAGGATGACCGGAAAGTCAATTTGACTTGGGGTCATCCTTTTTTGTAATATAGGAGTCGTAAGACTCAGAAAGCTCTATTTCATGTCGAAGTCGACTATGATCGGCAGATGGTCCGAAGGACGCCAGAAGTTTGAAAGGTTCTGGGGATCACGGATCGGAGTCGTGTAGTCATCCCAGATGATGTCGGCATAGGTGATGCGGTCATAAAGGGGCTTCGTGCAGTACACGAAGTCGATACGGCTCGTCTTGCTGCCGGTGCTGGGCTTGAACTCGCCAGGATACTTCTCCTTGATCACATCGAGGTAAGGAGTGTTGGCATGGATGTAGTCATGCACGAGGAGCTTCGGATCGTCGTCGGCATAGCCGTACTTGTCGTTGTCAACCCTTGAGCGGGAGTTGAAGTCGCCCATCATCATCCAGAACTGGTCCTTCGCCTCGGGAACGGTCCCGATAGTGTGCTCGCAGATGTACTTCATCTCCATCGCACGGTACTTGTCGCCGCCCTGCTCCGCCTTGGAGGCCTCGCGGTCCTCGGCACGGTAGGCATAGGCCTGGGGCCAGGTGTGAAGGGTCACGATGTTCACCTTCTTACCGTTCACCTCGACGGTAGCCCAGCCGGCTCCGTGGGAAACGACAAGGTCGGGCTCCTCACCAACGATCTTGGACACATATTCAATAGGGTACTTGGAAGTGATCACCTGGGGATAGTTGTCCCTGTGACCGCCGATTCCCCAATACTTGTGGCCGTAGCGGGCTGCAAGCTCACCCCAGTTAGCCACAAGGTAACGATCCTCCTTCGGCATCGCCTGGTCGGAATCCGTCAGCCAGATCGACTGAGCCTCGCACCATACGCAGATGTCAGGGTCCTGGGCCTTCACCCAGTTCACGAACCTGTCGTAATTGTCGTTCTGGCCGTCCCACATGCCGTTCTGGATGTTCCAGTAAAGGAGCCTCATAGGGGCTTCCTTCTCCTTGGCGCAGGAGACCAATGCCATGGCGGCGAAAACCACCGCCATGACCTTAAGGATGCTTTTTCTCATATTTTCTTGGACATATTAATTAGCATATCCAGGGTTCTGGTCCTTTGCCTCGTCCAATGCCTTGTTGTAGTTGAACTCCTCTACAGGAATCTTCCACAGGTGGCACATCGGTGCAATGGTGATTTCCCTTCCGATCGAAGACGGGTCGGTCCTCGGCCAAGGGCAGGCTACACGGTAGTTGGCCTGTACCAGCTCTTCCCACTTGCCGTGACGCTCCTCGAAGAACCAGTGCTTGGCCTCGTTGAAGGTCTCGTAGCGCTCCTCGATGAGGAGGGCTCCGTAGAAGAACTCATCGTAGTTCGAGTAGTCGGCAGCCTTGTAATCGAGCTCGGGATCGGCGACGGCAGGATCCTGGCCGTAGGCGCGGCGCTTGATCTGGTTGAGGGCCTCGACTGCATTGTTCATGTCGCCGGTACGGGCGCAGGCCTCGGCATAGGTCAGGAGGACGTCGGTGTACCTCAGCAGAGGGATGTCGATCTGGGACTTGGAACCGGAAGCATTAGGTGCACGGTACTTCAGGAGAAGGCAGGTGTTCTCTCCGTAGGTCGTAGCTGAGAAGGCATAGTGAGCAATATTCAGGGAACGCCTGAGATCCTTCTCGCTCCAGTTCTTGATCACGGGATTGTCAAGATCTGTGTAGTGGGTGTAGTAACCGGTCTTGCAGACGGTGTGGACACCGTCGTACTTGTACTGCGGATGAGCTGTGTAGGAAAGATAGTCCCAGGTCTTGGAGTCGGTCATGTTGGTCTTGATGTAGAAGACCTCCTCGGATGTGGTGGTCAGGCCCTCTCCGAAGACCTTCTCTGCGAACTCGTCACCGGAGGAAACCTGTACCAATGAATAAGCTCCGCTGTTGATCACCTCACCGGCATACCTCTTGGCCTCGTCGTACTTCTTGAGGTCAAGGCAGACCCATGCATAGAGAGCCTTAGCTGAGTTCTTGCAGGGGGTGTCATAGTACCTGGCCTTGTCAGGGCAGTTGGCGATTGCCTTCAGGAGGTCGGATTCGATGAGATTGTAGATGTCGGATACTGATGACTTGGGAATATCCCACTCGTACATGTTCTCCTCTGTCCTGAGCGGGTTGGCACCGAAGGTACGCACGAGGTTCCAGTAATTGAAAGCGCGGAGGAAATAGAGCTCGCCCATGTAGGCATTGATCTTCTCCTGGGACATGCCTGTAGCCTCAGGAAGGCGGCTCAGTGGAGTGTTGGCCCTCATGATCGCCCTGTAGAGGTACTGGTAGTTGGTACCGCAACGCTGGAGGTGAGTGGTGTTGGTGATACCGGCATAGTTTCCGGAAGCCTGGTAGACGCCCTTCGGGTAGATGTGCTCGGTGTTGATCTCAAGGCTGGAGAACCAGTTGGCATTGTGGACCGAACGCATCATGTCAAGAACAGAAACTACGGCCGAATTGGCTTCGCTTTCCGTGTTGTAGAATGTCGCCGTTGAGATGTTGTAGGTGTACTTCGTTTCATCAAGCCATTCCTGGCATGCAGAGAGGCAGAAAGAAGCGAAGACGACGGCAATGGCAATGTATAACTTTTTCATGTTCGTCATTCTTTAAAAATTGACAGTAGCACCGATGGAAGCGGTTTTGACATTCGGGTAGGAAAGGTGGTCGATACCCACGTTGATGTCACCGCCCTTGGAGTTGACTTCAGGATCGACTCCTGAGTACTTGGTCAAGGTCAGGAAGTTCTGGGCCGTCACGAAGACTCTAAGGCCGGAGAAGAAATGCCTGACAGGGACATTGTAAGCAAGAGTTATGTTCTTGAGACGGAGGTAGGAACCGTCCTCGAGGAACCTCGTTGAATACCTTCCGGAGTTGGTGTTGGTGATCTTAGGGAACGAAGCGTTGCTGTTGTCAGCACCTTCTTTCCAGCTGTATTCCCAAGCCCTCTTCTCGATGTTCATACCCTGGCTGTAGGCCATGTTCCTCATGTTGGAGAGGTTGTAGACCTTGTTGCCCTGGCTGCCCTGGAGGAAGAAGTTGAAGTCCCACCTCTTGTAGCGCAGACCGATGTTCAGACCATAGGTAAAGAGCGGGAACGGAGATCCTGCCATGATACGGTCGGCATCGTCGGAATACTTTCCGTCGCCGTCATGGTCGACATATTCCATCCTACCGGTCTCAGGATTGATGCCATCGTACTCATAGAGCCAGAAGTTACCGATCGGATAACCCTCGCGGAGGATGTTGATAGGACCGGAACCATAGTTGGCATAGCTGGTACCCTTGATGTCGGTTCCACCTGCAAGTTTGACGATCTTGTTGGTGTTGTGGGCGATGTTGAACTGGGCGGTAAGTCCCCAGTCATGGGTGCGGACGATGTCAGCATCGACGTTGAGTTCGACACCGCTGTTGCTCATGCTACCGATGTTCTCCGTGGAGCTCACGTAACCGGAGGACCAAGGCAGGGAAACGGTGTTCAGCAGGTTGTAGGTGTACTTGTAGTAGTAGTCAGCGGTAATCTTCAGCTTCTGGTCGAAGAGACCGAGGTCGACACCGGCATTGTACTGGGCTGTAGTCTCCCACTTAAGGCTGCTGGGATAGGTAGTGCTCGGATAGTAGGAAGTGAGGTTGCCGCTGCCGGTAGCCGCCTTCCCAGAAGAAAGGAGGTTCTGGGTGGCATAAGGAGAGATGGCCGTCGAACCGGTCACACCGTAACCGAGGCGGAACTTGAGGTCGCTGATCTGGCGGACACTCTTCATCCAAGGCTCATCGGAAACGCGCCATGCGAAAGCTCCTGAAGGGAAATATCCCCACCTCTGGCCTTCGGAATAACGGCTGGATCCGTCAGCACGGAAGCTGAGGGTCAGCATGTACTTGTCCTTGAAGACATAGTTGAAACGACCGAGCCAGGACATAAGCACCCACTCGGAGAAACTGGAGGACGGAGTGTTCGGAGTCTCGGCAGCTCCTACATTGTAGGTTCTTGCGACATCGGAGATGTAGCCGCTTCCTGATGCATTCAGGGTCTTGGTTATGCTCTGCTGATAGGAGAATGCGCCCATCAGGTCGAAAGCATGGTTTCCGACAGTAGCCTTGTAGTTGATGATGTCCTCGTTGAGGGCGAATGCACGGCGGGTGTCGGTAATGGAAGCGGAATTAGTTGCGTAGATGTACTTCTCCGTGGTGTAGGCCTGGTACTTGGCATCCGAAATCTCGGTAGCGAAGTTGGCAGTGATCGTCAAGCCCTTGACCGGCTTGAACTTAAGTGACATGTTGGCGTCGGTCAGGTCAGTCACGGTCTGGTAAGTAGCCTCATTTGCCATGAGCAGAGGGTTCTTGATCTCATGGGAAGACCAGGGATACCATGAACGGAGATCCTTGTAGTTGCCGTTCTCGTCGAAAACCGTAAATGTAGGAGCTGCAGAGAATGTACCGCCGATCATCGAGGATCCTCCGTTACCTCCACCGTCGGTCTGGTTCATCTTGTCGATGATGGTGTAACCCAGGTTGAGAGTAACATCAAGGTACTTGTTGACAGTGGCATCGATCGTACTGCGGATGTTGTACTTGTCGAAATAACTGTTGTCGATCAGACCGTCCTTAAGCATTGCGGAACCGCTTATGAAGTAACGGATGTTATCCGAACCTCCCGAGACGGTGACACTATGGTTGGTGGTAGGAGCCGGTTTGAAAACCTCTTTCTGCCAGTCGGTTCCCTTGCCCATCGCAGCAATGTCGGCATCGGAGAACGGTGCCTCGGCGAGGGTGTTGGAATTCACGAGATAGATGTTGTAGAAGCGGGCCCACTCCTGGGCATCCATAAGGTCGAGCCTCTTGATCTGGTACTGCATACCGCTCTGGACATCGTACTGGACCTTGGCCTTCCCTGACTTACCCTTCTTCGTGGTGATAAGGACGACACCGTTAGCACCGCGACTACCGTAGATGGCGGTAGCGGAAGCATCCTTCAGGACTTCGAGGGACTCGATGTCATAAGTGTTGATGGATGAAGTACTGGAAGGAATACCGTCGATAATGTACAGAGGATCGTTGCTACCCTTGATGGAGTTGACACCACGGATACGGATGGAGTAGTCTCCTTCCGGGCTACCTGTGTTCTGGGAGATCACGACTCCTGGGACACGGCCCTGAAGGGCGTAAACAGGATCCGTAACAGGGTAGGCGGTCAGTTCCTCAGTCTTCACGTGGGAAATGGAACCCGTGAGGTCACGACGACGCATCGTACCGTAACCGACCACTACGGCATCTTCTAGTCTCTCGACGTCATCCTGGAGCACGACATTTATCGTGGAGGATGTTCCGACGACTACTTCCTGAGTAGCGTAGCCGATGGAAGAAAACACTAGCGTGGAACCTTGCGGGACACTGATGGTGTAACGGCCATCGGCGTCCGTAATGGCGCCGGCATTACCTCCCTTCTGCTGCACACCCGCGGCGATCACAGCCTCATTACGGCTGTCGGTCACCCGTCCGGTCACGGTCTTTGTCTGGGCAAAAAGACCTTGTGCGCACAAGATGAAGGATAGACATAGCGAACCGAAATAACGGATCGCAAGCTTCAACTGGTGTGAATTGCGCATAATTAGATGATATTAGTTGGTAAAAAAGGTAGTTACAAGCGTTCGTAGGTTACACAAAGATAAGTAATTTCAACCAATATTCCCTACATTTAATTAAATTTGCAATGATGGACACACCACATAAGGAAAGAATTGTCTGGTATGACGTAGTCAGGCTTCTGGCCATGTACCTGCTCGTTTGCTGCCACAGCGCAGACCCATTCAACTATGCCCTTGAAGGATCCCCGATGATCGCTGACGTAAAATTCTGGGGAGCACTCTGGGGCAGCATGATGAGACCATGCGTCCCTCTTTTCGTCATGCTCACGGGTGCCTTGCTCCTCCCCCAGCAGGGATCTGTCGGCCCGTTCTACAAGAAACGTATCTCAAGGGTGTTCTGGCCATTCCTTATATGGTCCGTCATTTACTGTCTTTTCCCAGTGTTCCTTAAACTGCTAGGAGGAGGCCCGCAGACAGTCCGGGATTTCATCCCCTACGCCGACGAAGATTTCCTGGCCCAGAGTCTTCCACTGAGTCTCAAGCACATAGCGAGAATCCCGCTTAATTTCTCTAGCATGGATGTACACATGTGGTACATCTATCTGATCATCGGTCTGTACCTCTACATACCGATATTCTCCGCCTGGGTGGAAAAGGCCAGCCGCAAGGCGAAGAGATGGTTCCTTATCGCCTGGGGAATAACCCTGGTGCTCCCCTATTACAACTATTACATCGACCCTTACCTTTGGGGCTCATGCGCCTGGAACCAGTTCGGAGCGCTTTACTATTTTGCCGGCTTCAACGGGTACCTTCTGCTCGGTCATTACCTCAAGGACGCCGAATGGAGTCTTGGGAAGACCCTGCTTCTCGGCGTCCCGATGTTCGCAGTCGGTTACTTCACCACCTTCCTAGGCTTCAGGCACATGACAGGAATTCCAGGATTCACGGAGCCGATGGCCGAATTGTTCTGGACCTTCAACTCCTTCAACGTGGTCCTGATGGTCATTCCGCTCTTCATGATCTGCAAGAAGGTCAAGGTCAAAAATGAAAGGATAAAGGCCATGCTCGCAGACTTGACCAAGTGCGGATTCGGGATCTACATGATCCATTACCTGCTGATCGGTCCGGGGATCCTCCTCATGCGCGCCCTGCACATCCCCCTCGGGATGCAGATTCCTCTGGGAGCCATCTGCGCCTTGGCCGCTTCCTGGACCATAGTTACCATTGCCCACAGGATTCTCCCGTCAAAGGCGGCGAGAGTCATATTCGGATGATATGGATATATTCACAAAACACCTGACCCGATATGAAACAATACATTGAAGAAAACAAGGAAAGGTTCTTCGAAGAGCTGTTCTCCCTGCTGAGGATTCCATCGATAAGCGCGAAGAAAGATCATAAGGAAGACATGAGGCGCTGTGCCGAAAGGCTGGCGGTGCTGCTGATGGAGGCAGGCGCTGACGAGGCTGAGGTCTTCCCGAGCGACGGCAATCCCGTAGTGTTCGGAAAGAAGATCATCGACCCTAAGCTGAAGACGGTCCTGGTCTACGGCCACTACGATGTCCAACCCCCGGAACCCCTTGAGAAATGGGACACCGATCCATTCGAACCGGTGATCAAGAAGGATCCCACAGGCCGGGAAGCCATCTATGCGAGGGGCGCCAATGACGACAAAGGACAGTTGTTCATGCACATCAAAGCTTTCGAATATCTGCTCCGCTCCGGGAAACTGCGCCACAACGTCAAGTTCATATTCGAAGGAGAAGAGGAGATCGGCAGTCCGTCCCTTCCGGCCTGGGTCAAGGCAAACAAGAGGATGCTGAAGTCGGACGTCATCCTGGTCTCCGACACTACCATGATTTCCGAAAAGGTGCCTTCAATCAATTGCGGCATGCGAGGCATGGCATATCTCGAAGTAACTCTGACCGGTCCCGACAAGGACCTCCATTCAGGTCACTACGGCGGCACGGTAGCCAACCCGATCCAGACCCTCTGCGACATGATTTCCAGCTTGATCGACAAGGACGGGAGAGTCACTGTCCCAAGCTTCTATGACGATGTGGTCGAGCTTTCCAAGGCAGACCGGGCCCAGCTAGCCAGGGCACCCTTCGAGATGCAGGAGTTCATGGATTCGGTCGGTGTCAAGGCCTTGCGTGGTGAAAAAGGCTACACTCCAATGGAGAGGATCGGAATCCGCCCCTGCCTGGATGTCTGCGGCATCTGGGGTGGCTATATCGGTGAAGGTGCCAAGACAGTGCTTCCTTCGGTTGCACATGCCAAGATCTCGATGAGGCTAGTTCCCAACCAGAGCAGTGCCAAGATCACGAAGCTTTTCAAGAAGCATCTCGAAAAGATAGCCCCGAAGTATTGCAAGATAGATGTCAAGCCATGCGAAGGCGGTGAAGGTTTCCTGATTCCCATCTCATCACCAGCTTTCCAGGCAGCCTCAAAGGCCATGACCGAAGTCTACGGTGTTCAGCCTGTCCCGAGCCGTGGCGGCGGCAGCATCGCCGTACTTGCCGATATGCAGAAAATCCTGGGAGTCGACCCGCTGCTCATGGGTTTCGGCCTGGAGAGGGACACCATACATTCTCCCAACGAGAGCTACCTCCTGAAGCAGTTCTTTGCCGGAATGGAATCAATCGCCAAATTCTATGAGTATTATGACAACTAACCAAATATATTCTGAGATAAAGAAGAAAGGCTCGATGCTGTGCGTCGGGCTTGACACCGACTACACCAAGATCCCGGACTGCGTCAAGGACGGCAGGAGCGTAACTGAAGCAGTTCTGGAGTTCAACCGCCGGATAATTGATGCGACGGCCCCCCACTGCGTGGCATTCAAGCCTAATCTAGCTTTCTATGAATATCTTGGCAAGGATGGCCTCGAGGTCCTGGAAAAGACAGTCGCCCACATCAGGGACAACCATCCCGGGCAGTTCATCATAGCAGATGCCAAACGTGGCGACATCGGCAACACCGCCAGGATGTATGCCAAAAGCCTTTTCGAGACCTTCGATTTCGACGCAGTGACCCTCTCTCCCTACATGGGCAGCGAGACTGTCACCCCGTTCCTCGACTATCCCGGACGCTACGCGATAGTCGTTGCCTTGTCTTCGAATCCCACTTCCTACGACTTCCAGAATGCCTTGAACGAAGGGAAACCTCTCTACCAATCCGTAATGGAGAAGATGATGGAGATCTCTACTCCGGAAAACATGATGTTCGTAGTAGGAGCCACAAAGGCAGACAAGTTCAAGGAGATCAGGACTTTCTGCCCGGACAACTTCCTGCTCGTCCCAGGAGTCGGAGCCCAGGGAGGAAGTGCAGAAGAAGTCATTGCAGGCGGAGCAAACTCCAAGGGAGGCCTCCTCATCAATTCATCAAGGGGCGTCATCTATGCCTCAGCAGGGGATGATTTCGCAGAGGCAGCGGCGAAGGCAGCCTCTCGCACGGCCTTAGCAACCATTTAGCACATTGAATATGAGACATTTCCCGACTGCCATCATCATAACCTTCCTCGTTCTCTGCATGCAGTCTTGCTTCAAGAAGCCGTCTGATATAGCTTTTGCTGCTCAGGATGATGATTTCAGGATGATGATAAGGCTTTGGCCAGGCCATCACGACAACCCTGACCTGACTGACAGCCTGCTGGAAGCCTTGCAAAAGTATCCCTTCTGCGACGAAGTCTGGTTCTGCACTAACGACCCAATGTCCCATTCCTTGTCTTGGCATGAACCTCATGCAAAGGCCATGGGAATCGCAGCTGCCAAATTCCGTGATGCAGGCTTTATCACCTCAATGCAGGGAGTGGCCCTCGGACATGGCGACGGTGTCATCGTTGGATCCAACACAAGCAGGGATTCTACGATCCGCTGGGGCACCATGGTAGGTCCTGACGGAAGCGTGACCGGCACAGTCAACTGTCCCAGGCAGCCGGATTATCTTGCGTACATGGAGGAAGCCTACGTCCCCTACGTACGTGAAGTCCACCCTCACAGTCTTTACCTTGATGACGATCTGAGGATCACCCAGCATCCACCGGCAACGGAAGGGTGTTTCTGCGAAGACTGCATTGCCTTGTTCAACAAAGAATACGGCCATTCATTCACCAGGGTAACCTTGGTGAAAGCCCTGAAGGCAAATGAAGGAGACGGAAAGATACGTTCTGAATGGATAGCATTCGGCCAGGAAAGCCTGGCAGGAATCGTCCGTGCCATCTCACGGGGAGTGCACAGGGTCTCCCCCGAGACCAGGATGGGCCTCCAGCATGCCAACTTCCACCACAAGCTCCTCGAAGGATGGGACTGGAATCCCATGTTCAGGGCCATGGAGGAAGAAACCGGCATGGTTCCCGTCTCCCGTCCCGGCCACGGCTACTACAATGACCACTCTCCCAGGGGTATGATCACCAAAGGCCTGGGAATAGCACGTCAGATCCAAAGGCTGGAACCAGGGATCTCTGAGATCGCACCTGAGATCGAGGGCTATGTCCACAAGGCAACCGGGAAATCTCCCAAAAGTCTCGGCATAGAAACGATGTACTATCTCTCACTGGGTGCGACCCAGATGAGCTATGCCATCATCTGCGGCAACCAGGAACCATTGTCATGGTACACCGACAATTACTTCAAGACTCTTGCGGAATACAAACCCTTCGCCAAGGAATATGCATCCTTCAACAAGGGCACATCACCTTCAGGAATCGATCCTTTCATCAGCAGGAACCTGGTGCTGCGCAATGTTGAACCAGGAGAGGATCAATGGGCCTGGAGCACGACCACTGCAGGGGCGCAGGCTCCTCAGCTTGCTGCCCTCGGATTCCCCTTCGCTCCGGAGGCCGTTAAGCCGAGAGTCCGGATGCTCGATGAAGAATGTGTAAGAGGGACAGGTGACGAAGAGCTCCAGGACCTTCTCAGGATTGGAGGCAACGTCGTTGACAAGGCTTCATGGAAAAGGCTTACTGAGAGGAAACTGGTCGAAGGATTCGAACCTGTGGAAGTTCCGGAAAGACAGTTATTCGAAGACTATGAGAATCCTGGCCTCCCGACCGGGCTCAGGTATTCCGCTTCTGTAAAAAGGATAAAGTTCCTAGAGAGAGACGGCGCCAGGCTCGTGGTCGTCCCGTCATATTCAGATGACATCAACGGAGCAGCCAGGCTGGCAATGCTGCATGCCTTCGACTGGGCTTCAGGAGACAATCTCCCCGCAGTCCTCGAGAGCTTTGCCCAGGCTGCAGTAGTACCTCGCACAGCACCTGATGGAACCCTTCGCTCAGTCGCCCTGCTCAATTGCAGCATCTCCGACCAGGATTACACGCTCCGGCTCCGCACTGGAGATCCGGACAGGAGTCCATTGCCTGAGTTTGTCTGGAAGAAACAAGGAGAAAGCGATGTCACGTTGAAGCCTGTGCGCAACGGGAATGACGTGATCCTGACAATTCCGACCCTTGAAGGATGGTCATTCGGCTGGATAGCCGTCAAAAGGTAAGGATTATGGGAAGGACGATCAGAAGAGCGGAAAAGGCCGATCTGAAGGCCATAATGCAGGTCCTTGAGGCGGCCAAGAAGATAATGCGTAATTCCGGCAATATGAACCAATGGATCAACGGTTATCCTTCGGAAGAAGTAGTATTGAACGACATGGCCAGAGGCTGGGGGCATGTGGTTGTGGATGACGGAAGGATCACCGCATACTTCGTGTTCATGGAATCCCCGGAACCGACATATTCAGAAATATTCGGTGGTGAGTGGCTCGAAGACACCCTCCCCTACCATGTGATCCACAGGATGGGCAGCTACCCGGATGTCCATGGAATTTTCAGCAGCATCATAGGGTGGTGCAAGGAAAGGGACTCCAACCTCAGGATTGACACGCACCGCGACAACCACATCATGCAGCACAACATCCTGAAGCACGGCTTCAAGTACTGCGGAATAATTTACCTGGAGTCGGGAGACGAAAGACTCGCATACCAGCTCCAGGCATAAAAAGACTCAGGGGGAAAGCCCTAATCTGCAAAATTCATTTCATCGAACAGGTAGCCTGCATGTCCGATCTTGTCGACGACGAACAGGAGGTAACGGATGTCAATGGAAATATTCCTGCAGACATCCGGGTCGAAGACTATGTCACTCATCGTACCCTCCCAGACCCTGTCGAAATTGATTCCGATCAGGTTGCCTTCTGAGTTGATCACTGGTGACCCGGAATTGCCTCCGGAAGTGTGGTTCGTTGCCAGGAAGCAGACCGGCTGGTTCTCATGCCCGCCTTCTGCATAGATATCCCTCAAGACCTGAGGAATGTTGTAATCGAATATGTCGGGATTGTCCTTTTCGATGATTCCCTTGAGAGTCGAAACAGGAGCATACTCAACGGCGTCGGAAGGCTTGTATCCCTGGACATGGCCGTAGGCGACCCTGAGGGTCAGGTTGGCATCAGGATAGAAAGCCTTACCCGGTTCAAACTCCATCTGAGCCCTCATGTAGTCGCGGTTCAGGAGGCGGATCTGCTCCCCAGTCTCGCTGATCACAGGGCGCAAGGTTTCCATGTACCACTTGTTGAAAGCGTCGGAAAGCTCGTAGGCAGGATCGGAAGTAACCTTGTCGATGTCATCCGGGGTCAACGCCAGGACCTTGGCCTTGTCAGTGAAAATCGACTTGGAGAAAAGATCTTTCTGCCAGGCCTCGGCACTTCCGTACTGAGCCATCTTCTCCTTGAAGTAGGCAGGTTTGAAACTGTCTTCCATGCTGGCGTCGAATGCCTTGAGCATAGCTGCACAGATTTCTTCGTCAATAGGCTGGTAATAATCCTTGAAGAAAGATGCTACCGTACCTTCCAACGGCCTCTTGGCAGACAATGCAGACCTTATGTTTCCGGCAAATTGAAGCAATTCAATAGGACGGATGGACTCGGAATATATCTCATAGGCATGGTAGTAGGGATTACGTTTCTCGTAGACAGCGGAGAGTTTGTCCACGAGCCCGTCATATTCAGTACCTTTGGCCCACTGCTTGAATTTGGCTTCGAAAGCCTGCTTGGAAGCCACGGTATTCATCTTCTGGATACCCTTAGCTTCTCCCTGCCATTTCTTCCATGCATTGGAGACTCCGGCAGCCTTTGAAGAATACTGGATACGGACAGCCTGGTCCTGTGCCATGTATTTCTTCATTATGTCGAGTCTCTGAGTACGTAGGTCTATCTTCTGGGGATCGGAGACTTCCGCCACATACCTCACATCGTCCGAGACAACATATTCCTTAGTACTTCCGGGGCAGCCATAAACGAAGGTGAAATCACCGGGCTGGGCTCCTGCCCTTGAAATCTTGAAGGACTTCTTAGGACGGAAAGGAACATTGTCCTCGGAATAGTCGGCAGGCTCATTATCCTTGCCGGCGTAAATCCTGAAGATGGAGAAATCTCCGGTATGGCGGGGCCACATCCAGTTGTCGGTGTCGCCTCCGAACTTGCCGATCGAGGACGGCGGAGCACCTACGAGACGGACATCACGATAAATCTTGTAGACAAAGAGGAAATACTGGTTGCCATAGTAAAGAGCCTCGACAGAAGCGCGGAGTCCCTTGCCTCCTTCGACTGCATTCTGGATAAGACGGGCGGAATTAGCCCTAACGACTGAATCCCTCATGGATTCAGTCATACCCTTGTCATAGCCCTTGAGGACTTCTGCGGTCACATCCTCCATCCTCTCCAGGAAGCTGACCGTAAGTCCGCGGTTCGGGAGTTCAGACTTGCGGTCCATAGCCCAGAATCCATCCTTGAGGTAGTCGTGTTCAACACTGCTGTGCCTCTGGATATAGCCGTATCCGCAATGATGATTTGTGAGCAGCAGGCCTTCGTCAGAGACCACTTCACCGGTACATCCACCGCCGAAAAGAACCACCGCATCCTTCAGGGAGGCCTGATTGACGCTGTAGATGTCTTCTGCAGAGAGTTTGAAACCCTTTGCCTGCATGTCTCCAATCCTCTGCGAGATCAGGACAGGGAGCCACATCCCTTCGTCCGCCCTGAGGGGCTGGAGCAAGAGGACTAATGCGGCAAGGAGGAATATTCTTCTTTTCATATCAGGAAGTTATTTCTTCTTGAAAACAGGGGCGGCAGCCTTGACGGAAGGTACGCCACCTTCGAAATAAGGCCATCCGTCCTTGGTCCAGAAGACGCGGTCGATATTCATGCAACGGCCTTTGTACTCATTGTTCTTCCAATAGGTGTGGTAAGGCATCCAGTCGTTGCCCTTGTCATCGGTGACTATCTCGCCGTTGTGACCGGGGCCGCAGAACATCTCGTCTGCATCCTTGGTGAGGATGACCTCGTCATAGATTCCTTCATCACCCGCGATCATCGACTTTCCGGTCTTGCTGACGAAGGGGCCCAGAGGGCTTTCGGAGCGGCCGACGATGATGTGGTAGGTGCTCTTGCTTCCTTCACAGCAACTGCCCTCGGAAGCGAAGAGATAATAGTAATTGCCCCTCTTGTGGACGTAGGTACCTTCCATCAGGTCCCCGGCTACCTTCACAGGCTCGCTGCCGGGCTTAACCGAAAGGCCGTCGGCAGAAAGTTCGACCACGTAGATTCCAGACTTTCGTCCCACCTCTGCATCAGTCCTGTGCCTCAGGCTACCCCAATAGAGGTACTTGCGACCGTCAGTGTCCTCGAAATAATTTGGATCGATAGAGTTGCCGACACCGGTGTTCTCCATGCCTACAATCATGCCCAAATCCTTGAATGGACCGGCGGGAGAATCAGCTACAGCAACTCCGGAAGCGCTCCTGTCATGGTCTCCCCAGACACCCAGGGCATAGTACATCACATACTTCCCGTCAATGTAGTTCATGTCAGGAGCCCAAAGGGCGCCCTTGGGTTCCCATGAAGGACGGCTTTCTTCGGAGAACGCGGCTCCGACCTGTTCCCAGTTGACAAGGTCCGCACTCCTGTAGACCGGAATCTCATAGGTAGTCTCACCAACCTTGTTTCGGGTTGAATAAGCATAGAAATACCCATCCCTTGCACGGTTGTCAAGGATGGTCGGGTCTGGACAGTTGTGATCCACGACAGGATTCTCATACTCAGCGGGAGCGCTTTTGCATCCCGTAAAGCAAAATCCTGAAACCAGCGCCGCCATGGCACCGGCAAGTACTAGGTTTTTGAATGACTTGTTCATACTATATACGGTCGGATAATTTTTCCTTTGCATAAGAAAGAGTCAGTGTGAACACCTTCTTTCCGGAAGACGGAGCATCGTACATGGCATCATCGAAGATCTGCTCGCAGATGGAACGCAATCCCCTGGCACCCAACTTGTTCTTTATTGCAGTATCCACTATCAGCTCCTTCACGCCCTCCCCGATCCTCAAGGTCATGCCGTCCATTTCGAACAGCTTGGCGTATTGCTTGAGTATCGCATTCTTGGGTTCTGTAAGGATCCTCAGCAGGGCATCCCTGTCAAGGGCATCAAGGTAAGTGATGACAGGCAGACGGCCGATAATCTCAGGAATGAGGCCATAGGCCCTCATGTCCTGGGCATCGACGTATCGCAACAGGTTGTTCTTGTCAATCCGCTGTTTGCTGCTGGATCCGAATCCGATCACCTGGGTGTTAAGCCTCTGGGCAATCCTTCTTTCTATTCCTTCAAAGGCACCCCCGCAGATAAACAGGATGTTCTCTGTGTTGACATGGATGAATTCCTGTTCCGGATGCTTGCGGCCGCCTTTCGGTGGGACATTGATGACATTGCCTTCAAGGAGTTTCAGCATAGCCTGCTGCACACCCTCTCCGGAAACGTCCCTGGTAATCGAAGGATTGTCGCTCTTGCGGGCGATCTTGTCGATCTCATCAATGAACACTATCCCCCTCTCTGCCTGGGCCACGTCGTAATCAGCTTCCTGGAGGAGGCGTGTCAGGATGCTTTCCACATCTTCTCCCACATAGCCAGCTTCGGTGAGTACCGTTGCATCGACTATGGTGAACGGGACTCCCAGCATCTTGGCGATCGTCTTGGCCAGAAGGGTCTTGCCGGTCCCGGTAGGGCCGACGAGGAGGATGTTGGACTTCTCCAGCTCGACTCCGTCGTCAGGGCGATCCACAAGATTGTGATTGACTCTTTTGTAGTGGTTGTAGACGGCAACCGAGAGCATCTTCTTGGCCCGGTCCTGACCGATCACATACTGATCCAGGAAGGCCTTGATGTCGGACGGCTTCTTTGAGTCATCTACCCGTCCGGCATTCGCCTGGGCAGCATCCTGGCTCGAAACATCTTTGAGATAGTCATGAGCCAGCTCTACGCAGTCGCTGCAGATGAAACCGTCAATGCCCTGGAGCAGGTACGGGACTTCCCGTTCCGCCCTGCCGCAGAACATGCAATGCCTGCCCTGGAATGAGTCTTTTTTCTGGGGCATTATCTGGATTTCTTGGAGAGGATTTCGTCAACCATGCCGTACTCCAAGGCCTCCTGGGCAGTCATCCAGTAATCCCTGTCAGCGTCGGCGAAGACTTTTTCGTAAGGCTGGCCGGAATGCTCGGAGATGATGTCGTACAGTTCCTTACGGGTCTTCTCAATCTCCTTTGCTGCTATCATGATGTCGGAAGCCTGTCCCTGGGCACCTCCCAGGGGCTGATGGATCAGCACCTTGGAATGAGGCAGACAGGAGCGTTTACCCTTGGCGCCTGCACAAAGGAGGACGGAGCCCATCGAAGCAGCCATTCCTGTACAAATGGTAGCGACATCAGGCTCAACCAACTGCATGGTGTCATAGATAGCCAGACCGGATGTAACCTGGCCTCCTGGAGTGTTGATGTATAACGAAATGTCAGCACCCGGATCAGTAGAGGCAAGGAACAGGAGCTGGGCCTGGATGATGTTTGCGACATCATCGTCGATAGGAACCCCGAGGAATATTATCCTGTCCATCATCAGGCGGCTGAACACATCCATCGATGCCACGTTCAACTTCCTTTCCTCGATGATGGTGGGATTGATGTAGGCGTCCGTAGCCTTCTCAAAACGGTCGAGGGTCATGGAGCTCAGTCCACGGCCCTTGACTGCATATTTCCTGAATTCCTTATCCATGGCTTACTTCAATTCGCGGAACTTGGCTTCGGAGATCCTCTTGTTCGGGAGGGAGATGAGCCCCTTGACAGCGGCGACTACCTTCTCGTTCTCGACGCTCTCCTCGATGTTTCGGATCTGCCTCTCGTCCTTGAGGATGTTCATGGCGGCATCCGTGATAAACTGCTCAGGGACATTGCCCATTCCATACATTGCGTACTGATAGGAAGCATAAGCCTTGGCGGCCTCAACCATGTCCTTATCCTCGATCTTGAGATCAAGTTTCTTCATGAGATAGCCGCGGACAAGCTGCCAGCGGAAATCACCCAGGAATGAATCAAACTCCTTGTCGACTTCTTCCTTGGAGAACTTCTCCTTGTTGGATTCATAGAGCCACCTCTTGAGGAAAGCCTCAGGAACCTGGACACCAGCCTTGTCGACGAGGTACTTCCTCAGATCCTGTGAAAGCCTGTAGTCACCTTCCTGCTTATAGTTGGCCTCAAGCCTTTCAGCGATCTTCGCGTCAAATTCCTCAGGAGTCTTCACAGCGTCCTTACCGAAAATCTTGTCATAGGTCTCCTGCCCCTCGGATGCGGGGACAAAAGTCTTGACATTGACCACGGTAACCTTCCACTTCGGGGCCATCTCCGCAAGTTCTTCCTTCTTCATCTTGAGCATCGAAGCCCTGTCGGTTTCATTGGTGAAAGCCTTGACCACATCAACGTCGAACTTATCGTCGACCTTAGCTCCAAGGAACTTCTTCTTGGCGGTGCCTTCAACCTTGTTTACAGCCACATAGACTCCTTCGACGGTTTTCTCACCCTGGACGAAATCGACGACGACATAGTCGTCCTCACCAGCGGTCTCACCTTCCTCGAGCTGGCCGTACTGGCGGAGGAGGTTCTCCTTCATCTGGGCCTTGGCTTCCTCAGTGACATTGATCTTGTAGTAAGTGACCTTGTCTTCCTTGGAGAGTTCGAAATCGATCTTGGGAGAAAGTCCGAGGTCGAACTTGAACTCGAAATCACTTCCGCTCACCCATTCGTTATCTTTCTGGGACTCACTTGCGATAGGCTCACCCAGGATGTGCAGGTCGTTGTCTTTTATGAATTTGTCAAGCTGCTCTGAAACGACACCATTGACAGCCTCATAAAGAGCCTGGTCGCCGTAAATCTTCTTCACAAGCTGAGCAGGGACCATTCCCTTGCGGAAACCTTTGAAGTCGGCATTCCTTCTGTAGGCGGAGAGTCTCCTCTTTTCCTGTTCAGCATAATCCTCACCCTTCAGGGCGATTGTAAGTTCGATGTTGAGATCATCGATCTGGTTCTTTACTACTTCCATGTTTTAAATTAATTATTATTACTTATCATTCTTTCTTTGAGGGTAGGCCACCCTTTCATGGTAAATCTGTGAAAGGTAGCCCTTCAGTACCTCCTTGACAGCATTGAGCTGCTTGATGGAGATGTCGGCCTCGTCAAACTGGCCGATTTTCATCTTCCCGCCGACAATGTTCTCGATAAAACTTGAGAATGTCTCGGGGGAATTGTCTTTCAACGTTCTCGACGCAGCTTCGACACTGTCGCAAATCATCAGTATGATCTGCTCCTTTGTCTGCGGCTTCCTGCCCTTGTAGAAGAAGCAGTCCACGTCGTTCGGATCTCCTCCGTCATTCAGGTATTTGGTGTAGAAATAGCCTGTGTTGGAGGTCCCATGATGGGTCCTTATGAATTCCGTGACCAGATCCGGCAGTTTATGCTGCCTGGCAAGTTCCAGTCCGTCAGAAACATGTTTGATTATAGCGGTTGCACTTTCTTTGGGAGAGAGGCCGTCATGATAGTGCGCTCCACCAGGAGAAAGGCTGTCATTCTCGATAAAACAGGCCGGATTGTTCATCTTCCCGATGTCATGGTAGAGGGCACCGGCCCTGACCAGGAGTGCATTGGCGTCGATGGCACGTGCCGCAGCATAGGCCATGTTCATCACCTGGAGGGAATGCTGGAAGGTTCCGGGAGCCTTGTGCTCAAGTTCACGCAGAAGCACATTATTGGTGTCACAAAGTTCCCTGAGCCTCGAATTGGATACCAGGTTGAACATCTTTTCGAAAAGATAGATCAGAGGATACCCTGCGACTATCAGCATGGATCCGATGAACATGAACAGGACCGCATGATAGGGATCGTCTCCGGCCATTCCGACCAGACGGAACCCGAAATAGGTGACCGCCAAGGTCACGAACACTATAATCGCAGTAATGAACTGCTGCCACCCCTGGTTGAAGAATTTGAAGGCGAACACCGCCACCACGCTGGCTACAGTGAACATCACGAACAGAACGACTCCGTTGCCGGCAAAGATCAGCAGTGGCAGGTAGGAGACTACGCAGATCGGAAGGTTCATCTTGTTCTTGAAGAACGCCTCCACGTACAGGGCTGTCAGGGTAAACGGCACCATGTACAGGAATCTGGGTGCGAACTTGTTGACGAACAAGGTGACCGAAACCGAAATCAGGAACACCAGGATGAGGTACCAGAACCTCCGGGTATCCTTGAATATCCTCTTGTTCAGGAAATATATTACCAGGAAGAAGAGAACGGTGATCACAAAGGCAATCAAGGCGTTTCCGAGCCAGAAAAGGATTCTGGGGCCGCCATAGCCCATATTGTTTTCGTATTCGACCTTGTAGGAATCGAGCATCTGGGCGATTTCGGAAGTCACGATTTCACCCTCTGAAACTATCAGCTGGCCGGCGCTCACAAACCCCTGGGTGGTCGAAATCCTGGATGACACCTCAGAGTTGACCAGATCCGTCGTCCTTGAATCGTAATCAAGGTTCGGAGCTACCAAGTCATAAGCTCCGGAAGCCCGAAGTACCGAATCGACATTGAATTTGGAATGCTTTGAAGCGACTTCGGAAAGGAGTTTGGACTTAGCATCAGACTCCTTGAACACCTCGGACACCGGACGTTTCGTGACCCTCTTGTCCTTGTGGATGAAGAGCACCGCAGTGGAAGGGTCATCTCCACGGTCCAGTTTCACTCCTTCATCCGAAACGACGCCGTTGGAATAGATATCCTCAAGGGCGGAGATGATCTGCGGCCTTATTGAAGAGTAGTTTCCAAGGTTCAGTTCATCTGCTGCCTTCCGGGAATTGTCCACAACATCCTGGCGATACCTGTAGTAGGGTATGACGACCGATTTGTTCTTGCTGCGCTCTTCACGGAGCTGTTCGTCTGTCTTGAGGATCGGGAAGTCGAACTGGGCAATCAGGGTCTCGTAGGCCCAAGGTGAGCCTTTCCGGTAGTCATAGCTGAACTTCGCGGCCCTCGGGAAGATTACCGTGAGGATCACGAAAACCAGAGCCATCGGAATGACTGTCCTGTAATTGACTTTAATGCCCGGCTTCTTCATTTCTGGTTCTATTTGAAAGGACTACCTGTTTCCTTGGCTATGTAGCCATAGGTAAGCTTGTCTGTAAGCCTGGGGAAAAGATTGTGTGCGAGTACGGTAGCCTTGCCAAGGCCTGTCAGGACCACCTGGGACTTCCTCTTTTCAAGTCCCTTGGCAAGATGCCTGGCGCATTCCTCGGCGCTCATCAGCTTGTCCTCCTTAAGGGGAGTTTCTCCCTGAGGAGTCCCGTCTGCGGTCAGTGCCGCCTTGCGGACATTGGACTCGGTGTAACCTGGAGCAAAGACCAGGACATTGAGCCCGTCCTTAAGATGTTCGATCCTCACAGTGTCCAGGAAACCGCGCACGGCATATTTGGAAGCCGAATAACCAGTCCTGGCAGGAAGAGCTGAAAAGCCGGCGATGGAGATTACTCCTACCACCTGGCCTTTGGACTCGAGAAGGTAAGGGAGTGCATACTTCGTGCACTGAACCGTCCCCCAGAAGTTAACGTCCATGAGCGAACGTATTACATCCAGTTCCAAATCCTTGAACATGGCCCGCATCGAAATCCCGGCATTGTTGACAAGGATGTCAATCTTGCCGAACTTCCTTACGGTTTCCCCGATCAGGTTGGCACAGTCTGCCTCCTTTGTCACATCGGTCTTGACACAGAGTATTCTCTCCGGATCGGGATTCACTGAAGGAGCCAGTTCAAGCAGTTTGTCATAGGACCTGGCCGCCATAACTACCCGAGCTCCCAGGGACGCGAACAAACGGGCAGAAGCCAACCCTATTCCGGAGCTGGCTCCTGTGACTATGATTACCTTGTCGCGAAAATATTCTTTATTCATTGGCATTCAGATTCTTCGCCTCGCACAGAATGACAGTCTACTTCACTGTCATGGCGGCGATGTCGTCACCGTCATAAAGACCCGCGTCGAGCTTCGCCTTGATTTCCTTGAAGACTTTCAGGGTGTACTCAACGTCCTCCATCGTGTGGGCTGCAGTAGATACGATCCTGAATATGATCATGCCCTTCGGGATGACGGGATAGATCACCATCGAACAGAAAATACGGTAATTCTCGCGAAGGTCCTTGGCCATCTTGGTAGCCTGGGCTATTCCACCCTTGATGTGGACAGGGGTCACACAGGCCTCAGCCTCTCCGATGTCGAAACCTTCATCCTTGAAACCCTGCTGGATAGCTCTGGTGATCTTCCAGCACTTTGCCCTGAGCTCATCACCTTCCGGAGAATCGATAATCTCCATCCTCTTGATGTTACCCAGCACCAGAGGCATAGGCAGGGACTTCGCGTACATCTGGGAGCGCATGTTGGCCCTCAGGAAGTTGATTATGGAATGAGGGCCGGCTACGAAGCCTCCGATGGAAGCCATGCTCTTTGCAAAGGCACCGATGTAGAGGTCGATACCGTCCATCACACCGAAATGCTCGGAAGTACCACGTCCATGCTCGCCCAGAAGGCCGAAACCATGAGCGTCATCGATAAGGATACGGAAATTGTATTTCTTCTTAAGAGCGACAATTTCGTCGAGTTTTCCGAGAGCTCCGGTCATTCCGTAGACACCCTCCGTGATCAGCAGGACACCACCGCCGTTCTCATCAGCTTCCTTGCAGGCACGTGCGAGAACCTTCTCGCAGTCCACCATGTTGTTGTGACGGTACTTGTACTTGCTGCCGATGTGAAGCCGGATTCCGTCGAGGAGACAGGCATGGCACTCGGCGTCGTAGACTATAACGTCGTGACGTGCAGTAAGGGCGTCGATGGTGGAGACTATACCCTGGTAACCGAAATTGTACAGGAAGGCATCTTCCTTCTTCTCGAAGTCTGCGAATATCTTTTCGAGTTTCTCGTGGTAGCGGGTGTGACCGGACATCATCCTCGCACCCATAGGATAGGCCAGTCCCCAGTCTGCAGCAGCCTGGGCATCTGCCTTCCTCACCTCCGGATGGTTGGCAAGGCCGAGATAGTTGTTAAGGGACCAGTTCAGGACCGGAATCCCGTTGAATGTCATGTGAGGGCCGAGTTCACCCTCGAGGCGCGGATACATGTAGTAACCGAAACCCTGCTCGAAATACTGTCCGATCGGACCACCGGAATCTCTTTCAATCCTGTCGAATATGTCAAGCATATCTGTAAATAATTAAGCGTCAATATTAGCGTAATGTGCGTTCTCTTCGATAAACTGCCTTCTGGGCGGAACGTCGTCTCCCATCAGCATTGAGAATGTCCTCTCGGCTTCTGCCGCATTGTCGATGGTGATCTTGCGGAGACGCCTCTTGGAAGGATCCATGGTGGTGTCCCAAAGCTGCTGGTCACTCATCTCACCGAGACCTTTGTATCTCTGGACGGTGATACCCTTCTCAGAGCCCTTGCCCAGCCTGGCAGTCGCCTCGAAACGCTGTTCGTCAGTCCAGCAGTAGACTTCCTCCTTTCCCTTCTTCACGAGATAGAGCGGAGGGGTTGCCAGGTAGACATAACCGTTCTTGATAAGGTCGAACATGTAGCGGAAGAAGAAAGTGAGGATAAGACAGGCAATGTGGCTTCCGTCGACATCAGCATCGGTCATGATGATAACCTTGTGGTAACGAAGCCTGCTGAGGTCCATCCTCTTCTCACCGTTTTCGTCCTCCTGGGCTACTGTGACACCCAGGGCAGTGTAGATGTTCCTGATCTCCTCACTGTCAAAAGCACGGTCACCGGCAGCCTTCTCCACGTTGAGGATCTTTCCACGAAGCGGAAGGATGGCCTGGATCCTGCGGTCACGCCCCTGCTTGGCAGTACCGCCTGCGGAGTCTCCCTCAACGAGGAAGAGTTCACATTCCTCAGGATTCCTCTCAGAACAGTCAGCGAGTTTTCCGGGCATGCCGGCTCCGGTCAGTGCGGACTTGCGCTGGACCATTGCGCGAGCCTTGCGGGCTGCCTCACGGGCAGTAGCGGCAAGGACAATCTTGTCTATGATCATCTTGCCCTCCTTGGGATGCTCCTCAAGGTACTGGTCCATGGCAGCCGAAGTTGCCTGGGAAACGGCAGAAGTCGCTTCGGGGTTGCCGAGCTTTGTCTTGGTCTGACCCTCGAACTGAGGTTCCGCGATCTTGACGGAAACGACAGCGGTAAGACCCTCGCGGAAATCTTCCGGAGCGAGGTCTCCCTTGAACTTGGAGAGGAGGTTGTTCTTCTCTGCATAGTTCTTGAGGGACCTGGAGAGGCCCATCTTGAAGCCCTGGAGGTGAGTACCGCCTTCTATGGTGTTGATGTTGTTGACGTAGGAATATATCTTCTCGGAGAATCCGTTGTTGTACGACAGTGCTATGTCGATCGGAATCACCTTCTCGCTCTGGACACAGACAGGCTCGGGGATGAGCTGGTTGGCGCCGGCGTCGAGATAGTCGATGAACTCCTTGAGGCCTTCCTTGGAGAAGAAGACATCGTTGCGGAATTCCTTGCGTCCGGTGTCCTTGGAGTCCCCGTTGGCGTCAGTCTCGAAGACGTCGACAAGCTGCCTCTCATCGGTGATTGTGATCTTGATTCCTTTGTTGAGGTAGGAAAGCTCTCTCATCCTCGCAGCAAGGGTGTCGTACTTGTAGACTATGGTCTGGGTGAAGATAGTGTCATCGGGATGGAAAGTGATGATGGTGCCGGTGTCCTCGCACTCCCCAACGATCTCGACAGGACCGAGGGGCTTGCCCTTGGAATATTTCTGCACATGGATCTTGCCTTCACGATGGATCTCTGCGACAAGGCTGTCGGAAAGAGCGTTAACGCAAGATACACCTACTCCATGGAGACCTCCGGAGACCTTGTAGCTATCCTTGTTGAACTTACCTCCGGCATGGAGCACTGTCATGACGACTTCCAAAGCTGAGCGATGCTCCTTTGGATGCATGCCAGTAGGGATACCACGGCCGTTATCCTTGACCCTGATTGAATTGTCGGGAAGTATAGTGACATTGATCTCGTCGCAATAGCCTGCCATGGCCTCGTCGATACCATTGTCGACAACTTCATAGACCAGGTGATGCAATCCCCTCTCGCCCACGTCTCCGATGTACATCGAGGGCCTTTTCCTGACAGCCTCAAGACCTTCCAGCACCTGAATACTGCTAGCGGAATACTGCTCTTCCGCCTTTTTCATCTCTTCGTTTTCTACCATTTTCCGAATAAAAAATTTGTCTGTTCCAGGGGGTGTCCCATAAAACAGACAAATATACGAAAAAAACTACAAATTCAGGGTGATTCCGACCGTTATCCAGAGGTCTTTTTCAGCATAGAAAGGATTCCTCTGGATTGTCTCGCACAGGAGGTTCCCGGATTCCAGCCAGAAGGACAGTTTGCGGTTGAATTTGTAGCCTGCCGTAAGCCCAAGGTCCAGATAGCCCGGTATCTTGACAAAACCACTTCTGGAGGTAGCCGCCATCACGTTGATTCCGGCATAGAGCCTGGAAGTGAAATCGTAGGCTGTCCTAAGGTCGAAAGTGAATCTTGGAAGAAGCAGGCCCTGAATTGAACTGTCTTCATCATCGGCAAAGGTCATATTCCTGAAGTGAACACCGCCGTCCATCCTGAAGGAGCCGGTGTGGAGACCGAGCAAGGCATCAGCATAGATGACGCTGTAGTCAGCATAACCTACGCCGGGGAGATAGGACAAACCTCTGATAGGGCCATCCACGATCGGACCGTTGATGAAATACAAGCCTGCGTCATAGAGGCCGTTATCATGGACAGACGCACCGCCATCCAGTTCAAACTGAATCTTGGATCCGAAATTGCCTTTGACACCGATCCTGGCATTGATCTTCTCGACAGAATTGTCCATCCGCGCGGCAAGGTAACTTGCCTGGAGGAAATGATGGTGGTCCAGGAGCGAGGAATATGTGTTCAGATGGTTCCCGCCGGTAGCCGAAGCGTAGAGCAGAACGTTATCCGTCGCCATGTAAGAGGCATGGACATCCGGGAACAGCCAGTTGCTGCGATAGGTATGCTGAGCGAAAAGCTCTTCTTCCGAGGTGCCGCCGAAAAGCTTTTCGACGCGGACGCCAAGGCTCAGGTCCCATTTCCCGGTAGCATAGCGGTATTTGGGAATGAACGCCAGATTACCTGCAAAAACATCGAACAAGCCGCTATAGGTGCCGGTCTCAGCCTCAATACCAAGAAGGATGCTCTGGGAACGGCTCAGGACAGGGCCAGCCTCTCCCTTTAGGGAGAACAAAACTTCGTTCAGCTTGGCTCCCGGGTCAAAGAAACGATAATTGGCAGTGAAAGGGAGACTGGAAGACAATGTTTTCGATTCACTTCCGTACCTGACTTCCGTGGCAAAGTCGTAGAAGATGTACTTGTCATCGTCCCTGTTGGAACGGAGGCGGGCATTGAAGTCGAAAGCATTGTAGGCCCTATGGGCAAGGGTATCCTTGGTCATAAGGCCGCTGTAACCGATTCCGAAGGAAAGGATGGCCTTGTCGAAATTGTAACGTCCGTCGAATCCTGCGGAAGTCAGGGCGTCGTACCCGAAGAAAGTGCCCCCGGGAAGGTTCACGATCCGGGTAGCATCTTCCATGGGCTCAGGAACCAGTGAGTGATACTTTCCGAAATAAGACCTGTGATTGGCATACACGCTCATCTGGAAGGGTCCGCTCTGCTCGGGACTGAACACGAAATCCAGCTGCGGATGGAGCGAATAGCCAGCACCGGCCTTGAGGTAGAGTTTCCTGCCCCTGTAGGCATCCTTGTCTGGCCTCATGGCAAGCATATATGGCTTGAAATTATATGCTCCCTGGTAGGGTTTTTCGAAGACCTCGTAGTTGAAATCCATGTCGAACCTCATGAGAGAGTCAGGGATAGCCATTCCAATCTGCGGTTTGTGGACCTCGGAAGGGTTGCCCTGATAGGTGTTGGTCACCTCCACCGTAGGATTGATATTCTGTCCGAAGGACATTGCGCACACCAGCATTGCGGCGGCGGATAATATCTTTTTCATGTTCATCTAGTTCATCAGGTTCTTAAGTTTTCCCAGTCTCATGCGGACATTGTCAAGCACGTCGTCGGTAGTTCCGTCCACGGGCTTGTAACCATTCTGGATACTCTCAAAGGTAGCCTTTGCCTGGGTGAAATTCTCCTGCTCTGCGAAAGAGTCTCCCAGGACTATGAATGCCTTGGCAAGCCAGTAATTCTGGCCTCCGGCCTTTGAAGAGAAGTCGTAGACCTTCTTTTCCACGGTGTCATACTTACCCTGGTCGTAGGCATCCTGGATCAGCATGTAGGCAGCCTCTGCACCTTCATCCGTCGCAGGTTTGGCAGCCAGGGAGGTGAAGATCGCGAATGCATCGCTCCTTTCATTGGTGGAGAGAAGGGACTTTGCCTTGAGGTAGTCGGCCTCGCGGATCTCGGACTCAGTACTCTTGGAATCAGCCTTCACCTTGTCTGCACATGAGATCGCAGAAGCATATTCACCTGACTTGAAGGCCGAACGCATCATGCCGATCCTGGCAGTGTGCTTGTTGCCTTCAATCCTGGCCTCGCCAAGAAGTGAAGAGAAACCACCGAATGCATCGGAATAACGCTGCATCTCATAGGACAACTTGGAGAAATTCAGGATTGCAGCCTCCTTGAAGGATCCATCTCCGGCCTGGGCGGCTTTCCTGTACCAGTCGCATGCCTGCTCCTTCTTCCCGAGGTTGCGGTAGCATTCCGCAGTGTAGAATCCTGCTTTCCCAGCATCAGCACCCGAAGGGAAACGCTCCAGGTAATTCTGGAGTGAAGACAGGGCCTTGTTCCAGTTCTCGGAAAGATATAGCTGCTCGGCAGCGGCGAAATACATGCCTTCTTTCTCCCCCGCCGTCTTGTCCTTGATAGCTCCGACCTTGTCGGCATAGTCTATGTACTCGTCAGTCCTCCCCTGGCTCTGGTAAATAGATTCAACGGCTGCAAGTGCATCGCTGGCATATTCAGTTCCAGGCATGTCGGTCACCACCTGCTTGTAGTAGGCAAGCGCCTTGTCGTATTCGGAGATATTCCTTGAAATCATGCCGAGCTCGATGAGGGCCCTGGCGGCTATGGTCTTGTCGTCAGTGGATGTACGGAGTTTCTCGAAAGTCCTGACAGCTTCGTCGTTCCTGTTGGTGGCGACATAGGCCCTTCCGAGCTCGTACATTGCTTCTGAATAGTAGTCAGCTGAAGGAGAAGCCTTCAGCGCCCTTGAAAGGACGTCCACTTTCTTGTTCCTGTCCCCAAGAAGGCCGTATGCGATTCCGGCGCGATAGGCAGGATAGAGGTTGGAACTGAAAGAGAAACGCTGCAAAGCGTTCTCGTAGCCCTTGACTGCAGTCTGGTAGTCCTTCTTGATAAAGTCACAGTCTGCCCGCCTGCAGGCCGCATCCTCACCTTCGGCAAGATTATTCCCGGTCAGATATTCATCGAACCACCTGGCGGCATTGTCATAATCCCCGAGACGGAAATAGCTGTATGCCAAATCGTAAGGGATGAGTTTCCCTTCCGGTTTCCCGTCGAGGGCGGAATTGTTGTACAGGTCCTGGAACGTCTCGACAGCCTTGTCGAACTGGTCGCTGCGGTAATAGGACTCACCCAGCCAGTACTTTGTCAGCTGGTTGAAGTTTTCCCGCCTGTCGGAGTAGTAACCGGCGGCCTTGAGGAGCGGAACTGCATCCCTCCAGGAACCGTTGCCGATCAGCTGGTTGGCTCTCAGGTAGTTTGCCCTCATGTAATTGGACCTCTGATCCTTGTCCAGGTTGTCAATGTTGGCATAGGCATCGACTGCACCGGCGTAATCGTGGTTGTAGAGCGAAGCCAGGGCCATGTAGCTGTAGATCTGGTCGCCCTTGTTCTTGTTGGAATATTTTGCGATGTAGTCGTCGAAAACCTTGGGGTTGTGATTCAGGTCGAATGAAAGCTTGGCGTAGTTGAAATGGGCGTCTTCCTGGATGTCAGGATTGAAGTTCTTCTCTGATGCATCCTTGAAGGCATCCAAGGCCGCCACCTTGTTTCCGGTCTGGATGTAGCTGTAACCAAGCTGGTAATTAGCAATTTGGCCGATGGAATCAGTCCTGCTTCTCATCTGAGAGAAATTGTCGATCGCTCCCTTGAAGTCCCCTGTTGAATAAAGGACGGTTCCGGAATAGAAGAAGTCGTCCCTGTCCATATCCCTGCGGCTCTGCTCGATCTTGTCATAGAAAGCTTTTGCCTTTTCTGTATCACCCGTGGCGAGATAGGACTCAGAGATGATCCTGGCCAGATGTGACTGACGGTCGGCAGGGACTTCTCCGAAAAGTTTGACACCGTTCCTGATCACATAGGCATAGTCCTTCTGCATGAACCGGCATTCTGTCATGTAATAGTTGGAAATGTCTGTGAACCTTGCATCCTTCCCGGCCTTCTCGAACCATGAATATGCCTCCTTGAAATCCTTGCGGGTGTAATCTATGTAACCCAGGGAATACCTTGACGGAGCCGTGTAGTCCGAATAAGGCATCTTCTCGCTGCGGGCGAACAGCTGCCTGGCCCTGTCCAACTCATTCTCCTCAAAAAGAGCGTAGGCATGCTTGAACATGTATTCAGCCACCTGGTCCTTGTCAAGCTTCTTCTCATCGATCAGGCCGAAGTCCGTGGCTGCGGCTTTGAAGTCCTCCTTGTCGAAGGAATTCAGGGCATTGTAGAACCTGACCTGTGGGATGAGTTTCGAATAAGGATAGTTGGAGAGGTAGTCCGAGACCTTGGTCTCATAACCCTTTTCCTGGAGGCGGATAGCACACAAGGTTTCGTACCCTTTGGCCATGACGTCGTCACTCTCCGCGGCGATCCCGCTGAAGATGGTCCCCGCACGCTCGAACATGCCGTGGTCGTACAGATCCACAGCTCGCCGGAACTCTCCGGCCATCCTGTCCTGAGCCTGCAGAAAGGCTCCCGAACAGAGAGCGAAAGCGGAAATAAGGACCGTGATAAGTTTGCTTTTCATAATGGATATCTTGCGAAAATTTAGTCCTAATTCACAATCTACAAATTTACTGAATATACTCAAAAAAAAGAAGTATATTTGTACAATCATGGAAGACAAAACACTACAGACAACAAAAAGCGAGCCGCTGGTTTCTTTCCGGAACGCCGATATCCTTAACGGAGAGAACACGGTAATCTACGGGCTGGACATGGAAGTGTTCCCCGGAGACTTTGTCTACATAGTCGGCAAGGTCGGCACGGGAAAGACTTCCATCATCAGGACCATGATCGGAGAGAATCCCCTGCAGAAAGGCTTCGGCCAGGTCTGCGGCCACAAGCTCGTCGGCATCAAGGACAAGGAGATCCCTTACCTCCGCCGAAAGGTCGGTGTCGTCTTCCAGGATTTCCAGCTGTTGATGGACAGGACGGTTGAGGACAATCTCGAATTCGTACTGAAGGCTACCGGATGGAAAGACAAGAATGCCACAGACAAACGCATCAGGGAAGTCCTGGAGGATGTCGGCATGACTCATAAGGCACACAAGATGCCGCACCAACTCTCCGGAGGCGAACAGCAAAGGATCGCCATAGCGCGTTCCCTTCTCAACAGGCCAAAACTCATCATCGCCGATGAACCTACCGGCAACCTCGACAACGAGACCGCTGACGGCATCCTGAGACTTCTCACCGGAATCAACCAGGAAGATGGGACCGCCATCATAATGGTCACCCACAACAGGAACATATTCGAAAAGTACCATGGCAGGATCTTCGTATGCAAGGACGAAAAGTGCGAAGAGAATGTCAACGACGAAGTGATTGACCTGGCACTTACCATCTGAGATGCTAAAGAAGGAAAGATATTCAAGGATAATGGCTTGGTTCGAAGAAAACCAGCCCATGCCCACGACTGAACTTCACCACGACTCCCCCTTCCACCTGCTGATTGCAGTCATCCTGAGCGCCCAATGCACGGACAGACGGGTGAATATGGTCGTACCTCCCCTTTTCGAACGTTACCCGAAACCGGCCGACCTCGCTGCGGCAACCTTCGATGAAGTATATCCCTTTGTCAAGAGCATTTCCTACCCCAATTCCAAAACGGAGCACCTTATTGCGATGGCCCGGAAACTAGTCTCCGATTTCGATTCGGAAGTTCCCTCCGACATCGATTCCCTGATGAGTCTCCCTGGGGTTGGAAGGAAAACAGCGAATGTAATTGCTTCAATAGTTTACGATAAACCGGTAATAGCCGTGGACACCCATGTGTTCAGGGTCTCCCACAGGCTCGGTCTCTCGTCCGGGAAAACGGTTGAAGCTGTCGAGAAGGACCTTGAAGCCAATATACCTCCTCACCAACGTGCCCGAGCCCACCATTGGCTGATCCTGCACGGACGTTACATCTGCACCGCAAGGAACCCTAAATGCAACGACTGTCCCCTTCAGGATTGGTGCAAGGAATATGAAAAAAACAACTTATCTTTGCAGACCGCAAATACCAAAAGATAACACAGATATGAAAAGAATCGTACTCATTCGTCATGGCGAAAGCCAGTGGAACAAGGAAAACAGGTTTACAGGCTGGACTAACGTCGACCTCAGCGAGAAAGGCGTACAGGAAGCTTTCGATGCAGGCAAGATCCTGAAAGAGAATGGCTTCACCTTCGAAGTAGCCTACACTTCCTATCTCAAGAGGGCCATCAAGACCCTTAACAATGTCCTGGATTCAATGGATCTCGACTGGATTCCCGTCAAGAAGACATGGAGACTGAACGAGAAGCACTACGGAATGCTCCAGGGCCTTAACAAGGCCGAGACAGCCCAGAAATACGGTGACGAGCAGGTCCTTATCTGGCGCCGCAGTTTCGACGTCGCTCCCCATAACCTCCCTGAGGACGATCCCAACAGCGCCACCAAGGATCCCAGGTATGCCCAGGTTCCCGACCAGTATATTCCCCGCACCGAGGCTCTCAAGGAGTGTATCGAGAGGGTCATGCCTTACTGGGAGTGCGAGATCTTCCCTGCTCTCAAGGAGCATGACAACATCGTTGTCGTCGCCCACGGAAACAGCCTCCGCGGAGTCGTCAAGCACCTTAAGGGAATCTCCGACGCTGACATTGTCGGACTGAACATCCCCACCGCAACTCCTTATGTCTTCGAATTCGACGATGACCTCAATCTTGTCAAGGATTACTACCTCGCCGATCCCGAAGAACTCAAGCGCAAGCAGAACGCTGTAGCAAACCAGGGAAAAGCGAAATAAAGACATGCCGGGCATTTCAGAACGCGGGAACAAGATTCCAGCATCTCCAATTAGGAAACTGACTCCTTTCGCAGATGCGACAAAGAGCCGGGGAACAAAGGTCTACCACCTGAACATCGGACAGCCCGATCTGCCAACACCTAAGAAGGCACTTGACGCACTCAAGGCCATCGACAGAACGACTCTTGAATACAGTCCCAGCAACGGCTACAAGCCACTTCGTGACAAGCTCGTACGTTACTACGACAAATTCGGGGTCAAGGTTTCTGAAAGTGAAATCATAGTGACGGCAGGTGGTTCCGAAGCCCTCCTGCTCACCTTCATGACCTGCCTGAATCCGGGTGATGAGATCATTATGACCGAGCCCGGCTATGCCAACTATATCTCCTTTGCCGTCACTGCCGGAGTTACCATAAAGACGGTAACATCAAGGATTGAAGACGGATTCGCCCTTCCTTCAGTGGAAGACTTCGAGAAAGCCATCACGCCGAGGACGAAGGCAATCCTGATCTGCAACCCCAACAATCCCACCGGCTATCTCTATTCTGAAGAAGAACTTTACAGGCTTCGCGACATCGTCCGCGACCATGACCTCTATCTCATTTCGGATGAGGTCTACCGCGAGTTCCGCTACACAGACGAGCCCTATCTTTCTGCTCTCTGCCTGGAAGGGATCGAGGAGAACGTGATAGTGGTCGACTCAGTGTCAAAGAGGTATTCCGAGTGCGGAATCAGGATCGGGATGATTGTCAGCCACAATGCTGACGTGATGAAAACCGTCATGAAATTCTGCCAGGCCCGTCTGAGCCCTCCCCTTCTCGGTCAGATCGTTGCGGAAGCATCCATAGAAGGGACCGAGGAGTACTCCAAGGCTTGCTTTGAGGAATATCTCTCGCGCAGGGACTTCTTCATCGAAGGATTGAACAAAATCCCAGGAGTCTATTCACCTATGCCTAGAGGAGCATTCTACACAGTGGCTTCACTGCCTGTGGATGATGCTGAAGATTTCTGCAAATGGTGCCTTTCAGAGTTCAGTTACAAGGACGCGAAGACCCCTGAAGGATTTACAGGTGAGACTGTGATGATGGCCCCAGCTGCCGGCTTCTACAGCACACCAGGACTTGGACGCAATCAGGTTCGTATGGCTTATGTTCTCAAGAAAGAGGATCTGTCCAGAGCCCTGACGGTACTCGAGAAAGCTCTCGAAGCCTACAAGGCAAGAGGCTGATCCATAAGAGATTAGAGTTCTATCATTATGATACCCCGTGAAGCAATCTTCATGGGGTATTATATTTAGAAACTCAAGGATGAAACGAAAGGGTATAAAAAAGAGTCCCGGGCAGGTTTTCCTGTCCGGGACTCCAAAGAACGGCGGCGACCTACTCTCCCAACTGGTGTGTCAGTACCATCGGCGCGGATGAGC
>CADCJX010000022.1:0-6561 GCA_902801885.1 uncultured Bacteroidia bacterium
TGCCGTAGAATTATGTTTTCTTAAACTTATCACAAAAATAACGTAACAGGAAACTACAGATATTGAAGAAAAACATCCCTCTGGGAACTCTCTATCTTTGCTATTTTTTGCCGGAGCCGGCTTTTTCTCATTCTTGTATTTTCAAGGGAAGAAATCCCCATTATTATCATTACTGTAGTATTGTCAAATCCGGCGAAATAATAGCTTGCCATTTTATACTCGCTTTCTTTTAAGTACGGACAGTCCCTTCTAAATTTACTCATCAAACCTCCCATTTCCGCATCAATCATTGTCTCGAAATACTGTTGGGACTCTTTATTTGATCTTAGGTCACCGACCTTTGATGCTAAAACATGAAGAATCTTATCTTCTGCATTCTCTTTATCGCCGACAAGCCGATAGGCAGTTTCGTAGACTTCCGCCATAAACGCAAACTTTGCTTTATTTGTATCACGACTTAACTTCTCATTTTCCTTCTTCTGATTAAGTATCTGATTGTTAAGGATCTCTGTGAGCATCCTCATTCGCTCCATTTCCTCTTCTTGTTCTTGTTTCTTACTCCTATAGGCCAATAATAATGAGTAGGATACAGATAATAGTAAAGTGCAAAACAAAGCTATGATAGCTAACCAAAGTCTTTGATTTTTAATTCTTTGACTATTATCTTCCTTAAGTTGTTCAAGAAAAGTCCTTTGTGCATTTGCCGCGGAGAAAACGCTGATACTATTTAAAAGAGAATCTGTGTTTTGAGATGATAATAATAGTTCATTATATGCCTTCTTGAAGTCTTTTTTATCGAGTTCTATTCTATGCTTCCAATAATGTTCTTTGTTATGACCCTCTATTAATAAAAACAGAGAATCAGCCAAGTCTAATTCTCCGAATTTGTGTCTTATATATGCAAGAGCTCCTATTTGATCTTCATTCTTGAATTTTACTTTCCCAATGATGGCATCATTCATAAGATGGTAAACAGTGGTATCTTCTTCAGATGGTGAATAGAGAAGACATAATGCATAATCTAATTCAATTTCTGCCTTGATTAAATTACTAGTAAGTGAATCGTTAAGTAATGAGTCATACAAAGTAGCGGCATCAGTCCACTGTTTTTGTTGTGCAAGATTTCTTGCTTTTCGAGCAAGTTCTAAATATTCGTAATCTTTATTACCATCAAATTTGAAAGATTCTATAGACCTGTCAATATACTCCTCTGCCTGGACATAATCTCTTGTCATAGTGTAGGTGTCGGCCATTCTGGAGTAGAGGATTCCAAGCAGGTTCTGGTCTTCGATCTTGGGAGCATATTCAGAAGCCTGGTAGAAGGAAACGATCGCTTGGTTGTAAAGACCAGCATTGTATTGCTCCACACCAAGGTACATAAGGGACTTCAGCCGGTCTTTCGGACTCCCATGGCGGCCATAGTACTCCACAGCCGGCATAATGATCCTGGTGTCTGCCGTGTCGATGTAATTCTTGTCCAGTGCCATCGCATGGAGTAGCGAGTACTTCGCTTTTTCGGCTTTTGTCCGTAATGAGAGCGTGTCGACCTGGCGTAAGTCCGACAGGGCGCTGTCGGGCCGCTCGTTTATATACGACTCTATATCTGTAAGACGTTTGGAGACCTCTGTTCTTCCACATGAATACATGAAGAATGCGAAAAGTATCGCAAACAATAACTTAGCTAAAGAATCCATAAATGGCTGTTTCTATTATAACGTACAAAGATAATCATATGAAATCATAAATAGCTTGTAAACCGCAAACCCTTTTTACCGGAGACTGTTATTCCACAGAATTCACAACCTGGTTGCTTACCTGCTTGCTTAGCTTTTTTCAGAGCATCCTCTAATGTTTGCCAGTAATGAGTAATCATAGCTGCGAAGATAGAAAGAGAATGTGCCAAAATGAGGAGAAATGAGTAAAAGCTTCGGAAAATTGTCTAAATTTGTGACTGCATGGTTCAGGCAACAGGGTTTGACAATTATAACTAACTGATTTTGAAAGCGCATTCGTAACGCGCAGGTCAACAGTTCAAGTCTGTTAAGTGGCTCGAAATTAACGATTTAAGTAAACTGAGCAAACCTACAGAGCCTTACAGCTATGTGGGTTTTCCTTATATCCGGGTTATATCATAAGCAATGAAGAAAGTCGCTCTCGCCCTCTCCAGCGGTGGTCCTAGGGGTTTCGCATACATCGGAGCCATAGAAGAACTACTCGCACGTGGTTATGAAATAACATCCATTGCCGGTACCTCTGCCGGTTCCCTTGTCGGCGGTATCTACGCCGCCGGGGGCTTGGATGCTTTCAAGGAATGGCTTTACGGGCTCGACCCCGTGAAAGTCGTTTCCCTCATGGATTTCTCCATCAGCAAGAACTACCTTGTCAAAGGTGAAAGGGTCATACGCGCAATCAAGGAGCGTGTCCCGGAGGTGAACATCGAAGACCTCCCGATACCTTTCACTGCCGTTGCGACCGATCTCTATACAGGAGAGGAAGTACTCTTCCAGGAAGGGCCCCTGTTCGACGCCATCAGGGCTTCCATCTCGATACCTTCGATGTTCCGGCCGGTCAAGATGAATGGCCGCACCCTGGTCGACGGAGGGATGGTGAACACCTTTCCACTGAACAGGGTACGGAGGACAGAAGGTGACATCCTTGTCGGCTTCAACGTGAACCGGATCGACAGGGAAAGCATAGGTGCCTACCTCGATTCAAGGACAGCCTTGGAGGAAAGCGAAGCTGCAAGGTTTCTCGCAGCCAAGACAGTGCTGAAAGATACCCTGGCTACCGGGAAAAGCGATTTCCTGGGTAAGGTCCGCTCTGCGGGAGAGAAAGGATCCGAACTCTTGAAGGAAAGCCTTGCATCCCAGAAAGAGAGCAGGAAACTGACGGCCGAAGGAAAAGAGAAACACATTCCAATGGACGCGGACAATAACTACGCAAGCATACTGCTACGCAGTTTCGGAATCATGAACCATACTATAGCCCAACAAGGCATCCAGCTCTGTCCGCCAGACATTCTGGTTGACCTGCCTTACGATTCTTTCAGCGGGGTTTACGGTTATTCCCACGCCGAAGAAATTGCAGATGCCGGCCGTGCACTCATGGCCAAGGCACTTGACGAATACGAAAAGTAGTTCTTGATAATCGTTATAGCTAGACCTTCAGGAAGACCTTCTTCTTGTAAAGGAACCAGAGGAAGAGCCAGGAGACCAAGAAGTAGCCGATGTCCAGGATGAGCTTCCCGACCGGCTCAGGGCAAAGGCCTGCTAATCCACCGAGGAAGAAGTTGTTGATCCCGCCGAACGAGATGATCCTCTGAGCCATGTAGATAGTTATCGAGTTGAGTCCGACAACCTCGAAGAATTTCGTCCAGCCCTTCCATCCCTTGACGTCGATGATATAGAAGAACAAGGCGAAAAGGCCCAGTGAATATGCTCCAACGACCAGCACGAACGAGCTGGACCAGAGAGCTTTGTTGATCGGGAACACAAGGCTCCACAGAAGGCCCAGGGCAAGCATCACGACAGCAGCAATTGCCATATAAAGGGATTTCTTCCCACCTGAGACCTTATCCTCACCTATCCTCACAAACTCACCCGTGAACATGCCAAGCATCGCGGTCACGATAGCAGGCATGAGGCTGAGAAGCCCTTCTGGATCATAGAGTCCTTTCCTGTAGATATGGTTGGGAATGAGGGTACGGTCGATGTAGCCGACAAGATTGCCTTCAAGCGAGAATGGATCGGCACCCGGAGCATCCGGAGCGGGAATGAAGCGCAGGAGGAGCCAGTAACCGACCAGAAGGGCGACGGCGATTATAGCGCGGGCCTTCGGCTTGAAATTGATGAACAGGAGGGCAGCGAACATCCAGGCCAGGCCGATGCGCCCGAGGACGCTGTAGATGCGCACTGTTGAAAGTTCCAGCTTGAACAAGCCATTGTAAACCATTCCAAGAAGGAAGAGTACTATGCCCCTCTTGAATATCTTAGCGTAAATCTGTTCCCTTGATGCTCCATTGGCAACCTGCTTGGAATAAGAGAACGGGAAAGAGATACCCGCAATGAAGAGGAACAGAGGGAAGATGGTGTCGTGGTGACGGAGTCCTTCCCATGAGACATGTTCCATCTGAGTGGCAAGCCATGAGGATTCCCCGCCTGGGAAAAGGCTGCACAGAGACACTACGACGGAAGCGAATCCCATAATGAAAATCATGTCGAAGCCCCTGAGGGCGTCGAGCGAAAGAAGTCGTTTACCCGGTTCCATGTTATTGAATTTTGTGGAAAAGTTGAGGTAAGAGGGTTCGAACCTCTACTGAGGGAACCAAAATCCCTAGTGCTACCATTACACCATACCTCAATTCGGATGACAAATTTATCTTAATTTTAGTAAATTAGCAAATCGAAAGGAGATTAAGGACATGAAAGGAGTATATGTATTTCTGGCTGAAGGCTTCGAAGAGATCGAAGCCCTGGCTACCGTAGACATCCTCCGAAGGGGCGGTGTCGAAGCAACGACTGTTTCAATTAATCACGACAGGACAGTACGCGGTGCCCATGGCATCCCAGTGATAGCCGACTGGAACCGCGACGAGTTCGACGGCAAAGTCATCCTTGGTTCAAGCCCTGAGGATGCCATGATCTTCCCGGGAGGTCTCCCCGGTGCTAGCAACCTCGCTGAGGATGAATTCCTCATGGCCCTGATGCAGAAGCATTTCTCTGAAGGTGGCACAGTGGCGGCCATCTGCGCAGCTCCCGGTCTCGTAGCCTCACAGCTTCCCGGCATAGAAGGCAGGAAGTTTACCTGCTACGACGGTTTCGAGGAAAACATGATGGTCCAGGGAGCCGTATACACAGGGGAAAGAGCTGTCTGCGACGGGAACCTCATTACAGGACGCGGTCCCGGATGCGCGGTGGAATTCGCGCTGACAGTTCTTGCGAAGCTCAAAGGGGAAGAGGTTTCGGAAAAAGTCCGGGCAGGCCTGCTGATCTAGCGGCGGACGACCACGCGTTCGATTCTCCTCGGAACGGAAGTCATTATCTCATAAGGAATTGTACCCAGCACGCCAGCAATCTCGGTGACAGTAGGATCTTCACCGAATATGGTGATTGTGTCCCCTACCTTGCAGTCCACGCCAGTCACATCGACCATACACATATCCATGCATATATTCCCTATGGTCGGGACTCTGTGGCCGTTCAGGCTGAAGCTGGCGCGGCCGCAACCTAGATGACGGTCGATTCCGTCAGCATATCCTACCGGGATGGTCGCAATTCGTGAGCCTCCGGGAGCAATCATTCCATGCTGCCCGTATCCAATGGCACCGTCTCCGGGCTGGAGTTCCTTTATCTGCAAGATCTTCACCTTCAGGGAAGCCACAGGCTTCAGATGAACATCAGGAAGGGCGCTGATGCCATATATTCCTACTCCCAGACGAACCATGTCGAACTGATACTGCGGGAATCGCTCAATGCCGGCGGAATTGAGCAGATGGAACATTGGATGGTACCCGAGGCTCTGCTCTATCATGGCTGAATTGGTCTCGAACATCCGGACCTGGGACATCGTAAGCGCATCCATGGCAGGATCCTCGGCAACACAGAGATGTGAATAAACCGACTTGACCCTTACCTCCGGGCAATCCTTGAGATAGTCCAGAAGAGCGGGGATCTCGCTTGTCATGAAACCCAGGCGGTGCATGCCGGTGTCGAGCTTGATGTGGACGGGGAAATCCTTCATTCCGCGTTCGCGGAGAGTTGAGACAAGGGCCTGGAGGGTGTAGAGGTTAGGAATACCAGGTTCCAGGTGGTTTTCGATGATCTCTTCGAAGAAATCCGTCCCCGCGGTCAGGACCAGGATCGGAAGGCTAATACCGGACTGCCTCAGTTCCATGCCTTCAACAGGAAGGGCTACTGCGAGGTAATCGGCTCCGGCGTTCTGCATCATGAGGGCGAATTCGACTGCTCCGTGGCCGTAGGCATTGGCCTTGACAAGCACCAAAAGCTTGGTGGAGCGCTTCAGTTTCGACCTGAAGTACCGGTAGTTGTCAAGGCAATTCGGGAGGTTCAGCTCCAGCCTCGAAAAATCTGTGACGCCGTTCGACATCCTTGATCCAAGAGTATATCATGACAAATTTACTGTTTTTCTGACAAAGTCAGAGCGAAAATCGCTACATTTGGTAAATGGCCCGCCATTTGCCTTTGTTTGGAAAACCAATAAACTGATAGATATGAACACAGCAACAATCTGGATCATCATGATCCTTGTCATGATCCTTAGTTTCATCGTCCAGACGATGCTTAAGAGCAGGTTCGCAAAATATTCGAAAGTTCCTACGACGACCGGCCTCACCGGAGCAGAGGTCGCCCGCAAGATGCTGCTGGACAACGGCATCACAGACGTCCAGGTCACATGCATCCCCGGGCAGCTCACCGACCATTACAATCCCCAGACCAAGACCGTCAACCTCAGCGAAGCAGTCTACGGCCAGAGGAGCGTCGCGGCTGCAGCGGTTGCTGCCCATGAGTGCGGCCACGTGATCCAGCATGCCACAGGCTACGC
>CADCJX010000022.1:6631-48171 GCA_902801885.1 uncultured Bacteroidia bacterium
CAGTGGGTTCTCCTTGCAGGAATCATGATCGTCCAGGTCACCCCTGCACTGCTTTGGCTCGGAATAGCCCTGTTCGCCTTCTCAACCCTGTTCAGCTTCGTCACCCTCCCGGTGGAGGTCAACGCAAGCCAGAGGGCTGTGAACTGGCTGGAAAGTGCAGGAATCACGAATTACGAAACAAGGCCGATGGCGATAGACGCCCTCCGCTGGGCTGCCTACACCTACATCATCGCCGCCATTGGATCCCTGGCAACGCTTCTCTATTACATCGGAATCGCCGACCGGCGATAGATCCTTCGTCGCTTCGCTCCTCAGGAAAACAAAGTGCTCGGAGACAAGGCTGTCATTCTGAGCGCAGCGAAGAATCTAGAACAGGGTCGGATGGCTGTCGGAAAGCTGGGAGAGGACAGTCTCCATGGTGGCTTCCCTGAATATGGCCGAACGGGCCTTTATTCCGAAACGGTCGCAGTACTCCTTGACTGCGGCCATTTCGCTATCATTGAGGTAGATAACCTGACGATGGCGGCGGCGGAGCGCCTCCCTGCTCTTCTGGAAAATCTCCGGATCGACAGCCGGAGCCTGTTTCTTCTTTCTGGCCAAAACTTGTCTGATTTGAACGTACTCGTAGTCTGATTATTACAAAAATAGTTATTTTTGTGTAAATAATAGCAGCAAAACCTAATGGCTAAAAAAGTATTGATTTTTTCTGCACCTTCAGGGTCCGGAAAGAGCACCATTGTCAACCATATTCTTGGTCTGTACCCCGGTTCCATGGAGTTCTCGGTGTCCGCCACCTCAAGGGCCCCGAGAGGAGAGGAACAGGACGGAAGGGAATACTACTTCCTGACAACTGAAGAGTTCCGCAAAATGATTGCAGAAGACAAGTTCGTGGAGTACGAAGAAGTCTACGAGGGCCGTTTTTACGGCACTCTCAAGTCCGAATGTGAGAGGATCTGGGCTGCAGGCCATGTGATAATATTCGATGTGGACGTCAAGGGTGGCGTCAACCTGAAGAAATACTTCGGGGATGCGGCTCTTTCCATATTCATACAGGCCCCTTCCGTGGAAGTCCTAAGGCAGAGATTAGTCAACAGGGGTACCGACTCCCCCGAGGCAATCGAGGAAAGGGTTGCCAAGGCTGAGGAAGAGATGACATATGCCCCTCAGTTTGACTACGTTCTCGTCAACGACGAACTCCAGACTGCCTACGCTGAATCAGAAAAGGTCGTCGAGGACTTCCTTGACGACGGCAGGCTCAATTATTCGACTTTCATCTGATGCGGATAGCAGTATATTCAGGATCCTTCAATCCCCTCCACATCGGCCACAAGGCCATAATGGAGTACCTCACGAGGGAGGATGACTTCGACTGGGTCTATCTTGTCGTGTCGCCAAAGAATCCTATAAAGGACTCGATCAGTGCAGACAGTGCAGACGAAAGGTATCTGGCAGCAGTGGAGGCCGTCAAGAGACATCCCAGGCTTCACGTCTGGGTTGATGACATCGAACTCCTGTTGCCCCCTCCCCAGTACACGATAAGGACCCTGGAAGCCCTGAAGGAACGTGAGCCGGAGAACGAGTTCACCCTCGTAATAGGGGCCGACAACCTTGCAGGCTTCCGCCGCTGGAAGGAGTACAGCAAGATCCTTACTGAATACGGGGTCGTGGTCTACCCCAGGAAGGGTTTTGACCTCGAAGGTATCCACGCTTCCCTGATGGAAGAATGTAAAGACTATAAGATAGAAATAATAGACGCTCCGATCGTGGACATCTCGTCTACCGAGATCCGAGAAGGCATCGCGGCCGGACGGGACATGGAAGAGTGGATGATGTAATAAACTCAAAAAGACTATGGCAAAAACAATCAGAAGGAATTTCCCCGTCCAGGGAATGGGCTGCGCAGCCTGTGTGGCAAGGGTTCAAGGTACAATAAAGAATCTTCAGGGAGTACAGGAATGCAATGTCTCCCTCGCATCCAACACCGCCCAGGTGGATTTCGACCCCAAATCGATCACCGCAGCGGACATCAAGAAAGCCGTCCAGGATGCAGGCTATGACCTCATCGTAGTGGACGGTGACGACTCCGACGACGAAGCCGACTCGGAAGCGGAACGGTTGCAGGAGGACTATCTCAGATCCCTTAAGAGGGACATGAGGCTTGCCGTGATCCTGGCCCTCCTCGTGATGCTGCTAGGAATGGGATTCGGCGATTTTCCCGGGAAGGGCTTCGTTCTCTGGGCTCTGGCTACTCCGGTCGTGTTCTGGTGCGGAAGAAGGTTCATCACCACCGCATGGAAACAGGCACGGCATGGAATAGCCAGCATGGACACCCTTGTGGCCCTTTCGATACTGATATCCTACCTTTTCAGCATATTCAACCTGTTATTTCCGTCGATCTGGACATCCAGGGGCCTTGAGCCTCATCTGTATTTCGAATCCTCAACCATGATCGTGGCCTTCATCCTGATAGGCCGCGTGCTTGAGGAAAAAGCCAAGCACAGCACAGGTTCGGCGATCAGGGAACTTGCAGGACTTCAGCCCAAGAGTGTGGACCTGAAACCCGGTGACACCTATACCGTCAATCCGGGAGAGAGAATCCCGGCCGACGGTGAAGTCGTGAGCGGAGAATCCTGGGTGGATGAAAGCATGCTCACCGGAGAACCGGTTGCGGTCCTGAAGAATGCCGGGACTAAGGTCTACACAGGGACAATGAACCAGAGAGGGAGCTTCGTGATGAAGGCCGAAAAGGTCGGCAAGGACACCATGCTCTCCTCTATCATCAGGATGGTGCGCGACGCCCAGGGCAGCAAGGCCCGCATTCAGCAGACCGTGGACAAGGTAGCAGCCGTCTTCGTTCCCGTAATTATAGGAATATCGATTATTACCTTCCTGTGCTGGACATTCCTGGCCCCAACTGACGGAGTGACGATGGGACTCCTCGCAATGGTCACCGTACTGGTCATTGCCTGTCCCTGCTCACTCGGACTGGCGACTCCCACTGCCCTTACCGCAGGGATCGGGAACTGTGCCAGGAAAGGCATCCTGATAAAGGACGCAGACTCCCTCCAGGTTGCCGGCAAGATCGACTCTATTGTCCTGGACAAGACAGGGACCATCACTAAGGAACTATCAGCCGGTATAGTCCCGACAGCCGATATGGAATTCGTGGACGAGGTGAAGGAGACTTCGGCAGAGGCCGTCTCCGAGCTCAAGGATCTGGGTCTCGACGTCTGGATGCTCTCCGGCGACAATGCTGAAAGGGCCGGAAAGGTGGCTGCCAAAGTCGGAATCGACAATGTGATCTCCGGAGTCCTTCCGGACAGCAAACACGAGCACATCAAGGCACTGCAGGCCGAAGGCAGGAAGGTAGGTATGGCAGGAGACGGAATCAATGACAGCCCCGCCCTGGCTCTGGCAGACCTGAGCATTGCCATGGGCAACGGCACTGACGTAGCCATGAATGCATCCATGGTCACAATCGTCAATTCAGATCTTAAAAAGATTCCTCTGCTGATAAAAGTCTCCAGAAAGACTACCAGGATAATCAAGCAGAACCTTTTCTGGGCCTTCTTCTACAACATCCTGGCTGTTCCGGTCGCTGCCGGAATCCTGTATCCCGTCAACGGCTTCCTTCTCAACCCGATGGTAGCCGCCGCCTGCATGGCACTCAGCTCCGTCTGCGTCGTCACCAACTCCCTCAGATTGAAAAGAGGTTAGTGTCATTCAGAGCTAGTGAAGCTGTCATTCTGAGCGAAGCGAAGAATCTACCCCTTTCTGATAATCCTCGCCCCGAGGTTGTTGAGGCGGTTCTCAATGTCCTCGTAACCACGGTCGATCTGCTCGATGTTGCCGATCTCACTGGTTCCCTTGGCGGACATAGCAGCAAGGAGCAGGGCGATACCGGCCCTGATATCCGGCGACAGCATCCTGCCGCTCCTGAGCTGGAACTTGTGGTCATGTCCGATCACCACAGCCCTGTGGGGGTCGCAAAGGATAATCTGGGCGCCCATGTCGATCAGGCGGTCGACGAAGAAGAGCCTGCTTTCAAACATCTTCTGGTGGATCAGGACGCTTCCGCGGCACTGGGTCGCCACGACCAGGATAACGCTCAGGAGGTCAGGCGTTAGGCCGGGCCATGGAGCGTCGGCTATGGTCATTATCGAACCGTCCAGGAAGGACTCGATGATATAGCTTTCCTGCTCAGGTACGAATATGTCGTCTCCCCTCTGCTCGATTCTTATTCCAAGGCGCCGGAAACTTTCGGGAATAATGCCCAGGTTATCATAGGAAGTGTCCTTGATGGTTATGCCGCTCTGGCACATCGCGGCCATGCCTATGAAACTGCCGACCTCGATCATGTCCGGCAGGATCTTGTGAGTTGCCCCGTGAAGCGAACTTACTCCGGTGACAGTGAGGAGATTGGATCCTATTCCTTCGATCTTGGCTCCCATTGCCGTGAGGAGTCGGCAAAGCTGCTGGATGTAGGGTTCGCAGGCGGCATTGTAAATAACGGTCTTCCCCTCTGCCAGGCAAGAAGCCAGAAGTATGTTCGCCGTACCTGTAACTGAAGCTTCATCAAGAAGCATGTATTTTCCGGTAAGATGCTTTCCCTGTGGGAGCTGGAGCCTGTAGGCCCGTCGATCGGAATCATAGGTAAGGTCCGCACCAAGCGCCATGAGTCCGGAAATATGGGTATCCACCCTGCGGCGGCCGATCTTGTCACCTCCAGGTTTTGGGAACCACACATGCCCAAGCCGTGCCAGCAGTGGGCCAGCTACCATGACGGATCCACGCAGCGATGAGCACATCCTCACGAATTCGGAGCTTTCAATGAAGTCGGTATCGAGCTTTTCTGCCTTGAATGAATATTCCCCTTTAGCAATACGGTTCACCCTGACTCCCATCATCTCCAGAAGGGAAATCAGATTCTTGATGTCCAGAATCTCCGGAACGTTGGTTATTACCACTTCTTCTGTGGTTAGGAGAACTGCGCTGATCACTTCAAGCGCTTCGTTCTTGGCGCCCTGGGGGACTATGCTTCCGCTTAGGCGATGACCGCCTTCGATAATGAACGAACTCATTGGTTATCTGTTTTATACGTATTCCACTTCTTTTTCCAGGGCCACTCCGAACTTAGCTTTTACGGAGGCTCTGATCTCTTCCTCGAGAGCGATAACTTCGTCCGGGGAAGCTCCACCGGACTTATTCACGAGCACAAGCGGCTGCTTTTCGAAGACTGCGGCCCCTCCAAGTTCCTTCCCCTTCCAGCCGCATTTGTCGATAAGCCATGCGGCGGGAACCTTGAAACAGTCCCCGCCGATTGTAAATGACGGGACAATACCAAGGCCTTCCTCCTGAGCCTTATTACGGATTGCTTCAAGGGTCTTTACATCCACATATGGATTGCGGAAGAAGCTGCCGGCACTCCCGAGCTCCGACACCTCCGGAAGCTTGCCCTTGCGGATGTCTGTAACAACTCCCCTTATCATTGCAGGTGTCAGGAGATCTGGATCGTCAGTCCCGTATTTCTCCTTAACCGCCTCGCGGACATGGCCGTAGTCAAGTTCGGGTTTCGGAACCTCGGAGAGCCTGAAAGTCACTCCGGTCACGAAATAGCGTCCTTTCCAGTAATGCTTGAAGCGTGAATCCCTGTAGGCATATCCACACTCCCCTGCGGGGATCACCACTACGTTGCTGGTTCCGGCCTCGACGCACGCGACCGACTCGATCAGTTCACCGGCTTCCCTGCCGTAGGCACCGATGTTCTGGACGGCAGATGCTCCCACCTCTCCGGGAATATATGAAAGGTTCTCGGGTCCCCAGAGGCCTTTCGAGGCACACCAGGCGCAGAAATCATCCCAGACCACGCCGGCATCGGCATAGACCCTGCCTGAGCCCAGATAATCAATCGATTCCATTCCGCAATGGAGGATGGTTCCGGGATAGTCCTTGGTGAACAGAAGGTTGCTGCCGCCGCCCAACGGGAAAAAAGGCCTGGGAAACGAACGATCGGCAAGCACCGCCTTCAGCTCCTCCACAGACCCATATTCAACGAAACAGCGGCATGACACCCTCATCCTGAAAGTATTCATGCCGGACAAGTCCTTATTCCAGTCCATCTTCATATCATCAAAGGTACATAAAAATAGCCGTCCTTCAAAGGGCGGCTATCTCTAAATAAATCAAAGGATCTTACTGCTCATCAGGTCCCTGATCCTCGGGGCCGTTCTGGGGGCCCTGGGGCCCAGCCTGAGGGCCGCCGTTACCATAAGGGTTCTGGCCAGCGCCCTGGCCTGCCTGGTACATCTTCTCGAATGCCTTGCTGAGGGCCTCGGAGTACCTGTCGATGTCGGCGAGGTTCTGGTTCTTGATAGCTTCCTTCAGGGAAGCGACATTGGACTCGACCTCCGTCTTGACGTCAGCGGGAACCTTGTCACCATTGTCCTTCAGGAATTTCTCAGCCTGGAAGCAGAGGGAGTCGGCGTTGTTGATCTTGTCAACCCTTTCCTTCGCCTCCTTGTCGGCAGCCTCGTTGGCCTTTGCCTCGTCACGCATCCTCTGGATCTCGGAGTCGGACAGGCCTGAAGAAGCCTCGATCCTGATCTTCTGCTCCTTGCCGGTAGCCTTGTCTTTAGCGGACACGTTGAGGATACCGTTGGCATCGATGTCGAAGGTAACCTCGATCTGAGGTATTCCTCTCGGAGCGGGTGCGATACCGTCCAGGTGGAAGAGTCCGAGTTCCTTGTTGTCCTTCGCCATCGGGCGCTCGCCCTGGAGGACATGGATCTCGACTGAAGGCTGGTTGTCAGCAGCTGTCGAGAAGACCTGGCTCTTATGCGTAGGAATGGTAGTGTTAGCATCGATGAGCTTAGTCATGACACCACCGAGGGTCTCGATACCGAGAGACAGAGGGGTGACATCCAGGAGGAGGACATCCTTAACATCGCCAGCGAGCACACCACCCTGGATGGAGGCGCCGATTGCGACGACCTCGTCGGGATTGACACTCTTGTTGGGCTCCTTGCCGAAGAACTCCTTCACGAGTTCCTGGACCTTGGGGATACGGGTGGATCCGCCGACGAGGAGGACCTCGTCAATGTCGGAAGCCTGGAGGCCGGCGTCACGAAGGGCGATGCGGCAAGGCTCGATTGACCTCTGGAAGAGGTTGTCGCAGATCTGCTCGAACTTAGCCCTGGTGAGGGTCTTCACAAGGTGCTTGGGGATGCCGTCGACAGGCATGATGTAAGGAAGGTTGATCTCAGTGGAGGTCTGGCTGGAAAGCTCGATCTTTGCCTTCTCTGCAGCTTCCTTAAGTCTCTGGAGAGCCATCGGGTCCTTCTTCAGGTCGATACCGCCGTTCTCTGCTGCGAACTCGGCAGCAAGCCAGTTGATGATCTCCTGGTCGAAGTCGTCACCGCCAAGATGGGTGTCACCATTGGTGGACTTCACCTCGAATACTCCACCACCAAGCTCGAGGATGGAAATATCGAAGGTACCGCCACCAAGGTCGTAGACAGCGACCTTCATATCCTTGTTCTTCTTGTCAAGACCGTAAGCAAGGGCAGCTGCGGTAGGCTCGTTGATAATCCTCTTGACATCGAGTCCGGCGATCTTACCGGCCTCCTTGGTTGCCTGGCGCTGGGAGTCAGAGAAGTATGCAGGCACTGTAATGACAGCCTCGGTGACATCCTGGCGGAGGTAGTCCTCGGCGGTCTTCTTCATCTTCTGAAGGACCATTGCGGAAATCTCCTGAGGGGAATAGAGCTTGCCGTTGATGTCCACGCGCGGGGTGTTGTTCTCGCCACGGACGACCTTGTAAGGGACCCTGCTTACTTCCTTGGTCACCTGGTCGTAAGTCTCACCCATGAACCTCTTGATAGAGAAGACAGTGTTCTGGGGATTGGTGATGGCCTGACGCTTTGCAGGGTTTCCGATCTTCCTCTCTCCGCCGTCGGTGAATGCCACGACAGAAGGGGTAGTCCTCTCACCCTCGTTGTTGATTATGACGGTAGGCTGGTTGCCTTCCATGACCGAAACGCACGAATTGGTGGTTCCAAGGTCGATTCCGATGATTTTTCCCATATTCTTTTTCTCCTATTATTATTTACAATTATCCCGGTTGGAAAAGATTCTTCGCTTCGCTCAGAATGACAGCCTTTATTCTGTCGATAATGACAGTTTTTATTCTGTCATCCTGAGGAGGCGGTCAGCCTCCGAAGGATCTATTTCAACCGGTATGGAGAATAACGAATGTTATGCCAAGCCGGTACGGCTGACAAATTGTCACTCGTGGGAGGCGAAACGCTGACGGGCCAGTGCTTCATATTCAGTCCCCGGACGGCCGTAATTGGCATACGGATGGATGGATATTCCTCCGCGCGGCGTGAAAAGACCGAGCACTTCTATGTACTTGGGATCCATCAACTTGATAAGGTCGTTCATGATCATGTTGACGCAATCCTCATGGAACCCGCCATGGTTGCGGAAACTGAAAAGATACAGTTTCAGGCTCTTGCTTTCAACCATCCTGATGTCAGGGATGTAGCTGATGCGGATCTCCGCAAAGTCAGGCTGGCCGGTTATGGGACAGAGGGTAGTGAACTCAGGGCAGTTGAACTTCACCCAATAATCCCTTCCGGGATGCATGTTCTCGAATGTCTCAAGTACTTCGGGAGCATAATCCATCTTGTATCTAGTCTCATGGCCCAGAGCTTCCAGGCCTTCTTTCTTCCTGTCCATAAATGAATCAATAATCGAAAATCTTGAAAGGGTTGTAGTGGATGTCGCGATCGTAGGCATCCTCTTCTTCAGTCTCCTTGAGTTTGCGTACAACCATCGTCGTGACAGGCAGGATGATGATCTCATAGAGCACCTTGAACGACACCTGGAAGAGCATCATCCAAGCCAGGTCCTTTACCGGGGTTCCCCAGAAAGCTATGGGCATGAATATGAGAGAGTCCAGACACTCTCCGGCGACAGAGGACACTATTGCCCTGGCGGAGAAGCCCCTGCCTTCCTGGGCTACCTTCATCTTGCTCAATACGTAAGCGTTGAAGGTCGAGCCGGCAAGGAAAGCCAGCAGCGAAGCCAGAAGGATTCGAGGTGCCATCTTGAACACGAAGTCGAAATGCTCCCCGCCAGTCCAGAAAGGAGCTGCCGGAAGCAGGACTGCTATCTGGGCGGTAAGAGCCACGAACAGGTTCATCGCGAACGCCGTCCAGATGACAAGGCGTGCCTTCCTGTATCCCCAGACCTCGGTGAAACAATCATTGAGGATGTAGGAGACGGGGAAGATGAGCACAGCACAAGGCAACGTGATCTTGCCGATGGCAAAGACCTTGGAGGCGAAAAGGTTTGAAGTGATAAGACAGACCGTGAAAAGTACGGCCATCAGCACGAAGGCTGAAGAAAAACTGTTCTTTTGCATTTCTAGTTTTTAAAGTGGTTACCTAGTACACTGACATTATTATCAATCGCCGGCTTCTTTCAGGCGCTCGGCATTTTCTGCTATCTGAAGCTGGTTGATGCATTCCTGGATGTCACCGTCCATAAAGACCGGCAGGTTGTACATCGACCAGTTTATCCTGTGGTCCGTAACACGGCCCTGCGGATAGTTGTAAGTACGGATCTTGGCCGAACGGTCGCCGGTGGACACCATGGTCTTGCGCTTGGCACCGATCTCGTCGAGATACTTCTGATGTTCGAGGTTGTAAAGGCGGGTCCTTAGTTCCTCGAAAGCACGGTCCTTGTTCTTCAATTGGGAGCGTTCCTCCTGACACTGGACCACAAGTCCGGTAGGGAGGTGGGTAAGGCGCACTGCTGAATATGTCGTGTTGACGCCCTGGCCTCCGGGACCGGAAGCACAGAAGAGATCCAGGCGGATGTCTTCCCACTTGAGATCCACATCGAACTCACCGGCTTCGGGGAACACAGCCACGGAAGCAGCCGATGTCTGGATCCTTCCCTGAGTCTCAGTCTGGGGAACACGCTGCACGCGATGGACTCCGGACTCATATTTCATTATGCCGTAGACTCCTTCATCATTCGAGGAGAGTTTGAAGACGATCATCTTGAAGCCACCGGAAGTTCCCGGAGCTGCATCATTGACTTCCAGTTTCCATCCCCTCTTCTCTGCGAACTTGGAATACATCCTGAACAGGTCGCCTGCAAAGATGGCAGCCTCGTCGCCACCGGTACCGCCGCGGATCTCAACGATAGCATTCTTGGCGTCATCAGGATCAGCAGGGATGAGGAGGATCTTTATCTGCTCCTCGAGCTGAGGCAGCAGTGGCTCTATTTCAGCGACCTCTGCACGGGCCATCTCCCTGAGGTCCTCATCCTTCTCATTGATCAGGATGTCCTTTGCCTCAGCGAGTTCCTCAACCTTCTTCTTATAGTCAAGTCCGGTCTTGACGATCGGTTCCAGCTGCTTGTAGTCCTTGTTGAGCTGGACGTATTTCTTCATGTCGGCGATCACCGCAGGATCAGAAAGCTGAGCCTGCAGCGAATTGTATTTGTCCTGGAGAGCCAGGATCTTGTCTACCAGAGTGTTCTCTGCCATATTATCCTCCTTAGAGTTCCTTCACGAAGCATCTGCGCCTCATGAAAAGTTCGTTATCATATTTTCCCCACACATTGGCCGCCCCGTTGGATTCGATCTGCGGATTGGTAATCGCGATCTTCGTCCCCATCTTGCGGTATTTTTCCGACATGGTGCAATGATATATTGACGAAACGCCTGTGTTCTGCCATTTCGGCACGGCCCCGTTGATCATCAAGTCGACAGTATGGTAGTCATGCATAGCCCTTAGAAGGTGCCACCACCCGAAGGGGAAAAGGTGGCCCTTGGCCTTCTGCAAAGCCTTCGAGATGGACGGGAACGTTATTCCGAAACCGACAAGTTCCTCGTGTTCATCAAAAATTATGCTACTCGTCTTGTCATTGACAAACCTAAGTACCTCCGAAGCCTCTTCTTCTATCTCCTCTTTTGTGAAAGGTATGAAGTTGTAGACTGACTTGGCGAAGCTTTCGTTGTAGACATCGAAGAAGTAGCGAACCATCTTCTTATCCTTCTTCAGCTTGCTGAGGCTTCCCTCATGAAGGTTGTACCTCTCTTTAAGCAGGCCGGCTATCCTGTAGATCTTGTCCTGGGGTTTCTGGTCTGCCGGGACCTTGTACTGGACCCAGTCACATTCCTTGACGTACCCGAGGGCATCCATGAAGCCTGCGTAATAAGGATAGTTGTAGATACAGTTGAAAGGAGGGATGTTCTGGAAGCCTTCAATCAACATCCCCTGCTTGCCAAGGGTGTTGTAATAGAGCGGACCATGGATCTCTTCCATGCCGTTTTCCCTGGCCCAATCCTCTGCAGTCCCGAGCAACAGGCGGGCTACTTCCAAGTCATCAATAGAGTCAAACCAGCCGAAGCGTGCCCTTTTCTTGTCATAAAGAGCATTATACCTGGGATTGATCATGCCACAGATCCGCCCTACGACTTTATTACCGTCAAGGACCATCCACATCTTACGCTTGCAATACGAAAGTGTCGAAACTTTAGTAAGTGACTTGACCTGATCTGAATGGAGCGCAGGAACGTACTGAGGGCAGTCCCTATATAGCTGATCGGGGAACTTGATAAAACGCTTCAAGTCCCTTTTACTCAAAACCTCAACTACCTTGTAAACTGACACCTTGCAAATGTAGACATTTATCTTCTTTCTGGCAAGAGGTCAGGCTCAAAGACCTTTAGCTTTTCCCTCGTTCCAGATCGCATCCATCTCTTCCAGGGTCATGTCGTGAAGGTCACGTCCCTGCCGTATGGTATTCTCTTCGAGGTAGGTGAAACGGCGCCTGAACTTGTCGCAGGCACGGTTCAGTGCAGTGTCAGGGTCAATGCCATAGAGCCTTGCCGCATTGATGGTGGCAAACATGAAATCGCCCAGTTCCTCCTCAGCCCTGTCGTAGGCTGCTTTTTTGTCATCCTCCGAAGAAACGGCATCAATGGCCTTGAACTCTGCTTCCAACTCTTCTTGTTCTTCCTTGACCTTGTCCCAGACTTGCTGTTTCTCTTCCCAGTCGAACCCCACTCCCCTCGCCTTGTCCTGCATGGAAAAAGCTTTGAGGATGGGAGGCAGGGAATCCGGGATTCCGGAGAGGATGCGTTTGTTGCCTCCTTTCTCCTTGGCCTTGAGCATCTCCCAGTTGGTGGAAACTTCCTCGGCATCTGCCACTTTGGTCGTAGAAAAGACATGAGGGTGGCGGTAGATCATCTTCTCGCAAAGCTTGTTCATCACGTCTGCGATGTCATAGCGGCCTTCCTCCTCGGCGATCTTCGCATAGAAAATAACATGAAGGAACACGTCGCCAAGTTCCTTCTCAAGAGCCTTGGCGTCTTTCTTAAGTACTGCGTCACTGAGTTCGTAGACCTCTTCGATAGTCATCGGACGAAGGGTGTCAATAGTCTGTGCATGGTTCCATGGGCACTCAGCCCTGAGCCTGTCCATCACGTCCAATGCCCTTTCGAACGCTTCCAGTTTCTTATCCTTATTCTCCATAATCTGCAAAAATAACAAAAAAAAGGCTATCTTTGGAGTCGATTAGTAACCAGGAAACCATCAATCTGAATGAAAGAAATACATTACGTCAGTGCTGACGAGGCGGTAAAAGCCGTAAGGTCTGGGGATCATATTCACCTCAGCAGCGTGGCGAGCGTGCCGCACATCCTTGTTGATGCCCTTGTACGAAGGGCTGAGGCACATGAGATAGAAGACCTCCACTTCCATCATTTCCACACTGAAGGACCGGCTCCGTACTCGGATCCCAAGTATATGGGAATATTCTTCGAGCAAGGCTTCTTCATCGGCCCCAACGTCCGTGCGAATGTCAATTCAGGCTATGCCGACTACCTTCCGGTCCACCTCGGAGAGTCCCAGAAACTCTACCGCAGCGGTGCGATCAAGCTTGGTGTCGCCATGGTCCAGGTGTCGCTTCCTGACGAAAACGGGATGGTGTCCCTTGGCACTTCCGTTGACTGCTCCATCGCGGCTATCGAAACCGCCAGGGTGAAGATAGGAGTCATCAATCCGAACGTTCCCTTTGCCTACGGTGATCTGGTGTCCCTCAACGCCTTCGATTATCTTGTCCAGGACGACACGCCCCTCGTCACCAAGGATTTCGCAGAACCTACTCCGACCGAAATCCTGATCGGAAAGAACTGTGCAGAGCTCGTACCTGACGGAGCATGCATCCAGATGGGTATCGGAGCCCTTCCGAACGCTCTCGCAGCTCAGCTGACCGACCACAAGGACCTCGGAGTCCACACCGAAATGTTCGCCGACGGCATCCTGCGCCTGATCAAGAAGGGAGTAGTGACCGGAGCCAACAAGGCCATAGACAAAGGCAAGATAGTAGCTTCCTTCCTGCTCGGATCGCAGGACGTTTATTCATTCATCGACCACAATCCGGACGTGCTGATGAAGGACATCAAGTACGTCAACGATCCCTGGACGATCTCCCGCAACCCCAACATGATGGCCATCAACTCCGCCACGGAGGTAGACCTCACCGGACAGATCAGCGCCGACTCGATAGGCACGCGCATCTTCTCCGGGACCGGAGGCCAGCTCGATTTCGTCAAGGGCGCGATAATGTCCGAAGGAGGAGTTTCCATGACAGCCTTCGCTTCCCGCACCAACAAGGGTAAGGCCAAGATAGTCCCCTTCCTCAACCCAGGAGCCGGAGTCGTTACCCCGAGGGCTGACGCCCACTGGATCATCACTGAATATGGTGCCGTGGACCTCTACGGGAAGTCACTCCAGGAAAGGGCGAAGCTGCTCATCTCTATCGCCCATCCGGACGACCGTGAGATGCTGGACCGCGCCTCATTCGAGCGTTTCGGCCCTCATTGGCACAGCGTAAAGATCTGAAAGCTATAGGAAGACCCGATACAAGCGTCACAGGTACCTGCCGGTGACGCTTTCTTTGTTGCCTGCGATTTCGGAAGGGGCTCCGCTTGCTACGATACGTCCGCCCTTGATTCCGCCTCCCGGTCCCATGTCAACAACATAATCAGCCTGACGGATCACATCGAGGTCATGTTCTATCACGATAACGGTAGCTCCGTTTTCGATAAGATGACGGAACACTCCCATGAGAGTACGCACGTCGAGAGGATGGAGGCCGATTGTAGGTTCATCGAACACGAAGACGGTATCCCCTTGTCCCCTGCCCATCTCGCTTGCAAGTTTCAGGCGTTGGGCCTCTCCACCGGAAAGGCTTGGAGTGGCTTCTCCAAGGGTAAGATAGCCTAATCCCAGATCATGGAGCACCTTCAAACGGCTCTTCACCAGAGACAAGTCAGGACAAGCCTCCAGCGCCTCATCTACACTCATAGCCATCAGTCCTGGCAGCGTATGCCCTCCTTTCCTGGTAATCTCGAAAGCCTGGCGCGAATACCTGGAGCCATGGCAGTCAGGGCACGGAATGTCCACGTCAGGAAGGAACTGCACATCCAGGCTTATGCTGCCGGTTCCGTCACAGACCGGACAGCGGAGGCGGCCGGTGTTGTAGGAGAAGTCACCTGCCTTCCAGCCTCCTGCCTTTGCCCCTTCCGTCTTGGAAAAAACCTTTCTCAGTTCATCATGGATGTTGGCATAAGTAGCCACCGTAGAACGGACGTTGATCCCTATGGGAGTCGCATCGATAAGCTTGACCTGATGGATCCCTTCCGCCTCGACCAACTTAACATGTGAAGGTAGTTTCCTGCCTTCGATTGATGCTTTAAGTCCTGGGATCAGGCTTTCGAGTATCATGGTAGTCTTGCCGGACCCGGAGACACCGGTCACAACCGACAGCCTTCCTTTCGGGAATTCCACCGAAAGTGGATGGACCGTATGGATCGGTCCCGTCTCCATCCTGATAGTTCCAAGATCGAAGAGGTCCGCTCTTCTGCCAGATGCCCCCGAGGTATCTTTGAGAAAGGGGCCGATCTTGGACACCGGATTGACCTCCAGATCCTCGACCGTACCCTGCGCAAGGATCCGGCCACCTTTGGCTCCTGCTTCCGGACCGAGTTCAATGAGCCAGTCCGAATGTGCCAGGACCTGGATGTCATGATCCACGAGGACAACTGTGTTGCCGTCAGCCACAAGGTCATCCATGACTCCGGTCAGTCCTTCCAGATTTGAAGGATGCAGGCCAATCGAAGGTTCGTCAAGCACATACAGAACGCCTGTCGTGCGGTTCCTGACGGAACGGGCAAGTTGCACCCTCTGCCTTTCTCCCGTTGACAAAGTGGCAGCAGCCCTGTCAAGGGAAAGATATGACAATCCAAGGTCCACCAGACGCCTTGCGGTGTCGTTGAACGACTCACAGATTCTCTCCGCCATGTGACGCATGGGTTCAGAAAGGGAGGCCGGTACACCAGCGACCCATTCGATTAGCTCGGCAAGAGTCATCTTGCAGGCATCGGCCAGGTTGATTCCCCTCAGCAGGGGCGCCCTGGCCTCATCGGAAAGCCTGGTGCCGCCGCAGTCAGGGCACAAGTCTTCCTTAAGGAACTTCTCCACCCTCTTCATTCCTGTCTCGTCCTTGACTTTGGACAGGGCATTCTCCACGGAATAGACAGCATTGTAATAAGTAAAGTCCATTTCCGCGAAGTTGTTCGTCTTCTCATTGCGATAGAGGATGTGCTTCTTCTCGGCGGGTCCGTGGTAGACGATCTCCTTCTCTTCAGGCGTCAGGTCCTTGAAAGGCACGTCGGTGCGGACACCCATCTCCCGGGCGATATCCTTCATGAGGGACCACATCAGTGATCCCCACGGGACGACAGCGCCCTGGTCGATCGTCAGGGTCTCGTCTGGCACAAGCGTAGACTCGTCCACCTTCCTGACTATGCCGGTACCGCCGCATGTCCTGCAGGCCCCCTCACTGTTGAACGCAAGCTGCTCGGCTCCGGGTGGATAGACCCTTTCGCCGCAGACCGGACAGTAGATCGGCTGCTCAGCCGCCACGTCCAGGGTAGGCTCAAGGTAATGTCCGTTGGGGCAGCGGTGGCTGGCCAGTCGGGAGAACATCAGCCTCAGGCTGTTCAGCAACTCCGACATCGTACCGAAGGTACTTCGTATTCCCGGGACTCCGGGACGCTGATGCAGGGCTAAGGCCGCCGGGACATAGCGCACCTCGTCCACCATGGCCCTCGAAGCCTGGGTCATCCTTCGTCTTGTGTAGGTGGAGAGGGATTCGAGGTATCTCCTGGATCCTTCGGCATACAGGACTCCCAGAGCCAGGGAGGACTTCCCGGAACCGGAGACTCCGGCAATCCCGACAATCTTCCCAAGCGGGATGTCTACATCAATGTTTTTAAGGTTATGGGCTTTCGCGCCCCTTACTTCGATATTAGTCGGTTTATCAGTCATATCCTTGATTAAAATGCCGGTTCAGGTCCCATCGTCAACTTAAGGGTTCCTCCGGCGGCTATGTCCTTGAAGTCCATGTATGGTTCTGCAAGGAGTTTCCCATTAAGCCTGGCCTCCTGGATGTAGATATTCTCCGGGCTGTTACCGACTGCGATCACGGTAAATGTCTTCCCGGAGGCATATTCCTTGTCTGTACGGATCTCAACCTTGTCGAAAACCGGACTGGTTATCTCCATCCTGGTGTCTCCGGGGCAGATCGGGTGCAAGCCGGCAGCTGCAAGGACGTACCAGGCAGACATCTGGCCAACGTCGTCGTTACCTACCAGCCCGGTCATGGGGTCATCTGAATAGGCATGGGAACATATGAACCTGGTCCACTTCTGGGTTTTCCAAGGCTGACCCAGCTCGTTGAAGAGGAACGGGATGAAATGGACAGGTTCGTTGGCATGGTTGTAATAACTGTTCCACATAAGGTTGTCCGGAGTGTTATTGAAGAAGTTGTCAAGGTCTGCAATGACTTTCTCCCTTCCTCCCATCAGTTCCACCATTCCCCCGATATCATGGGGAACGAACCATCCCTGCTGATAGGGATTGCTCTCTACGCAGCCGTAATCATCCTTAAGCCTTCCTTCATCCGGCCATTCTTTCCATGTGCCATCTGCGTTTCGTGGCCTGAACCATCCTGCGCCAGGATCGAATATATTCCTGTAAGCCTTGGACCTCATGTCATACTCGACGGTTATCTCCTGATCACCAAGGGCTTCCGCAAGACGAGCCACACACCAGTCGCTATAGGCATATTCAAGGGTCTCGGAGATGCTCGACGGCGTCCACCCCAGAGGATGGTTGCCAAACTTCTCCGATGTCGAGAGTGCCTGTTTAAGCGCCTCACCGGCATCAAAGCAACGGATTCCCTTGGCATAGGCGTCAGCCATCACGGCAATTGCCGGATTGCCTACCATGCATCCTGAATATGCGTTCAGGAATTCCCAGCGCTCCAGGTACCCTTTGCCGCTCTGATCTGCCATTGTCACAAGAGAAGCGACGATGTCTCCCACCACCTGAGGATTGATTATGGTCTGCAGAGGCATCTGGCTTCGGAAGACGTCCCATCCGCTGAATATGGTCCTTTTGCTGAAGGAAGTGCCGCTTTCATGGACAGCATAGTCTCCTCCCACGTAGCGTCCGTCACAATCAGTGAAGAGCCTCGGGTCTATCATGGTATGGTACAAGGCTGTGTAGAAGACAGTCTTGTCGGCCTCGGAACCGCCGGAAACGGTAATCTTTGAAAGCTGGTCATTCCAGGCCCTTTCCGCCTCAGAGCGAACGGTTTCGAAATCCTTACCCTCGATCTCCTGCTTGAAGTTATTCCTGGCGCCATCCACATCCACGAACGAGATTCCTACTTTCAAGACGGTTTTCTCAGCCCTACCTGTCGGGAATTCCGTGTAGAAACCGACGTGCTTCCCTCCTATTTCAGTCAAGTCAGTGAACACCGGAGCCTGTTCCACCCTTTCCAGGTACTGACGGCTGGTGACATCCCTGCGCTTGCGAGTCCAGTCATCCGGAATATCCGCGCACCAGAAACCGGTGCTTCCCCATGGCCTGTCCAACTCAGCATGGAAATAAACTGTGTACAAGGCTTTTCCAGCACCGTCGCCCCATCCTCCGGTCTCCGGTGTACAACGCATACAACCTTCTATCGTATGGTCATCGACGATCTTTACATACTGTTCTTCCGATGTTCCACCTACCCTCCTGGCAAGGTCGACTTGGATTCTGGAAAGGTCACTTTCAGGCCATGTAAACCTGAGGATGCCACAACGCGGTGTCGCAGAACACTCGACCTTTATCCCGTAGTCGGTAAGATTCACTGAATAGTAGCCAGGTGAGGCTGTCTCTGTGGATTTGTCATATCGCGAACGCCAGCCCCCGATGCTTCCATCTTCCTTTCCGGCTATCTTCCTAAGAGGTCCCGTAGTGGGCATTACAAGGAAATTGCCAAGGTCGCCGTACCAGCCAACACCACTCATCTGGGTCATTGCGAAACCCTCTATGGTCTTCATCTCGTAACTGTAACCAGAACCGTTGTCCCCTCCGGTAACAGTGTTCGGACTCACCTGGACCATTCCGAAAGGTGTTGCCGCACCCGGAAATGTCTTGCCTAATCCGTGATAGACCCCAGCGACGTCAGTATTGGTACTGGCGCCGATGAAAGGATTGACATAGCTGAGAAGGGTTCTGCTCCCCTCTTTTGAGATTCCTGAGCACCCGCTTAAAGCTGCTGCCGTTATTATGGATAATGACAGCACTGCAATTGAGGTTATTCTAGAAATCGATTTCAACTGGTGATGCCGTGAATGAACTGATGGTCGCGTGGGCATTAGTCAGATAGTAGACAGCTGTATTGGAGTCGTTTTCATCATACATAGACCTAAGGCTAGGGTTGGCATCCAACATGGCCTTCTTGATCTCTACCCTGGGATCCTCCACTAAAGTCGCTGTGATACGGAGCCACTTTTCTCCGTCATAGGCACATATGGCCACCTTGGGATTCCCGGCAATCTGATGGGCAACGGCCTTGACATGGCCGGTCTGGATGTACAGCTTGCCTTCGATGATTTCGGCCGTACCGAAAGGACGGACCTGCGGTTGGTCACCGTCGACGGTGGCCAGGAAATAGAAACCTGTCTTGTGCAGGAAGTCGCTCACTTGTTGCATATTCTCCGGATTACTTGATTGATACTCAGAATGATCAGTCACTTTTACAGTCTGACATGAAGCCAGGGCAATTGCCGCTGCGAGAAGAAGGATAACTCTTTTCATAATGTTAATATCCGTTATTACAACCTTAAATATACAAAAAATCCGTCATGCCGCAGCAGCACGACTGCGACTGACAAGGACGACTCCCCCTACGATAAGCACAGTAGCCGCCAGCTTCTGCCAAGTCAAGACATCCATTCCCGCCCATATACTCACTATTGCTGCGATTATAGGCTGAAGATAGGTGTACATGCTGACAAGGGTTGGCCTCAGATGCTTCTGCCCGAAAGGGATAAGGAAATAAGCCACAAAGGTTGCGAAGAAAACCAAGTAGCCGATTTCCCATTTTACAAGCGATGGAACCGCCGTGAAATCTGTGGTCAGAAAACCTTTGAAAGAAAATGGCAGAGACAGCAGCAATGAGAACAGGAAGGTCCATTTGGAGAAGGTCACGACACTGTACTTTGAGATCAGCGGCCTGAACATACCGAGGTAGAGAGAGAAACTGAGGCTGTTAAGAAGCAGCAGTACAATCCCCCATGGCGAAGTAGCCGATACACCCCCTTCATGGACTGAATTGAAGATCAGGAATATGACTCCGGCAAAGCTCAGTGCGACTCCTCCGGCCTTCTTCCCGGTGATCGGCTCACCAAGGAACAGGAAGGCGAAGATCATAGTGAAAATCGGGCCGAGGGTTCCCATGATCGCAGTGTCGATCGTAGTAGCCATCGTAATGGCTTTCAGGAAAGTCAGCTGTGGGACAAAAAGACCCACAAACGACGCAACCGCGATCTTCAGGTAATCCCCACGCTCCACCTTCTCTTTAGGGATGAGAAAGGAAAGCAGCCAAAAAAGAACTGACGCCCCAAGGGCCCTCAACGTGAACAGCACGATCGGAGAGACTGCTTCGGAATTGGCGATGTCCTTACAGAACACGATGTTGAGCCCGAAGATCGTGTAGGCTCCTGCTACGGACAAGTGTCCTGCAAGTTTATTTCCGGTCTGGGCAGGCATGCTGGAGCACTATTTCAGGAATACGAAGAAAACTGCAAGTACCAGGCAGACGAAGGCCACTATGTGGTTCCACTGGATGGTCTGTCCCTTGAATACGAACATCACGATTATCGTGAAGATCGTCAATGAGATGACTTCCTGGATAACCTTGAGCTGAAGGAGGTTGAATGGGCCTCCGTTGGCTGAGAAACCGATCCTGTTGGCCGGGACCGTGAGGCAATATTCAAAGAAGGCTATGCCCCAAGAAAAAAGGATAACCAGGATGAGGGGCCAACCGGTCGAGATCTTCATCTCGCTGAGTTTCAGGTGGCCGTACCAAGCAAATGTCATGAAGACATTGGAGAAAACGAGCATCAGAACTGTCCAGAATCCACGCATCGTCTATTCGATTGTTTGTCTTTTGAGAAGGCGCCATGATAGCACCGGAATAAGGAACGAGAGCAAACATGCGATGAGCCAGAACACAGAGACCGGGCGGAAGTTGAAATCTCCCGCTCCGATCATGAAACCGCTCACCACATTCTGCGCCCCTGCTGCCCCGTAGCTGGCGAGTCCCACCATTCCGAGAGCGGACCCAGTGGCTTTGCGAGGCACTATGTCAAGGGCCATCAGGCCGGCCACGATGCAGTAGACCACACCGATCGAAAGGCTGAAGGCCGAGACGTAAACTATATTCATGAAATATGAGCCCTTTGTGAGGAGGAAGCCTGCAAGGGAGGCAAAGCAAACGAGGCCTGACAGCAGTACAGGAATGAAACGGTTGCCCTTGAACACCCGGTCCGAAAGCCAGCCGGCCAGGACTGTCCCGGCTATTCCGAAAGCCTCCGAGAATGCGATTATCTCAGTGGCGCTCACGAGGTCATAGTCCTTGCCTTTCTGGAGGAAAAGCACTCCCCACTCGCTCACGGCGTGCTGCGTGATATACACGAAAGCGCTGGAAAGGGCAATTATCCATATCCCCGGATGCTTCACGACCATTTTCTGAAGGTCCTTAGTAGGCATGGTGTCAGTCTTGAGAACCTCTTCACCGGAGAGTTCCTGGACTGATGGAAGGCCACAGCTTTCAGGCGTGTCGGAGACGAACAGCAGGACTATCGCCGAACCGATCACCCCGGCAATAGCGGAGAATATGAAACCAAATTCCCATCCGATCCATGCGACGATAACACCCAATGCATAGACGGACAGGGACTTTCCCAAATAAGGAGTCGCACTCAGGATGCTGTAGAAAGTACCGCGGCGATTGAGAGGGAACCAGCGCGACAGGCTTATGACTGCTGGCGGAGCTCCCATAGACTGGCAATAGCCATTTATTCCCCAGACAAGCGCGAAGACAAAGAAAAGCGCTGCGGACGGGAGGCCCCACCATCCGTGTGCCAGGCCAAGGACTCCCATGAGCAGGTTCACGACAGTCGAGACTAGAAGTCCGGTAGCCATGAAACGCTTGATATTGCAATAGTCTGCTATGAAACCGTTGGCGAATTTCCCTGCAGCATACACGAAATAAAATGCCGAACCGATGATTCCCAACTGACCGGCAGTGAATATGTCCCCGTCTATAAGCGGCTGCTTGACGACCGCCATCGCCATCCTGCAGACGTAGTACAAGGCATAGGCTCCGGTCACACCCCAGAAGGTACGGTTCCGCAACCGGCGGTACTCCCCCTGCACTGCCCCTTCCGGCACCCTTTCCGCCGAAGGCTTGGAAATCCTGAAGTATGAATATAGACTCATAACGCACTGCAAAGATAAGAGAATAATTGCTATCTTAGCAATGTCAAACGACATAGCAAATGGCAAATTTGAAATCATTGGCCAAGGACACAGCGATCTACGGCCTAAGCAGCATAATCGGAAGGTTCCTCAACTACCTCCTGGTCCCCCTGTACACCTACGTCATCAATGCGTCCAGCGGCGGGTACGGAGTTGTGACCAACCTTTATGCCTACACTGCCCTGCTCCTCGTGATCCTGACATATGGGATGGAGACCACCTTCTTCCGTTATTCCAACAAGGAAGGAGAGAATCCCGACAAGGTGTATTCAACCATCCTGACTTCCGTCCTCACGACTTCAGCCCTGTTCGTCGCCCTTGTGGTTGCCTTCCTGAAGCCGATTTCTTCAGCCATGGGCTATCCCGACCATCCGGACTACATCTGGACGATGGCCTTGACCGTCGCGATAGATGCTTTCCAGTGTATCCCTTATGCCTATCTCCGCTACAAGAAACGTCCTCTGAAGTTCGCGGCCTTGAAGCTTGGGTTCATATTCCTGAACATCCTTCTGAATCTCACCTATTTCGTCTTCCTTCCGAAACTCGGTCTCAATCCTTTCGGAATCTACGACGGCGGCATCCAGGTAGGCTGGGTCTTCTACATCAACCTCTTCTGCACCGCCTTCATGACTATCTTCTTCGCCGGCGAGCTGAAGGGATTCAAGCACGGCTTCGACTGGGGTCTCATGAAGAGGATGCTTTCCTACAGCTGGCCGATCCTGGTCCTCGGAATCGCCGGAATCCTCAACCAGACTGCCTCGCAGATCATTTTCCCCTACGTCTACAAGGGAGCTGACGGAGCGGCACAGCTCGGCATCTACGGGGCCTGCATCAAGATTGCCATGATCATGGCCATGATCACCCAGGCCTTCCGCTATGCCTACGAGCCTTTCGTGTTCGGCAGTTCAGCCGAAAAGGACAGCAAGGAAACTTATGCCAAGGCTATGAAGTATTTCATAATCTTCACCCTGCTTGCCTTCCTCTGCGTCATCGGTTTCATGGACATACTGAAGTACATCATCGGAGCCGACTACCGCGTCGGCCTCAAGGTCGTCCCGATCGTGATGGCTGCCGAGATCCTTATGGGAGTCTATTTCAACCTCTCTTTCTGGTACAAACTTACTGACCAGACGCTTTGGGGTGCACTGTTCTCAGGAATAGGTTGCCTTGTGCTGTTCGCAATCAATATCATCTTCATTCCGAAGATCGGTTACATGGCCTGCGCCTGGGCCGGTGTAGGTGGCTATGGCACAGCCACCCTGCTTTCTTATTTCGTAGGACAAAAGAAGTACAGGATCGACTATCCGCTCGGCGACATATCTCTCTACACAGTCGTAGCCGCAATCCTCTTTGCAGGAATGGTCTTCGCCAACGATCATCTCGGCACCTGGACAGCCCTCGCAGTCAACGCGGCCCTTATCCTGTTGTTCTGCGCAGTCATAGTCTGGCGCGACCTTCCACTCTCTTCGCTACCCGTCGTTGGCAAATATTTCCGAAAACATGCCTGACCCTGTCATTCTGAGCAAAGCGAAGAATCTCAGCAAAGCGAAGAATCTTAACAAGGAAATCCTGCGTCTCGCCCTTCCGAGCATCCTGGCGAACCTTACCGTCCCGCTTGTCGGAATGGTGGACATCGCTATTGCGGGCCATCTGGACACTTCCGCAGCTGCCTTGATAGGCGGTATATCGGTGGGTTCACTGATGTTCGACATGCTGTACTGGAACTTCGGTTTCCTGAGAGCGGGTACAGGAGGGCTGACAGCACAGGCTTTCGGGCGTGAGGACTGGAACGGATGCGCCTCCTATCTCAGGAGGGGGCTTGGGCTCGCACTTTTGCTGTCCCTGTTACTGCTCCTCATCCAATGGCCCTTCCAGAAACTCATATTCGTCTTCGTCCACTGTTCTGAAGAAGTCCGGACCCTGGCACTGAAATACTTCTACATCAGGATCTGGGCTGCTCCGGCCACCTTGTGCCTGATGACGTTCAGGGGCTGGTTCATCGGGATGCAGGACAGTTTCAGCTCGATGCTTACGGACGTGACGGTCAACGGCGTCAACATCATCGCCAGCATTTTGCTGGCGCTTGGAATCAAAGGTACGGCTTTCCATGGACTAGGATTCGTCGGTATCGCATGGGGTACCGTCGCCGCCCAGTACGCCGGCCTCCTCATCGCCGCAACTATACTCTTCCTGAAGTACCGCTGGGGTTTAAGGCACGCGGTTGCTCCCGGTAGCACCTTGGCCAGCTCGACCACTGCCACCCTCGGCACGTTAAGAGGGGGGACCGGAGCTGAGCACAGCGAAGCGATCGGTGGGGCCGAGCGAAGCGAGGCGGTCGAGCGGTCAAGGGTGCTGCCGGGAACCGACAAAAAGAATACGACTGTGCGGGAGTTCTTTACGGTGAACAGGGACCTGTTCATCAGGTCTATTTGCCTGATGGCAGTCTACCTCGGCTTCACCGCCATCTCCGCCCGCTTCGGCGACACCCCCCTCGCCATGTGCTCCATCATGATGAAACTCATGATGGTCTTCTCCTACTTCACCGACGGCTTCGCCTTCGCCGGAGAAGCCCTGACAGGACGCTTCTTCGGCCGTAAGGACAAGCCGGCCGTCTCCACCACAGTCAAATGGACCTTCGTCTGGAGCATGGGAATCGGTTTGCTCTTCATAGGGATATATTCCATTGCAGGAATACCTATGTTCAGGATTATGACATCGGACGTAAAAGTTATCGAAGCCTCCCGGGCCTTCATTCCATGGCTCGCACTTATTCCCCTCCTCGGCTGCCCTGCCTTTACCTGGGACGGTATCTACATCGGTGCCACAGCCACCAAGGTAATGCGGGACTCCAACGTCGGCTGTCTGATAGCCTTCTTTGCCGTCTGGTTCCTCGGTTGGTTATTTCTTAAACCGGCAGGCGACGGAAAGGTTCATCTCCTTTTCGCCGCCTACTACGCTCATCTGCTCTTCAGGTCACTGTATCAGACAATCCAGTACCGTACAGCGATACTGGATAAGATCTAATCTTATATTAATCCAGACTATTCATCAGAGAAGTAATTTCCTCCTTCAGTTTCGGCAGATCATTTACCACGATTTTCCACATAACGTCATCTGTGACTGCCGCATAATCATGGATCACTCGATTTCTTGTAGCAATAATCGCCCTGGAGTTCTCAATCATGATATCTGGATTATCCTTAAGAACCCTGCTGACTGCTTCACCAATTATCCCAATATTTCTTTCAATGGCCCTACGAAGCATCAGGTTCTTGCAATACTCATCGAATCTTTTGGGAATGTCTTCAAAAAAAGAATATATCTCGTCAACTGCAGTTAGTATATCGTACAAATTTGCTTTAAGACGCCTGTTCATAGATCAGTTTTTTGGTTTCGTCAAGTTCTTCTTTAAAATAAGGGTTACGGATTGCATTATACTCGATGAGATCCACATCACGTCTTAACAGATCCTCCAATGCGAACTTGAAGGCAAAGTAGTTTTCACCGTAAACTAGCAGTGGCAATGAACTTCTATCAAAAATAACTGAGAAATCTACATCACTGTCTTTTCCGAACCTTTCGGTAAGAGCAGAACCGAACAAATATAACTCTTTTACCTTATGCTTCTCGCACAAGGCAACAATCTGGGCCATATTACGTTCTATCAGTTTCATTATGATACAAATATAGCGAAACTTTCAAAAAAGCGAATCGCTGGTACTGATTTCCTCGGCAGTGTCCTTCTTAAACCGGCAGGCGACGGAAAGGTTCATCTCCTTTTCGCCGCCCGCAATGTTCTTTTGCTTTTAATCTGCAAATCTACTTAACTATGATCTCTGTTCCATCAGGCACATAGTTGACATTCCGGTTAAAGGTTACACCGAAAATCTGCTGGTCTGAAGAAACGTACAGTTTGGACAAGAGATTATTCCCAGATGAATCATTCATCGGGGAACAATACAAATGCGTCATATTCTGATTGCCGGAGACATCGAGAGAAGTAAGACTGTTATTACTACACTCCAAAGTCTTGAGAGAAGTAAGATTGGAAAGGTCCAGACTGCTTAGATTGAGATCCGAACATCTCAGTTCAGTAAGATTCGTATTGTAAGAGATGTCAAAATCAGTAAGAGGATTAGAACCGCATATTAGAGTCTCAAGGTTAGGACTACCGGCAAAATCAAATGATGTTACTCGATTGGAAGAGAAGTCCAAAGCCTTCAGATTCGGGTTATTGGAGATATCGATTGACTCCAGCTTATTGTTGCTTGCATAAATACCGTACAACGCTGGGCATAAGGAAACATCAAGACTTGAAAGCTGGTTGGATCTGGCCGCTAGATTGACCAAAGCAGGATTACCGGACAGGTCAAGTGCAGTCAAGGCGTTATCTGAACATTCGAGTGTTTTGAGTTGAGGATTATTTGTCAGATCAAGGTTGCCCAAGTTGTTTCTGGAACAGTGTAGTTCGTATAGTTTTTGATTGTTTCGAACATTCAGTTCCGTAAGTTCATTCCCAGCACAATTCAACCAACCCAAATCAGGCATAGACGAGACATCAAGCCTGGTCAGCCTGTTATTTGCGCAATCAAGGTCCGTAATTGCCGAGTTATTTGACAAGTCAAGATTGGCAATGCTGTTCCCTGTAACATCAAGCCATGTTATCTTCGGATTGGATGAAACATCCAAAGCTGTCAGGTTATTCTTATACTGAGGAGTATATTGAATACTTCCGCCACTATGGAAATACCAAGATACTCTTGTTCCAGAATTTGGTTCATACTTACTGTTGAAGTTGACTATGGTCAGAAGAGGATTGTTGCTTATGTCCACAGTCTGCAAGTTTGTCTGGACACATTCCAAAACAGTCAGATTTGGCATGAACTCAATCCCCTTCAAGGATGTGACATTCTCGTTGCATATTTTTATGGCATCTATGGCCAATGCTTCACTTTCACCAATCCTACCATCACCGTTGCTGTCGAAGCCGCTACTCTGAAGATAACTCAATAAAACCGGATCCTCTATCGGAACGATTCTGACTATTTCAACAGACTCGTTTTTATTGATCATGTCTATCTCCTGTCCTACCGCCATGTACAAATATTGCATCACGGGATTGTAGCAGTACAGCTTGGTCAACTTTGGATTATTGCTGACATCCAAGGTAATGAGGCTATTATCTTGACAATTCAGGAACCCAAGATCAGGATTATTGCTGACGTCAAGGTCGCTGAGTTGGTTCTCAAAACAAACCAAAGTCGCAAGTGACAAATTATCGCTGAGATTCAAACTGGTTATCGGATTAGAATCACAATCCAAGCGCCTCAGGTCAGGTTTATTGGTCACATCCAAACTGGTCAGTTTATTATCGCCACAATCAATACTCGTCATCTTAGGATTGTTGCTGACATCCAGATTGGTTAGTTGGTTGGAATGACAAGTCAAGACCAACATTTCAGGATTGTTACTTAAATCCAGGCTGGTGAGTTGATTGAATTCACATCTTAATCTAGTCAACGAACTATTCTTACTTAAATTAAGGTCAGCAACTTTATTGAATTGGAGATCCAACTGCCTCAACGCAGTATTTTTAGTGACATCCAGGCTGGTAATCCGGTTAAAATCGCAAATCAAATTAATCAGAGCAGTATTATTGGAAACATCCAGCGATGTTAACTGACCGGTTGGATTGCCATCAACTAATGTACCTGAACAATTCAACAACCAGAGGTTCTGGAAATAGCTGATACCTTCCAATGAGGAGATATTATCCGTGTTGACTTCAATAGACCTCACTGCATTGCACTCGGCATCCGAGAGGAAGCCGTCACCGTCGGTGTCATAATTCACAAAGACATGGTCACGGAAAACCTCATCCGGGAATTTTTCTGGGCCGATTCCGTCACCCCACTCGTGGACTATTTCCGTGTCTTCCGGGCACTCGAGCTGTGGAACTTCCTGACCTAATGCCATTTTGATCTCCGACATCGGATTCTCTGTGCAGATTAGAGTCTCAAGTCCCGTATTGGAAGACACGTCAAGAGTCTGAAGTTGGTTGTCACGGCAGTCCAGCTCCTTCAGCTGGGTCAAGGCGCTGACATCGAGGCTGGTCAGCTGGCCGTTATAATCAGTTGCTCCCCTGGTAGCGACTCCGCTGCCGGTACACTTAAGGCTCTCCAGGTTTGTGAAGGACTCAACTCCACCTAAAGAAGTAATATTGTCGGTGCAGACGTCGATCGACTTCACCGCAGACGCTTCTTCGCTGGTAATCTTTCCGTCCTGATTGCAATCGAATTTATCCAGGCAATATGCCTTGAAATCGTCGTCCACAAACGAAACAATGGAATATGTAGGAATGACCTGCAGGATACCCATCCTGTCGACTTTATTGCGTTTGATTTCAATTTTTGTAGATGCAGACCTGGTGCAGACGCCCCCTTTGTCGTCCTCTATAGTCATGGTGATTCCTTTGCTGAATGTCACGGGAGGAATGGCGAACCAGAATGTGGTAGGCTCACTTTCACTGCTGCCTATCTTCAAGGCAGGGCTGCACTCTATGGTGATGCTTTCAGTCGCCGTATCGTCCATCGTCGTCGAAGGAAGACCTCCGAACGGCATCGAAACCGATGCCTTTCCGGCTATCTTCTCACCGTTCTTTCCTTGGAGTGTCACCTTGGTCACCGAAACGTCGTCACCCCAAAGGCTTATGGACAGGTAACCACAGACATTCTTGAAAGCGATGAACTCACCATCGCTGACAGCGACCATAGTGTTGGAACCTATTCCGAAAGAATTGGCCTTGTAGCTCTGCTCGGACGGAAGCACAACAGTGAATACACCCTGGTTGCTTAGCTTGTTGCTTGTTCGATAAGGGTATACAGCATAATAATAATCTACACTCCCGCCAGTGTGGAAGCCGGATGTTGCTACCTTATCGAAATCACCCGCAGTCTCGCCGTCCTCGCCGAGGAACTTATACTGGTAGTTATATGTGGTCTTCTCGAATATTGAGATGCGGTCGTCTGCATTCCACAATACCTTCATGTCCTCATCTGCATAAACCCTCGTATCCGGGATGGAATATGACTCCGTTGAAGCATGGAACACTACACTTGATTCCTCGGTAACAGGCTGGAACACGTCCGGCGAGTCGACAGTAAGCTGATCCAGCTCGGCCTGGCAAGAGAATAGGATAAGCAGCGACACCGCAAAGAAAAATACTCTCTTCATAATTTAATTCTTTTTATTAACCCTCCGTAGGTTCGTCATCCCAGCCTATGATATCTCCTTCTTCAACGTCCTCCAACACTGGAGAATTATCCATTAGGCTCTGGATCTGGATTTCGAATACTTCCAAACAAGGAGCTACGTATTTCTGCACCTTGACTGCTGACATCTTTTTCATAATACAATGGCTATCAATAATTAACATAAAACAATCTTGCGCAATATGGTATGTATAGTACCCATATTGCGCAAGATAGCAATTCCGCGAGTAAATCGCAATTATTTCAGTCCTTTCTCAATCATGCTGGCGATGTCCTGCCAGTGGGCCTGGGTGGCCTTGTCGGAAGACTTGGCCTTGGCTGCCTTCTTCTGGATGTCCCTCAGGGTGTCCATGATGAGGGCGCGGCCGTCGGTGCCTTCAGAGGTTCTGGCAGTCACTACGCTGATTGCACTGCTGACGAAACGGCGCTGCAGGTAACGACGGTAGATGTCGGTTGTCTTGCCCTTGTAAAGATCTGAGAATATCATTCCGGTTAGGTCTGCCAGGTACTCCTCCGGGCCATAGTTCGAAGCGTCGACCTGGGCGAACTGTGCCATGCGGGAAAGCTTCTGGACGTTGAGCAGGTTGCCTGCGCTGACAACATTGTCAACGAGGGTGTAGAGGTAGCTGTCCGGGCTGTCAGTAAGATTGAAGATGTAAGGCTGGTCAATGATCCATGTTGGCTTCTGGAACAGATTCTCGTTCAGGAAGTTCAATGCTGCCTTCTGACGCTCCTTGGGGACGGGTTCGTAGACGGGGCCTGCCTGCTCGATGCTCTTGTAGGTCACGAAACGGCCGCCGATGTTGGCGCTGACATGGCCTAAGTAACGGTTGTACTGACCTGTGAGTTGGGTGAACATGCGATTGAGGTTCCTGTACTGGTCGCCTTCCTCGGCATTCCACTCTGGAAGCTGGCCAATGATGCGCTTGAGGTTCTTTATGCCGTAGGTGCTTGCAGCGACAGCATCATCGCCGATGTCCTCACGTTGTGCACGGGGATCTGAATCATAACCTTCTCCTCCGAACCAAAGCCTCGGGTTGGCTGCAAGCCTGTCGATGATGACCTTGTTCCAGTAGAGATGATCCTCCTTCGGAGTCTTGTAAGGTGTGGCTTTGTAACCATATTCAATGGCCCACTTGTCGTAGTCGTTGATCCTGGGATAGAGGCCGGCCTTGCCGATGTTGTCCTCAGGCTGGGCTACATAGTTGAAACGGGCATAATCCATGATGCTGACAGTGTGACCGTGTTCCTCGACCCAAGCCTTGTCGCGTAGTTTCTCAACGGGTGTCTGGGCGCTGGAACCCATGTTGTGGCGAAGTCCAAGGGTATGTCCGACTTCATGTGAGGAGACAAAACGGATGAGGTCTCCCATCAACTCGTCATCGTACTTGAACTTGCGTGCCCTGGGATCTACAGCACCGACCTGGATCTGGTACCAATCGTGGACAAGGGTCATGACATTGTGGTACCAGCCGATGTGGGATTCAATGATTTCACCGGAGCGTGGATCATGGACGTTGGGGCCGTAAGCATTGGCTGTAGGGGAAGCAAGGTAACGGATCACTGAGAAACGTGCATCCTCCAGGCTCATGTCAGGGTTGTCCTCAGGCCATTCCTCGGCACGGATTGCATTCTTCCATCCAGCCTGCTCGAAGGCAACCTGCCAGTCGTTGACACCGGCAATCAGGTAGGGACGCCATTGTTTCGGTGTCGCAGGGTCGATATAATAAATGATGGGTTTGACAGGCTCCACCAGTTCTCCCCTCTTTTGTTTCTCGACATCCTCAGGACGGGCCTCAAGACGCCACCTGGTAATGAATCGGACGTTCTCGACTGCCTGCTGGTCATCACTGAACTTGCTGTAACCGTCTGCGAAGTAACCGACCCTGTTGTCAAAGAGACGCTGCTGCATGGGTTTTTCAGGCAGGAGAACCATTGAAGTGTTGAGAACCAGGGTGACAGATCCCGCTTCTGAACCGGCAGGGAGATATTGAGCCCTGACTGGGCCAGCACCTCCGGCTCCCGGCATGGGCTGGTTGTAAGAGAAGGTCTTGGTAACGGTCACTTCGGTGTTGATCGGATAGGTGCGGATGCTTTCGATGAAGCTGGCATCCCCTTTCACGCCACCAAGGTTCATCTGCCTCTTGGATGCACTGCTGAGGGAAAAGGCCTGGACATCGCCTTCGAAGAGGTTCGTCACCTTGACCCTGGTGCAACCGGCAGAAGCGTTCTTCTCCGGTTTGATGGAAGCGACGATTGGATTCTCGGAACTTACCTTAACTGCCTTCCAGATGTTCTGATCCTTGTCTGCATCTATGGTCAATGCATCGATGCGCAAAAGGAGGTTTCCGTTGGATGCCTTCTCCCAGTAGATCATATGTTCCGTAACTTCCTCACCGCCATATTGTGATGCTCCGGGAGTATTGCTGACGTAACGGGTAACGGCGAGTATGCGACGGCCAAGAAGGCTGTCAGGCACATCGAAGTACCAGTCCTTTTCATTGTGGGCCACACCGAACATGCCGGGGGTAACTTTCAGTTCCGGAGCTGGCTTTTCAGCTTCTGCAGACTTCTCCGCCTCGGGTTTCCCGGGACGTCCGCCCTTGGGTTGTGCCCAAGAGGGAGCCGCGACCATCATGATGGCAACGGCTGCAATCAAGATTCTTTTCATAAATACAATTTGTCAAGTATGGTCGTGAATATAAGAATAATTTCTCTAATGCTCACAGACTACTTCGGCGAAATCCTTGACTTGAACCGGTTCGGTAAGATATTTCGCATTTGACACTGCCTCGGAAAAAGTCTTGAGGCAGAGTGGACATGCCGTCACGATCGTCTCAGGTTTTCCAACCAGCAGGCTGTCGAGGGATGACTCTGAAATCTTAGCGCGGTCATGAGTGTCCAGGGTCAGGCTGCCTAGGCTTCCTCCGCAGCAGATGCTTTCATCATATTCCTTGGAAGCTTTCACCAGGGTTCCGACCTGACTGAGAGCGGCACGGGGTTCAAGATATACCCCGCAGCCACGCCCGAGTTCGCAAGGATCGTGGTAGACCATCTTCCGGTCTGTCTTTTCGACCTTGAGGCGGCCAGATGCAATCAACTCGTTGATAAACTGCGTGTAATGGACGACTTTGATACCTTCCAGATGGTATTCTTCCTTGAATATCTTGAAGCAGATAGGGCATGAAAGCACAAGGGTGCTGCATCCGGACTCCTGGATCATCTTCTTGTTGGCAGCGATCGTAGCAGCGGCAGCATCGGTCTTTCCGGCCAGCATAAGCGGTCTGCCGCAGCAGATTCCACCGTCGCGGTCAGCGAAGGCATATTCCACTCCTGCCGCCTTGAATATCTTTTCCACCGACTTGATGATCCTCGGCGTCAAATGACTCATGCAGCCCGCGAAGTATAGTACCTCAGGGTTACTTGAATACGTTTGAATGGGCTCTGGCACCATTCCTTCCGGACAGCCGAGGTATGAGTAATCGTACGGCAGCGAGTTATTGACGGTTGCCCGCTGGGCGCGGCGAAGTGCCGGGGCATCCACGCCGACGGGACAGAGAGCATGGCACTTGTCGCACATCAGGCACTTATCCGCAATCGCATTGATCTTCTTCTCGTTGTGCCTCCTCAAGAAACGGATGAAATACACGGACGAGAATTTCAGGTTCTTCTTCTGCACATTCATTGGACATGCGTCCAGACACAGACCGCAGCTCGAACAAGCGTATATCTCCGCCTCAGCCACACCTTTCCTCGGATGATTGGGCTTTATCCCGGCATTCCTTAACAGGATCCACAGCACCTCGGTCAGGATGTGCATGTAACGGCTGAAAGGCATGGCCGCGAAGAATAAGCCAAGGCAGATAGAATAGGCCCACCAGCATGGCATGAACCACAGTTTGTCCCCAAAAAGGAAATGCCAGAACTGGTTGACCGGAATGGTAAGGAAACTACCACCGCTGAGGTCGGCAGTAAAACTTTCAGCCAGCAAACGCAGGGGGAAGATCATCCAAAGGCTGTACAGGGCTACACGGTCGGCGAATGAAGGCTTCGTGGTATGGCGCATCCCCAGTACTATGGAACGGAATCTCTTGAACACAGCCAGGGCTATACCCGAAAGGATGTAAAGCAGGAAGAAATCCATCAGGAAGAAGAAGAACGCTCCACGAAGTGTCGTGTGTCCTGGATTCATCCAGACGAAGTACCTGTAGAATATCGGATAGAACAGTCCGCCACGGGTAACGTTAAGCCGTGCAGGGACAAACAGAGCCACTTCGATATGTCCAAGGATGATAATCATGAACCAGCCGAAGGCTATAGCCGAGTGCATGTAGCCCAGCAGCGGTTTCCTCTGCCAGATCTTCACATGGAAAAGACAGTCGCAGAAGAGTTCCTTGATGTTCTTGGCTGCCGTCTTAGGAATGAATAGAGACTTCCAAAGCCTGAGGCGGTCAGTCCTGGGGACGGCACGCAGAAGCCTTACACAACCGACACCGATCCAGCATAGGAAAAACACTATTCCGACAGTGAACGGAATCACGAAATAGCTGAACCCGGAAGGTATCCTGTCGATCACCTCCGGAACCTCGGCCTGAGCCGCAAGCAAATTGATCAGAGGTGTCATTTCTGGGAATATACTTTAGTGATTGAAAGGATCAGGTGGCGGGTGTTGATCCCACGTGGGCAGACCATGGAGCATTTTCCACAGAACTGGCACGACTCAAGCATCTGGAGAGCCTTCTCGGGATTGGCATTCTTGATGGCCTCTATGGCCTCGCGAAGGCTTGTGGGTACGAACTTGCCGGCTGTGCAGACAGCCGTGCAGCTGCCACAGGCCATGCAGATCCGGACATCCGGCTCCATAGCGGCCAATTCCTCATACTTCTCCTTGTCGAAGAGGTCGAGGTTGATCCTTGAACTTGGCACAAGGCCGAAACCGAAATCTACCATCTCTCCTTCACAAGTTGTTTGTAGTTCCTGGCATCCGGGAATATCTCAGTGAGGTACCTGTCGATCTCCATAGCGGCTGCCCTTGCATCGGCAAGGGTTTCAGGCAGGGTCTTTGGTCCAGTGGCAGCTCCTGCAAGGAAAATTCCAGGTTGAGGGCTCCTCTGACCAGCTGCGATTCCACTCCTCACGGCGAAATAGCCATCTTCCTCAACCATCATCCCCAGATGTTCCCCGAGTTCCTTGACCGATGCCGAAGGACGCATCCCGGACATCAGCACCAACAGGTCAAGAGTTATCTTCAGGGGCTTGCTGGCTACTGTGTCCTCAGCTTTAACAAGCAGGGTACCATCATAATTTTCAGAGACTTCCGCAACGCGGCCGCGGATGAAACGGACACCATATTCCTTCTGGGCCTCAAGATAGAGGTCTTCGTAATGGCGGCCGAACAGACGGAGGTCCATGTAGAAGCAGAAGACGTCTGCCTGCGGAAAGGCCTGCTTCATTTCGATGGCCTGCTTCACGGCAGTCGCACAGCAGACCTTCGAACAGGAGCGGCAACCGGACTTCTCATCCCTTGAGCCCACACAATGGACGAAACCAATCTTCTTGGGATTCTCGATCCTCTTGTCCCGACCCGTCTTGAAATAAGCCTCGAGATCAGCGTTGGTCATCACCTGGTTGTAGATTCCGTAGCCATATTCCTCTTTCCGGACGGCATTGAAAAGATCAAATCCTGAAGCCACGAGGAGTGCGTCAGACAGGACGGTTATGCCATTCGTAAGCCTCACGTTATAAGACTTCTCCAGGCGGTTTATCGCACGGATGTCCGTGTCAGTGAAGCATTTGACACCTTCAGTGGCATGGATGAGACCTCCGAGGACCTCGTCTGCCGGGACCCTGTCCGGGAAAAGCCTGTCCCACTTGGCAAGATGGCCGCCGAGCTGGGCTGACCTCTCGATCAGGATCACATTGTACCCCATTCTCTGGAGTTGGGCCGAAGCCTCAAGGCCGGCAGGGCCGCCTCCGATTATAAGTATGTTATTCTTCATATTCTTTTACTTTAAGCAGGAGCAAGCTGCAGGAACACCGAGGTCCTTCCCGTTCTTACCCAGATACTTCTTCGCAGGATCATATTCCACTCCCATCTTGTCAAGAAGAGGTTCCACCCCAACCTGGTGGGTCTGGAGGCCGAGGTCCCAGGGATCATAACCCATGACCAGTCCTGCAACCTCCTCGTAGGTCAGGGCCGGGATGCCATGACCGTCCTGGCCATAGGTCTTCCCGGTCGACTCAGCTATCACGTACTGCCATCTGTCCAGGAAATACGGGCATCCGGGACAGTTAGTGATTATGAGGTCAGGCTTGAAAGGCTCCATGCTCTCGAACTTCTTGTGGGTGTTGGACAAGGAATAGCCCCTGTTGCCCTTAATGAAATACTGCCTGAAACCGAATCCGCAGCAATGACGGCGTTCCGGATAGTCAACGATCTCCCCACCCCAGGCTTCGATCATTCCGACCAGGACATAGGGATATTCAGCGCCACCGACTCCCTTTGAAGGGAACATCTTTGAATAGTGGCAACCGATATGCTCCACAACTTTGAGAGGTTCTCCGGTGTGGACATTGACGAGCTTACGGACCGCCTGGGCGGCAATGAGGTTTCTGTATTTGTAGATAAGGTCACTGGCGTGAACCAGGAACTTCGGTTTGGCGAACTCCAGCTTGCAGGACTTCCACAGGTTCTCGCGGATCTTCGCTTCCAGCTCCGGGTACTCACGCCATGTTTCCATAGTCTCGCAGTAGAGTCCGAAGGACGTGATGCATGAGCAGACGTAATTCTCATAGCCATGCTTGGCCATAAGGGCGAATTGGCGCGCGATGATGGTCATCACGGTCTCCTGCGGGATGGTGTCGCTGTGGTAGGCAATGCCTCCGCAAGTGGTGTGATGCTCGGTCTCGAATATGTCCTTGCCAAGGACGTTCCTCGTGATGTCGAGGAAGGTAGCCTCCGATGCAGGGAAGAAACTCTGCCTGATGCAACTGCGGACATAGAAATAATGGTCGTCCGGTATCTCTTTCTGGTACTCTGACCAGATCTTCTGCTTTCCTTCGTAAATCATAACCTTAGTGATTAAGATGTTTGGGAGAACTGTCGGTGTAGATCTTTGCTTCGAACTCCTCCTTTGTCATGCCCCACTCGGCAGCCTTCCTTTCGCCAGCCTTTCTTACGGCTTCCATCCGGTCTGATGCTCCTGTGATGTCGAAGATTGCCTTGAGCTGGTCCAAGTCTTCCTGGGGGATTCTCCTCATCGCTCCTGGACCGGAACCGTCAAGGTTACCGCCCAGACGCTCGAACACGTCGTCAAGATGCTTTTCCTCCCACTCCCAGATTCTACCTGACTCAGGATGCCCGGCATAGTCGAAACGGCGGGGATAGACACAATAACCATAGTCCAGGATGTTGGAGCAGAGGTCCTTGGTCAATAGATACTGCTGTCTTCCCTTCTCGGAATCAATGAAATAGCCCAGTTCAATCGAAAGATTGCGGAGGGACATCACGATCAGTCCTGCAGCATTCTTCCTCGGGCACCTCGTCACACAACTCATACATTCTCCGCAGTACCAGATCGTGTCGCTGCGAAGGAGTTTCTCGATCTCTTCGTCGTCCTTGCTCTGTACGATGTCCACAATCCTCCTAGGATCGTAACGGTAAAATTCTGCAGCAGGGCAGATTGCGGTGCATGTACCGCAGTTGATGCAGGCATTAAGGCCCTCCTTCAGGCGGTAGTCCTGCATCAGAAGGTCGTATAGTTTACCCATCTCAATTCTTTTTTGTAGGATACTTTTCTGCGAGTGCTTCCAGGTCGGATGAGGGATTCATATTCCTTTCCATGGCTGCAAGCACCCTGACAAACAACTTCAGGTCATCCCTGGATATTTCCCCAATGATCTTGTAAACCGACTCATAGGCAATCGTTTCCACATCATCGCGGATCTTCATCGAATAGGGAGTTACCTTGATAAGGTTCTGCCTCCTGTCTTCCGGATTGGAAACCCTCTTCACAAGTTTGCGACTCTCGAGCCCGTCAATCAGTTTGACGATCGAATTCTTGTCCCTCATAGTGATGTCTGCAATCTGCTGCTGGGTCAGGACGCCTTCGTCCCAAAGGGTGTCCATGACCAGGAACTGTTCTGGAGAAAGCTTGAAACCTCCCTTTCGGAAAGAGTCCGACATGAGTTGTTTCATGCTGTTATGCACTATGTTAAGGAAAAGGAAAAGTTGTTTTTCTAGTACCATGTTTTATTGTAAGACCTTTTACTATTTCTTGCAAAGTTAATAGAAAGTGTCTTACAATGCAAATCAGGCGCGGAATTTCTTGTCGTCTTCCAACATCCCCAGATAGGAATTATAGCGCTCCGCCGAAATCCTTCCCTCCTCGACTGCTTGCTTCACGGCACATCCCGGTTCATGGGTGTGGGTACATGGGGTGAAACGGCAATTCTTGAGTTCACGAAGCATTTCAGGGAAATAGAGTGCGATCTCATCCTTCTTGAGATCGACTAGACCGAACCCCCTCAAGCCCGGAGAATCAATGAGGAATCCTCCGGAACATACCGGATACATCTCATAGAGCGAAGTCGTGTGCTTACCTTGAAGATGCGCCAATGAGATGTCTCCGACCTTTGGATCCAGTGAAGGGTCCAATGCCTTGATAATCGACGACTTCCCCACTCCGGATTCCCCCGTAAAAAGACAGATCCGCCCTTCTTCCGGAGTCCCGACTGCAGTACGGAGTTCCTCTATTCCTTCTCCCGTAAGAGCGGAGGTCTCGATTATCCTGTAACCGGCGCTCTCGTAGATCCGGTGGAAGTTAGAAAGCTCATCCGGGAACTCTTTTCTGAATATGTCGACCTTATTCAGGACAATGGTGGCAGGAATGCCATAGACTTCACAGGTCACCAGGAGCCTGTCCAGGAACGGAAGCTTTATCTCCGGGAAAAAGAGAGTCACCACCAGGAAAGCCTGGTCCAGGTTTGCCGCTATGACATGGGACTGACGGGAAAGGTTTGTAGAACGCCTGATGAGGTAGTTCTTCCGGTCGGACACGGACCTGATGGTCGCAGGATGTGTCATCGACGGAGTGTCGGAATATTCGTACTCGACGACATCCCCGACGGCGACCGGATTGGTGGAATCGCTTCCGGAAAGCCTGACCTTACCTTTGAGTACAGCCGGGAAAGGCTCCCATTCCGGAAGTCTGGAAAGCAGGAAATGGCTTCCTGCGTTTTTCACGACTGTCGCCTTGCCGTTCATAGCAGGCAAATTTAAGTAATTTTGCCTAACTTTGCGACATGATTAGACATGAAACCATCGATGCTGCCGTAAAGGAGCTTTTCAACGGAATACAGTTCACCAGCGAGCCTTCAGGGCTCTACGACCCACTCAGGTACATGATCGCCATAGGCGGAAAGAGGCTGCGGCCGAAGCTCTGCCTGACCACATATTCATTGTACAAGGATGAAATCGGCCCGGATATCCTTGAACCTGCTGCAGGTTTGGAGGTATTCCACAGTTTCACGCTGATCCATGACGACATCATGGACCGTTCTCCCCTGCGCCGTGGTGTCGACACCGTCTGGAAGAAATGGAATGCCGACACGGCCATCCTTTCCGGTGACGTAATGTGCATTGACAGCTATTCCCGGATAGCGAAGGCACCGAAGGAATCCGTCAGCGAGGTCCTGTCGCTTTTCTCAAAGACCGCCGCCCAGGTCTGCGAGGGCCAGCAGTTCGACATGGAGTTCGAGTCCAGGGATGATGTCCGGATGGATGAATATATGAACATGATCGGCCTGAAGACCGGTGTCCTGATCGCATGCGCCGCAAAGATGGGTGCCCTTATTGCCGGTGCCCCCGCGAACGAATGCGACAAGCTTTATGAATATGGTTACAACCTCGGACTTGCATTCCAAGTTGCGGACGACTTCCTGGATGTGTTCGGGGATGAGAAAGTGTTTGGAAAACCCATCGGAGGGGATATCGTCAACTCGAAGAAGAGTTGGCTTACCATCAGGGCTTTCGAGAAGGCTGAGGGTGGTGCAAAAGCGGACCTGGAGAAAGCCATGGTCATGCCTGTAGAAACTGAGGAACAGAAGAATGACAAGATTTCGATGGTCCGTGGGCTCTATCAGGAACTGGGTGTCGGGAAGGATGCCCAGAAGACCATCCTTGACCTGAATTTCAAGGCACTCATGGCAGCTTCGGAAGTCTGCAAGGGCGTCCGTTTCGAAGTCCTCCGCCGCTTCGCCGACAACCTCATCGGCCGCACCAAATAGATCCTTCGCAGGCCTGCGGCCTTCTCAGGATGACACCGATTCCCAACTGTCATTCTGAGCGAAGCGAAGAATCTATTATTCTATTAAGCGAAGAATCTAGTATTCAACGACAAGGGCGGTGGAAGGAGGAACGACTGTAGAGTCGCTGATGGTGACTTTCTCCCCTGTCAGGACATTGGTCCCTTCACCGAGTCCCGAAGCAATCTCCGAATAATGTGACCACGGAATGGTCCGCTCTTCAGGAGAATTGTTGACGTAGACAAAGACCTTGTCCGTGTCGTTATAACGGAAGAAAGCATAGGTGTTGTCACGAGTCATGAAATGCATGGTCTTCCCGTTGTGGATCACCTCCTTGCCCTTTCTCCACTGGAAAAGCGTCCTGACATAGTCATGAAGCTCAGCCTCAACTCCAGTGCGTCCTTCCTCGGAGAAAAGGTCCTTTTCGTCTCCGGCCCATCCCCCGGGGAAATCCATCCTCAACTCACCGTCGCTCTTGTAATCCTTCCCGGTAGCGAACATCATTTCATCTCCGTAGAACAACTGCGGGATTCCTCGCACCGTTGACAGCAAGGTGTAGCCGATCTTCATCTTATCCGGATCCTGCTTCCAGGCATCAGCGACACGGTAATGGTCATGATTCGACAGGAAAACCAACATCTTCGACAGATCATGATAGGTAGCATCATGTGCCAAGGCATTGTAGACCCTGAACATACCCTGTCCCCAACCCGGACTGTTCTCAGCCAGTGCGGCATTGATCGCTTCCTGGAGAGGGAAATCCATAATCGAAGGCAGATGTGAGTCAAAGCCGTCGGCATTGGCGTTGCCACCCTGCCAGTAAGCCAGCTGGTCGAAATTCGAATCCCAGCACTCGCCGACTATGTTCAGGTTCGGATATTCATTCAAGACAGCCTCGCACCAACGACTCATAGGCTCTTTCTCGTTATAGGGATATGTGTCTACCCTGAGGCCGTCTTGTCCCGAATACTCCGTCCACCAGATCGCCCACTGCTGGAAATATTTCAGCATAAAAGGATTGTCCAGGTTCATGTCGGGCATGGACCGAACGAACCACCCGCTCACAAGTTGGTCGGAATCGTACTTCGAGGCATTCGGATCAATCGCAGTGGAAAAGACATAATGAGTCTGTGTATATTCAGGGAACTGATGGATCCAGTCCTTGAACGGAAGGTCCTTCATCCACCAATGGTCAGTACCGCAGTGGTTCGTCACTATGTCCATGATCACCTTCAGGCCCTTATCGTGGGCCCTGGAAACATATTCCTTGTACTGGGCATTGCTTCCGAAACGCGGATCGATCCTATAGTAGTCACCGCAAGCGTAGCCATGGTAGGACTCACGGTGCTGGTTGTCCATCAGGAGAGGAGTGCACCAGATCGCGGTAGCTCCAAGGTCGGAGATATAGTCCAGATGGTCGATGATTCCTTGAAGGTCGCCGCCATGACGACCGAAAGGACGGCTGCGGTCAGCCAGTTCGAAGGTATCATCTGTGTTGTCGTTGCCCGGGTTGGCATTGGCAAAACGGTCCGGGTTGATCAGGTAGATGAAATCTGAAGTGGTGAAGCTTGAACGTTCTGCAGAACCTTCCTCACGGGCAAGGATCTCGTATGGATAGCTGAAACTGCTGCCATCCTTAGTGAACACAAGATTGTAAGTCCCGGGCTTTGCCGAGGCTGCCACGTCGACATCCAGGAAAAGGTAGTTGGGGCTGTCGGCCTTATGGACCTTTGCAACTGAGACGCCAGTCCCTTCAACAGAGACATCCCATGAAGAAATGCCTGCACCGTTGACCATCAGGTGGAGGTCCGTCTTCATGCCAGTCCACCAGCAGGGAGGCTCTAGATGGGCGATCCTGGACTCAGGAACATCTATGCTCCATGTCCATGGAGCCTTGAGAAGCACATTGACAGTCACTTCATCCTGCCCCGAAACTCTCTTGTAGCAGATACTGGAATCTGTCTTGGAAACCAGTTCGAATGCAGCATTACCGCTG
>CADCJX010000023.1:0-10337 GCA_902801885.1 uncultured Bacteroidia bacterium
GTTCATCCTCGCCATGAAGGTGTTCAGCTCCATCGAGAAGGAATCGAAGACCTCCTCATAGACTGTCCCTGACGGGCCCTTGATGTACCACCGCTGCCGATAGTACTGCCCCATCAGCTCCCGGGCGTAGTCATCCGCCCACTCGGAGATGTTGTAGCCGCTTACTTCGAAGAGGTCCGCCACGGCAGCATCACCGCCGAGTAGGGCATAAAGCGTCCCTCCTGCGTCGTTCTTGAGACTCTCGAAGAGATTCTGGTAATTCTCCACGATGTCGAATGCGGCGCCGATCCTGCCCTCGAAGAGCTCGTTGAAATTGCTGGTCTGAAGGATGGATTCCGCAAGATTCCCCGCACCGGCGCTGAGGATGGCCGTGCCCTTGCGGTAGAGCCGGTCCAGGTCCTCCTTCAGGTCTTCCCGGGTAAGGTCCCCACCGATATCCGCGAAGCCGTCCAGGACCGCCTTGAAGTCGATGCCTCCCAGTCCCGAGAGGCGGAAGACCTCGGCGATCTCTTCCTTTATCTGGAGGAACACGACGTCGCCGAACGACAGCGTGCTGTTCGTCACCACGGACTCGAACTGCATGCACAGGGCTTTCGTCTCGTCACAGACCTTCAGGAGGTACGAACCCCAGTAGAGAGCGTTATGGGGGCTTTTCAGCATCATCCCCGCAACGGTCCAGACCTTCGGCATGATGCGGGCCGCGACCATGTTGTAAATCCTGCGGTAGTACCAGTTCAGGTACTCCGACGAGAAGATGCCGGCGGCCGCGGTCTCCGCGCCGCGGTAGTGCTCGAGGATGGACTTCAGCTGCTCGTTGTAAAGGGCCTCCCCGGCAGCGCCCGCGCTGTAGGCAGCCTGCATGGCCGCCGCCGTCTTCAGGTCGATGTTGATGGAGTAATACTGTGCCCTGGACGTCGTAGCGGCGCCCAGGAGCACAAACAAAGGGAAAAGAAAACGTATGGTTAGTCTCCTTATCATGGCTTCGGAAGGTTCAGGACATGCCCGGCTGCGTTGACCCGCTGGGCGAAGGCGAGGGGAGCGCCGAGTCCGCTCCGCTCCCAGTCCCGACAGTAGGCCTCGACGGCCGTCCGGTGGTCGCAGCCGAGCTCGGTGCGGTAGATCTTCAGGGCCTCCTTCTCGGAACGCTCGGTGGTGTAGGTCATGTAGCACTCACGGGGCTCCTCGACACCGTAGACGGCGCCCTTCTGGCCGCGGCGGATGAAGACCTCCCGGAAGAAACTCCGCCCGTCCTTGTTCTCCAGACGGTTGATGGTGAAGATCTTCTTGCAGTCCACCTCGGTGAGGCCCAGGATCGTCTGGATCTCATCGAAACGCTCCCTAAACTTGCTCTGGTCCAGGAGCATGACGACATCGGAGTTGTTGATGATCGCCTCCTTGACGATCGGGGAACCCACGATGTCCTGGATCTCCTGGGTGACCACACCCACGCTGGCCCAGAACTTCCTCGCGGTCTTGTACATGTACTTGATGTACTCGGCCATCATCGGAGAGGCAATGGCCTTCCACGCCTCCTCGATGATGAGGACCTTGCGGTTCTTCTTGATGCGCATCTTCTGGATGAAGAGGTCCATGATGATCAGGGTCACGAGCGGGAAAAGCAGGGGATCGTCCTTGATCGAGTCGATCTCGAAGACGATGAACGTCTCGTCGAAGAGCGTCGTGTCCAGGTCCTCGTTCAGGGTCACCTCATGGTTACCGCCCTTGTAGAAGTCCTTCATCAGGTAGTTGTAGGCGGCGAGGTCGATCCCCGCGAGGTGGTTCTCCTCACAGATCTGCGGGATCCTCTCCACGCTGAACTCGTAGAAGGAGTTGAAGCAGAGCGTATCGATCCGCCCCGCGAAGTGATTGTCGTAGTACTCCGTAATCACCTGCTCGATGAGCTTGTCCTCCGTCTTGGAGACCTCTCCCGCCGTGCCCTTCCAGATGAGCATGACGAGGTTCCTGAGGAACCCCACCTTCTCGATGTTGTACTCGGCCCGCGTGATGCGGAACGGATTCATGGTGATCGGGTGCTCCTCGGTGTAGCTGATGTACTTGCCTCCCGCATACTCGCAGAGGCCCTCGTAGGAGTTGCCCGTATCGACCATGACGATGTCCGTGTCCTGCTCCCACATCTGCCGCACGACGGAGTTCATGTGGAAGGACTTGCCGCTGCCCGACGGACCGAGACAGAAGAAGTTCGCGTTGTCCGTGATCTTTTCCCGCCCTTCCTTTCCGCTGATGTCGATCGCGACCGGAACGCCCTGGCGGTCCGTATACCAGATCTTCAGGGGCGTGTCCTCGCTGCGGACCGTCCGCTCCTTGTACATCAGGCAGGCGGCCGCGTCACCGAGCGTCAGGAACCGGTCGTAGTCGGGACTCAGGGAGTAGCAGTTGCCCGGGAAGGAACCCACGAAGAGCTCCAGCTGGTTGTAGGCCCGCTTGCTCAGGTGGATGCCCTGCCGCCCGAAGGCGTTCTCCAGGTAGTTCGTGCATTTGTGGATGTCCGTGTCCCGGCCGGTCACGACGCCGATGCTGAAGTGGCAGTAGACAAGCTGCTTGCCCTCCCGCGCGATGACCTCCTGCACGGCCTTGATATCCTCGACGGCCATCTGGTTCGCCGGGGAAGGGATGCTGCCGTGGCGGTTGCGCTTCTTCTCGAGCGCTGACATCTCCTTCTTCTGGCCCGGCATGAAGATCACCTGGTTAGGTCCACCGGCATCGAGGAGTTGTTGACCTCGATGCTGGTGAACGGCCGGATGAGAGAGGGGAGCGCCACGCTGTCCACGTCGACTAATGAATAGAAGCGGCACTTCCTGTCTCCCATAAGAATCTCCTCCTCGTCCACCTTCAGGCCCGTCATCGAGACGGTCGGCGAAGTGAAGTCCAGGGCGAAGTAACGGTCGACATAGTCGCTGGCCTCCCTCTTCCCGAGGAAAGAGCAGGCGATGCCGGCGTCACGCAGCTGGTCGCGCACCTTGACGGCCTTCACCATGAAGTCCCGCCACTTGCGGGCATCGTAGGACGAGGTAAGTCCGGGCGTCGGTGTACTCCCTTCCTTCGAAATAACGGAAATAACTCGCGGAGAGGAACTCACCGCTGCCCTTCCCGTCATGGTGGAACCGCCTGCGGCAGAAGATGTCCTGCTTGTGCAGGGCGTATCCCTCGCCCAGGGTCTGGGTAAGGGAGTTCAGCAGGGAAGTGAAGCCGTAGTAGGCGTCGATGTTCGCGGAGTACTTCAGCACCGGGTTCTCCATCTCGAGGACGGCCGAGTAATCGCCGTTCTTCGTATAGAGGATACCGATCCCGTCCACCTCCTCCACGGTGAAGTAGATGTCCTGGAAGACACGGCTGCGCTTGCCGCCGGTCCCGAAGGCGAACACCGAGACCGCCATCCCGACGAGAATCGCCACGAACATGAGAATCACATACAGAACCATTCCTTTCCCTGTTTATAACCGTTTCGAGCTGGCATAGACGAAGACGCCGCGGTCCACCTTCTTGCTGTGGAGCCCCCGCCGCTGCTTGAACATCACGAGGGCGGCCCCCGCGACCACGAAGGCCACCAGGGTGACGAGCCCCGCGACGAATCCGCCGATGATGTAGGCGATGATGAAACCGATGATGGCTCCGCCCACCGCCCCTGCAGCCCAGTAGATGTAACGCCCCTGAAGACCCATAAATTCAAGGGGCCGCTGCAGCCCCCTGAAGAGTGGGTAGTCGGGGTAACGGGTGTCTTTGCCTGCGCTTTCCATCCATCTGTCCCTTTTTCCCGTTAGAGTCCGAAGAACAGAGGCAGGGCCTGGGCGGCTGCCACGAGGAAGATACAGGCGCCGACGACCATCATGATCTTCTTCTTGACGTCCTGCTCGTCATTGTTCATGGCGATGTAGACGCTGATGGCACCGATGATCGCCACGACACCGGCGATGGCGTAGCAGAGCTTCACCACGATCGGGACGTACTTCGCGATCTCCTCGGCGACGGTGGTGAGCGCGCTCGTGCCGGCGGTGTAGTCACCGGCCGCGCTCTGGGCGAAAGCCGCAGTGCCGCCAACGAGAAGCATCACGGCGACAGCCCTCGTCTTCGGGGAGGCGAGGAACTTCTTCACGCTGTTGATAATCTTTCGCATAAGTTGGTGTGTTTTCTTGTTTGACTTGGGTTTATCGCTCCACCAGTGGAGCCTTCTCATCGCCCGGCATCCGTCCCGACATGTGCACCTGTCATCCTGATCCCAAGCGGATGGTTCCTGTTTTTCCTATATCCGGTAGCCGAAGAAGGCCGGGAAGACGACCGAGGCTCCGATGATGAAGAGGATTGCGCCGAGCAGCGTCAGTATGTTCTTCACGACCTCGCCCTCGTGGTACTGCATCTTGAAGTAGATCAGAAGCGCAGAGATGATGGCCATGACACTGCCGACGGCATAGCAGACGTACAGAACGTACAGCATCATCGTGACGGTGTAGTCGTGCGCCTTGGCGAGGGCCCCGGCGCCCCAGGAGTAGTCCACGCCACCGCTCTTGGCCGACGCCAGCTGCGCGACCAGCAGCCCCAGCACGCAAAGGAGCAGGGGAGCGAGCCTCTGCCTCCTAGATATGCTGACCGCCGTCATGATCCTTCTTCTCCTCCTTCTTCACGTCCGCGTCACCGGAGGGCTTCTCCGGTGCGGGCGTAACCGTCCTGTCGATGTTGACATCCGGCTGCTGGTCCATCATGAGTAACGTCAGGGTGTCGCGGGACTGCTCACCAGCCGCCTTCGGGTCGATGAGGTCCATGTCCTCCTGCGCCGAGAGGATCTTCCTGCCACCCTCCGTGAGCGGAGCTCCGGTGGCGTCCAGCTTGGGTCCGGGTTCAGAGTCCTCGGCTGCGGGACGCTTCGGGGCAGGGACATTGGTGATCGCCTGCTCCCTGACATTGCCCGAGCCGTCTTCCACGCTGAAGCCCTTGTCCGTGACTTCGACGACCTTGCCCGGTTCCGGGGCGGTGTCCTCCAGCACGAAGGTCTCCGCGGAGGAGGAACGCTGCTCAGAAGGCCTGGCGAGGTCCTTGGCGATGATGGCCGCGTAATAGATGATGTAAACCACGGTGACGACCATGGCGAAGATCCAGAAAGCACTCATTGTTCGGGTCCTGTTTTAGTTCTCTTCATTTCCGTATCCGGGCAGGGCTGTTCTTGCGGGAAAATGCCAACGAGGGCGCTCCCGGGGCGCCTGCCCGGAGGTCAAATTAGGAAAGGGAGGAAAGAAGAGGAACGACGGAGAAGCGGAAGAACCGTTTTGGAGCGGAAATGAGGGAAGAAAAAGCAAGATGATACTCCGCCCGTATACTCAGATACCCGTCAGGGCAAAAAAAATCCCCGTCCCGGGAAAGGACGAGGATAGAAGAAAGTGCCAAAGTGAACAGGTCAGGACCTGTTGTCCTTGGCCATGGGATTATGCGTCAGAAAGCCCAACCGAAACCGAGATAGGGATAGAAGTTGAACTTGCCACCACTGAAGTTGTAGGATGGCAGGGCACCGACACGGAACAGGAAACCATTGCTGGTTACAAGGCGATATCCCAGACTGAGATAGGGGATTGCTCCGAAACTGCTCGCAGGTTTCGCACCGGAGGCAGAAGTGTAAAGGTCGGCACACAAAGCGGCTCCGGCACCTGCCTCGAACTTGGAATTTCCCTTACCGAGGAGGTAGTTGACCTCGACGGGGACTGCAAGGCGGAACATCTGATTGTAGGTATCGATCTTTTCCCCATCTATATTGTATGCTGCGAAGATGGAAGAATATGCGTAACCGAATCCCAGACCCGTTCTCCAGCCGAATCCATCCGATGCGTCTTTCTTGAAACGTGCGTCATAGTTGAACCCGATGCCCTGGGAGGCTCCGAGAAGTTCACCGTAGATGGCGCGACTGCGGGTCTGACTCTGCGCGAAGCTGTTGTTGCAGAAAACACAGGAGACGAGCAGTGCCGAAAGAAATAAAGCTAACTTTTTTATGTTCATGAATTTAGAAATTAAATGCCAAACCAAATCCGTTTCTGGTAGGACCTGCCGTGATTGATGCTGCATAAGGACGGGGAGCGTAGCGCTCCGCATAGTCATCAAGAATCTTGTCCCGGGGCAATACCTCCTTCATCGATTCCATAAACGAGAAGGACCGCGCTTGCGGGAGCCGCTATACAGGAAAGGAAGACTCCCCAGCCTTTGCTGGCTTTCGCTTTCCGGTAGCGGGAGCCATATAAAGAGTAGCCTACGGTGTCATCGAAGGGTCTCCAGACGAAAGAGTTTCTGTCGATGGTAATATCCTGACCATTGGGATCGATGCTGATCCTTTCCCGATCCTGGCGCTGTGGCCAGCCGTTCTCTGGGTTCTGCGCAAAGAGGGATCCCGCCAAAGTCATGAATGCGACGAAGAGTAATGCTCGTTTCATATCGATTTCGTTTTTGAGAAGGTCATTCGGATCAAAAGTTCAAAGCCAGGCCGACTCCATTACCCGTGGCACCGACACTGAGACTGGATTTATAGCCGTAGGCATTCCGCCCATACCGCTGGTTGTAATCATCGGCAATGGCATTCAGTTTCCGGTTGCCCTTGATCCACAAAGGTATTCCGGCGCCGAGACAGGCAGCCCCTGCAATACCTCCGGCGACATAAAGTACTCCTATGCTGGAATGGTCATCATCCCGCATGCTGCTGGGCATATTCATCGCTGCGACACCTCGGTTGTAGTCGGAAAGCATGGCACCATTTATGATGGAAGATACTAGCAGTGCTACGCCACCGATGCTAAGCCAGAAGCCGCTCAGGTATTGGCTGCTGGCCTTCCGGTAATCACTCCCATAGAGGGATACGCCCAGATAATCCTGAAGTTGCTCAGCATATAGTCTTCCCCGGCGGTCATAGTAATGGCCCCAGCGATACTCGAGCGGACCATAATATCCGTATGGATCATGTACATAGGGGCTGGGGACAAGAATGGTTGACGGGGCGAAAGATTTCTGTGTTCCGTTTTGGAAAACGATGCGGGCAACACGGCTGACAGACATCCGGTAGTCCGGTCCGCCCTGATTGTCGAAGGTCTTATAAAGGATTTCATCGTCATTGATCTCGAGTACTTTCGCCTCGATGGAACGGCCGTCGATCGTGTGGATGATGTCTTGGGCGAAAGCATTACCGCACAAGCCCAACAACACACAAATAAGAATCATTCTTGCTTTCATAAGTGTTTCTTTTTTGTGGAACTGTGCAATAAACGTGCCCACAGGGCCGTAGAAGGGCGTTTTTGCGTATCAGATATGCTAAGTTCGTATGAATAAATACACTATAAAAAAACCCGTCCTGATGATAGGACGAGGATTTCAGAATGCGCCAAGGAAAAGTCTTGCTGGAATCGACCGTTCACTGGAAACGATATGTCAATGGGGGAGAGGCTGCGAAACTCTTTTATTCTTCCTTCAGATAAGGTTTGGAGCCGGGTGAAAACACGGGAATCTTCTTCCATTTCATCTCGTTCAGCTCGGTGTTGAGCTGCCGGATACGGATAAGGATTTCGTCAAAGGAAGGTTTATCCTTGCTGTAAATCATCCCGCGCATCATCTCATCGTAGTCTTTGCGCCATTCATCCACGACACTGTCAGGAGGGAGAATGTTGAAATGGCCTGGGGTTTCCGTGTTGTAGTCCACCCCGTCAATCCGGTTGTAGATAAAACGGTGCATGACAATCCCGCGGAAAAGCTCCTCGTTGGCGAGAGCCTTTTCGTTGATGTGCTTCTCGTTTATGCACATCATGAACAAGTCGTACAGGTGCCGCGACATACGATAACTCCGGATGTCGCCATGCGATTTGTTGAACTCCTCATGCAGAAGACACACTTTCTCGATAAAAGTCCTTTCGGGCTCTACGGTAACTACCATGAACGGGGAAGAGGAGAATGCGTTGCCAGGGAGCCTGTCGTCCATAAGCGAACGGACCGATGTCTCAGAAACGGCTTCCTCATACGACCGGCCGGACACTTCCAGCATTACCCGAGGCAAAATGTAACCGTCAGGGGGGAACGCGGAATCATAGTCAATGTATATCTGTACCGGATCCTGCGTAGGCACCCCGTTGTCGTTGTTTGACAATCGATACGCCTCACGGGGAATGCCGACGGACCCGAGCGCCGATGGCAGTTCATCATAGAACCGGCCGAAGGTGAATTCCTTCGCCTTTCGGCGGAGCTTGTCACTGACCTGGCTCTTGGACAATTCTCCCGGGAACCCGAGAAACACCCTGTCGATCGAAAGATCCACGTCCTCGGAAAACCGGCTGATGAGACCCCAGCCTTTGCTGAGGCTGGTACCGCCCTTGAACTGGACAAAATCACGATAATCGAGCGAGCGGATGGCCTGGAGGACCTTGGTCACCCACCAGTCTTTCTCAATGGCCTGAGGCGGGAGCGTCGTCCCCTCGGCCGCCTTGACGAAGAATGCCGTCCGCGCTGCAGGGGCGAGATTCAGGAAAGGGTCTTTCTGCATGACTGTACGATAGATCGGGTTTTCTGGGACATGAGCCTGATGTCATGGACAAAGCGGTCTTCCGGGACGGAAGAAAGCCGCGCGGCCAGCACATCCTGCCAATTCTGGTCGACATGGTCCATCTTCTCGCCGTGAAGCGCGATGGCCACGAGACGCATTGTCCCGTCCTTGAAAAGAGACAGCCGGGAGTCTTCAGTATGGAGGAGCGTGATGCCGTTCCCGATGCCGGTGTCGATGAACCTTGCTCGCCCGTCAGTGAGATAGACAGCGTTCATCTGGTTCTGAGTCGAGAGCCCCAGAAGGTTCTGGGCCGCGGTCTTGGAATGGTAGATGGCAATGCCCATTTTCTGCGAATAAGCGTTGACGATAGCATCATTAGTGGCCGGGATGACTCCGAGGCCCCATTTGCGGTCTATGACCGGATAGAAATAGATGCCGCGCCCATACCGGAGAATCTCTCCTTCGGTACATAACCTGGAAAGCTGCTTCCGGACGGCGGTCTGATTGTCAAGGTCGGCGAAGTCTGAGAGGAAAAAGACTTTCCCTCTCTTCCATGACCGGATGCGGCTAGATATGGATCTGGCAGTTTTCATCTTTACTCGATTCCGTCACAAAAATAGTACATTTATGTGACATTTCAAAAGATTATTACTTTTATTCGCTATTCCTTCCTCCAGATATGCTGGTTTTGTGCGCCGCCACATTACTCCTCCTTCAGAAAGATGTTCTGCATGTCACCCAGGACAGGGGTAGCCCCATACTTCCCGTGGAGATAGTTCTTCTCGAAGGCGGCATTCCCGCGGACCTTGTACTCGGCCAGGGAGAAAAGCTCCGACGCTCCCAGGCGGTCCTTCTGGGTGAACCAGACCTGGTCTCGGCGGAACTCGCCCGAGGATAGGAGGTTACTGTCATGGGCCGTAAGGACCAGCTGCGCCCCGTGAGGATTGGTCTCCCTGGAGTTGAAAAGGGAAATCACACGTCCGGTGAGGTTGGGATGCATCTTGGAGTCAAACCCGTCCACGATCAGCCTCTTCCCATGGTCAAGCGCGTCGATGATCGGGAAGGCGAGGGAGAAATACTTGACGGTGCCCTCCGATTCGTTTGCCAGGAAAGGGAAGGCGACGCTTCTCACCACCTCGCCGTTTTCACCGTACTGGTTGTGACGGCTGATCACCCGGTCGCCGGTCTTCTCGATGTCCTCGATGCCTAGGTCGGCATACTGGGAGAACCGGACGATGCGATTCCGCATCCTCTCGTCATCGAAATGACGCAGGGCCTCTTTCCAGTTGGAGGAGCAGCGCATTGGGCCGGACCATCTTCCTGTTCACGATGTCCTGGATGAGTGACATCGTAGGATGCACCTGGAACCGGCCGTCTTCACGGAAGAAAAGCTCCACTTCCTTCGCCCGCTTGCGGCAAAGCTTCCGATACAGCCATTCACCTTTGACCTCATCCCTGGATACGGTGAATCCGTAGCGGAACTGATTGCCGGACGAGATGAAGATCAGCTCGAACGAACTGGGCTCGGAAGCGGACTTCACATCAAGACGGAAGCTTTCTACCGGAATCACCTCCCCGGCCTGCACATCCTTGAAGGAACCGATGATGAAACGCTTGAAGAAATCTAATGCCTTGATCACATTCGACTTGCCGGAAGCGTTGGACCCCAGAATGAGCGCACTCTTGAGCAGCGTCACATCTGTATCGGCCACGGGAATCTGGACGTTCTCCGTCAACGTGGCGTCCTCACGCAGGGGAGTGGACACCATGGACAGGATGTTCTGACTCTTGAATGAGAGGTAATTCTCTATTGAAAACTGGATAA
>CADCJX010000023.1:10393-16350 GCA_902801885.1 uncultured Bacteroidia bacterium
GGCTGCTGCATCAGATAGTCATTCAAGTCGTTGTAGGGACTGAACCTGGTGGACATCTCAAAGATCCTTCCCGGCATGAGTAGGTCAAGGGTGTCGAGCGCCTGCTTCCCGGCGAAATCATTGTCAAGATAGCAGTAGGCGATATGATAGACTCCAATGAACGGAATCGCCCGCTGGATGATGCTCGTGGAGTTCAGGATGATACAGTCGTAGGGAAACGACTGCACGATGTCCGGTACGCCCTTCTCCTCCAATACCATATAGGAAAGGAAATCCATGAACCCCTCGAAGACGCAGCAGCAACTTGTCCGCTTCGTTTTCTCCACGCTGACGACACTCGGGGCCTTCACGCCGTGACAGCCCTTGAAGGAACGGCTGCGGATCTCCATCCCAGGCGACGCCGTAGTATTCGCGGTCCCGGACGGTGTAATGCGCCTCCTTGCAGTAGCGCTGGCCGATGGAAGCCGGGATTCCCCTTGACTCCAGGTATTCAAGAAGCCGCGGGCTGGTGAGTTCCTCCACCCGCATGTTGCTGATGCCCGAATGGCCGGAGAGCCTTGACATATGGGCGTCGTCATACCTGCTGAAGTCTTCGTACAGGATATCCTTGTGGAACCATCTCGCCTGTTCCTCCAGCCAGGTCACGGCCTCGCTGAAGGTGCAGTATCCCTTCAGTGCGATGGCCAGGTCGATGACATTGCCTCCCTGTGACGTGCCGAAATCCATCCAGAGGTTCTTTCGGGTGGAGACCGAGAAGGAGGCGTTCCGGTCGGGCCGGAGAGGGGAGTGGTACATCAGCTGCGCGCCCCCGCCCCTTTTGGAGACCGGCTCGATGCCCAGATGGGACAACAATTCCCAGATTGGAATCTTTTTTAGCTCTTCTATCTTCATTGAATTATAAGACTTTATGACATGGTAATTAAAGTGAGGTTTGATGCCGGTGATGGACATCGACACCCACCGAAAGTGCCAGGGAAAAGCAAACCGTATAGTTACTTTTTCCCTATAGGCACCCTTAACTAACTATACCGTTTTGGTCGGACTCGTCCTGGACATAGTGGAATTCCCGGTTGTACAAGTATTTCTTGTTCTCCTTGATGATCATTCCCTTCTCGACGAGGAACGTTTTCAGTTTGGTCAGGATCTCGATCAGTTCGCTATATCCCACCTTGGAGGCTCCTTCAAAAGCTTTGTCCAAGGCCTTGCGGTGTTCTTCTTCAGGCATCTCCTCATAATTAAAGGACTCCCTTTTAGGCTTCGGAGCGAAGTCGTAATTCTCTTCAAGCACAGGTATCCCTTCCTCGTCGATGCTGAAAGCGAAGGGAGGGAACTTGCGGTCCCGGACAAGCGAGGCGCTGACCTCGCTGATGTTCTCGTCTTCCTCGCTTACCTTGATCTGCAGGATGGTCTCAGCCTTGTGGTTGAGTTCTGTGCCGATGTGGCCGCGCAGATTGTCATCACCCTTGTTCAAATGAAGGACGGTATGTATGTGGACATTGTACTGGCTGCTCCATCTCATCAGCAGGCCAATCACTTCTGCAGCCTCAGTTGAAGAATTGATATCAAAGAGAAGGTCTCTCAGGCCGTCAATGATGACCAGACCGACCTCCGGCTCCGTGTTAAGGGCCAACTCAATGATTTCACGCCGCTCGAGGGTAGACCTCTCCCGCAGGAAGGCAAAGCTGATACGGTCATCATCCATCTTTTCCGGGTAGCCGCAGAGCTTGTTGATGCGCCTGAGGATGGTCCGGCAGTGGTTGGGACTCTGCTCCGTGTCAAAATACAGTATCCGCTCCTTCCCTTCGGGGAAACTCGCTTCGTAATTAAGGATTTTCCTTCCAGTCAGGGCGGAGGCGACGATCGCGCTGACATTGAAGGACTTCCTGGACTTGCCCTTGCCGGTGGACGCACTAAAGTTGCCCAGCGTGCTGATGGTGGTCCCTTCGATCCTGATTACCTCCGGCGGCGTTTCGTACTCGTCCGATGCCTTTATAAGTATGGACTCCCATATCTTTCTGAACTCTTCTAACGTAAGTCGTGTTTCCATCTTCTGCGCATTTATCGGTGATTGTTAACGTAACCTATCGACTCTTCAACCACTTCATCACTTGTCCTGTGATAACCTTTTAGAAGCCAGGCGTCTATCTCGGAACGGCTGAACCGTATATGCTTGCCTTCCTTATGGTATGGGATCCTGCGGATGGCCACCCAGTGATAGACCGTTTTTTTGGAAGGATGATTGGGGTGATAGGCGCACAGGTCACGGATGTCCATCCATTCGTCGGGTTCGTACGCATCCTTTTGGTTGCGGATTATGAAGTTCTTGATCTCCTTGACGTCCTTCGACAGGGAGGACAGAATCCTGGGAAGATGATCGAAGGGGATGTGCAGTTCATCTGATGACATGACATTCTCATGGTTTTTTAGTGAATAACAGGTTCCGGAGTCGCGGCCGCTAACAGGAAACCATGGCCCTACCTGGACCACGGCACAAAAATACCGGCCCTTTGAGGGGCCGGGGTAGGATTGGGGGAACGCAAAAGTATCCCCAAATTACCGTTTTCGGTACCGTTATCTGCTGTCCCGTTCTATCTTGGCGGAGATTGAGGGGAACAACTCCCTCATGCAACCGGAGACGATGCGGAGGTCCTTCTGGGTCTGTAGCTCTTCGAACTTGAAGTACAGCCGGTCCTTGATATTGTCACGGCTTCTTCCGGTGACGCTCTGTATGAGCCTGATCCAGGCCGCCTTGTCCGAATTGCCGAAATTCACGCCGAGGGAATCGAAGAGATAGTAGAAGAAGATGACCTGCTGTCCAGTCGTCATGCCCTTGTCCTTGTCACCTGACTTGGCCCTGCGCTCCTCGTTCCTCTGCTCAAGCGCCCGCCTGGTGGAGCGGATCCTGTCCAGCTCAGACCCGTTCGAGCGCGAGACAACGTACTCCAGCGCGTTCAAGATGCCCTCGCCATCCTTAAAGAAATAGTTCTCCGTGGCATACAGGAGGGCATCGATGCTCACGTATCCCTCCGGCGGTTTGCTGGAAGACAGTTCATTCATCGCCTGCTCGGCCCGGAGCTTGAGTTCAAGGATGACATCCTGCCGCGGATCGTAGTCGGAGTCCTTCCCGCGGTCCGTGTCGTCGTCACCGGACGGTTTCCTGTCGAACGGGTTGAAATAGGGAAGGGCCTCGGCGCCATAGACAGCCTTGCTCTTGACCGCCTCCAGGCAGCAGCGCAACTCGGGATGCTCGGACGACATAACAAAATAGACCGCCCCGAAGATGACTGTGGCCTCCTGAGGGCGGTTTACATGGTAATCATAGTAGTTGAAATCAAGGAAACGGAGCAGCCGGTGCTCGGTCCGGGGGTTACGGGAACGGTATCTAAGGCTGTCCCAGAGTTCAGCCACCCCCAGCTCGGGATACTCCCGGCCGCACAATTCCGACAGGATCGTCTCCATGGAATTGAACAGGGTCAGAAGCGGCAGAGAGGATTCCTTGATCCTCTGGGCCCCTTCGACCTCGCCGTTATACAATTTTGTCACGATCGGTACAAGGAATTGTCTAACTCCTTGCATCTTGTCGAGATCTGATCTCGACCTGTAGAAGTTACGGATCCTCATATCTGAAAGTGTTATTCCTTGTCCCCGGCCTCGTCCTCTGTTTTGGGTTCTTCCCTGATCTTGATGCGCTCGACAGCCTCACGCTTGCTCTTGTCAACGATGTCGGCGTATATCTGGGTCGTGCCGACATTGGCGTGGGTGAGCAGATGGGAGACCGTGTAGATATCCGTGCCCTCGTTCACCTGGAGGGTGGCGAAGGTATGGCGGAAGCAGTGGAAGGTGATATGCTTGGTGATGCCCGCGGACTTGACCCACTCCTTCAGCGGTGCGTGCGTATAATAGCGCCTGAGGTTCTTGAAAACCAGGCCGGTGGACGGCTCCCCGCATAACTGGTAGGCCTCATCCGTGAGGGGGAGCGTGGCCTCGGTGTCGGTCTTCTCCGTCCTGATCCGGATGCACCAGCCACCATCCTGTGCTTTTACTATATTGCTCCAAGTAAGAGCAAGTATATCGCTGATACGCAATCCGGTAAGGCAACTGAACAAAGAGGCGTTCTTCAAGTCGGGGACGTCGCAGGGTGTATCCGCCAGCATGCGGACTTCCTCCAGGGTGAGATACTCCCTGCGGCCGCTCACGGCAGCGATGGGCTCAAGGAAATCGTTCAAGTTCTCCTTGAGCAGCCTCTCATGGTACGCGATCTTGAGGCAACCGCGGAAGGTGGACCAGTACCCGGCGGCGGAGTTCTGCGACAGGTCCTTTTCCTCGTCCCTCAGCTGCTTGGCGTTCAGGAGATACTCCCGGAATCCCTCACAGAAAGGGACGGTCAGGTCGCCAATGCGGCACGACCCTTCACAGTAGTTGCTGAAATGGTCATACACCCGGATCCATTTCTGGTCCTTGGATTCAAGCTTCTTGCGGAAGTAGGCGAGGAAATCCATCTTCGGCGTGAGTTTGTCAAGGAACTCGTACTGTCCCCGGATGATCGACAGCTCGCGCTGGGAGCGGATGGCCTCGGCCTGATGAAGCTTCTCTTTGTTCGCCTCTTTCTCGATCGCGAACTTGGGATTCTTGACGAGATAGATGCCGAGGTACTCGTGCCTGATGTCCTTCTTCGTCACAGGATCCTTGAACGGTGGATAGAAATCCAGATACAGCGTTATCTTCCCGCTATTCAGAAGACGCTGCCTGAGGGTTACTTTAGTTGCTTTCATTGGTCGCTTATCTTATTGAATAGTTTGTCCAGCTCTGATTTCTTGTACCAGACGAAATGACCTTCCGTCTTGACCTTGGTGACTCCCGCAGCCTCGGTCTCTTCAGTAAACCGCTTGGTACCGATATGATAGTGCTTGATGGCATCATTGCGGCGAATGTAGTACCTGCGGATCTCGGGAGGGATCTTGGGCGTCTTGTCCTTGAACAGGCGGTCGAGCTCCGACTTGGGGTAATACATATAATTATGCTGGCGGATCCCTTCGAGACCGGCAGCATGAACCCCGTCGTAGAAGGCCTTGTTGCCGATACGGTAGAGTTTCCTGGCCTGATCGACGGTGAGATAGTTCTTCTCGAGGTCCCCTCGGAGAAGCTTCGCCTTGTCCCACTCCTCCTTATTTATAAGCAATGTCCATCCCTGGCGCTGACAGGTGATGCCCTTCCGGTGAATGAAGTAAGAGATGTACTTGCGCGTAAGTCCGTCCCTCTTCATCAGTTCCTCCGCATCGTACCACTCGTCTGGATTGTAGTGCTTCCTGAGGGGGAGAATCTTGTCGAGTTCCTTCTTGGGAAAGAAGGTCTTGCCCTTGATGAGTCTGGTTCGGATGCCCGCCTCCCTCAGCCTCTGATATATCCGCCTCAATGATACGTCATAACGATCCTGGGCTTCCTCCTTTGATATGAGTATCGAATAGTCTCCTTCAAAAGGTTGGGGGAGAAGAGCGGAATTGCCCTTGAGCTGCTCGATGGGTATACGTAGTGTCCGGGATGAGACACGAATTGGGATAATCTCGCCTTCCCTAATTCGAGCATAAACGGTGGGACGGGACACTCCCATATAGTCCGCGGCCTCTGAGATGGAGAGCAGCGCCTTGTCATTAAGGACGGACTGGATCTGATCGATCTGTTTTACAGATGTAACCGAGTTTTTCCGGAGGCGTTTCGTGCGTTTATGGTACTGTTCACGGCAGGCCGGAGTACAGAAAACCTGACGCCCGAACTCGGGTGTAAAAAGCTTGCCGCAGCACTTGCACTTCCTGGTCGTCTTGTACATAATTTTTACATCAATTACAAAAATACGAAATATAAGAGTTCCGCGACGCCAAATAAGCCTACTGATTGGGGACAGTTTGTAAAATGCTGTAAAATGGTGTAAAATTGTGCAATTTGGCGTACAACTATACAAA
>CADCJX010000023.1:16364-20812 GCA_902801885.1 uncultured Bacteroidia bacterium
AACTATACAAAACTTGAACCACGCGTGGTTCAAATGTGGTTCAAATATAATGAAAAAATCCGGATATCAAAAAGGAATATCCGGAATTTTTTGTCTATGGATTTAGTTGATTATTAGACAATTCGTACTTTTTAGTACAGATTTGGTGGAAGTTGTTACTTTCTATTTACTTCCCGATGCAAAACCTGCCGAAGATCTCGCCCAGGACCTCGTCCGGGGTGACCTCGCCGGTGATCGTGCCCATGTGGTTGATTGCCTCGCGTAGGTCTTCGGCAAGGAGGTCTGGAGTTATGCCGGAAGATAAGGAAGTGCGGACCTTTTCAAGCGCAGCTCCGGCTTTTCTAAGGGCTTCGTAGTGCCTTGAATTAGTCACAACAGTCTGTCCAGAATCCAAAGTAAGGTCCTTCTGGGTTGAAATCAGGGCATTTTTGAGTAAATCCAGCCCAAAACCTGTTTTTGCGGAAATATATAACTTAAAATACTTATTATCAGAATTAGAAACATTGTTGTTTAATAGTGTAACATTAATGTTAGGAGCCAAAATATCCACTTTATTAAACAACACGATCAATTTTTGGGCAGAGAAGTCAATTCTCGAGACTATGTCAGAAATCAAAGTTCCATTCTCTTCTTCAGATGCGGTACTGTCAAGGAGAGCCATCACTACCGATGCTTCCGAGAGCTTCTTGTAAGACCGCGAAATCCCAATTTTCTCTACCATGTCGGAGGAGTCCCGGAGTCCGGCCGTGTCAATGAAACGGAACAGTAATCCTCCAAGTGCCATCGTCTCTTCCACAGTGTCGCGTGTCGTTCCGGGCACATCTGAAACTATGGCCCTGTCTTCCCCAAGAAGGGAGTTCAGCAAGGTGCTCTTTCCTGCGTTGACCGCTCCGACTATGGCAACCGGGATCCCGTTGCGTATAGCATTGCCATATCTGAAGGATGAAGCCAGATTCCCGACCCTGTCCAGTACATCATCCAGGAGAGCCGCTAGTTTCGTCCGGTCCGCAAACTCGACATCCTCCTCGTAAAAGTCCAGCTCCAGTTCAAGGAGTGAGGCAATCTCAACCAGGCGGGAGCGGATGTCTCGCAGTTCGGAGGAAAAACCACCCCTAAGCTGATTCATCGCCACACGTAAAGATGCTGAATTAGAAGATGAGATAACGTCAGCAACAGCTTCTGCCTGAGCCAGGTCCATTTTACCATTAACAAAAGCACGCCGCGTGAATTCGCCTGGTGAAGCCATCCTTGCCCCAGCATTGCAAAGCAACCTGAGTATCTCGGATGCCACGAAGGAAGAAGCGTGACATGTAATCTCGGCGGAGTCTTCTCCGGTGTAGGAATGAGGAGCCCTGAAAACGCTCACAAGGACCTCGTCAACGGGCTGGCTATCATCACCGTAAACAATACCGTATCTTATTGAATATCCTGGAGTCGATTCTATTGACTTGGATTTACACTTCACCACATCTCCCACGATTCGCAAAGCTTCCGGCCCGCTGACGCGCACTACAGTTATTGCCCCTGTGCCAGGGACGGTTGCCGGCGCAACGATGGTATCGTCAAAAAAGGTGTATCCCATATTAAAAGATTATGATGCGAAATTACTGAAAAATGCGTACATTTGCCAAGATAAAAGAACGTCCCCATGATTCGCTCTATCAGAATACCTCTGACAGTTGATGTGCCGCAAGGTGCAAACGGGATCGTTCTTCATTATTGTTCCGCCGGCCATTTCATTTCCATTTGAGATGGTCGTTTTTTTATACCCGCGCGACCGGGAGCAGATAATAGCAAAAATAAGGCAAACAGGAATCACGATATGAAAGAAAGAAAAGGAGCGACTCTGAAACTTGAGAACGGAATGGAGTTCCGTGGCTTCTCCTTCGGCTACGACGGCCCGACAGACGGTGAAGTGGTCTTTTCGACCGCGATGGTCGGCTATCCCGAGAGCCTGACGGATCCATCCTATTCCGGACAGATACTCACGGTCACATATCCCTTGATAGGCAACTACGGCGTGCCCCAGGAAGGCCCTGATCCAAACGGTATCTCGAAGAATTTCGAATCAGAAAGGATTTGGGTGCGTGGCCTCGTAATCAGTGATTATTCCTTCGATTACAGCCACTGGGATGCGGTGAAGAGCCTGGATGAGTGGTTGAAAGAACAGAAGATCCCGGGAATATTCGGAATCGACACCCGTGCAGTGACCCAGATCTTGCGAGAGAGGGGATCGATGCTTGGGATGATCGTTCCTGACGGCGTAACAAAGGATTTCCCGGTCGACGACCCTAATCTTGCCAACCAGATAGCCCTGGTGAGCTGCAAGGAACCCATCGTGTACGGCGAGGGCGCCAAGACTGTGGTCATGGTAGACTGTGGTGTCAAGCATAATATACTGCGTTGCTTCATGGACAGGGGAGTAAAGCTGGTCAGGGTCCCATGGGATTATGATTTCAACACTCTTGAATATGATGGCCTGTTCATTTCCAACGGCCCTGGCAACCCGCAGTTCTGCAATGTCACGGTTGCCAACCTTCGAAAGGCTATGGAGGGAGACAAACCGATATTCGGAATATGCATGGGCAACCAGTTGCTCGCAAGGGCTGGAGGTGCCAATACATACAAGCTGAAATATGGTCACCGCAGCCACAACCAACCTGTTCGGATGGTCGGTACCAACCGTTGCTTTATCACGTCTCAGAACCACGGTTTTGCGGTCGACGACAAGACTCTCGGGAAGGACTGGGAACCCTGGTTCGTCAATATGAATGACGGTACGAACGAGGGCATCCGTTACAAGACCAAGCCGTTCTGCTCCGTACAGTTCCATCCCGAGGCCTCGAGCGGCCCCACCGACACCAATTTCCTGTTTGACGAATTCATCGGAAAGTTATGAAAAACACTGATATAAAGAAAGTTCTCATCCTCGGTTCCGGCGCTTTGAAAATCGGACAGGCCGGCGAGTTCGACTATTCAGGTTCCCAGGCCCTCAAGGCCCTTCGTGAAGAAGGCATCGAGACGGTCCTGATCAATCCCAACATCGCAACTGTGCAGACTTCCGAGGGAGTGGCAGACAAGATCTATTTCCTGCCTGTCACCCCGTTCTTCGTCGAGAAAGTCATCGATAAGGAACGTCCCCAGGGAATACTCCTTTCTTTCGGCGGGCAGACGGCGCTGAACTGCGGAGTTGAACTCTATGAGGGGGGCGTGCTCGAAAAATACAACGTCAATGTGCTCGGAACCCCTGTCCAGGCTATCATGGACACCGAGGACCGCGACCTTTTCATAAAGAAACTCGACGAAATCAACGTCAAGACCATAAAATCACAGCCTGCGGCCAACATTGAAGAGGCAAAGAAGGCTGCATCCGAACTTGGCTACCCTTTGATCGTCCGCGCTGCGTACGCACTTGGTGGCCTCGGATCTGGCTTCTGCGACAACGAGCAACAGCTGGAGGAGATTTGCGAGAAGGCATTCTCATTCTCCCCCCAGGTCCTTGTGGAAAAATCCCTGAAGGGTTGGAAGGAGATTGAATATGAGGTTGTCCGTGACCGTTATGACAACTGTATCACGGTCTGCAACATGGAGAACTTCGACCCGCTAGGAATCCACACCGGCGAAAGTATCGTCGTAGCTCCTTCACAGACCCTTTCCAACAATGACTATTATTTCCTGCGCGAATTGTCGATCAGGATCGTGCGTCATATCGGAATAGTGGGCGAGTGCAACGTCCAGTTCGCATACGACCCTGATGCCATGGATTACCGCGTGATCGAGGTAAATGCCCGTCTGAGCCGTTCTTCAGCCCTGGCATCCAAGGCTACCGGTTATCCGCTGGCATTCGTGGCCGCCAAACTCGGACTCGGCTACGGACTCTTCGACCTGAAGAACTCCGTCACCAAGACCACCCCGGCTTTCTTTGAACCTGCGCTTGACTATATTGTCTGCAAGATTCCTCGCTGGGACCTGAGCAAGTTCCATGGAGTCTCGCGCAAGATCGGCTCCTCCATGAAATCTGTCGGAGAAGTCATGGCTATCGGCCGCAGCTTCGAGGAGGCTATCCAGAAGGGACTCAGGATGATCGGCCAGGGTGCCCATGGCTTCGTAGGAAACAAGGAACTGCAGGTAGCAGACATTGAGACTGCCTTGAGGGAGCCGACAGACAACCGTATATTCGTCATTTCCAAGGCAATGCGAGCCGGTTGGACTGTGGATCAGATTCACAGCCTGACGAAGATCGACAAATGGTTCCTGAACAAACTGGAGAACATCGTCCGTACCTACGAGGACATGCACTCTTTCGACTCGATCGAGGACATGCCGGAAGAGCTCCTAAGGCTTGCAAAGCAGGAAGGATTCTCGGATTTCCAGATCCAGAGAGCCGTCTGGAAGGATTCTGGCAGTTCAGTCGCCAACATCGACAAGGTGCGTGAATATAGGAAGGC
>CADCJX010000023.1:20819-61634 GCA_902801885.1 uncultured Bacteroidia bacterium
CCTGCTTTGACGAACTACCTTTACCTGACCTACAATGGTACGAAGAGTGACATTGAATATGAGAATGACGGCAAGTCGGTCATAGTCCTTGGGTCGGGAGCTTACAGGATCGGTTCTTCAGTGGAATTCGACTGGTGCTCAGTGACCTGCCTCAAGACCATCCAGGAACAAGGCTACAGGGGAGTGCTGATCAATTACAACCCTGAGACCGTCTCTACGGACTATGACGAATGCGACAGGCTTTATTTTGATGAACTGACCTTCGAGAGGGTCATGGACATCATAGACCTTGAATCTCCTCATGGGGTAGTTGTCTCTGTGGGCGGCCAAATACCCAACAACCTGGCACTCAGACTGCATGAGCATGATGTCCCTATCCTAGGCACAGCTGCAACCGACATAGACAAGGCGGAGGACCGTCATAAGTTCTCCAGCATCGTCGATGCCCTTGGAGTCGACCAGCCGGAATGGAAGGAACTTACCACCATGGACGACGTAGAGGCTTTCATCAAGGCTGTCGGATTCCCGGTGCTCGTGAGACCTTCTTACGTGTTGTCCGGTGCGGCCATGAACGTCTGCCATGACGAACAGAAGTTACGCCATTTCCTGTCTCTGGCCTCCGAGGTTTCCCAGGAGCATCCAGTCGTAGTGAGCAAGTTCTACCAAAGAGCCAAGGAAATAGAATTCGATGCCGTTGCCGACGGGGGAGAGATCATCGCCTACGCCATCTCTGAGCACATTGAATATGCAGGAGTCCATTCCGGAGACGCGACAATCCAGTTCCCGCCCCAGAAACTGTATGTCGAGACTGTAAGGAGGATCAAGAAGATTGCCCGTGCAATTGCTGGAGCCCTGCATATTTCCGGTCCTTTCAACATCCAGTTCCTGGCCAAGGAAAATGCCATTAAGGTCATAGAGTGCAACCTGAGGGCTTCCAGGAGTTTCCCCTTCGTCTCCAAGGTCCTTAAGATAGATTTCATCGAGCTTGCCACCAAGGTCATGCTAGGCCTTCATCCGGCGGCTCCGCAGAAGAGTGCCTTCGACTTGGATTATGTCGGCGTGAAGTCCTCGCAGTTCAGTTTCGCCAGGCTCGAGGAAGCCGATCCGATGCTCGGTGTGGACATGAGTTCCACCGGCGAGGTCGGGTGCCTTGGGGACGACCTTAACGAGGCCATCCTAAAGTCCCTGCTTTCAGTCGGCCAGCGTATCCCGGAAAAGAGGATACTGCTCTCTACCGGTGATCCCCTCCAGAAGGCGGACATGCTCGGCACTTGCAAGCTGCTCGTCGACCATGGTTACGAACTCTTCGCGACCGGCGGTACCTATAAATACCTAGTAGAAAACAGCTTGCCGGCAACCAAGGTCCTGTGGCCCAGCGAATGTGAGAATCCCAACTTCAAGGGACGCTTTAAGCCAGCAGTGGAAATGATTCAGAACAAAGAGGTTGATATGGTAATCAATATTCCCAAAGACTTCAGCGAACTGGAACTATCCAATGGCTACAAAATAAGAAGGGCGGCCATTGATTTCAATGTACCGCTCTTCACGAATGCTCGTCTGGCCACCGCCTTTATCCGTTCCTTCTGCAGCACTTCGCTGGATGAAGTACAGATCAAATCCTGGGACCAGTACTAGTAAGAATCGTAGAACTTAGCATCTCTGGGCGAGACCTTGTTCATGTTGTCGAGCAGGGCCTCGTTCGTTTTGTACTCATCCATGAGCTGGAGCATGAAGTTCATTGCCTCGGTGGGATTCATGTCGGCAAGAAGTTTCCTGAGGATCCAGATCCTGTTGGCCACGTCCCTGCTGTAAAGCAGGTCATCGCGCCTGGTACTGGAAAGGACTACGTTGACTGCCGGGAATATCCTCCTGTTGGCCAGGGTCCTGTCGAGCTGGAGCTCCATGTTGCCCGTGCCCTTGAATTCCTCGAAGATCACGTCATCCATCTTGGAACCTGTCTCGGTAAGCGCGGTCGCAAGGATGGTCAGTGAACCGCCGCCTTCGATGTTACGTGCAGCACCGAAGAACCTCTTCGGTTTCTGCAGGGCGTTAGCATCCACACCACCTGTCAGGACCTTCCCTGAAGCAGGCTGGACAGTGTTGTAGGCACGTGCAAGCCTCGTTATGGAGTCGAGAAGGATCACGACGTCGTGGCCGCACTCTACAAGCCTGCGGGCCTTTTCAAGGACCATGTTGGCAACCTTGACATGCCTTTCAGCCGGCTCGTCGAAAGTGGATGCCACAACTTCAGCCTTGACGCTTCGGCTCATGTCGGTGACTTCCTCGGGACGCTCGTCAATCAGGAGTACGATCTCGTAAACCTCCGGATGATTGTCTGCGATAGCGTTGGCGATCGACTTCAGGAGCATGGTCTTACCGGTCTTAGGCTGGGAAACGATGAGTCCGCGCTGGCCCTTGCCGATAGGGGTGAACATGTCCACGATGCGGCAGGAAATGTCGTTCTGGTGGCCATGGCCGAGGAGATTGAATTTCTCGTCCGGGAAAAGGGGAGTGAGGAAGTCGAAAGGAACACGGTCACGGATGTAGTCAGGGGTGCGTCCGTTGATATACTTGATCTTTACGAGAGGGAAGTACTTGTCGCCTTCCTTCGGTGGCCTGATCTCTCCTGTGACAGTGTCGCCTGACTTGAGGGCATTGACCTTGATCTGTCCCTGGCTTACATAGATGTCATCAGGGGAATTGAGATAATTGTAGTCGGAAGAACGCAGGAAGCCATAGCCGTCAGGCATGATCTCCAGTACACCCGTAGCTTCGACAGTGCCCTCGAATTCTATTGCAGGGGCCTTGGGCTTTTGGTTGTTCTGGAAGTTTTGCTGCTGGCCGCCGAACTTGTTCTTCTGCTTCTTGCCTCCGAAATTATTCCTTTCGGACTGTGCAGCCGGATCATCTTTAAGGTCGTCGAAAAGCTGATGGATGAATTCCTTGCCGTTTATTGGTTTTTCCTCCTGCTTAGGGACAGGATTCTCTTTGGGCGTTTCTTCTGCCTTGGCTTCAGATGCCTTTTCTGTTTCTGGTTTTACAGTCTCTTCGGGGACAGTCTCCTGGACTGCAGGCTCTTGTGCCTTGGCCTTAGGCTTACGCCCCCTGCGAGAGGCTTGCTTGGGAACTTCGGAAGAAGCTTCACTTGCAGGAACATCCGCAGCTACTTTTTCTTCAGGCTTGTTCTCCTGATTGTCAGTTTGCTTTGCCTTGGTTTTAGAAGCCTTCTTTGACTTGGGCTTCTCATGAGGCTGGGCATCGGATTGTTTCTGCTCAGGTTCTGATGACGAGACCTCTTTGGAGTTCTCTGCCTTCTGTGGAGAATCGTTCTTGCGAGGGCGGCCACGTTTGGCTTTCGGCCTTTCAATCGGCTTCAGGGATGCCGCAGTAGCCTGGGCATCGAGAATGGCGTACGAAAGGTTTTCGTCAGTCATTTTCCTGGCATTCTTGATCTGATACTCTTGAGCAATGCTTTCAAGCTGCTCCCGGCTCATCTGGGTGAGTTCGAATAAACTGTATGGCATAAAAGGGAATTATTCAATTAGTGAAATGATGAAGTTTTCATGTCGTGTCCCTCAGGATGTTGCAAATATACCAATTAATATTGGAATTGCAAAACTATCTGTCCCAGTAGCTGGTGCTCTTCTTGAACCTCAGTAAGTCTGACAGTGCGGCTGCGTTGGCTGAGATCATGAATGAATATGACTGGTACATTCCTGAAGGTACCCATGAAACCGAGATGTTGAAGCAGTGCAGGTCATAGCGGAAAGACATCTGGGATGTGGTCATCTTCATCGCCACGAAATCCCATCCTGTCTGGGCCTGGACCGACATCTTGGGAGTCAGCTGGATATTGCCCGAGATACCCAGGGTCTGGGTGAAACGGTCATTCTTGATAAGCTGGTTGTTGGTGTACTTATAGGAGCGGCCCATCGAGAGGGAATAATTGAAATTCACGCTCCATGGGACATTCGGATTCGTGTAGTACAGCCATCCGCCGGGGATATATTCACCCGTGACCGGATGGTAGTAAATCCTGCGGTAATAATCGGCAGGACTGCTACTACTTCCTCCACTTCCACCGCTTCCTTTGCTGCCGTCATTGCCCTTGACAACACCCTTGCCTGAGATCGAATATGAAGTGGAAGCGCTGAAATTAGTCAGTCTGAGGGGGACTCCGGTCTTGACTACGTGGAACTGGTTGATCCTCTGACCTCTTTCATTTATGGCGTAGGGATCGAAATTGATGTTACCGTTGATTCCCAGCTTGCCGAAAACGGAAGTGGACATCGTGATTCCAACATTGTTCATCCTGAGGGAGTCCGCCAGGAAATTATAGCCAGTGTTGATGTTGAACTGATCGAGGATCTTCACCTTCTTCGAACCCGTGCCGGTAGTATCTTTCGCGTCGCGTACCTTGGCTTCCAGGTTGTTGCCGATAGAAAGGCTCATGGTTGCAGACCTACCCTTGCCAGGGAAGGAATTGATCTGTCCCTGGTAGACATTGTAGTCGTAGGTACGCTTTACGCCCAGGGTGTCAAGATATTCAAAAGTCCTCCAACCATTGAATGCCTTGCCCTTCTCCGGACTGAAACTCATGCTCAGGCTGGGAGAGATGACATGCCTCACTGCTTGGATCTTGTTGTACTTGCCGAAGTTGAACATACCGTAGATCCTGGTGCTCATCGACACGGCGCCGGAATAAGTGTGTGTGGTACCGAAACTGCTGAACGGTGATCCCATCCTGGTCTGGACGCTGTTGGTCTCAGGATCGAAATAGGCTTCACTCTGCCTGAAGAACCAGTTCATTCCGTAACTCACCGAAGGGGTTACATTGAGATAGTTGAGCAAGGTGAAGTCGGGCAGGCCGATCGAAAAATTGTGGGCCATACCATTGCTGAACTTGTCCAGAAGGCCAGGCTCTCCAAATTCGGATGCCGTGAAATTGATCCTGTTCTGAAGGCTGGTGTTGTAAGCGAGGGAGAACTTCTCGTAGATCCTTTCTTTGCCGACCCTGTTCTTTATCTTGAAGGGATAGAACCTGGAAACCGAGAATGTGATGTTCGGCAAGGTGAATGAATAGGAACTGTCCCTGGAATTCTGGCTGTGCAGGGCATTGACAGAGAGGTTGAACTTGCCGTTCCAGTTCTTGCTGAAGGAAATCGATGAGGAGATCTGGTTCTGCAAGGCATCGTCGATGGACCTGGAGTTGTAGCGGCTGTTCGACGGGCTGGAGAAGTTCACAGATGCCGAGAAGGTCTGTCCTGGATGGGCTTTCGCATCCTGGGAGTGTGACCATTTGACACCGAAGTTCTTGCTCTGGAAGAAGTCGGTACTTCCTTTCTCACCGGTCTGGTCGACTGAATAATTCAACCCGAGATTGCCGGAGAACTTGTACTTGACCATGTACCGTGAGTTAATGTCGGCAGCCCAGGAACCGAGGGTATAGTAATCTCCGGTGACCGAGAAATCGAAATAGTCTCCGATCACGAAGTACATTCCTGCGTCCCTCATGTAGAAACCTCGCGCGTTCTCCTCGCCGAATGAAGGCATGAGTAGACCTGTGGCTCTCTCGGGACGCTTCGGGATAAAGCCGAAAGGAATGGCCACGAAGGGAAGGTCCACGTCTTCCACGACCAGATGGGCAGGACCGAAAACCGTCTTTTGTGACGGCCTTGTAATGACCTTAGCAGAGGAAAGCTTGAGGTAGTAATGTGGATGCTCGAGGTCGCAGACCGTGTACTTTCCGTGGGTGATGTTGATCGACTTGTCGGGAAGCATCTTGATGTTCTGCCCGTGGAGTATGCCGTCATCCTCCTTGGTGATCATGTTGGTGATCCTGGCCTTCCGGGAGTTGAAATTATAACGTATCTCTTCCATGTTGAAGGTCTGGTCACCCTGAGTCATCTCCGGCTGTCCCTTCCATTCACCGGTCAGGGTGTCGAGAGTACCGCGTGCGAAGACAGTCCCAGAGTTCATGTCATACTCCATGTAGTCGGCCTTGAGCGTTATGTTCTCGTAGGAGACCTGTACGTCACCCCAGTAGAACATCTTCCTCTGTCCGTCGACGAAGACTTGTCTTGAAGAATCCTTTGCAGCAGAGAATGCCGGCTTGGAGATGGAACTCTTGCCCAGAAGGTCCAGGGAATCGGCCCGAGATGTAGAATCTGCCACCCTCAGGGAGTCCTGCAGCATCCTGGTCGAATCCAGCCTTGCCTTGAGCGAATCAGAAAGCTGCTCCGGTGTGGTATCGCGTACGCTTTCAGTCGGAGCCCTTCTCTGCCGGCGGTCCCTCCTGGGGTTCTGACCGAACATGGAAAGCCCCGTGAAAGCTATCACCAGAATCACAAGGACAATAGAATATGTATGCTTCCTGAAATGCAATTTTATTTATAAATTTGCAATCAACAAATATACGACATATTTTGGATATCCTTCGCAATTTTCTTGCCGTACTGTCGGCAGTGGCTCTTTCGGTCGGATTGTTCCCCGCATTCGGCCAGGCTTCTTCGTCGCCGATAAAGCTTTCTACCGTGGTCATTGATCCCGGGCATGGTGGAAAAGATGCAGGTTGCATAAGTCCGAGCGGGAAAACGATGGAGAAGACTGTCGTGCTGGATATCGCCAAGCGGCTGGCAGGCAAGATACGTGAAGGTTATCCTGATGTAAAGGTCATAATGACACGCTCAGATGACCATTTCGTGGAACTTCAGGGCAGGGCCGACATAGCCAACCGCAACAAGGCGAATCTTTTCATATCCATCCATGTCAACTCGGTAGATGGCAAGAGGAGCGGTCCCAACGGGTACTCAGTGCACATCCTCGGTCAGTACACCAGCCGCAACAAGGATCTTTACGCAGGCAACATGGATGTGGTGCGCCGTGAAAACTCCGTTATAACAATGGAGGACGATTACACCACGAAGTATGAAGGCTTCAATCCCAACGATCCGGAGTCATATATATTCATGAACCTCATGCAGAACGCCTTCCTGGAGCAAAGTTTCAAGTTTGCGCAGCATGTGGACCGTGAGATGAAAGGAGGGGCGATCCGCAGCAGCCGTGGCATCTCCCAGGATCCTTTCTACGTTCTTTGGAGGACGGCGATGCCTTCTGTCCTTGTAGAGTGCGGGTTCATGTCCAACCCCGATGACAGGGCCGCCTTGATCTCGGAGAAGGGGAAGGAGAAGATAGCTTCTGACCTTTACGATGCATTCTGTGCCTACAAGAAGGAATATGACGGGGCTGATTCTCCCACGCCAACAGTACCTTCTCCCAAGCAGGCTGTAGACGAACCTGCACCTGTGGTTGAAACCGAACCGGTTACCGCCATCGAGCCAACGAGCGGAATCTATTATGCTACGCAGGTCCTTGTCTCTTCAAAAGAAATGAAAGAGGGCGATCCCTTCTTCAAAGGGAATCAGTTCAAGGCAATCAAGACAGGCAGTCTTTATAAATATGTCATCGGAATCTCAGCCGAGCTGGATGAGGCAAAGAAACTTTTTGAATCTCTGAAAAAAACTTTTCCTGATGCTTTCGTAGTGAAGGTGGAAAATGGAGAAACCTTCAGAATGCGATAATAGATTTTTCCCCTTTTTAACAACATGCAATGCGGAAAAATCCTTATTTCATTAATTTTTAATCATTCTAAATTAAGACCCCTTTTATATGTACTTCGTTGCAGGGTGGTCTACAGTTATATGCCTAAAAACTAATGTATTAAGAAAGCCTAAATAAAGCTGACCTGCTTCCTTTATTATAGGGAAAATAAAAATCAAAAACAATAATAAAAAAGATTTTTTATAAATTATTTTTCCCCCAATTTTGCACTAACGAAGAGAGGGGGAGTGTCCTCTCCCTGCATCTGTTTCAGGAACAATAAGTAATGTCAGAACTGGATAGACATATTTCAGTGTGGAATGAGTGTCTTCGGATCTTCGAACAGAACGTAGATCCGAAACAGTTCAACGTTTGGTTCAAAACCATTGTTCCGGTCTCACTTGTCGGTTCGACCCTCACGATCGAGGTCCCAACTGATTTCTTCAGGAGTTATCTTGAGGACGCTTACCTTCCTATAATAAAGATGACTCTCCGGAGGGTGATCGGCCCTGACGCCAAGCTCCTCTACAGGATCCATCCAGTCAAGAATGAGGGAGCCATGGTTTTCACGGCAGCTCATAGCAATGTCCCTGAGAACAAGCCCGTGATGCTAAGCACTTTCCAGGCTTCCAGTAATCCTGGTCCCTTTGTTTTCCCGGGACTGCAGAAGGTGAAGATCAATCCGAGGCTGAATCCTGCCTACTGTTTTGACAACCTTGTAAAGGGGGAGTGCAACAAGATGGGCATCAATGCCGGTATTAGCATTTCCGACAAGCCAGGCAAGACTCCTTTCAATCCTCTGTTCATATTCGGAGGCCCGGGTCTTGGCAAGACTCATCTTGCCCAGGCCATAGGCATCGCGATCCACGACGCTTATCCCGAGCTCATAGTCCTCTATGTCACGGGTAATGAGTTCAAGACCCAGTACATGAATGCTGTCCACCAGAACAAGCTGGCAGACTTCATGGCTTATTACATGAGGATCGATGTCCTTGTCGTGGATGACATTCAGGAGCTCATAGGACCTGCCTCGCAGAACGCCTTCTTCAACATCTTCAATCATCTCCACCAGTCCGGCAAGCAGCTGGTCTTCACCTCGGACCGTGCACCCGTAGACTTGATGAACTTCGAGGAGAGGCTTCTCTCCAGGTTCAAGTGGGGTCTTTCCGTGGAGCTATCCAAGCCTGACCATGACACCAGGCTGGCCATGCTTAAGGCGAGATGTGTCCGGGAAGGTGTCATAGTCCGCGAAGATGTACTTGATCTTCTTGCGAACAAGATACGTTCCAATTTCAGGGAACTGGAAGGAGCGCTGATCTCCCTGATAGCAAGTGCGACGCTTTGCCACGAGGAAGTGACGAAGGAACTCGCCGAAAGGGTGACCGGGAATATCGTTTCAGAGGAACAGAACGAGGTTACAATCGACAAGGTACAGGAGGTTGTCTGCGAATATTTCAACATAACCCGCGAGACCCTGCTGTCAAAGTCCCGCAAGAGACAGATAGTCCAGGCCAGGCAGATAGCAATGTACATGAGCCGCAACCTCATCGGCGGTTGTTCGCTGTCCACCATTGGTATGGAACTTGGAGGAAAAGACCACGCTACGGTACTTCATGCTTGCAATACCGTGTCGGATCTGATGTCCACGGACAAGATGTTCAGGCAGTACGTTTCCGACATTGAAAAGATGCTGGTACCTGTAGCGCGCTAATACAGGTATTACAATGAATTCATCCAAAGTACTTGAAATCTTCAAGGAAATTACCCGTATTCCAAGGGAGTCGGGCCATGAAGAACCCATGACTGCATTTCTGCAGCAGTTTGCCAAAGACAGGAATCTGGAATGCAAGACCGATGCGACGGGAAACGTCTGCATCATCAAGGAGGCATCTCCCGGTAAGGAAGGTGTTCCTGCCCTTGTCCTTCAGGGACATCAGGACATGGTCTGTGAGAAAAGAGGCGGAGTGGACCATGACTTCCTCAAGGATCCGATCAAGTATGTCGTCGAAGATGGTTGGATGATTGCCAAGGACACGACTCTTGGAGCCGACGATGGAATCGGTGTGGCTGCCATGCTGGCTCTCCTGGAAAGCGACCTCCCCATGGGAAGGATAGAATGTGTCTTCACTATCTCAGAAGAGACCGGAATGGACGGAGCTTTTGCAATGGAGCCCGGTTTCTTTACAGGAAGGACTCTAATCAATCTGGATTCAGAGGATGAAGGCCAGATGTTCATCGGCTGCGCTGGAGGGCTCGACACCATAGCACGTTTCGCCTATGAACGCGAAGACCTGGCTCCCGGTTACGTTCCTGTCCGGCTTGAGATCGGAGGCGCACAAGGGGGCCACAGCGGCGACGACATCAACAAGGAAAGGGTCAATACTATCCAACAGATGGCCCGTTTCCTGAGTTCGGAACTGCCTCACGGACTCCAGCTTATCATGATCAAGGGCGGTAATAAGCCAAATGCCATTGCAAGGGAATGCGAGGCTATCGTAGCCGTTCCGGACAAGGATGCCCTCATCAGCAGGTTCAATGATTTCGGTGGCGATCTCAGCCATGAATATTCAAAATCGGATCCTGATGTCTACGTCAGTGCCGCCGCTTTCCGCTGCACGGAGAAACCGGTTTGTTCCGCAGTCGCAGAGCGCTTGATCCGTTCCTTGTTTGCCTGTCCTCACGGCGTGGAAGCCATGAGTCAGGACATCCCGGGCCTTGTAGAGACTTCTTCCAACCTTGCTGCAGTGCGCATGCAGCGTCAGGGTGAGATCGAGGTCGTGACAAGCCAAAGAAGTTCGATAGGATCTGCCAGGAAGATGATGGCAGCCAAAGTCGAAGCCTGCTTCGTACTTGCCGGTGCCCAGGTGGAGCATAACTCAGAGTATCCTGGCTGGAAACCCAATCTCGATTCTAAGATCCTCAAGGTCTGCGTTGATTCATACAGGAAGCTTTTCGGACGCGATCCCGAAGTAAAGGCCATCCATGCCGGACTCGAGTGCGGTCTCTTCGGCGAGAAATTCGGCGACCTCGACATGATTTCCTTCGGCCCTACTCTTCGGGGAGTACACGCTCCGGGCGAAAAACTGGAGCTTGCATCGCTCGACAAGTTCACCGACCACCTCATCGATGTGGTCACATCGTTCAGCTAGAGGAATATGGTAAAGATCGCTCCTTCGATATTGGCAGGGGATTTCCTCCACCTCGAAAAAGACATACGCCTGCTCAACGAGCATGCTGACATCCTTCATTTCGATGTCATGGACGGAAGCCTCGTGCCTAACCTCTCATTCGGTTTTCCGATCATGGAAGCCGTGGCACCCATCGCCACGATTCCGATGGACGTCCATCTGATGATCGTCAATCCGGACAAATACATACCTCGGTTCGCCAAGGCGGGTGCATCCTACATCAGCTTCCATCTTGAGGCCGCAGACATCGCCGGCAAAGATGTTTCTGAATATATTTCATTGACGCACGACTGCGGAGTCAAGGCCGGAATTGCCATCAATCCAGACATACCGGTGGAAAGGCTTTTCCCTTATCTTGAAGAAGCGGATTTCTTCCTGGTGATGTCTGTGTTCGCTGGTTTCGGAGGACAGACATTCATTGAAGATTCAATCGGAAGGATTGCTACCCTAAAGTCTGAGATGTCCAGGAGAGGAATATCCAAGGACATCGAGGTTGATGGGGGAGTCTCGGCTTCAAACGCCCGTGTGCTTGCAGAAGCCGGTGCCACCATGCTGGTGGCAGGCAGTTCTGTCTTCAAGGCCGAAGATCCAGCCAGGGCAATAGCTGAAATGAGAGTTTAGATAATGTAACTTATCTCTTTGAAGGCGAACTTTTCACGTTCGCCTTTTCTATTTCTTACCTCCAATAACCCAGACTTGTCTACGCCGGTAATCATGGCCTCGAAAGAAGTGCCGTCGGAGCATCGGACATATTCATGGAATTCACCTTTCCGGTATAGCCTTCCTTCGTAGGATGACGAATCGTCATCTGCATTGAGATTGCTGACGATAGAATCCCTGAGGCAGACATGGAGTTTCTCCATCTCACTTTCAAGGTCATATTCCTTGCCCGAGGCAAGTGACATCGATGTCGGGTTTATGAGATTGATTGGGAACTCCCTCTGGTTGACGTTCAAGCCTATCCCTGCGATGCTGTACGAAACGTTGTTGCCGTCCAGGACATTCTCTATCAGCATCCCGCAGATTTTCTTGTTCCTGTGGTAGATATCATTGGGCCACTTGATCATGCATTCTATTCCGGTAGAGTCCAGGTAGGACAGGACTCCGAGGGTGGCCGCCTTGGTTATCCTGAACTGGTCGCTGGCCCGCAGGATAGGCAGGGGGCCTTGTCCGAACTTCAGCAGCATGGAGAAGGTTAGATTCTTCCCCTTGCTGGCCAGCCACTTGTTCCCTCTCTGGCCGCGGCCGGCAGTCTGGAGCCTGGCTGCTACAACTGACAGATTGTCATAATCGGAAATATGCCTTGCAAGCTCGTTCTGGGTAGAATCTGTCTCGTCCAACCAAAGTATTGGCATACGCTGTGTCATTGGCTCGGAAATTGTCTTTTATTTGCTATATTTGTAAATTAGGTTCAGCAAAATTAGCAAACTTTATCAAAATGATTACACACGATCTGAGAGTGATGGCTGACGCTATGCTCGACAAGAAAGCACAGGATGTCGTAGGGATTGACCTCCGTACCATTGGGACAGCCATTACCGACCATTTCATGATATGCAATGCAGATTCTACGACGAATGTCAATGCAATAGCTGATAACGTCATCGAGAAGATGCGCGAACTTGGCCGCAAGCCTATCCGTACGCAGGGAATGGAGAATAACTTCTGGATCATCCTGGATTACGGTGACATAGTGGCCCATATTTTTTTGACTGAATACAGGCAGTTCTACAGACTGGAGGAGCTTTGGGCAGATGCTCCGCAGAAGACCTACAAGGACAGGCCGAAATCCAAAAAGACTACCAAAGATGCCGAATAACAACAACGACCCGAAGCGGAAAGTCATCCGCGTGCGGTTCAATTTTTCGTGGATATATCTTCTCCTCGTCCTTGGAATCGGATGGCTGCTTATGAACAACAGCAGCGCCAATCCCCAGAAGGTCGAGTGGGCGGAGGTGCAGGAGATGTTCCTTGAAGGAGACATCAAGGAAATCACCTATGTCCGCAACAATTTCAAGGGCGATATCACCATACGTCCCGACAGGCTTGCAAAATACTCCGACAAGTTCGGTGGAAAGGTGCCTGCAAGTTCACCACATTTCATTTTCCTGGTTTCAGACAAGTTCGATGCTGAGAAGGAATTCGGTGAATTGAACCAGAACCTGCAGGCTTCCGAGAAGGTGAAGATCATTGTTGAAAATGAGAGCCATGCATGGGCAGACATCCTTGAATGGCTTGTCTTCCCGCTGCTTCTCATCTTGATGTGGGTGTGGATGTTCCGCGGCTTCAACAAGAACATGGGAGCTGGCCCCGGAGGTGCCGGAGGCGGGATTTTCAGCGTAGGCAAGTCCACTGGCAAGCTTGCAGACAAGGAGAAGGTAAACGTTACCTTCAAGGATGTCGCCGGTTTGTACGGAGCCAAGGAGGAAGTGATGGAAATCGTTGATTTTCTGAAGAATCCTCAGAAATACACATCCCTTGGAGGCAAGATTCCCAAGGGCGCCCTTTTGGTAGGCCCTCCAGGTACAGGTAAGACTTTGCTTGCAAAGGCAGTAGCTGGGGAAGCGGATGTGCCTTTCTTCTCGATCTCAGGCTCGGATTTCGTGGAGATGTTCGTGGGAGTCGGAGCTTCGAGGGTGAGGGATCTTTTCCGCCAGGCAAAGGAAAAGGCTCCTTGCATCGTATTCATAGACGAAATCGATGCAGTAGGACGTGCCAGGGGCAAGAATGTGGGCTTCTCTTCCAACGACGAACGTGAGAACACCCTGAACCAGCTCCTTACCGAGATGGACGGTTTTGACACCAACTCCGGTGTCATCATCCTGGCAGCTACCAACCGTGCTGACATCCTTGACAAGGCCCTGATGCGTGCCGGGCGTTTCGACCGCCAGATCCATGTCGAGCTTCCGGAACTCAAGGAGAGGGAGGAAATATTCCTTGTCCACATGAGGGGTCTTAAGATTGCCAAGGATTTCGACGTCCATTTCATGGCCCAGCACACTCCGGGATTCTCAGGAGCAGACATTGCCAATGTATGCAATGAAGCAGCCTTGACTGCAGCCAGGAAGAACAAGAAGGAGATCGACCGTCAGGATTTCCTCGATGCCGTCGACAGGATCATCGGAGGTCTTGAGCGCAAGAGCTCCATCCTCACTCCCGAAGAGAAGAGGACAACTGCATATCATGAAGCGGGGCATGCAACTGTCGGCTGGCTCCTTCCTTATTCAGACCCTGTGTTCAAGGTAAGCCTCATCCCCAGAGGTGATGCCCTCGGCCTGACATGGTACCTGCCGGACGAGAGGAAGATCCTATCCAAGTCATACCTGATGGACCAGATGTGTGCCCTCATCGGTGGACGTGTCGCCGAAGAAATCATAAATGGCGAGCCTGCGACAGGTGCTCTTAATGATCTTGAACGCTTGACAAGGATTGCCTACAACATGGTTCAGTTCTATGGTATGAGCGACAAGGTTGGAGAGCTTTCTTTCTTTGATTCCACCGGAGCCAGAGGCTATGACCTTACGAAGCCTTACAGTGAAAAGACTGCCGAATTGATGGACCGTGAGGTTAAGGACCTGGTCGACGAAGTGCATTCACGTACCATGAAGATCCTCATGGAAAACAAGGAAGGCTTCGTCACGATGGCTAAGCTCCTGCTTGAGAAAGAAGTGATTTTTGCTGAGGACATCGAGAAGATCCTCGGACCCAAGGTAAAACCTGCTTCTGCAACTGAACCTGAGCAGGCTGAAAAAACCGAAGCTGATGAATAACGTTACTGTCAGGACAATTTCCGGGGCCGCCTTCATTGTTGTGATGGTGGCCTGCCTGATGTTCAACAAGTTCCTTTTCGCAGGCCTTATGGTTGTCATAATGTCAATCATGCTGTTGGAATTCTACAACATCACGATGGGGCATAGTTACACCTTCTCCAAGGTGCTTGCGATAATGGCCGGTATCTTCCTTTTCGGGATAATGTTTGCGGCTTCAACCTATCACATTCCGATGCGACTGATCGCCCTGGCGATGATTCCGATCTTCATCGTAATGATCAACTCATTGTATGTGAAGGACAAGGAGGAATACGGCAAGTTCTCTAACATCTACACCGGCCTTCTCTACATTGCTGTCCCTATCGCCCTTTCCAATCTGATTGCCTTTGACAAGGCTGGTAATTTCAGCGGAAACCTTCTGCTGTGTTTCTTCATAATTATCTGGTGCTCGGACGTTGGAGCTTTCGCTTTTGGCATTTCCCTGGGAAAGAAGTTCCCGGCCAAGCTTTTCCCTACGGTCTCTCCCAAGAAGACGTGGATCGGTTTCCTGGGCGGGCTCGTCGCCTCCGTCCTTGCAGCCTATGTCCTTTATGAAACCGGTCTCCTGAAATTCCCATTGATGCATTCGCTCATCCTTGCCATCATCATGTCTGTGGCAGGAGTCTACGGCGACCTGTTCGAATCACAGTGGAAAAGGGTCTACGGAGTGAAGGATTCCGGAAATATAATCCCGGGTCATGGCGGATTGCTGGACCGGTTCGACAGTACCCTGATGGCAATGCCTTTCGGCGCAATTTATCTCGCTATTTTCGACCTGCTATAGTATTTTTCTGAATATGAAACGGATCAGGATTGACAAGGATTCACATGGCACCATCGCAAAGATGTGGGCCTTGACAGCAGCAATTGCAGTTGTAGTGCTTCTGCTCATCCATAATCCCTGGATATGGATCCCTATAATCATAGTACTGGCCGCTTTCGCTTTCTTCGTCTTTTGGTTCCACCGCCTTCCGGACAGGGAGATAACTCCAGGAGACGAAACCCTGGTCACTGCTGTTGCCGACGGCAAGGTCGTCATAGTCGAGGAAGCTTATGAGAATGAGTATTTCAAGGGCGACTGCATCCAGGTTTCAGTCTACATGGATTTCTTCGACGTACATGCCAATTACTGGCCGATGGACGGAGAGATATCATACTATAAGTATCACCCTGGGAAGTATCTGCTAGCCTTCCTGCCGAAGGCTTCTGAAAAGAATGAGCATTCATCGACAGCGATCAGGAATGCCCATGGAGAAATATTCTTCAAGCAAATCGCAGGGACCTTCGCCAGGAGGATAGTGTGTTATTCCAAAGAAGGCATGAAAGTGGAGAGGGGAAAGCAATGCGGGATCATCAAGTTCGGGTCCAGGATCGACTATTTCTTCCCTCTTGATGCTGAGATACTCGTCAAGGAGGGTGAGTTTACCAGGGCTTGCCAGACTCCGATTGCCAGGCTCAGCTAGTCTTGTTTCCCTCGATCAGTTCCAGAAGCCTTTCCACGGCTTCAGTTTCATCCACGTGCCTTAGCACAGGCACTTTCCCTTTGTAAATGGAAACCTTTCCGTTTCCTTCTCCTACGTAACCCCAGTCTGCATCTGCCATTTCTCCGGGCCCGTTGACTATGCAGCCCATTACGGCTATGACGACATCCTTCAGATGCGAGGTCTTTTCTTTAACCGCGGCCAGAGCTGCCTGTAGATTGTACATGGTCCTACCGCATCCAGGGCAGGCTATGTATTCAGGCCTGTAGAATTTCCTGCGCGTTGCCTGGAGGAGTTCATCCACCAGGTAGGCTCCCTTCCCTGAACCTTCGACAGACACCGGATTCCCGGCGTCGTCAACATATTCCCCAGTCAGGGTGAGACTGTCTAGCTCATGGTCGAGCAGCCTCTTGCCAAAGTCGCATGAAACATCGAACAAAAGGGTCTCGAAAGAAGGGGAGTGGTAAGATGCAGTCGCATTTTTCCCTGTTATGGACAATGATGTCATCGAAGAGACGATTTTTCTGCCATACCTTGCAGCCAGGTATCTGGCAACGGGAAGCTCAGCCTCCGGATCCTCCGTAAGTGATACACGGATCGTGTCGCCAATTCCTTCCGAGAGGAGGGATGAGATGCCGACGCAAGACTTGATCCTGCCGCTGTCTCCATTGCCGGCTTCCGTGACACCTAGATGGAGAGGGAAGACATGTCCTTCATCTTCCATCGCCTTTGCCAGGAGTCTGTAAGCCTCGACCATGACTATGGTATTGCTGGATTTAAGGGAGACGACCACGTTGAAGAAATCCTCTTCCACGCACATCCCCAACCATTCCATCGCTGCTTTTGCCATGGCTTCCGGGGAGTTTCCGTAAAGGTTGGTGATATATTCTCCCAAGGATCCATGGTTTATGCCCACCCTGATGGCCGTGCCGTGGTCCTTGCAGACCTTTATTAGCTTTGCGAACTGCCTTCTGGCTTCATCATGGTCCTTATGGAAGTTGCCGGGATTGATCCTGACTTTCTCCACGATCGGGGCGACAGCAATCGCTGTCTGGGAAGAAAAATGGATGTCAGCCACTATGGGTGTGGAGACACCGAGGGACAGAAGTTTTTCCTTGATCTGCCGAACGCACTCTACATCATTCATTCCGGGCACAGTAATCCTGATCATCTGCGCTCCTGCATTCCTGAGTCTAACACATTGGGCTACCGTCGCCTCCACGTCGGAGGTGTGGGTGTTGCACATTGTCTGGACGACTATGGGGTTACCCCCTCCGATGAGTACGTCACCGGCTTTCGCTGTCAGTGTTTGCATCTGTTTTTGGATGATAGACTTGTTCGTACGCCTCCCGCCTGATCTGTCCCTTTGTCTTTCCGGTTCTCTTGGTGATCTGGAAATACAAGCCTGCAGTGACCATCACATCGAATGGATAGGCGAAGCGGTAGAAATCTTTGTTATAGTAGTCCGGGTCATAAATGGTACCCCAGGAATATCTCACGTTTGCATTGACATGGAATTCAACCGGATCGAAGACAATGCCGAATCCGAGACCTCCTGTCAAACCGTAGTCGAACCTCCTGTCCCAGTCCATGAAAGCATTCCTGTACTCGTCCAGAACGCGATCACCGATCCTTTCGATGCTGAGACGGTAGCCTCCGTAAATACCGAGATCCGCCATAACCTTGAAATGCAGGCCGTCAGAATGGAAATGGGCCATGAAAGGTACTTCAGCATATTCAATAATGGCCTTCTCCGCACCCTCCAGGGTCGGTGTGATTCCGGTTTCCTTGTTTTCCTTGAACTGGTAACCTTCGTGGCTGTATCTCGCTCCGACCTTGAACCCAAAGTTCGGGCTTCCGTCGAAGAGCTTCCCGTATTTCAGGACAAACACTCCGAATGTGTTAGGCGCAAACATGTAGGTCTGCGTCTTCGAAGGATTGAACTGCATCCTGCTCACGGACGCTCCGTACTCTGCTCCAATGATCGTGTAATCATTGAGCGAAAAGACTCGCTTCAGGGAATCCTTGGGATCCTGCGCCCACGTCATGGCCGACGTGAGGAAGGTGATAAGGAGGCCGGCAGCTATTTTCTTAATCGTTTCCATCTGAACTATTCTCCTTCTTGAATCCCATGAATTCCGACATATTGAGTTCCTGCACAATCTCACTCCGCTCGGGAATATCGAAAGAGTCCGAGTCGTTCGTCCTGAGGAACTTTACTTTTTCAGGTTGCCTGTGTCCCAGCAGGTTGCCGGTGTCCACGATTCCGTTGCGGTTGGCATCTTCCGTTATCCTTATACAGTATTTACCGGCCTTGAGATAAGGGAACAGCAGGGCACTGTCGGAATCGATTATGAACTGCCTTATGACATTAGCTTTCTTCTCGTCCAGCATCTCGACTATGAACTTCCTGTCCACATCGCTGACATTCAAGGTAAATGTACTGAGGGTTTCATCATTGGGAAGGGAAACCTTCACCTGGGTACTGTCGTTCCAATGCCCGTTAATGTCCCTGAATGATCTGTAGGGAACCTTGAATATATATTCGTAGCCTTGCATGACCTGGACATCAGGTTTGATGATGTAACGCCTGATGTTCAGTGAATCTCTCTCAATGGTGAAACGCTCTTGCTGCTCGATCTGCTTGGGATTGACCGACTTTAAGCTCAGAGTGTCGAAATCGCCCAGGAAAGGAGGATCTGCGAACTCCATCACTATTCCATTCTGCTCGAATGTCTCCGGAGCCGTTTTAAGAGTGATCGGACAAATGGTGTCCTGGCGTTCTACTTTCCTCCTTTGCGCCCTGCCTTTAGGTCTGTTCTCATCTACCAGTTTAAAGTCCTCGGTCACTGGATTCAGGACGCCGAGAGTGTCGGTCTTCCAGTAATTGACGAAGAGATGGAGAGTGTCAGGCATAGGTCCGGAGTCGTTGATCCAGAGAAGAAGGCTGTCCTGCTGGATGTTGAACTCACTGATGATCTTATCTGAAGGGAAACCCTTGAACCAGAGGGAATCGATCCTGACTTCAGGCGCCAGGAAAGTGATGTAGGAGCCACGGTCAGACGTTCTCTTCTTGTTCATCACCATCTGTTTGGAAGGCTTCTCGCGGAATACGACAAGGTCTATCTCTGCTTTCCTGGCAAGGCACGCAGAGGTGTCCTTCATGTCGTACTTCTTGAGTTCGGGAATATCTTCTGAAACGACGTTCACCGGCTTGAAGAGTGAGTCAAGGAAGGCGATCCGGTCCTCATCAGGATCATAAATGTTGTTGCCGTTGGCATCGACGACTGCATAAGCCCTGTAAAGGGTGTCCTTGATGTTCCTGATAGAGAAGAATCCCCAGTCATCAGTCTTGACCGCGGCGACTGGCCTGCTGAGCATGACAGCAGAATCTGCGTGGTCCTTGTATAGCATCACAGTCGCTCCTTTGACCGGCATCAGGTTGTTGCAGTCGTATACGTTTCCAGTAACATACATGGAATCAGCAGTGTCTCCTGTCGAGAACCATGTAGTGTAGCCCGGGAAGGGATTGCTTTCGTTATTGTCGACGACGGCTCCGGTAAGGTCGATTGTATAGGTCATGTCAGGAAGCAGGTCTTCCTCGAAATAGACGACAAGGCTTTTCCCCTTGATCTTGTACTTGGGCGCCTTCGCCTGGGGAGGGGACAGATAGATATTCTTCGGATCCTTGACGGTGACATATTCATTGAAAGTGAATACTACCTGAGTGCCGCTCTGGGGAACATTGGTGCTTCCTGGTTTGGGACTGACCTTTACGATCACCGGTGGTATCGTGTCCTTGAGTCCTCCTGTCGGGGCCTGGGTCGTGTTGGCGCAAGAATGCGAAAACATCGTAGACAGTAAGACTATGCTCACCGGCAGCAAGGGAAAGTATCTTGAAAGGAATTTTTTCATCATAATCCTCTACATCCTTCAAAAATCAGGCTTACAGATCCGTCCTGACGACGTTTTGTATGCCGTCGATCGAACTGAGCTTCCGTATCATCCTTTCCAGGGCGCTCTTGTCGTGGACATTGAGGTCGATGTAGCCCTCAAAGATCCCTTCGTCAGAACTCAGGTAAACCTTTCTCATGTTGACGCCCATCACGAGCGAAATGTATCTCGAAATCTCATTGAGCAGGCCGACACGGTCGATACCCTTGATGGAGAGCCTGGCGGGAAATCCAGTCCTGTCCGTGTCTGTCTCCCATTTGGGAGTGATAACCCAGTCGCCATGCTTTGACGCTATGCTGTCAGCGACGGGGCAAGATTTCTTATGCAGGGTTATCGTCCCGTCAGGAGCCTTTATGCCAATTACAGGGTCTCCTGGAATAGGCCGGCAGCAGGTCGCTATCACGTAATTGCTTCTTTCCTTAGAAACCGGACTCTGGATATCCCTTCTGCGGTTGAAAAGATTTGAGTACCATGGACTCTTTGGAGAGGGGGTGATGGATGAAAGAGAATCTGCCAAGGTTGGATCAGGCTTGATCAGGCCGAGGCCGACCCGGAAATACAATTCCTCGATATTTCGTCCGGGAATACCGAAATGCCTTGCCATCAGTTCGGCACTTTCGTTATTCATCCTGTAACCAGCCCCTTCCATTTGTTCGGTGATGGTCTTCCGTCCTATCTCGGCGATCTCTTTCTTCATCCCCTTGAAATAGTCGATGACCACACTGCGGGCATGCCTTGTTTGGAGGAACTGGAGCCATTCACGTTTGGGACGCTCATTCTCCGCCGTGATGATCTCAACCTGGTCTCCGGCTTTGAGCACATGGGACAGCGGAACCAGTCTCATGTTGACCTTTGCAGCAATGGCCTTGTTGCCGATTTCGGTGTGGATGCTGTAAGCGAAATCCAATGCAGTTGCACCTTTGCTTATGGATTTCTGCTCTCCCTTAGGGGTGAAGACGGTTATGTCCGAACTGACGAGGTCGTTGTGGATGATATCCAGGAGCTCGAGGGCATTGACATCAGGGCTGACCAGGATATCCTTCACCTTCGCCAGCCATTTGTCCATCTCGCTGTCGTTCTCGCTGATGTAACCTTCCTTTTTGTATGCCCAGTGCGCTGCGATTCCCTTTTCGGCGATGTCATCCATCCTCTTTGATCGGATCTGGACCTCGATCCATATTCCCTTGTCGCTCATCAGGGTACAATGGAGAGCTTCATAGCCGTTGCTCTTAGGATGCTTGACCCAATCCCTGACCCTGTCCGGTTTGTAACGGTAGATTCCGGTGATTATTGAGAAAATGTGATAGCACTGGTCTCTTTCGCTCTCCTTAGTCTCAGCGATAGGTGTGAACACGATCCTGAGGGCATAGAGGTCGTAGACTTGCTCGAAGGGGATGTTCTTCGTCTGCATCTTGTGCCAGATCGAGTACGGTGTCTTGACCCTTTTCCGGATTTCAAAATTGAACCCGCTGCTGGTCAGTGCTTCCCGGATTGGGGCGATGAAATCGTCGATCTGCCTGTCCTGACCCTCGATATTCTTGTTGACCAGAGCTGAAATCTCATTGAAGGCGTCAGGTTCCTTGTACTTGAGCCAGATGTTCTCCATCTCAGACTTGATCTCGTAGAGTCCCAAGCGATGGGCCAGGGGAATGAAGATGAACATCGTTTCACTGAGGATCTTATCCCTCTTGTACTCGGGCATGGAATCGATCGTCCTGCAGTTGTGAAGCCTGTCTGCAAGCTTGATCAGGACAACCCGTACATCGTCATTGAGGGTAAGGAGGATCCTTTTGAAGTTCTCTGCCTGAAGACTTTCGGAATAGACGTCTTCAAGTCTTTTAGCCCTATCCTCGTTGTCAAGGACTATCTTGATCTTCGTAAGACCATCGACCAGGCTGGCAATCTTGTCTCCGAACAGGTTCTTGATGTCATCAACAGTGTAGTCAGTGTCTTCGACGACATCATGGAGGAGTGCGGCTGCTATCGACTTGTATCCCAGTCCGATGTTGCTCACCACTATCTTTGCCACCTCGATAGGATGGATTATATAGGGACCGCCTGATCTCCTGCGAACGTCCTTGTGCGCTTCGTTGGCGAAGTCGAATGCTTTTTGGACGACATCCATCTCCTCCTGGTTGGCGCAACGCTTCTGCGCGGCTTCCTTGAGCTGCGCGTAACTCTCATTGATTACCTTGTAGTCCTCTTCTGTGAATTTTGATAAACTCATGATTATTCTACTTTGTCACCAACCTGCTGCGCAGCCTGTACCGCCCTTGCCTTGTCCATCTCATCAACTGTCTGGAACGAGTAGGAGAACTGTGCACCGTATAGAATGATCAGCCACCCGAACCTGAGCCACATCATGAAGAGAGGCAGGGCTGCTACGGCTCCATAGACGGCATTGATATTTGTCACCAAGACCTGCGTCTCAAGGTAAAGGTACTGGAATATCGTGAAAGCGATTCCTGCCCACAATGCACCCTTCAATGCAAAACGATAGTTGACATGGGTGGCAGGAATGAACTTGTACATCGCTGAAAGGGTCATGACCGCGACTCCTCCGAATATCACCCAACCGAGGAATGACTTGATCTTGTCAGTTACGCCGATGCTGTTAGGGATAAGATCCAGAACATGTGAATAGACCACAGTCCCAGCAAAGAAGATCAGGACGACGAAGGGTATGAGGATCATGATAATGATGTCGATGCCGTAACTCTTAAGAGCCTTTCTCTTGGGCTTCCTCACGTGCCATACATTGTTGAATACCTTTTCAACACGGTTCATCATCCAGATGACAAGCCATACGAATGAGAGAGCCGTGATAACACCGAAAAGCCCGGCCTTAGATGCATTTATTATGTTTGATGCCGCCGTCAGGAGGGTATCGATGACGGTCTGGCTTATGTCTGCAGAGTACAGGGCGTCACGCAGTACGTTTTCAAGGCCGAAACCGCTTGTGACAGCGAAACACACTGCAACAAGGGGAACCGCTGCAAGGGTGCAGAAGTAACTGAGTGCGACTGACTGTAGTCCGATCTTCTCGTCGGCAAAATTCCTAAGCGCGTCCAGGACAACCTTCAAGTCCCTTATGAACAAGGCCTGGGCCTTGGACAGATCGCTGAGATTAAACTGCCAGATGTCGTGGCCGAGGAATTTCCTCAGCCAGCGGACATAAGTCTGGATCTTCAAAGAAAACTCGTCGAACTTGCCCATCGCCTGCTAGAATAATGTCGGTTCGACTTCGAAGAGCCCAGGATCCCCGTCAGCAGTTTCTCTTGACTGAGAGTCAGGGAGCATTTCCATGAACTCATCCTCGGATACAATCCTCACTCCGAGGTCACCGGCTTTCTTGATTTTCTCGGGGCCTGGTTTGCTTCCGGCTAGCAGGAAACTAGTCTTTCCGCTGACTGACGAACTGTTTTTCCCGCCGTTCGCTTCAATAAGCTTCTTCATTTCATCCCTTGAGATGCTGAAGTTGCCGGAGATCACGATTGTCATACCGGCCAAAACCTCGGAAGAAGGTGCAGATCCTTCATCCATCGAGAACCTGAGGCCGGCGGCCTTGAGGCGTTCGATGTCATCGAAGTGCCTGCTGTCCCGGAAATAATCGTAGACACTTCTCGCGATTACATCTCCGACATCCCTGACTGCAAGGAGGTCTTCCATGGAAGCCTCTCTGAGGGCCTCTATAGTGCCGAAATGCCTGGCAAGCTCCTTGGCAGTAGTTTCTCCCACGTACCTTATTCCGAGAGCAAATAGGACCCTTTCGAAGGGGACTTCAAGCGAGGAACGGAGGCTGTCAAGGAATCTCCTGGCACTCTTGTCCTTCCATCCTTCGAGCAACAGCAGTTTTTGCATGTCGAGGGAATAGAAGTCCGACGGAGTCCTTACGAGACCGAGATTGTACATCTGCTCGACGGTAGCGTCTCCTGCCAGTATATTCATTGCCTTGCGACTCAGGAAATGGACCAGTTTCCCCTTAATCTGGGTAGGGCAGCCGTCGACGTTGGGGCAGAAACTCTTTGCCTCGTCCTCATCACGGACAAGGGGAGTGCCGCAATCGGGGCAGACGGTAGGGAAGGCAGGCCTCACGGAATCTGCAGGTCTTCTGTCAATGTCCACATCAATGATCTTGGGAATGATTTCCCCGCCCTTGATGACCTTTACCCAGTCGCCGACCCTGATGTCCATCGCGGACATGAAATCCTCATTGTTCAGCGTAGCCCTTTTTACTATGGTTCCTGCCAGTTGCACAGGCTCGAGGTTTGCCACGGGAGTTACTGCACCCGTACGACCAACCTGGTAATCTATAGAGACCAGCCTTGTCAAGGCTTCTTCTGCCTGGAATTTGAAGGCCACTGCCCATCTCGGAGACTTGGCTGTGTAGCCTAGGGCGTTCTGGTAATCCAGTTCGTTGATTTTGATGACGATCCCGTCCGTCGCATATGGAAGGAATTTCCTTTCAGTGTCCCAGTAGCGAATGTAATCTTCTATCTCGTCTATGCCATGAGCTATCCTGCGCTTGTCTGAAACAGGAAGTCCCCAGGATGCAGCAGCATCAAGGGCGGCACTGTGTGTTGCAAAGGTGACGCTTTGGGCAGGAATATGGTACAGAGTGCACATAAGCCCGCGCCGTGAGACCTCATCGGGGTCCTGCAGCTTCAGGGAGCCTGATGCAGCATTCCTCGGATTAGCGAAGGGTTGATCCTCATTGTCAAGCCTTTCCTTGTTGAGCCTGTCGAAGGATTCATAAGGCATCAGGATCTCTCCTCTTATCTCGAACTCCTCCGGCCAGCCGGAGCCTTCAAGCTTGTAAGGAATGTTGGAGATCCTGCGTACATTTGCCGTCACATCGTCGCCGACGACGCCGTCACCGCGTGTCAATGCCCTGAACAGGCGGCCGTTCCTATAGGTCAGGCAGATTGCCGTGCCGTCGAATTTAAGTTCGCATGAATATGTGAACCCGACTTCACCAAGCTCCTTTTCAGCCCTCTTCACGAAATCCTCTATCTCGCCGATATTATACGTGTTGCCAAGGGAAAGCATCGGGTACTTATGGGGATACTGGGCGAAACCCCGTTCCAGGTCGCTGCCGACTTTCTGGGTGGGGGAGTCTGGGGTTCGCAGGTCGGGGAAGGCTTCTTCCAGGTCCTCGAGTTCATGCATCAGATGGTCATAGTCGAAATCGCTCATGGTAGGGGCATTTTCGACATAGTACCGGCGGCTGTTTTCCCAAAGGGTGTCTTTGAGAAAATCGATCCGTTTCCTGGCCTGTTCGTGATCCATCTCTTGTGGCATTGTATTAAAGATTACAAATTTAACGAAAATTGACGATAAATTGCTGGAAATGGATTAAATTTGTAGACCTCAAACAGCGAACAGACAAAATATTCATAAAACAATCTATCATGAAAGATTCAATAATCATCCTCTGCGGCGGCGGCCCCGCTCCTGGAATGAACACTGTCGTGTTCTCCGTGGCCAAGACTTTCCTTAACAATGGTTTCAGGGTCATCGGCCTCCATGGCGGCTACTCAGGACTTTTCAATTCCAATCCCAGGATTGAAGACATCGACTTCTTCAAGGCTGATTCCTATTTCAACAGGGGTGGTTCCTACCTCCAGATGAGCCGTTTCAAGCCCACTGATGATGATTTCAAGAATAATTTCAACCTCTCCCTCTTCCAGGACAACAACATCAAGCTCCTGGTGACCGTCGGAGGTGATGACACTGCATCTACAGCCAACAGGATCGCCAAATTCCTCGAGGCAAAGAACTATCCGATCCGCAACATCCATGTCCCCAAGACTATCGACGATGACCTTCCTCTTCCTGACAACGCTCCTACATTCGGATTCAATTCTGCCAAGGATGAAGGAGCCCACATCGCCCGCACTGTCTATGAGGATGCCCGTACTTCCGGCAACTGGCTTCTGATCTCCGCGATGGGCCGTTCCGCAGGTCACCTGGCTCTCGGAATCGGTGAGGCAACACATTGCCCCATGACCATCATTCCCGAGATGTTCAACAAGACCACCATCTCGGTCGACAAGATCATCAAGCTTACCCTTTCAGCCATCCTGAAGAGGAAGCTCCTCGGCATCCCTTATGGAACCGTCGTTGTCGCTGAAGGCGTTTTCCACGACCTTGACGCTGAAGACATCAAGGCTACAGGAGTCCATATGACCTACGATGAGCACGGACACCCTGAACTTGGCAAGATCAGCAAGGCCGTCCTCTTCAACGACATCCTTGAAAAGGAATTCAAGAAGGTCGGGATGAAGGTCAAGACACGTCCTGTGGAGATTGGTTACGATGTCCGCTGCCAGGATCCCGTAGCTTACGACCTTTCATATTGCACCGAACTTGCAATGGGAGTCTATGAGCTATACACCAAGGGCGAGACTGGTTGCATGGTCTATGTCGATGTCAACGGCAACCCTGCACCTCTGTACCTTAAGGACCTCCAGAACGAAGAAGGCAAGATTCCTCCGCGTCGCGTGGACATCGAAGGCGGTATTGCCCGCAATTACTACGGACATATCTGCAACTACATCACTCCTGCCGACTACGAGGCTGCAAAGGCATTCGTACCCAATCCTGAGGAGTATGATTTCAAGAAGATCCTAAACTGGTAAGACGGAATATCCGAATCTTTTCACGGAGGCGTTCATCTTGAATGCCTCCGTTTTTTTCATTCCGAAAAATCGGAGGGCCTCTTCGGGTATGAATATTTCGGGTGTAGCGTCGGAATCAGAAAAATTGCACACAAAGAGCATGACCTTTTTACTGTTCCCGCGCAGAAAGGCGAAATGATGCCTTGGATCAAAGCCACGGGAAGATTGATTGCAGTAGCAGAGGTCGAAAGTCCTCCCATGGGAGACAGCCGGACCGGCCGCCAGTGAATCAGCTCTCCGGAATACTTCTAGAGTCTCCTTCTCCTTAGGTTCGAGGGCATCTTTGCCATGAATATATTCATAGAGCCTCCTGAGGGAAGGAACGCTCCACCAGTCGAAAATTGTAGTCCTGCCATCCAGCCCGCTGAAACCTTCAGAGTCCATTCCGCGCTCTCCGATTTCTTCGCCGAAATAAATCATGAAAGGCGCTGTGTTGAAGAGCATCGAGACGCAGAGAGGAGCGGGAGTCCTGGTAGCATCGTATCCGAAGAAATCTGATGCGAACCTTTGTTCGTCGTGGTTCTCCAGGAAATTGAGCATCCTGGGCTGAAGGTCACCAAGCATCTGCCAGTTCCATGTTATTGCCTGTGCCGAGCCGTGACCTTCCACAATTGACCGGAGGGAGTCATAAAGACCGGATTTGTCATACAGGAAGTCGAAACCGACTGTCTCGATGTAGTGCCGGTAAAGATCTTTCTTGTACACCTCGGCAATGAATATCACGTGCGGGAACTCAGCTTTGATGTTCTCTATCAGCCATTTCATGAATTGCCAGGGCACCATCTCGACCATGTCGCACCTGAAGCCGTCGATTCCCTTGCTGCACCAGAAGCGCACTATGTCCAGCATCTTGTCCCAGGTAGAAGTATGAAAGTAGCAGTAATTCAGGCGTATGGTCTCGTACCAGTCATTCTTTCCAGGGAAAGGTGAGAAGCAGTTGCCAGAGGCTTTTGCCGGATTCTCGTAGTAGCCGTCCCCATGAACCGGAAGTACGAGGGTCTGGCCTGGATAGTAGTAGAAATCATTCTCCGGTGCCCAGTGTACAGACGGATCGTCTCCTGTACCCAGGACTCCGGATTTTCCGAATCCTGCAGGCACTTGTGCAAGCCCGGCTTTACCGTAATCCCGCGAGACATGGTTGGGAATGAAATCAATGATGGCTTTTAGCCCGGCAGAATGAGTCCTCTTTAATAAAGACTCGAACTCATCCATTCTTTCATGCAGATTATCTGCAAGATATGGATTGACATCATAATAATCAACAATGGCATAGGGAGAGCCTGCAGCCCCTTTGACGATAGCAGGGGAGGAGGCTGGACAACCATTACATGAATAGGTCGTTGCGTGCCGGATGATGCCAGTGTACCAGACATGGGTGATGCCAAGTTCATCCTTCAAGTAGGAGAGGGATGCATCATCCACTTTGCTGAACTTCCCGCAGGGTTCCCCCTCGGAATTGCCCCATAGCCTTGGGAGCAACTGGTAGATTGTCATTTTTCCATCCATGTCATACCCCGATGATGGCACGAGAACTGTTCCGGTCTATGAATCCTGTGAGTCCTTCGATGCGGTAGACTTTGACGAAGTCTCCTGACCAGATGCATTCCTTGGACTTAATAGATTCAAAGTCGATTTCGCCGGAGCCGGCGAACTGGTCCACCGAAAGGTACCCGACGCCAAGTGATGTTATGTTCTGGAAGAAGTGCGTGCCCTGGCTGGGCTCTATCCTGAAACCTTCCATGCCATATTCAACGACCATCCTTGCGGCCGAAATGTCGGTCCACGCTACAGGCACGCCAAGTGTCGGAATAGATGATCCCCACCTTCCTGGACCGACAAGGAAATAGCTCTTTCCTTCAGCGATCATCCTCGAATTGATCCCGGCTATTTCCGCAGCCATTTTTTCAGTCTTCATCTTATCGAATGACTCAGGCAGGATGATCACGAGATACTCTGATTCGTTGAACCAACCGTTGCCAAGAGCACTGTCGCTCTTTATCAGATGCTGACTGACAGTCTTGGTGGCTTCGGCGATTGATGAGGTCCGGAAATCGGATCCGGAAGAAACTGGGCGTACCTGAAGGAGATCAAGTACAGCCTCCTTCCCGCCGCTGCCGGTTACCGGATCGAGCGCGAACTCCAGTTCTACCTCTCCCATGAGTTCATTCCGGCAAATGTCCATGATGTCGGACAGAGCCTTGGCAAGAGGGAAGCGGTCATACTGGAATATCCCATCGAATGATATTACACGCGGTCCTCTGGCATTAACGCCCGGTTGCATCCTGTCATCTTGGAAAACGTAAGTGGATGCCACCAGCTCCGGGTGGTCATAGCTTTCAAGCGCCTGTGCTATGGGAACCATCTTGAGGTTGATGCCATCGTTCCTGGAAATCTTGAAGGACCCCGGGTTAGTGTCCAGTACGAACATTTCGTTCTGGGTGTCACGCATGGCAAGCTTGGGAGAAGACAACTGCAGTATCTTCTTTGGCTGCCTGGGATCCACACGGAGGGTCCTGCCTCCGTCGACGACCGTCTTGCCCAGTCCGAAGGCCACGTTCAGGACTCCATCTTCAGACTTCTCGGAACCTATAGGGTAAGAGTTCATTGACCTGGCAACTCCTGATAGCATGGGATAGTAGAATCCGCCGTGGTCCGAGCCACAGATGGTTTGTATGATGACTGCCATCTTCTCCTCTCCAAGTAGGTTCCCGCTTGCCTGGATGTAAGCCCTGCTTCCGGCAAAATAAGTGGATGCATAGACGCTTTTGATCGCCTTTGTAAGTTCCCTGAGCATCCTGTCCTTGTTCTCTACGAAGGGGCACATGTAGGTCGAATAGACACCGGCGAATGGCTGGTAATTGCTGTCTTCGAGCTTGGAACTTGAACGGACCGCAACCGGGCGGCGGACAGTCTCCACGAAAGCCTTCAGCTTCTTCATCAAGTCCGCGGGGAGCGTGGATGCTACGAATTCAGAAAGTATCTCGTCATCAGATAGTTCAGAATCGATTACCGACTGTAAGCCATTCTCAACTATAAACTGGTCGAACCAGTCTGTGGACACGACGACGCTTCGAGGGATCCGGATCCTCATCCCAGGATACTTGAATGCAAGCGAATGCTTCTGGACCAGATGATTCAGGAATGCCAAACCCCTGGCTTTGCCTCCGAGTGATCCTTCACCCAGGCGGGAGAACCAGAAATAGCTCTGGTAGGAATCTTCATTGAATTCAGCGATCACACCCTGTCCGATCATCTGGTGATATCTCCCGATCTGTTCCAACAGGAATTCCCTGAATTCACCGGCGTCGTCATGGTGGGCCTCCCTGAATGTCTTGGCAAGGTCGAAAAGTCCCCTGGCGTAAAGCCACTTCGAAAACATATTCCTGGAAGTGTTGCTGACCAGGATTTTATCAGGGATGTCTCCAACTATCTTTTCCAGCTGTGTCAGGCTTGATGCCCGGCCGCGTTCTGTACCCGATGAGTCGCGGAAGACGAAGTCTCCGAATCCGAACTCTTCCTTCATGTAGTCGCCAAGCTGCATGAAAAGGGTCCTCGAGAATTTCTTCAGGAAACCGACTTTAAGCTCTTCAGCGACCTCTGCAATGCTTCCTTGCGAAGACTGCAGGAGGACAGGCATCAGGGGATCATATTCCTTTATCCTCCTCACGAGGTCGAGTCCTGCATCGAGTTTTTCGCTCTTGCTGCTGTCTCCCTTGTGGATGACCATCCCCACGTCGGAGATTACACCCATCAGATAATCCTTGTACTTTTCAAAATAGGCGAGAGCATCGTCGTAGCAAGTGGCCAGCAGGATCTTCGGTCTGGAACGCTTGCGATACTTCCTCTGTCCCTCGTTTTGGAATTCGGTCAGGAATTCACGGCTCTGGGTGATGAGCAGTTTGTACAACTCCGGCAGGTAGGTCGAATAATAACGGACCGAGTCCTCTACGAGCAGGATCACCCTGACACCGACCCCGAAGACATCGTTGTCGGCATTAGCAGAATCTTCTATCAGCTTGACGATCGCAAGGATCAGGTCGGCGTTGCCGTGCCAGCTGAACACGAAGTCGATACCGCTTTGGTCATATTCAAAAATACGCTGCCTTACGGCCTTGGAGTAATGGATGAGCATAATGAACGGGATGTCGCTTCCGTTCTTTTTAAGTTCAGACGCGAAGGCGAAGATTTCCCTATCCCGGTCATTGTACATGCACATGATCATGTCTATTTCCGAGTCCGATTCCATCACCGTCCTGGCTTCTGATGAGGAATTGGCCCAGATGAACATCGGGGGATTGCTCAGGTTCAGTTCACGGTATTCATTGATGACCTGGCTTTCGATCCGGCCGTCTTCTTCGAGAGTGAAGGCGTCATAGTTGCTGCAGATCATCAGGATCCTCCTGATCCTGGAGCGCATCAAGGATTCTTCGTTCATTTCCTGTCTTTTGTTAAGGTCCTCCGGCGGAACTCTGCGACAGTGACGGCTGTAGCCACGGCTGCGTTGAGCGATTCGGAGCCCGGCTGGTCAGCCGGATATGGGGGGATGTACAATCTGTCGGTCACGGCAGAAGCGACCGCAGACGAGATACCGTTCGCTTCGTTTCCGACAACTATCAATGACTTGGTCGAATTGCCTGTGTTGAGTTCCTTGGAATAGATGTTGTCTCCGTCGAGGAAGGTGCCATAGGCGGATCCTCCGGAAAGGGAGAAGAACCTGCAAAGCCTCGTGATGTCACAATAATGGAAGCGGACCCTGAAAATGGCACCCATCGTGGACTGGACTACCTTCGGATTGAAGACATCTACAGTGTCCGGGGACGCGAAAACTCCGTCCAGCCCGAACCAGTCGGCAATCCTGAGTATCGTGCCCAGGTTGCCAGGATCCCTGATCCCGTCCAAGGCAAGGAACAGGCCGTTTTCTGGAAGTGCAAAATAAGAGAGGTCTTCTATCTCAAGGTTCTCCGGCTTTCTGAGGACTGCCAGGGCAGGGGAAGGGGAACTCAGGAGGGTCATCCTTTCCATTGCAGTTACACCTATTTCCTTCATGCGGTAGTGCCTGACAACTTCGAATGATGACTGCAGTGCTTCATTGACCATCTTTTCGCCTTCTACGACGAACATCCCGTTTTCATCCCTGTTTTTTTTCCTTTCGAGGGACTTGACGAAGCGTATTTCGTTATTGGAAACCGGTAAGCTCATAAATCTGTCATCCAATGGTGAACAAATATATTAATATTCTTCCTATTTTTGTAGAATCATGGTGCCAAAAACGTCCTCCACCATACTCTCCGTCCTGGTCATCGCTATCGCGCTGGTCTGCTCCTGCAGTACTACCCGCGTGCTCGAAGAAGGGCAGTACCGCCTGGCGAAGAATGAGGTCGAAATCACCAATGACCGTAAATTCAATCCCAAGGAAGTCGAGAAGTACATTCAGCAGAAATCCAACACCTACCTCGTCTTCGGCTGGAACCCGTTCCTTAACGTCTACAACTGGTCAGGAAGGGACACCAGCAAGTTCTCCAACAAGTTGATCCGCAAGATAGGCGTTGCTCCGGTCGTCTACCAGCCAGCGCAGGTGGACGCTTCCATCGACAACATCAAGCGCCACCTCGAGTACCTTGGCTATTACCATTCTGATGTCAAGAGCGACGTCAAGGTGGACGGCAGGGATGTCGACGTCAAATACACGGTCACCCTGGGTGACAGGTACAAGATCGACAAGATCACCTTCTCGGTTCCGGAAGGGAAGTTTGCGGAGGATTTCTATGCGGACACCACGAACATTTCGATCAAGAGGGGAGACTATCTTTCCGAGGCCGACCTGGAACTTGAAACAGAACGTTCAGCAGCATGGATGAGAAGGAACGGATGGTTCGGTTTTACCAAGAATTACTACACCTTCGAGGCAGACACACTGGAACGCCGTGACACTGCCGACCTGCAGATGATCATCCGCGAATACACCAGGAACCAAAGTCCGGACAATGCCCGTCCGTTCAGGAAATACAATTTCGGAAATGTTGGAATATCTTGGGACAAGGACCTTGTCTTCAACCGCAGGGTTCTCAGGAACATGAATACCATAGTCCCGGGCGACATGTATGATGAAGGGGAAGTCAATACGACTTATTCAAGACTTTCTGCTCTCAAGCTTTTCAGTGGGGTGAGCATTGCCCTCAATCCTCGGGATACCTCCGACATCGTGGACTGCGACATAACACTGACGAGGTCAAGGGTACAGGGATTCAAAGTCAACCTGGAGGGCTCTACGAATTCAAACGGTCTGATCGGCGTCTCGCCGCAGCTCAGCTATTTCCACAAGAATATATTCCATGGCGGCCAGTGGCTGAACCTCAGTTTCCTGGGTAATTTCCAGTTCAAGTCAAACGACCGGAATGTCCGTTCGGATGAGACCGGTGTTTCGGGAAGCTTGAGTTTCCCTAAGTTCCTGGGGCTGCCCAACACCTTGTTTACAGGACCCAACATTCCACGGACAGAGATAAACGCATCCTATACCTACCAGAACCGCCCTGAATATACCAGGAAAATGATTTCGACATCCTTCGGCTATTCCGGGTCCTTGTCAGGAGGAAGGTTCTACTACCAATTCTACCCGGTCCAAGCCAAGATCGTCCGCCTGGACCATCTGGATCCCGGTTTCTTCAACACTCTTTCAGGGAATCCCTTCATGAGGGATGCGTACCAGAACCACTTTGACCTCGGCTCCAGTGTCATGGTTTACTACACTACATGTGCCGACCTCAATCCAAAGGTTTCATACCAGTACGTCCGCTTCCAACTCGACGCCTCCGGTAACGTGGCCAGTCTGTTCAACCGCTACATGAAATCAGACCAGTATGGTTCGAGGCTGATCTGGGGGACACCATACTCGCAGTATCTGCGATCCGAGGTTTCCTATGGAAAGACTGTCGTACTGGGCAAGAACAGCAACAGGGCGATTGCCCTGAGGGTACTGGCCGGAGTCGGACACGCCTATGGCAATTCCGTTACGATGCCTTTCGAGAAGCAGTTCTACAGTGGAGGCGCCAGCAGCATGAGAGGATGGCAGGCCCGTACCCTGGGCCCCGGACGTGCCAAGGCCGACACATCATTCGTAATTCCGAGCCAGACCGGAGACCTGAAGATGGAGGTTAATCTCGAATACCGTTTCCCCTTATTCTGGAAACTGTACGGAGCCTTGTTCCTGGACATGGGAAATGTCTGGAACATAAAGACTTCTGAAGACGATGAGGCTGGCAGGTTTTCTTTCGACGACTTTCAGGACACCATGGCATCAAACACGGGATTCGGGCTTAGAATGGACCTGAATTTCCTTATCCTCAGGCTTGATGTCGGTCTGAAGACCTATGATCCTTCTAAAGGTGAAGACGGAACCTACGGTTTTGCAGACTGGACCAAACGGGATGCCTACGCAATCCATTTTGGAGTCGGTTATCCCTTCTAATTAGCTATAATATCCTGATTTTTAAGACGATGGGGTAGTGGTCGCTGATTTTCGGCACCCCGTATCCATCAGTAATCATTGCGTACGAGAGGGGAGTGAGGCCGTTGACAAAGAAATGGTCGATCGCACCATGACTCTCGGCCGGCCTGGAAAAGTTTGCGAATGTGTCCTCTTCAGGAATGCCCAGGATCACTCTTGCTGATTCCATTTTGAGACCGGCTTCGTTGATATTCTTAAGAAAGGTGTTCCAGTCCCCGCTTGCAACATCTTTTCCTGTCAGCTGTCCGTTGACTTGTTCAACGGTCCTGGCAACGATCTTGGCCTCCCATCTTGAATGCACATTGATTATCTTGATTCCTGAGACCGAGCATGACTCCCAGAAGATCGAAAATCTGTGCCCTGAGGATTTCAAGGTTTTGCGGATATAGATTGGATGGCTGACGGAAAGACCGGCACTCTTGTAGCCATCGGGAATATACCGCCCGACCGGTGGAAGTACTTCCTGAAGGCAGATTACATCCGGATCAACATCCCCGATCATTTTCTCCATAGCCTCCATCCGTCTTTTCCAGTAGGTATCCTTGCTCTCGTCGGTATCTCTGGTCCATTCACGGACATTGAATGAAAGAATCACCAGAGAATCAGCGGTTTGGGCAGAAGCAGGCAACGTCTGGAAGGGGAGTGAAGCCATTGCAAGGAGAATCAACTGCCAGATCCGGCTCATGGAAAAGAATCTATTTGAGGGACAATGCACAGACGTTCTCGACGTGTTGGGTATGAGGGAACATGTCGACCGGTTGAACGGCAGTTATTTCATATTTTTCGCACAAGATAGCCAGATCCCTTGCTTGAGAAGCAGGATTGCAGCTGACATAGACTATTTTTTCAGGGGAGGCGGCCAGGATCACCTTGGCGACATCCGGATGGATTCCTGCCCTGGGAGGATCCAGGATAATGACATCAGGATGGCCGTGCTCTGCAATGAAATCCTCGCTAAGTACGTCTTTCATGTCACCTGCGAAGAATTCGCAGTTCGAGATCCCGTTAGCTGCAGCATTTGCCTTGGCATCCTCGATTGCCTCAGGCACATACTCGATTCCTATTACCTTTGATGCCTTTCTGGACACAAACTGCGCGATGGTACCTGTACCGGTGTAGAGGTCATATACGATTTCTTTCCCAGTCAGGCCGGCAAAGTCCCTCGCAACCGAATAGAGCTTGAAGGCCTGTCCCGAATTAGTCTGGTAGAAGGACTTGGCTCCAATGCGGAAAGTCAGTCCTTCCATGGTCTCACGGATTACAGGTTCGCCCTTGTAAAGGACACATTCCTGATCTCCGATCGAATCATTTAGTTTACTGTTAATTACATAGTAAAGTGAGGTTATCTGGGGGAATGCTTCTGCAAGTGCGTCCAGCATGGCCTCCCACACATCCTTCTGTTCGTAGAAGAAGCACAGGATCACCATAAGGTCGCCGGTCTCTGTCGTCCGGATGAACATGTTGCGGATGAACCCAACGTTATTCCTTATGTCGAAAAAGTCGAGCCCATGGCTGATTGCATATTCCTTGCAGAACAGCCTGATGTCGTTTGAAGGATCCTTCTGGAGATAACAGTGCTTGATGTCAAGGACCTTGTCAAAGAATTTCCCGACATGGAAGCCAAGTCCGAGCCTTTCCTCGGGAGGGAAGTCCTCCGGATTCTCGCCCCAGTTGAACCATTTCTTGCTTGAATAGGTGAATTCCAGCTTGTTACGGTAATAGACAGTCTTGTCCGAAGGAAGGGTAGGCCTTATCTCTGGCACTTTGAGGTGTCCAAGCCTAACTAGTTGGTCTTCAACTTGTTTACGCTTAGCTTCCAACTGCATAGGATAGGGTAGTGGCTGCCATTTGCATCCTCCGCAAGTTCCGAAATGCTCACAGAAAGGTTCGATCCTGTCCTTTGACGGCTTTACGATCCTGGAAATGAAACCTTCATAGTAGTTATGGTATTTCCTGGTTATCTTGATGTCCACGACATCTCCAGGGACTGCAAAGGGAACGAAGACGACAGCGCCATCCCAATGTGTCAATGCTTTTCCTTCAGCAGCACACGCTTCGATGGTCATGTTCTCAAGCAGCAGGTCAACTTTCTTTCTGGACATATTCAAGTCTGGTTGATGATCAAGTCTGTTCTTAAATGAGGGCAGGGCAGAACCAAATTGAGGTCTGCCCCGTCCCTTATATATCTATATTAACATAATATAAATTGTGTAACAAAAGGCTTAGAGTTTGCGGAGCCAGATGTTACGGTAGCTGATGCCCGGGCTGGGATCACCATGGCTCTGGAGAAGGATCGGGCCGTCACCGTGTACTTTGACCTTCGGGAATCCGATATATTCAGTGGTTCCGATGATCTCTGTGTTGTTCTGGACAACGACACCATTGTGGATGACAGTCACCCTCGGCTTGTAAAGATACTGGCCGTCCTCAGTGAAAACAGGAGCTGTGTAGATAATGTCATAGACATTCCACTCACCAGGAGCGCGCATCGCATTCACAAGCGGCGGAGTCTGCTTGTAGATAGATCCAGCCTGGCCGTTGACATAAGTTTCGTTGTTGTAGCTGTCAAGGACCTGGACTTCGTACATGTTCTGGAGATAGACACCGCTGTTGCCACGGGACTGGCTCTTGAACTGGTCATCCATCTGAGGAATGCACCATTCGATGTGAAGCTGGAAGTTGTGGAAAGATTCCTTGGTCTGGATGTCTCCAGCCTTCTTGTTGACTGTCATGATGCCATCATGGACAGTCCAGCCGGCTGCAGAATGATCCCTGGCACTTTCCCATGCTGAAAGATCCTTTCCGTCAAAAAGGACGATCGCATCGGACGGAGCTGAAGCGGTGGCCTGGTTGCCCGGAGTAACTATCTTGGGCTGAGGCGTCCAGTACTCGGACATGCCGGGACGCATGCGCTCCTGCTGGGGATATTCCTTCTTTTCCTGAGCAAAGGAATTGGCTGCCAGTGAAGCCATGAGGGCCACTGCAGCGATTTTTGTAATGTTAAGTGTCATAATATTAAATAGTTAGATGAGTAAATCGACAATTTCTGAAGCATTGAATTTGTCAGAGCTGTAGCCCTGGGCGAAAGAAAGTCCTTCATGGACTGATTCAAACTGCATTTCGGCGGCTAGAGCATTGAGCAGTTTCACGCTCATACCTGCCCAGGTGTATGATCCGAAGGCAGCGAAACGGCGGTTCTTGACTCCCCTTGCTTTCAAAGCTTCCATGAAAGACTGGACAGGCGGGAATATCCCGGCATTGTAGGTCGGCGAACCTACGATCAGTGTATCGTAAAGGAATACATCGGCCAGAGCATAGGAATAATTCTCCTCACAAAGGTCATGAAGCTTTACGGTAATGCCTTTATTTTCAAGCTCTTGAGCAATTGCCTGGGCGGCTTTGGCAGTGTTCCCGTACATCGAGCCATAGGCAATGGTGACTCCCCTTTCAAGTTTCGCCGCTGAAAGACGGTCGTACCACCCAACGACTTCGGGGATATCCTTTTCCCAGACAGGTCCGTGAGTAGGACATATACGCTCAATTCCTAAAGGAGAAACCTTTCTGAGTGCAGCCTGGACCGTCTGGCCGTATTTACCTACAATCGAGGCATAATAACGGGTCATTTCTTCCTTGAAATCCACGAATCCGTCCACAAGACAGCCTTCAGGTACAGCCCTGAAGCAACCGAAAGCATCACCGCTGAAAGCGGTTTTTTCTTCGGGGCACCAGGTGACCATCGTTTCAGGCCAGTGGACCATCGGGATCATGTAAAACTGAAGGGTGGTTCCGCCGAGTGAGAGAGACTCCCCTTCTTTTATGACCTTTATGTTGTCTGTAAGCCCTTGATAGCCTTCTATCATGGGAACGGCCTTGGCGTTGGTGACTATCGTGCAGTCCGGATATTCATTCCTGATCACGGCCTGGAGGGCACTGTGATCAGGCTCCATGTGGTTTACGACCAGGTAATCAATCTTCCTGTCGCCTATTTCCTCTTTTATGTTCGAGAGGAATTCATCCTTGAATGCCGCGGCTGCAGTGTCGATCAGTGCGATCTTTTCATCTACCACGAGATAGGAATTATAGCTTACTCCCTCGGGTACAGGCCACTGATGCTCAAATAGCACTGTCTGCCTGTCATTCATCCCTACGTAGCGGATCTTATCAGATATTTTCATTTGCAATTATTAAGTTTATGCAGGATTCTGTTGATTAGCAAATTTAAGAAACTTATTCCGCTTTTTGCTAAATTTGTAATCGAAGGTTAGAAAATATATTCCAATATGCCATCAAACGATCAGTTTACTGCTCAAAGCACAGTCCTTCCCCCACTCCCTGAAAGGATGAGGCCAAGGACTCTTGCCGACTACGTCGGCCAGAAGCATCTTGTTGGCGAAGGCTGCATACTCCGCAACATGATCTCAAGCGGCAATCTGAGTTCGTTTATTCTTTGGGGGCCTCCAGGTGTGGGAAAGACAACCCTTGCAGGCATAATAGCCTCCACTCTGAACAGGGATTTCTATACCTTGTCGGCTGTCAGTGCCGGCGTCAAGGATGTCCGTGACGTCATCGAAAGGGCGAAAGGGCGTTCGGTCTTTTCGCAAGGAGCCTCTCCGGTCCTTTTCATCGACGAGATACACCGGTTCAGCAAGTCCCAGCAGGATGCACTCCTGGGAGCTGTAGAAAACGGCACCATAGTCCTGATCGGTGCAACGACGGAAAACCCTTCTTTCGAGGTCATAACTCCCCTGCTGTCCCGTTGCCAGGTCTTTGTACTCAAGTCCCTTGAAGTGGACGACCTGCAAACCCTGCTTGACCGTGCCCTAAGAACGGATGTCCTTCTGAAGGAAAAAGACATACGTATCAATGAGAATGAAGCCCTGCTCCGCTATAGCGGCGGCGATGCCAGGAAACTTTTGAATATTCTGGAAATCGTCGTGGATTCCTTTGCCGGTAAGCCGGGCCCGATCGAGATAGACAATTCAGTCGTCACGTCATGTATCCAGGAGAATCTGGCAATATACGACAAGGACGGTGAGATGCATTACGACATCATTTCAGCCTTCATCAAATCCATACGAGGCTCGGATCCGAATGCTGCCGTCTATTATCTGGCAAGGATGCTCGATGGAGGAGAAGATCCCCTTTTCATAGCGCGACGCCTGTGCCTGTCAGCTTCCGAAGATGTCGGATTGGCCAATCCAAATGCCCTGCTGCTGGCAAATGCCTGCTTCCAAGTGGTGCATCAGATCGGTATGCCTGAGGCTAGGATTCCGCTTGCAGAGGTCACCGTTTACCTTGCAAGCTCTCCTAAAAGTAACGCGTCGTACATGGCTGTGGAAAAGGCTCTTGCAACTGTTAAGGAGGATCGGACGAAGGCAGTCCCCTTGCATCTGAGGAATGCACCTACCAAGCTGATGGAAGACCTTGGATACTCTGATGGTTACAAATATGCCCATGATTATCCGGGACATTTCGTCGACTTGGAATTCATGCCGAAGGGGCTCGAAGGCACGGTCTTTTACGAACCGGCTCCGAACCCTCACGAAGATCGCCTGAAAGCTTATCTAAAAGCATGCTGGCCCAAGTATTATGTCTAACTAGAAGAGCTTGTCGACAGAAGAGATAACTTCTTCGGCTGAAAGTTCTGTGCTGAGCACAAGGTCCGGCTTCTTAAGTTCGAAGCCCTTGCTTGTAGCATTCAGCATTCCGGCTCCCGTAATGTTGAGCATCACAGTCTCGTCCCTCTTGACAGTACCTTCGTCAAGAGCCTTCTTCAAGGCAGCGACTACGGAAGCAGCTGCAGGGAAGATGTCATAGCCTTCCTTGTTGTAGAACTGAAGCATCCAGTAGACAATCTCATCGTTGGTCACCTTGAAGAAATCACCGCCTGAAGCAGTAAGTACATCGTAAAGGCCTCCGGCGAGACTGTACGGCGGTTTCCTGTTGGAAAGGACCTTTGCCAGGATGATCTCGGCATTCTTCCTCGACTCTTCAGGAGCAATAGGCACAAGGTCTCCGGAACCAGCCTTCCATGAATCGTACATCAGAGTGTAGGGGGCGTTCTGTACGCAGTAAACCCTCATTTCGTTCCTTCCGAAACGACCGTCCTTCTCGAGCCTGCATGCGTTTTCCCATGCTGCGATGGCTCCTGTACCGCTTCCGACAGCCTGGAAATAAGCGTCGGGAATCCTACCTATCACCTCGACTGCGCTGAGGATGGTTGTGCCCATTCCGTCGCGACGGGCGACATTCTTTGCACCACCTTCAGCCAGGTATCTGGGATCCTTGCATAGTTTTTCGCCCAGGGCGATAGCATCGTAATAATCTGTCCCATGCGGCGTTGCAATCACCTTTACGCAAGGCTTGAGCCGGCTGGTGAACCAGAGGTCGGAAATGTTGTCATTAGGGATGCAGATTACGATCGGTATGTTGTTGTCGGAGCAGACACGGGCGAAAGCCCTCGCCGTGTTGCCGGCGGACTGGACGACAAGGATGTGCTTGTCATTCTTCGGAAGCCTGGCACATACAGAAAAAGCCTCCGTCTCCTTGAACGAACATGTCGCCAGCCTCGCTCCCTTCTTGGGGACATATCCGGAAAGG
>CADCJX010000024.1 GCA_902801885.1 uncultured Bacteroidia bacterium
CTTTTCAGGGCTGATGCTATACCCGATGCTGGAGCAGAACCTGCTCCCGTTCAGATAAATGGAAGTGTAGATCGGATGGTCGCCTTTCTTGTCCGCTCTTGTGAAGAGATAGAAGGTTACAGCCATAGCTTGTAAATTTTATTTCCAAGACAAAAATACAAGCTATTTTCCGAAATAGCAAGCACCAGCTAAAAAAGTCTAACAACAGCAACTCGCTAATTGTTAGACTTTTCCAATCTTTAGAAATGCTTGAAAAACCTCAAAAACATCTCTAGGTGCCCCGGGCGGGACTCGAACCCGCACGGCCGTTTCGGGCCAAGGGATTTTCTTGCTACTATGGCTTTTGCCACCAGACGAATCCTATTGTTGATTCAAATCCGTTTGTAGTCTGGACTATTCCTTCATCATGGACGATTAACAACCGTCTTTAGATGTGTCGTGTCTAGTCTCTGCACCTTCCTTCTTTCGAAGACTTGGCTCAAGATTACCATCGGCATGATCCGTTAAGGCTTCCTTGAATTTACGACATTCTACATCCCTCCTTTCGGAGAGTGCACTCATTTTGTTCTTCCTCGATAAAAATCGTAAGAACAATCCTAAGTCCCTCGTGTCTACCATTCCACCACCAGGGCGTGGGAACCGACAGCCATGCTGGCAGCAAAGCCGGCGGCAACGGTGCAAAGTTAACAAAAAAGAGTTAATCTAAGCCTTACTCTTGCTCTTTCTTCGAATCGGTCTTGGCCTGGAAGCGGGCTACATTGACTACGAATCTCTCGTGGGTTCCTTCGCCTATGATGCCCTTGCCGTCGCGGGCCACGACCCTGAAGACGAGCCTGCGTCCGTCTATCTCAATAAGTTCCGAGTCACACCAGACCTTCATTCCTTCCGGAGTGGCGCTGACATGGCTCACGTTGACATGGGTCCCAACGGTCTCGAAGCCTTGGTCAAGATAGGGCTGGACACTCAGACGGCAGGTCCTTTCCATCAACGTAATCATAAGCGGGGTGGCGAATACCCTCACGGTGCCGCTGCCGATGTGGCAGGCAAGAAGTTCAGGAGTGACTATTTCTTCCTGATAGCCTTTTATTCCTAGTTCGAGCATATTGATATATTCATTTCAGATTCTACTAAGATTCTTCGCTTCGCTCAGAATGACAACAGCGCCTCAAGGTCGGAGGCAACATGGCCGGGAAGGATGACATGATGGTTTCCTATCGGGTTGGTCAGGAAATACGAGGCAGCCTCCCGGGGCAGTCTCAACACCACCTGCGTGCGGCAGAGGTCAGGCTTGGCCTCACATCGAAGCAGTTCACCTTCGCATACGAAATGCATGGAAATGTCTCCGTTGACCTTGAAAACGGTGACCGGTCCGGAAGGAATATTCCCACGTATCCCTACTCCTATCCCCGATTCGAAATGGGTGTCCAGACTGTAACCGGAGACCATGTCGAGCGGAACGGTACAATGGGCGAAGACGATCTCCCCAGTCTCGGGATCGATGCTGGAAGGATTGGCCTGGAAGCCGCTGAGACCCGTGACTGCGCGCCCGACCATCATGGATATCATCGTCGGGACATCTCCTTCGCATCCTGCCACAATACCCTCTGAATTAAGCTTTGCCAGGGCATAGCAGCCAGTGTTGTGGACAGAGGTCAGAAGGTCGAAACAACGTATCGTGAGTCCGGAAAGGCCATAATCCGTCACAAGGGTCTTCAATGACCGGTAAAGGCGGTAGGCTCCGGGGATGGCCTGCTTGACGGCGGTGGGGATGGGGGAAGGAGATTCTTCGCTGCGCTCAGAATGACAGTCATGCTCAGAATGACAGGAAGGGCCAACGACAACCTGCCAGGATTCCGGGACCTCGTCCTTCAGGGATGAATATTCCTCCAGAAGTTCTTCCATTGGAATATACTGGAGGTTGATCCCAAGACGGTCAAAGATCGCCTCTTTGTCGAAGCCGCTGGATATAAGCCAGTCAGACGGATGGCCGACGATTCCGAGGGTGGTATATTCAAGGAAACGGCGGGAAGCTTCTATCCTGGAAAGAGAGTCCAGGCGGGAGCGGATGTAGGCCGGACTTCCATGAAGGATTTCGCCTCGGAGGCCCTCCTGGCGCAGGTAAGAAAGGATTTCCATCGAAGCGGCCAGCGAGTTGCTTTTCCCTGATGTCAAAAGCAGGATGGTTTGCCGAGAGAGTCCCTGCAAGGTTGGAAGCAGCTCCTTGAAAAGGCCTTCAGTACCTCCTGTGCGCACATATATCAACGACAGGTCAGTTCCGTAGTCTTCGTAGTTATCTCCTTTGAATGAATATTCAATACCCAGCGAGTCAAGGAATTCTTTCGTGACGGCGTCTACTGCGGCCTTGTCGTGGAGCGGGGAGGTCAGTGTAAAAATCGAAATCATAGAGGTCGGATTTGTCTGTAAAGTTACTATTTATTAACTTTAGTTCCTATTTAAACCTCATCCATCATGAAGCCATCAAAGTTTTCCCTTATTCTCACCGTAGCATTATCAGTTGCCTTCATATCAAGTTGTGGCACCGCCCGCAGAATGACAACCACTACCATGCAGGTCGGATCCTACAACCTCCGTTATGAGAACAGGGGTGATTCCCTGAAGGGTAACGGCTGGGGCCAGCGCTGCCCGATAATGGCAAGTCAGATCCTCTTCCATGATTTTGAAATCTTCGGGACTCAAGAAGGAAAGTACAATGGCCTGGAGCAACTCAAGAGCATGCTTCCTGGCTATGAATATATAGGCATAGGAAGGAACGACGGAGAGAAAAAAGGAGAATATTCAGCGATATTCTACAAAACCGCTCTCTTCGATCTCCTGGACCATGGCGACTTCTGGCTCTCACAGACACCGGATGTACCTAGCATAGGCTGGGATGCTTCACAACACAGGATCTGCACCTGGGGCCATTTCAGAGTAAAAGCCACAAAGCAGGAATTCTTCTATTTCAATCTCCACATGGACCATATCGGGGTGCAGGCAAGGATGGAGAGCGCAAAACTGGTGGTCAGCAAGATCCGCGAAATCTGCAAAGGAGAACCCGTTATCCTGACAGGAGACTTCAATGTAGACCAGACTAATCCCATCTATAACGTGTTTGTCGAAAGCGGCGTCCTTTCAGACAGCTATGAAATATGTGAAATCCGCTACGCCCTTGACGGCACTGCTAACGGCTTCGACCCCAACAGTTTCACCAACAGCAGGATAGACCATGTGTTCGTGTCACCTGGATCAAGGGTACTCCGTTACGGTGTCTTGACAGACACCTACCGCACTATGACTCCCGAAGCACAGAAGTACGAGAACGGCAACTTCCCGAAGGAGATTTCATTCCAGGCCTACCAGGCCCGCACTCCATCCGACCACTTCCCCGTAAAGGTCATCCTCCAGCTGAAGAAGAAATAGGTCCAAATCAAGAATAATCAAGAAGTTCGAAGAATAACAACAACTCTGTCTTTGGTGATGGCCGTCCTGGCAGACAACTTAAGGAGCATCGGCAGGGGACTCGCCGAAAGCCTCAAGGATTATCCCCTTGAAGCTGTGCTTGGCATAACCTATTTCATCATATTCGCCATAGGGGGGAAGCCGGACATCCTCGTTTGGTTCTTCCCTCACTATGTCCTGCTCTACACCTTGCACAAGTTCAGCAGGAAGGGTAATGCGATGAAGATCCTTTACGTCCTGGCTTGGTTCCTCTGGATTCCACTGATCTTGTGGAAGCCCGAACTCCGAGGGTGGGACATAGGCATAGCTTACCTTCTCGCCCTGATACTCCTTATAATCGGAGAAAGGCCCCTGGGGAACGAAGAATATGGCAGGAATATCCTCGACATCGCCATTAAGGTTGCACTCGGCTTCCTTATCGGAGGCCTCCTGATGGGGATAGTGACCGCAATAATCGCTTCGGTCGGCTTCCTGTTCGACCTGGAACTTAGTGACAACTGGTTTACCCATCCAAATGCCTTCATCGCCACGATGGTGATCCCGCTGCTCTGCTGCTGGTCCGTGAGCCGTCCCCAGACAGACACCAGGGACAACAAGTTCATCCAGATTGCCATAGACTACATCCTGTCCCCTGCCTTGGTAATATACGCAGTTATCCTGTATGCCTACATTGCCAGGATCCTCTTCCGCTGGGAGTTACCGAATGGAGGTGTCGCCTACCTGGTACTTACCTTCACGGCTATCGCCATGCTCTGCCACCTATTCCGTCTCCAACTGAGTAGCAGGCATTTCGATTGGTTCTACAAGGCCTTCCCTGTAATAGCCATACCTCCACTGATCCTGCTCTGGGCCGGGGTAATCCGCCGCATCACCGAATACGGCATCACCGAGACACGTTTCTACCTCCTGCTGCTGGCTGTCCTGGCCACAGTCTTCGTGGCGATGCTTCCCAAGGAACGGACCCGGAACTTCCAGCTGATGACCATTATATTCGCCATCACAGCATTCCTGTTCACCTTCATTCCCGGCATCCGGGCAAGGGATTTCGAAACCTATAGCCAGAAGAACAGACCTGTGGAGCAGGTTGAAGGACCCGAAGACGGTCTCACTGAAGCAGTCAAGGAGAGAATCTGGTCAGTTAAAGATATACAAGGACCGATAGACCTTGGTGAATATTCACAATTGGTTCCTGCTTCGGAGTACCATTACTACGAGGACTCCAGTAAATCGGTATTCTACAAGGATGAAAGCAGGGCCGAGATTCTCCTGGAATGCGACATAATCGGCAGGCTGCACGACAACGTGGAAGACCCGGCCGACAAGCTTGTCTACAGAAATGACCGGTACATGGCGGTCTTCTCCAGGATAGACGACAAGGGAAGCGCCGGAGGCCCGGCCTTCACCACTTCTTATGTCATGCTCCTGCGCAAACCTTGACGAATTAAGATATAAAGAATAAAACCTATAAATAGATGAACCTTAGAAGTTTACTCACAGCGCTAGTTTGCGTCCTCAGTGTCACTCCGTCTGCTTTTTCACAAGACAATCCCAACCAGACGATCACTGCATCCCTGAATAACCTGACGTACACTCCGAGACCTCCCAAGAACAATGTTGGTTCTGTCATAGGAGAGATAGCAACTGCTGTCCTGGCTGGCCAGACCTCCAAGGAGATGGTCGGATACGAAGGGGCCGTACGTGCTGCCGTGCTCAAGGGAATGTCACTCTCCTATCGAATCCGCGCGATTGACGGCCCCCTTTCTGAAGAGGAAATGAGCCAGCCTTTCACGGTCTATGTCGACGGTGATATCTCCAACATGACGACTACCAACAAGACCGAAGTCGAAACCTACGAGGAGAAAGGCAAGAAGAAAACCCGCTCGAGAACATATTTCCGCGGTCAGGTAGGTGTCTCGCTCCAAGTCAAGGACACGAGAAACGATGTAGTCATCGCAAGCCCGACATTTAACATCTATGCATCTGACATGTCGTGGATAGAGACTGCCGAAGGGGCGATGAACAACGCCCTGAAGGCTTTGACAGACAAAGTCAGGATAGCTTTCAATGATATGTTCCCCCTCACCGGCCACATAATCGAGAGGGCTGGGATAAAGAACGACAAGCAGAAGGAGGTCTACGTCGACCTTGGAACGGAGAACGGGATAGCCCCCGGCAACACGCTGTATGTCTACAGGATCAAAACTATCGCGGGGAAATACGCCAAGGAGCAGTTGGCAAAGCTCAAGGTGAAGAAAGTTGAAGGGGAAGAAATCTGCTTCTGCAAGGTAACATCACATGGCAAGGAGCTCATGGAAGCCCTGGATGCCGGTGACCAGCTGGTGATAATGACCAACTAGGCTTCGGTAAAGCTATGAGAATAGGCATAATAGGCGCCGGGCACATTGGTGGTAAGATAGCGAGAACCATTGCACAGACAGGATGCATGGAGTGCCTGGCCGTTGCATCAAGGACCAGGGAAAAGGCTGAATCTTTCGCAACCGAATTCGGAATCCCAAGGGCTTATGGATCTTATGCGGAACTGCTTGATGATCCTGATGTGGATCTGGTCTATGTAGCAACACCTCATTCACATCATTTCGATGTGACCATGGAAGCCCTAAGGAAGGGCAAGCCTTGCCTTGTTGAGAAGGCCTTCATGGCCAATGCTGCCCAGGCAAAAGCCGTCCTGGACCTGTCCAGGGAAAAGCAGGTCTTCGTAGCCGAGGCAATATGGACCCGTTACCAGCCAGCAGCTGACATCATCCGCAGGCTGATCTCCTATGGAAAGGTAGGAAGGGTCAGGCAGATCAGTGCCACTCTTTCCTACAGCATAGAGCACAAGGACCGGATCATGAAACCGGAGCTTTGTGGAGGAGCCCTTCTCGACCTCGGAGTCTACGCCATCAATTTCGTCAGGATGGTCTGCCCGAATCCTATAGAAAGGATCAGCTCCCAATGCATCCTGTCAGACACCGGAGTAGACCTATCAGAATCTATCAGCATGGTGCTATCCGGAGGCATCCAAGCCAACATCCAGAGTTCAGCCTGCTGTGCAGGATACAATACGGCGGTAGTGGCCGGTTCCAAAGGCTACATGGTCATCGACAACGTCAACAATCCCAGGAGGATAAGCCTCTATGCAATCGGAGGCATATTCATGGAAGAAATCACCGTTCCTGACTGTATTTCAGGATATGAATATGAATTCGAAGCCTGCCGCGACGCTATCGCAGCAGGCCTCATCGAACCGCCGCAGATGCCCCACGGCGAAATCCTGTTCATCATGGAATTGATGGACTCCCTCCGCAAGGAATGGGGAGTCCGTTATCCCATGGACTGATAAGCTATTATTCGATATAGATATTCCTGAATGTCAGGGGACCGCCTTCGCTCTGTAAGGCGATGTATCCCTGTGTATATGATAGAGTGGCTTCGTTCTCAAGGCTTCCATTGATGTAGACGATCATCTTGTTGCCGCGGCAGATGATCTCTGCCCTGTTCCACTCTCCGTCAGGAAGTTCTATCGCCGCTCCCTGATGGACTCTCTTTTTCATCGGGAACTTGACGGAAGGATCATAAGGGATCTCAGCGATCCTGGCGCCGCCCAAGGAGACGATATCTCCGGCATTGCCTGCCCAAAGCTGGCACTCGTAAGCAGTAGGCCAGACTTTGTCACCCTCCTGGATTCTCTGGAATATTCCGCTATTGGTAGGTTCTCCAATCCACTTCCACTCCACGTGAAGGGAATAGTCACCGTACTGGCGGGCTGTCCTGAGGTAGCCGTTGGGCTTACCGGAAACCACAATGCAACCATCCTCAACCTTGAAAACCGGCTCTTCTGACTCGGACTCAGTCACCGGTACCCAGCCAGTCAGGTCCTTCCCGTTGAAAAGGACCGTCTTTCCTGCATCACCGAAGTTGTTGTAGATAACAGTAGGACGGGAGGCCCTGGTGCTCATCGAGGGGAACCACATGTCCTCAACCGTGAGTCCGCATTTGCGGGTCATGTCGATACTATACTCCAGCCTGCCGAAGTTCGCATCAACGTTGTTCGTTCCGAAAGTGAACTTTATTCCGCGGCGCTTTGCCTCACGGATGATATATTCATTTGGAATAAGGTAACGGGCGCTGATCTCGAGAGCTATCCCGTATTTCTGCATCACGTCGAGCACCCTTGCGACCCTCTCCGGTGTCCACATCTGGTCGAAGCGGTCGTTCAGGAAATCAGGAAGGAAGAAGGCATTGGCGAAGATGTCGGCCGGCTCGTTGGAGAGGATCTTTACAGTCTGGTCGACGATCAAGTCCATGTACTGCTGGTCGGTGAGGCCATCCTTCAGGACCTCTTCGTTGCGATAGATCCTTGAGATGCGGCCCTTATGGTCGACGATGGTCATCGCGTCGGTGAATAAATAGTCGAAGGTACCGAGAGCTTCAGATGAGAAGTCAGCGGTCCACTTCCTGCCTTCTCCCTGGACTCCGCGGAGGAAAGGAAGGTCCTTTACCTCGTCGAAATATTCATAGACCTCGTCATCGTTGGAAAGCATCCTGCCGACTCCGCCGGCTCCGGCATTGGGAGCAACGCCGTAGTTGATACCGTAGTTCATGCTCATCGCATGGGCCATTTCAGCAGTTAAGCCTCCCTTCAGGTGGACATGCCAGTCGATAACAGGGAAATCCTCCTGCTGGAGCTGGATAGCCCTGTCGGTTGACTCATCTATAGGAGGAAGCGTGTCACAGGGATTCTTTGCATCTGCGCCAAGGCGCTCGATCTTAAGACCGCGGAAGCTGACTTTGCCTTTCTCTCCGGCAACGTTGATCGCACCGTGTCCAAGACGCATCTTCCCGTACTGGGGAAGTCTCCAAGGCTGGTCAGGCTCGGTGTAGCAGACAACATCTTCACCTTTGACCTTGACTGAGATGTTCTTCCCGCGCACTGCAATCTCGAGCGGAGTCCATTCTCCGTCCTCTTCGAGGGGACGATAAAGATTTCTCACATGAAGGAGGGAACCTGTCTTGAGGGTCCCGTCGATGGGTCCGCCATGGATCAGAACCTTGTAGCCGCTACCATCTCCACCATCGTGGAAGGCAATCGTTGCCTGGGAACCTTCCTCTGCCAGGAATTCTCCCTGGAGGACAAAATTCTCGTAGTCGGCCTTCCCTATCCGTTGAGTCTGTCCCTCACCGATGGAAAAGTCGCCGATGCCGCATGACATGAATGCAGTTGCCGCAATCAAAATCACGGCCAGGCGCACCAAAGACGCCTTGATAGTGTTAATCCTGTTCATCGTAAAATACAACTGTGTCTCACAAAAATAAACAAAATCAGCTTACTATCACCATAAAAATGCGTATGTTTGTATTCAATCAAAAACTAATAACATGCCTTTCAACTCTTCTTACAAGGAGATAAAGACTCTCACCGACCTCCCTGCACCGGATGCCACCGGGCGAATCGATCACTATGTTTTCCAGTACATTGATTTCAAATCAGCTCCGCAGTATGTTGCCGCAAGACACAGGTTCACTGACTGCTGTTTCTTCGGCTGTGACATCCCGTCGGAGATGGAGGACGGAATAGGATCGTCATGCCTGGTGTTCCCCAGGATGGGAATGACCTACAATGTGTTCAGAAGCAACCTTTACAACGGAGACTCCCTGTATGCAGGATATGATCCGGACAATGAGGACACTTTCACCTCATGCTTCGACCAGAGGGTCTATTCCGAATACATGGAAAAAGGCAAGCAGACAGGCAACATTAAGGAGACCCTTGCAAGGTCCCTTCACGACCATGCCATAGCTGATGCCATGGCTGATTTCCTCAGCAGGTTCGAAGAGCGCCAAGTCGTAGCAGTCATGGGTGGGCATGCTTTGAAAAGGACTGACGAGTCTTTCCGGAAGGTTGCCTACATAAGCAAGATTCTCTCTGAAAAAGGGAAGATCATGGCTTCCGGCGGAGGCCCTGGTGCCATGGAAGCAACGCATTTCGGAGCCTGGATGGCCGGAAGGAAGATGGATGAATTCGACGACGCCCTCCAGATGATCTCGATAGCGCCTACATTCAGGGACGCCGGTTGGCTCAAGTCAGCCTTTGACGTGCGCAAGAAATATCCACAGGAGAAATACCGGAGTCTCGGCATACCCACATGGTTCTATGGCCATGAACCTGCCACTCCTTTTGCAACGGACATAGCCAAGTACTTCATGAACAGCGTCAGGGAAGACATCCTGCTTTCAGCTGCCAAGGGAGGAATAATCTATTCACCGGGTTCGGCCGGCACCCTTCAGGAAATCTTCCAGGATGCCGCCCAGAACCATTACCAGTCTTTAGGCTATCCAAGTCCCATGGTCTTCCTGGGCAAGGATTACTATTCAAAGGACGTCCCCGTCTTCCCGATGCTTGAGAACCTTCTCGAACAGGGATTCTACAAGAGCCTGCTCCTCTCGATCACGGACGATGCCGACGAGGCCATCTCCAACATCCTGTCTTTCACCGAGAATTAGGATCAGGAACAGGCAAGGATGTCTCCAAGCACTCCGCCGGCAGTCTGGCGTGCTCCTGCTCCCGCACCTTGGATAAGGAGCGGAGACTGGTAGTCTTCGGTCGTGATCACGGCCGCATTGTCCGTACCGCGAAGCCAATAGAGAGGACTGTCAGGGCCCACTGTCTCAAGACGGCAGGCTGCCTTATAAGATGAGTCTTCAGCTATCGTGAGGGAAGCGATGTACCTTAGTTTCAATCCCTTCCCGGAAGCCTCGGCATGGCGGCGGACAATCTCTTCGGCATCAGGAACCGGTTCCATGTCCACTTGGGATTCTTCCAGAGGAATTCCCGTCTGGCGTGAAAGGATCAGCAGTTTCCTGAGGACATCCCTTCCGCTCAGGTCAATCGACGGATCAGGTTCAGTGAAACCTTTCTGCCTGGCTTCCTCGACAATGTCTGCGAAAGGAAGGCTGCCGTCATAACGGTCGAAGATGTAGCCGAGGGTTCCTGAGATCACGGCCTCGATCTTCTGGATCCTGTCTCCACAGTTGAGTACCTTGTCGATAGTCTCAAGGATCGGCAGGGCAGCTCCAGCGGTAGTTTCGTAGCGGAGATCGACTCCTGCCTTAAGGGCTTGTGACTTGAGGGAACTGTACTGCTGGAACGAACTGGAGAAAGGTATCTTATTGCAGGTAACCACTGGGTAACCAGCCCTGAAAAGTTCCGGATAGCGGAAACCAAGTTCCTGGTTAGCTGTACAGTCTACGAACACCGAGCCTTCGAGGTTCAATTCCAGCAAGGCATCGAAATAGGCGTTACCCTTCGCGCTCCTGCCGGATGAAAGAAGCTCATCTGCATTTGAGGCGTCAATGCCTTCCGTGTCGATCACGAAGGTCCTGCTGTTGGAAAGGCCGCAGATACGTACATTCTTTCCGGTGCGGGCAGCAATTGCCTGCGCATTCTTCGAAATGATCTGGACCAGGGCCTTCCCTATGGTTCCATAACCGGCAATGAAGAGGTTTACGCTCTGGAGGGAAGCCTTGTCGAAGAATTCCCTATGAACAGCACGGATAGCTTCCTGGACCCTATCTGAAGGGACGATTACGGTGATGTTCCTCTCCGAAGAGCCTTGTGCCGTAGCACGTATAGGAATGCTCCTCTTCCCAAGCGCAGCCAGCATCCTGCCCGTAGCCCCGCTGTGTCCTATGACATCGTTTCCGATAAGGCAGATGATGGAAAAACCTGTTTCTATCTTGAGAGGCTTCAACCTTCCAAGGGATATCTCGTAGGCGAAGCACCTGTCAGCCGCTTCCTTTGCCCTCTGGGCATCTTCGGTCGAAATGGCGATGCACATAGTGTGGACGGAAGAAGCCTGGGTGATAAGGATAATGTTGATTCCCTCCCTGGAAAGGGCGTCGAACAAACGCGATGAAAAGCCGGGGATGCCGACCATCCCGCTGCCTTCCAGTGAGATCAGTGCAATGTTGTCGGAATTGGATATTCCTGTGACGTCTTCCCTGTTCTGGGGAGGATACTTCTCCACCAGGGTTCCCGGATCCTCAGGATCGAAAGTGTTCTTAACATAGATCGGAATGCCCTCTTCCACCACGGGCTGGATGGTCGGGGGATATATTACCTTTGCCCCGAAGTGCGAGAGTTCCTGGGCGGCAGTGTAGGAAATATTCCTTATAGTACGTGCTGAAGGGACAACCTTGGGATCCGCTGTCATGATTCCAGGCACATCCGTCCAGATTTCGACCAGACGGGCCTTGATACCCACAGCCAGAAGTGACGCCGTGTAGTCGGAACCTCCGCGGCCGAGAGTGCTGACCCTGCCATGCTCGTCAGAAGCGATGAAACCCGGTACAATAAAGAGTGAAGTGTGATTGTCCACCGCTTCCCTGACATTGGAATATGTGGCCTCCTGATCGGCCTGCCCTGAACAGGTCCGGACTATCTCCCTGGCATCAAGCCATTTGCAGCTGACCCCAAGGGAAGAAAACTTGGCTGTGACAATCTTTGTCAAGAACAGTTCACCATAGCTCTGGACAGCATCCAGGCTCGTACGGCTGATTTCCCGGAGCAGGAATACACCCCTCACTGTGTCGCTGAGTTGGTCGAACAGGCCATCCACTGCAGTGGTCACTTTATCTTGGAAAACTTCCGGAAGAAGTTCTTTGATGATCGAGTGGTGACGCTCCCTTAGTCCGGACAGAAGATCCCTGAAAGATTCGTCTCCTTCTGCCGCCCGGCGGCCTATCTCTATCAAGGTGTCGGTGCATCCCTTGATGGCCGAACAGACCATTATGGTCCTGTCCTGCTCCAATGCCTTCAAAACTATCTCTACCGCCCTGTCGATCGAAGATGCCGATCCAACGGAAGAACCTCCGAATTTAAGTACTTGCATGCTTTCTAAAGACTGTCGATGATTGGTTTGATTATTTCTGTAAGCTGTCCGTTCTCAAGAAGGAAGCCATCGTGTCCGAAATCTGACGTAATCTCGTGATAGGAGGCCCCGGGGATAAGTGCGGCCATCTCCTTTACCTCCCTGACCGGAAATAGGCCATCCGATTCTATCCCTATGACCGTTGTTCCGGCCTTTACCTGCGACAAAGCAGCTGCCACTCCGCCACGCCTGCGCCCTACATTATGGCTGTCGATGGCGTCGCAGAGATAGTAGTAGGAATAGGCGTCGAAGTTCCTCCTGACGAGTTTCTCTCCCTGGTAGCGTTCGTAGGAAGCCGCCCTTTCTGCGAACAAGGTGTCGTCATCGTATTCGGCTTGGGTGCGACGGTAACCTTCATAGCTCCTGTAGGAAATCAGCCCCTGGGCACGGGCGCATTTAAGGCCATCTTCTCCTCCGTGGAGGTCCTTGCATTCAAAGAAAGTCTGGTCTGCTGAAATGGCCATCCGCTGGGCTTCCGCCATGGCAGAGAACCAGGGAGAAACCCTTGGAGATGTTGCGATAAGGATTGCATTCCTGACCACGTCAGGTTCCGTAACCGACCACTCCAAAGCCTGGAAACCGCCGATAGAACTTCCGATGAGCAAGTCAACCGATTCTATTCCCAGCTCCTTCCGGACAAGGATGGAGGCCTTGACCATGTCCCTGACAGTGATCCTCGGAAACTTGAAAAAATAAGGCAAGCCTGTCGAAGGATCGACGGAAGAAGGTCCAGATGACCCATAAGGCGATCCGGGCACGTTCACACACACCACATAATACTTCTCCGTGTCAATGAGATTACCCGGACCGACAAGCTGCGGCCACCAGTCCTCGACGTCACTGTTGGCCGTGAGGGCATGGCAGATCCAGACCACCTTCCCTTCCTTTACGGAAGAAGTGTGATAGACAATCTCGATCTGCTCGAGGGATCCGCCCGCTTCAAACTCAAAAGGTCCTGCCTGGAGACTGTGCCTGATCATCTCAAAGCTTCATTTATGGATCTGTCAAGGTCTGTGATTATGTCCCTGGGATCTTCCAGGCCGATACTGAGTCGCATCAGGTCAGGAGCGATTCCAGCTTCACGAAGCTGTTCGTCCGTGAGCTGACGGTGAGTGTGCGATGCAGGATGAAGGATGCATGTGTAGCAGTCGGCGACATGTGTTTCTATTGTCACAAGCCTGAGAGCATCCATGAACTTGTTGTCAACCTCCCTGCCTCCCTTGAGTGCAAAAGCCAGTACCCCGCATGATCCGTCCGGGAGGTATTTCTTCGCACGTTCATTTTCCTTGTCACCAGGAAGATCCGGATAGTGGACCCAGGCCACAGCAGGATGATTATTCAGGAATTCCGCCACCTTCAAGGCACTCTGCGCATGACGTTCCACACGAACATGCAAGGTCTGCAGGCCAAGGCCTAGATAGAATGCATTCTGCGGGCTCTGGATCGAACCGAAATCCCTCATCAACTGACTGGTGGCCTTTGTGATGTAAGCCAGTTTCCCGAACTTCTTGGTGTAGGTGAGGCCATGATAGGAAGGATCGGGAGTCGTAAGGCCGGGGAACTTGTCGGCATGGGCTTCCCAGTCGAAATTGCCGCTGTCTACGATAGCACCGCCTACAGCCACTCCATGCCCATCCATGTACTTCGTCGTAGAATGTGTGACTATGTCAGCCCCCCATTCGAATGGACGGCAATGTACAGGAGTGGCAAAGGTGTTGTCGACGATAAGAGGGACTCCATTATCGTGAGCTATCTTCGCAAATTTCTCGATGTCAAGGACTTCGACTCCCGGATTGGAGATCGTCTCTCCGAACAGGAGTTTGGTCTCGGGACGGAAGGCGGCACGGGTCTCCTCTTCAGGAGCATTCTGGTCTATGAAGGTAACCTCTATCCCGAGTTTTCTCAAAGATGTACCAAGAAGGTTGAAGGTTCCGCCGTAGATGTTGCCGGCTGCAACGATGTGTCCTCCTGCCTCGCAGATGTTGACGCATGCAAAGAAGTTGGCCGCCTGGCCGGATGAAGTCAGCATGGCTGCCACACCGCCTTCGAGGGCGGCAATACGGGCTGCTACGGTGTCGTTGGTAGGATTCTGCAGACGGGTGTAGAAATAGCCGCTGTCCTCGAGGTCGAACAGACGTCCCATCTGGCCGCTTGTATCGTATTTGAAAGTAGTACTCTGAATGATCGGAATCTGGCGTGATTCTCCTTTGCCGGGATGGTAACCTGCCTGAACGCAGAGCGTACCGATATGCAATTTCTCGTCCATTGGTCAATTGATTTGATGCAAAATTACTGTCATAAGAAATATTTTTCAAGTATTTTCAAAAACTTGGGAAATATTGCTAAATTTGACAAGTAAAATAGAATATGAATAAAAAATTAGCCCTTCAAAAGGCCTTTTAAAAGAATAATTTTCCATGAACCACACTTCCCTGGACGAGACTGACCTTAAACTCCTGAGGCTGCTTCAGGAAGACGCAAGGCTGACCACAAAGCAGCTTGCAGCGAAGGTGAACTTGTCAACCACTCCCGTCTTCGAACGCCTCAAGAGGCTGGAACGTGAAGGATACATCCAGAAATATGTAGCCATCCTGGATGCCGAAAAACTGAATCTGGGATTTGAAGTTTTCTGCTCCGTAAAGCTGAAGCAGATGAGCCGCGACGTCGCACTTGCCTTCGTGGATATGATCAAGGACATCCCCCAGGTGACTGAATGCTACAACATCTCTGGCGAGTTCGACTACCTCCTGAAGATCCACGCTCCCGACATGAAAGACTACAACGAGTTCATAATCAACGTCCTCGGAACCGTGGACTCAATCGGTTCCATCCAGTCATCCTTCGTGATGAACGAGATAAAGCACAGTTACGGGCTCAACCTTTGACGGTATGAAAAAGATAGTAATTGCATCAGATTCGTTCAAGGGCTCGATCAGCTCGATGGAAATCGCCGGAATCGTGGCAGAGGCTGCATCGGAAGTGTTCCCTGAATGCGAGACGGTCCGCCTTGAAATGGCTGACGGCGGCGAGGGCACGACCGACGCTCTCTGCCGGGCCCTCGGAGGAGAAATGGTCAAATGCGAGGTGCATGGACCCTTCCGGGAGAAGGTGATCTCTGAATATGCCATCGTGGATGTCCCTGGAGAAGGTCTTACAGCCGTGATTGAGATGTCCCAGGCCAGCGGTCTGCCACTTATTCCCACCGGCCTGCGTAACCCTATGCTTACAACCACCTTCGGTACCGGAGAATTGATTCTGGATGCTCTCGGGCGAGGTTGCAGGCATTTCCTGATCGGGATAGGAGGAAGTGCAACCAACGATGGAGGAACCGGAATGCTCGCCGCCCTTGGTTGGCGTTTCCTGGATTCAGATGGTAAAGAACTGCCTCCTGTCGGAGCCTCTCTTGAAAAGATAGCGTCCGTCGATTCCTCCGGAAAGAATCCCGCCCTTAATGGCTGTACCTTCATAACCGCATGCGATGTGGACAATCCATTCTGCGGGCCCGACGGAGCGGCCTTCGTTTTCGGTCCGCAGAAGGGTGCCGGACCAGAGGAAGTCCAGCTGTTGGACAAGGGACTAGAATCTTTCGCCTCGGTTATTCAGGAAAGCACAGGAACAAATGTCAAGGAGATCCCGGGCGCAGGGGCCGCAGGAGGTCTTGGAGGAGCTTTGATGGCCTTCTTGGGCTCCAGGCTGACCCCCGGAGCCGAGATGGTCCTGGATGTGATCGGATTTGACTCCCTAGCAGAAGGTGCCGACCTGGTGATTACCGGAGAAGGCAAGATGGATGGTCAGACTCTCAAGGGCAAGGCTCCTCTATGCGTGCTCAAGCATGCATCAAAACTGGGTATTCCTACAATTGCAATAGCGGGGATGATTTCCGATCCTATCTTGTTGAAAGATCTCGGTTACAAAGACATAATCTGCATAAACCCTCCCGGCTTGCCCACCGAGGAGGCCATGAATCCTGAGACCGCCCGCAGGAATCTCCACGACACAGCTGTCAGATTGATGACCGGAATAAAAGAACATAATTAATAATCACATGATAACCATGAAGTTGAAGTATTGCCTCCTGGCATTGGCCATCCTATCCTGCACGAACATCGTCATTGGGCAGGAACGCCTCCGCCGGGACGAGAGTTTCCTTGGAATCCATTTTGATTTCCACGCCGGCGCCTCCGACAAGAACATCGGAGCCAACACCACCCCAAAGATGGTCGAGACCATCCTAGACATGGTACATCCCGATTACATCCAGATTGACTGCAAAGGACATCCCGGCTATTCAAGTTACCCTACGAAGGTCGGCAACCCGGCTCCCGGGGTGGTCACGGATCCTCTTGCCGTCTGGAGGAAGGTGACGGCCAGCCATGGTGTAGGTCTTTACATGCACTATTCAGGAGTCTGGGACGCCAGGGCCGTTGAACTTCATCCCAACTGGGCTGTAATTGGAAGCGACGGCAAACCCAGTGACAGGATCACCTCGGTTTTCAGCCCCTACTCCGACAGGCTGCTTATACCTCAACTCAAAGAACTCGCCGGCACCTACGGAGTCGATGGAGTGTGGGTAGACGGAGAGTGCTGGGCCACCACCTTGGACTACGGAGAAAGAGCCGTCAGGCTATTCAAGGAAAAGACCGGCGCCGACCATGCTCCCCTCTCTCCCGAAGACCCGCTTTGGTACGAATGGAAGCAGTTCAACCGTGAAGCCTTCAGGGAATATCTCAGGCACTACATCGCCGCTGTCAGGAATGAATATCCAGACTTCCAGATCTGCAGTAACTGGGCCTACACCCACCACATGTCCGAACCGGTCTCCGCTCCTGTCGATTTCCTGTCGGGAGATTATTCCGCATCGAACAGCGTCAACTCTGCACGTGTCGCTGCCCGTTACCTTTCTTCCCAGGGAATGCCTTGGGACCTGATGGCATGGAGTTTCGGTTACAAGGACGGAAAGTCGGTAGGTCAGAAACCATCGGTCCAGCTTATGAGGGAGGCTGCAGTCACCCTTTCGCAAGGAGGAGGCTTCCAAGCCTATTACACCCAGAACAGGGACGGGTCGTTCAACCTTGAGAAACTGAGTTCGATGGCTGACGTGGCCGTTTTCGCAAGGGCCAGGCAACAGTACTGCCATCACTCTGTCCAAATTCCGCAGGTAGCCGTGCTATTATCGACCTTCGACTATCAGCATCGCAACATACCAGGTAACCCTGGAGCCCTCTTCCCCAACAACACAGGACGGGCGGCCGGTATCCTGCAGTGCCTCCTGGAATGCCAGTACAGTGTCGACCTGCTCGGGGAAGCTTCCCTGCAGCCGGACATGAGCAGATTCCCAGTCATCGTCATTCCCGAGTGCGACTCTCTGTCTCCTTTGTTCTGCGACGACCTGGTTGATTATGCCCGTAATGGAGGTTCATTGCTGGTGGTCGGGGAAAAGATGTCTTCACTCTTTTCCAGACTCTCCGGGGTCACTCTCCAAGAAGGCAGATGGTTCAGTGCCGCACTTGGAAAAGGAAAGATCGGCTTCATTCCGGAAGCGGTTTCCAATGACTACGAGAATGCCAGGAGGGATACAGAGATACGTTCAGGCATGAAAACCCTGGTAGCAGGAATGTTCTCCAACCCTGCGGCAGAGGTCATCTCGTCTCCTTTTGTGGATGTCTCGGTCAGGAAACTGAACGGAAGATTGCAGCTGCATCTTGTCAACACTTCCGGGGACCACAGAAACGCAGCGCTGATCGAAAAAATAGATCCTGTCAGGAACTTGGAAATATCTATCAGATGCCCGGAGAAACCAGCCAGAATCGTCCGGCAGCCATACGGAAAAGCTATCCCTTTCCGTTACAAAGATGGGATAGCTTCCTTAAAACTGGATTCATTGGAGATCTACGACATTCTCGAAGTCATCCAATGACAATTGGTCATCGAGTTATTTCGAGAGCGTAGCGATGAAATCGGCAACGATGGCGTCACGGTTGAAGTTCTGCCAGATGGTGATCTTGCGCTCGTTGTCAGGCCTCTCGACCCACTCTCCATCCTGGAAGACAGGAGCCGGTATCGTCACGGTCTCTGCCCAGTCCGGATTCTTCACTATGGCCACAGCTGACATGTCGTAGAGGGAACGTACCAGTTCCTTGACATTGTCGAAAAGGTCCACGGAATAGTCGCCGAAACAAGTGAACTTTCCGCCATGGCGGCCGTCCACTGCCTCTTTGACCCTAGGTCCCAGGCCGGTGAAATGCTCATGTGCATATTCCCTTGCAACATTGACAGCCCATGTGCCGGAAGGATCGTTGGGGCGGACAACTGTTATCTCGAAAGGCACCTTGGTGTCAAGTACGTAATTGACTGAAGGGATGTCGTTGTCGAAATTGTATTCCCCTGGCTTGGGATAATTGGTTCCCAGCCAGACAAGACGGATCCTCTTCGCAATCGAAGGCTTCTTCGCAAGAGCAAGGGCAACATTGGTCAGCTTACCTACCGCAATGACAGTCAAGGGTTTCTTGGGCGAGTGCTTCCGGGCCTGGTCAATTATGAAATTCACGGCTGAGCAGCCATCGAATTCCTTCTTGTCGATCTCGGGAAGAATCTCTTCGAAAGAGCCGTCAGCTCCCTCATAGATCGGAGTCCCGGGCATACCTACCAAGGCAGTAACCCTCTTGGCCTCAAGGGTCTGGAGCTTGATATCTCCGCCGTTTCGGGTAGTATTCGTAGTGAGACCGAGGGTGTTGAATACATCGTCATTGAGCAGCAGATATGCAATAGCATGCTGGTCGTCAATCTCATTGTTGGCATCTGTGTCGAAGATCACGTCCACGCGGCCGTCATCTTTGGCACAGCCGGCGCACATAAGGGCAAGTACGGCCGCCGCCAGGATTTTCCCTATCGAAAGAAAAGATCTCATATTCATAAAGATTACTGTTCCTTGATGAACGGCTGCAGGTATTCACCTATACGGTCGAGCCAGGTGTAGCTTCCGGTACCTGGAGAAGCCTCCCTCTGGAAGCAGTGAGGACGGAGTGCGAGAGTGTGGAGCTCGCACTGGATACCCATGGCACGCATCTTCTCCCATGTCTTGACGGAGTTCATCGAAGCCCAGCCGTCGGCATCGCCGTGGATGAAAAGCATCGGAGCGGTGTCAAGGTCGAAGGAGAATTCAGGAACCAGGACGGCAGAGTCGTCATTGCCTCCGCCGGTATTGGGTTTTTCAGCACCATCCGTGAGAGAGTAAGCCGGATATATTCCTATACCCCACTGAACATTGCAAGGCAGCTTGTCGATATCGTCGATCGGATAGTAGGATTTGTGCTTGGAAGATGTCACACCCATGAGCGTCAGATGACCTCCGGCAGAGGATCCCATGATGCCGATGCGGTTGGGATCGAGACCGCGGCTTTCAGCTTCGCTCCTCACGATACGGATCGTCCTCTGAAGGTCCTGCCACGCAGTTGTGTGCTTTGACAGACCTGCAGGACGTGGTGTACGGTACTTCATTGTAACGACGGTAACCCCCATCGCATTGAGATACCTCCTCGCGGGAGCAACCTCGAAACCGTCAGGGTCATTGCCGGTGTAGGAGCCTCCTGAATATATGATCTGGATGGCCTTGGTCTTAAGTTGGGCGGGAATATGCCACTCAATGTAGGGCTTGCACTGGTTAGGCTGCGGATCAGGCATCTTGCCCTCCGGCCATACATCCTCAACGATGTGCTCCGCCCTGTCTGCATCACTTGAAAACCTGTCCATGATGTTCACCGGCTCTGCAAGAGGACCGAGGAAACCCATCTGGGTCATGAATTCTATTCCGCGCTCGAGACCGAAGGCGCCATGGCCCTTGTTCGGATAAAGATGAAGTTCAGCAGGGATTCCCATCCTGCGGAGCTGCCTGTAGACAAGGGTTGAACCGTCCGGAGCATAGGGATCCTTCCCTCCATGATGAAGGCTCATGGGGCAGGTCTTCTCGTCGAACTTGAAGACTTCACTAAGCTTTACATCCGTCCCGTAACCTTCCCTGGTAGCAGGAATACCTGTCTCTCCATCAGTTGTCACATAAGCAGGGGCATTGACGATCGCCCAGTTGATGTGGCAAGGATACTCATCTATCTTGTCCACCGGTTTGTAAGCAGGTGTCTGTGAACTGGTTGCGAGAAGCAGGGCGAGATGGGATCCGGCAGACATGGAGATCGTTCCTATCTTCTCAGGATCGAAACCACGCTTGGCAGCCTCGCTTCTGACCATTCTCACCGCCCTTTGTCCGTCTTCCCAGGCAGTCTGGTAAATTGGAAGACCCACCGGACGAGGAGTCCTGTACACGAAGTTGACGCACTGGACACCTCTCTTGGTCAGTTCCTTGTGCCAGGTGTCGATCAGTCCCACATCACAGCAATTCTGATAGCTTCCGCCGGAAATAAGGATCATGCACGACCCGTTCCTGACAGAAGCATCCGGAGCCTCGAACCATTCCAGGTAAGCTACCCTGTGCTTGTCCGGATTGAAGCCTTCCTTGCCGGCTTCGTCTGTCATTGCGGCTATCTGGTGCTTCTGAGCATCAGGCATCTTGCCCTTGGGCCAAATTGACTCACGCTCCCATGCGGAGAGCTGAAGCGTGCTGATGAGGATAATCAGCAACGAACCTAGAAACTTTTTCATTGGAGTTGTTTTAATGTCTTTGCAATTTACTAAAAAATACCTTCCCATAAAAGAAATCATTCGACCGGAACGATGTGCCAGATGGCCGAAGACTTGGGTTCAGGAAGGACTATTTCCAGGCCGGAAGAAGATAACTCGGCCCCTGTCAATGTCTTGACTTCTCCGGTGTCCTCGTTGGTGAGGGAATATTTCCTATCTGGTTTCAGGAACTTGAGAACTGCCGTGTACGACGGCTCCTCGCATGTCTCCTGGCGGAAGGCCTGGAGCACCGCCTCGTCAGTCTCCCTGTCGTGCCAGGCGATAGCCGTCCAGGAAGAATCGTCATCATGACGATGCCAGGGCGTCAGGGGATACATGTCCTTTATGAGAAAATGATTGTACTTTTTCCATTCCCCGAAAGTCGCCCTTAGACGGTCGTAATCCATATGGACATCATGGGTGAAGACCTCAGAAATATTATAGACAGGCAGCCACGAAGCCCTCGTGATGTAGAAGGTACTTCCTCCTTCCACTCCGGGCTCCAGTTCGCCCTTGGATTCCTTGGTGTTGGCACCATGGAAGGGAATCCAACGGCAATATGATGTAGTCATTGAAAGGCGCAGGGCCGTCGTGGTCCTGTCGGCATCGCTTCTCATGAAAGGAAGGCTGCGGCGCAAGGACTCTATGTCGTTTCGGCCGCCTCCGGAAGCGCAGTTGTCAATGAAGGTACATTTGCCGTTCCTGGCGCAGAAGTCTATGATCCTGTCCCAAAGCTCATAATGACCCTGGATGGCAAGGTTCTCGGTGATTCCTTTCCTGGGAAGTCCTGTCTTTTCAATCTCCTTGGCATCGAACCCTGTCCAAGCTTTGACCGGATTGGAATTATTATCCTCACGGAAAAGGTCCACCCCGTTTTCGCCCATCATCTTGGTTATCCTGCCAAGGGTCCATTCCAGGCAGTCATGGTTGCCAAGGTTGTTGGTATAACGGTTGCCCCGATTGAAGTCGGCCCATTCCGGGTTGTAGCCATAGTTCTTGGCAAGGTCTTCTACATCGCAAACGCTTTCCGGTTCGAACCAGACCAGGACCTTCATGCCTTCCTTGTGGCAGGCTTCGTTCGACTCCAGGAACGTCTTGCCCGGCCATTTGAGGGTGTCCAACTCCCAGGTACCCACCGTTCCGTACCAATCCGAAGGGACAGTGTTGCCGCGAGGATCGAAATACCAACCCGCGTCAAACCATCTGAAATCCGGTTTTACATCCTCATAGACAAGACGTTCCAGGGTCCTTTTCCAGGTGTAGAAGCGTTCCGAGATGGAACCGTCGGAATTGGGCAGTCCTGTGTCGGAAGCGAAACATGTCGTCGAAAAAGGCTGGATCATGTTACCTTCAGCATCGGCAGAAGGCATGTTGTATTTCAAGAACCACTCTCTCCAAAGATTGGTTGCGTCATCCCGGTCCCTTCCCTTGTAAGGCAGCATCACGACAAGGGCCGAACGTACTTTTTCTCCCGGCATGATCACTGAATCAAAATCATTGCAGTTGCCAGCCTTCCAAAGGGTCTCTCCTCCTTCATTGCTGAACTCAGCCTGCCAGGTTCCAGCCCATCCAATCGCAAGGAGAGTTCCTCCGTCACCATGGACAAGGTCGAAATATGGGAAAACTATATGGGTGGCCCTTCCGTTGGAAGACACGAAGCTGACGAGGGTATCCTTCAATGGAGTCTGGTAGTCCGCGTACTTGTTGACGTGGTCTCCGAGGCAGCCGCGCAGTACCGCATCACCGCCTTTGAAAGGAATGACGGCACTGTAAATATCCTTCAATTCCTTGCTTGGAGACGTTCCCTTGTTCTCCACCCAGACGGTGTACTCGGTCTCACCAAATTCTTTGTTGAATAAGGCATCTACCTTCAGTTCCACATCCCTGTCAAGGCTGAAAACCGCTTGGAGGATCTTTTCGGAAGCCGTCTCATTACAGGAAGCAGAGATCAGGTCGAGTCCTCCGAGACCATCATGCCTTTCTTCTCCATAGACAAATGAAACCGGAATCGAGGAAGGATCTTCAACCCAGCTGCCGAATAGGGCAGCTCCCCTGGGAATATCGGCACAAGGACGGTCCGTAGGAGAGACTTCAATCGAAGTACGTGAACACGCTGCCAGCAGGATGGCAAAGGCAGCAATTACAACTGATACTCTGCTCATTTTTTGGGAAATTAATACGCGGTTTATCAAAGATAATCACTATTTTTAGAAGTTGACTTAATTCTTGATTCAAATTATTCAATGAAATGAAACGGTTCCTTCCCCTGTCATTGGTCCTGCTCATGATGCCGGTCCTGTCCGCACATGCAGGCAAAATCGTAACTGACAGCCTCAAAAGCCGCGTACTCGGCGCCGAGGTAAAATACAACGTCTACCTTCCGGACGGTTTCGACAAAAGCGAGAAACAGTATCCAGTGGTCTATCTCCTGCATGGTCTCTACGGCACCTACAAGGATTGGGATGCCAAAGGATGCGTGAAAGAAGTGGCTGATGAACTGATCGGTTCCGGCGAAGCCGACGAGATGGTCATAATCATGCCCAATGCAGGCCATCCCGATGCCCACAATGAGTGGAACGGCTATTTTAACATGCCGGGATGGAACTACGAAGACTTTTTCTTCCAGGAACTCATCCCAACGGCCGAAAAGAAATACCGCGGTATCGGTGACAAGGAGCATCGTGCCGTAATGGGCCTCTCGATGGGAGGAGGCGGAAGTACAGTCTACGCCCAAAGGCATCCTGACATGTTCTCAAGTTGCTATGCTATGAGCGCATGGCTTTATCAGGAGATCAGAGAGCCCAGTGAGGACACCAAGAAGGACAAGTTCTACTATGTCTGCAAGGCCGTGCACGACCATTCCGCACTGGCATTTGTCGACAATGCCGACGACGCCACCCTCGAAGCACTCCGCGGAGTCAGGTGGTTCTTTGATTGCGGAGACGATGATTTCCTGGTGGCCCTTTCCTTCGAACTCCACATGAAGATGAAGATGAAGAGAGTCAAGAGCGAACTCCGGGTCCGCAACGGAGTCCACAACTGGGAATATTGGCACTCCGCCCTCCGTACCGCCCTTCCCTTTGCCTCCCGCGGTTTCAGCAGATAATTTTTCAGAACAAGGAATATGAGAGCATCAAGACTTTTGGCCTCAATAGCAGCAGGCCTGTTCACATTAGCTGCTTCAGCCCAGAATTTCAACGGGCTGGACATGAATCTCGGAAATCTTTCCAGACTCTCGAATGCCCAGACACGTTCGATCTCTCCTGAGAATTTCACTGGTGAAAAGGGCAAGGGAGGCATGGCCGTACCTGACGCCGACAACATCACCAGGAACGTCAACAATGCTTCCAAAGCCGCCCGAGACCTGGGAGAGACATGGAAGGTCAATCCTTACATCTACATTGCCCCGGGAGAGACCGTCACCATCGCTGAGATCGACGGTCCTGGAGCCATCCAGCACATCTGGATGACCCCTACCGGAGTGTGGCGTTACACCATCATCAGAATCTACTGGGATGACGAACCTACCCCTTCGGTTGAATGCCCGATCGCCGACTTCTTCTGCATGGGATGGAATGAATATGCCCCCGTGGTCTCCCTGCCTGTCTGTGTCAATCCCGGAAGGGCTTTCAACTGCTACTGGTCCATGCCTTTCCGCAAGAAATGCAAGATCACGATGGAGAACGTCAATGACAGCGAGGAGATGCATCTGTACTACCAGATCGATTACACCCTCACCGAAGTGCCTTCCGACGCAGCCTACTTCCACGCACAGTTCCGCCGCACCCGCTGGAACGAAGGTTCTGACTTCACCGTCATCGACGGAATCAAGGGCCAGGGACATTACGTCGGAGTCTACCTCGCCTGGGGAGTCCACAACACAGGATGGTGGGGTGAAGGTGAAATCAAATTCTTCATCGACGGAGACAAGAAGTATCCCACTATCTGCGGAACCGGAACGGAAGACTATTTCTGCGGATCCTACAATTTCGACATCGGAGGCAAGTACGTTCCGTTCTGCACCCCTTATGCCGGTCTCTGTCAGGTAATCCGGCCCGACGGGACCTACAAGTCCCAGCAGAGATTCGGATTGTACCGCTGGCACATCATGGATCCCGTACGTTTCCAGAAGGATCTGAAGATCACTATCCAGGATCTTGGCTGGAGAAAGGACGGGAGATACCTGGCCCAGAACTCTGACATTGCAGCAACTGTGTTCTGGTACCAGACAGAACCGCATGCAAAATTCCCGACCTTCCCCTCATGGAGAGAGCTTGAAACATATTAAGAGATGGCAAAGGTCTATGTAGCGTCAAGCTGGAGAAACGCCTACCAGCCGGAAGTGGTCAGACGACTCCTTGATGCCGGCCATGAGGTCTATGATTTCAGGAACCCGAAGGAGAATCCCGGAGGTTTCCACTGGTCTGACGTCCGCGAAGACTGGCAGGATTGGAGCGTTGATGAATATATTCACAATCTCACCCATCCTGTCGCCGAAAAAGGCTTCAAGGCCGACCTGGACGCCATGCTATGGGCCGACACCTGTGTGCTTGTCCTGCCATGCGGCAGGTCGGCCCACACCGAAGCCGGCTGGTTCGCCGGCCGCGGACTCAAAACGATAGTGTATATTCCTGAAAAACAGGAGCCCGAACTGATGTACAAGATTTTCGACAAGGTGGTCGGTTCGATCGAAGGAATCCTCGAAGCCATTTGAGATAAAAACACGGATCATGCGCGTCAGAAATGACAGATTGAGAAGCATGATGCTGATGCTGTTCATCGGCATCCTGCTTTTCAATTATGTGAATGCCACTATGTTCTGGCACAGCCACGTAGTGGACGGACGCGTCATCACCCACTCCCACATCTTCTGGAAGAACCACATCACCGGCAGTTCGGACGGCGGCCACACCCAGGGCAGGAGGGCCTGGTCGTCCTACAAGGCCGCCCTGCTTGCCAGAGAAAAGTGCTCCGACCAGATGCTGGCGGACGCCAGGACAATCCTGGAAAGCCGCAAGGCTGCATATTCACAAGGAGACTCCTCCCTCCTGGACTACCTCCTGGCGGTAAGGGTCTACAACGACACAGCCGAAGCCTGCATCGGGGCCAAATCGGCCGTAATCACTGCCGCTGCGAGACTTCTTGCGGCAGTTGGTTGCGAGAGCCTTTAATTTGAGGGGAATTAAGGAATAATTCTTATCTTTGTGGGATAGTTGAAAACTACTTAATTATTTTTTATAAATCATGAGAATTATCCAAGTTACAGGAAGGGAAATCCTTGATTCAAGAGGAAATCCTACGATCGAGGCCGAAGTTGTCCTCGAAAGCGGTGTCATCGGTGTTGCAGCTGTTCCTTCAGGAGCATCCACCGGAGAGAACGAGGCTCTTGAGCTTCGCGACGGAGACCCCAAGCGCTACGGCGGCAAGGGTGTCCTCAAGGCTGTAGAGAACATCAACGACAAGATCGCTCCTGCCATCATCGGAATGTCCGCCCTCGAGCAGCGCGCAATCGACAAGACCATGATCGAGCTTGACGGAACCCCCACCAAGAGCAACCTCGGTGCAAATGCCATCCTCGGCGTTTCCCTCGCCGTTGCAAAGGCTGCCGCTGAATATCTTGGCATTCCTCTCTACCGCTACATCGGTGGAACCAACGCCTATGTCCTGCCTGTTCCTATGATGAACATCATCAACGGTGGAGCACACTCCGACGCTCCCATCGCTTTCCAGGAGTTCATGATCCGTCCCGTCGGCGCAACCTGCGAGGCTGAGGCAGTCCGTATCGGAGCCGAGGTTTTCCACGCTCTCCAGAAGGTCTTGAAGGGCCGCGGCCTTTCCACTGCAGTTGGTGACGAAGGTGGTTTCGCACCGAAGCTCGAAGGCATCGACGATGCTCTTGACTGCATCATCGAGGCTATCAAGAAGGCAGGTTACGAGCCTGGTAAGGACGTGACCATCGCCATGGACTGCGCTGCTTCCGAGTTCTGCTTCAAGGAGGGTGACACCTTCTACTATGACTACAAGCAGCTGAAGGACGGCAAGAAGAAGGATCCCAATGGCAAGAAGCTCACCAGCGAGGAGCAGATCGCTTACCTCGAGCAGCTCATCACCAAGTACCCGATCGACTCCATCGAGGACGGCCTCAGCGAGGAAGACTGGGAAGGCTGGGTTAAGCTCACCAAGGCTATCGGCGGACGCTGCCAGCTCGTCGGCGATGACCTCTTCGTCACCAACGTCAAGTACCTCCAGAAGGGTATCGAGATGGGCGCAGGCAACTCCATCCTCATCAAGGTCAACCAGATCGGTTCCCTGACCGAGACTCTCGACGCAATCGAGATGGCCCACCGCAACGGCTACACCACCGTGACTTCACACCGCTCCGGCGAGACTGAGGACACCACCATCGCCGACATTGCGGTTGCTACCAACAGCGGCCAGATCAAGACCGGTTCCCTCAGCAGGACCGACCGTATCGCCAAGTACAACCGTCTCATGAAGATTGAGATCGAGCTTGGTGACGAGGCACGTTACGGCTACAAGAAGATCAAGTAAGGTCTTTGTGAATATAAAAATAGCCGACCCTTCAAGGGCCGGCTATTTTTGTTTTGGATCCTGATTACCCGATCATATTCTCGGGATCGAGAGTCTTGTCAAGGTCTTCCTTGGTCATGATTCCTTGTTCGAGGACGATGTCGTAGACAGATCGGTTGGTCTCGAGAGCTTCTTTGGCTATCTTGGTACTGGCCTTGTAACCTATGATAGGATTGAGGGCGGTGACGATGCCGATGCTGTTCTTGACCATGTCATAGCAGCGTTCCTTGTTGACGGTGATGCCTTCGATGCACTCGGTACGGAGGGTATCCATAGCATTCGTCAGCCAGGTGATGCTCTCCATGATGGATTCAGCGATGACCGGTTCCATAACGTTGAGCTGGAGCTGTCCGGCTTCCGCAGCGAAGGACACGGTGGTGTCATTGCCAATGACCTTGAAGCAAACCTGGTTGGTAACCTCGGGAATGACAGGGTTGACCTTACCTGGCATGATGGATGATCCGGGAGCCTTGGGAGGAAGGTTGATCTCCTTGAGACCGCAACGGGGACCGGAAGCCATGAGCCTGAGGTCGTTGCAAATCTTGGAAAGTTTCACGGCAAGCCTCTTCAGAGCTCCTGAATAGCTCACATAAGCACCAGTGTCAGGAGTTGCCTCGACAAGGTCGGGGGCAGCAATGAACCTCTCTCCTGTAAGTTCGGTAAGCTTCCTTGCACAAAGCTCGGCAAAGCCAGGCTTTGCATTGAGGCCGGTTCCGATAGCGGTTCCACCCATATTGATCTCATAGAGCAGGTTGACGTTCCTTTCAAGATTGAGGACTTCCTCTCCAAGGTTGGTTGCATAGGCATGGAATTCCTGGCCTGAAGTCATGGGGACTGCATCCTGAAGCTGTGTACGTCCCATCTTTATCACGTCCTTGAATTCGACACCCTTCTGCCTGAAGGCTTCGATAAGATCTTTCAGGCTCTTCTCAAGTTTCCTGTTCATGCGGATGAACGCGTAGCGGAAAGCTGAAGGATAGGCGTCATTGGTCGACTGGGCGCAGTTGACATGATCATTGGGAGAGCAGAACTTGTACTCACCTTTCTCATGGCCCATGATCTCGAGGGCGCGGTTGGCGATGACCTCGTTGGCGTTCATGTTGACCGAAGTGCCGGCGCCTCCCTGCATCATGTCCACAGGGAACTGGTCGTGGAACTTGCCGTCGATGATCTCACGGCATGCTGCAACTATGGCATCTGCAATCTCCGGATCAAGAGCGCCGAGTTCCTTGTTGGTCTCGGCTGCGGCCAGCTTGATGCACGCCATGGCGATGACATAGTCAGGATAGTCGCACATCCTTGTGTTGGAGATCTTGTAGTTGTTCAATGCCCTCTGCGTCTGAACGCCGTAGTAGGCATCGGCAGGAACCTGAAGTTCACCAAGCAGGTCCGACTCAATTCTGAAATTCTCTTTCATGTTGTTGGTTATTACAAAGCGCCGACTTTTGTGGGCCGGCGCTTTCAGTTATTAATAATGGTTTTTACTTCTTTGAGCTCTTCTTGGCAGGAGCTTCAGCAAGCTTCTTCTGACGGGAAACAGTGGCATCGTACATCACCGGAGTTCCGATGAAGATGGATGCATAAGTACCGATGCAGATACCAAGGATGAGAGCAACTGCAAGACCCCTGATGGACTCACCTCCCCAGATCGCAATAGCGAGCATGGTAACGAGGGTGGAGACAGAGGTGTTGACCGTACGAGTGAGGGTTGCGTTCAAAGCCAGGTTAGTGTTGGTCTTGAGGTCGGTGTTCGGGTGCAGGGTCCTGTACTCACGGATACGGTCGAAGATAACCACGTTGTCGTTGATAGCGTAACCGATGATGGTAAGGATAGCCGCGATGAACGTCTGGTCAACGTCGAGGTTGAACGGCAGGATGCCGGAGAACAACGAGAAGAAACCGATGACGATGATTGCAGTGTGGGCCAGTGAGACGACACCACCGAGACCCCAAGTCCATCCCTTGAACCTGAAGGCTATGTAGGCGAAGATCACGAAGAGAGCAAGGATGACAGCAATGATAGCGTCACGCTTGATGTCATTTGCGATGGTAGGACCTACCTTGTCTGAGGAGATGATACCGTTGGCATTGTCGAGAGTCGACTTGAACTCGTCTATGGTGAGCTTTTCTGCGAAGAAAGGACTCAGGGCATTGTAGAGCTTGCCTTCGACTTCGGCGTCAACATCGCTAGATTCCTCGTCGTTCTTGTACTGGGTAGTGATCTTCATCTGGCTCTCACCACCGAACTGCTTGACCTCGACGGCACCGTCGAATTCGGCGATGGCAGCCTGACGGATCTCTTCAGCAGTGACAGGCTTGTCGAAACGGACGACATAGGTACGGCCACCAGTGAAGTCGACACCATAGGTGAAGCCCTTGGTGAAGATGGAAACGAGGGAGATGAGGATCAGGGCTCCGGAAACAATGTAAGACCACTTGCGTGCTCCGATGAAATCGAAGTGGGTGTTCTTCATGAAGTTCCTGGTAAGGCTGTTCTCGAAAGTGATGTTCTTTCCCTTCTTGATGCGGTCGTCGAAGATCAGACGGGTGATGAAGATGGAAGTAAGAACAGAGGTGATGATACCGATGATCAACGTGGTGGCGAAGCCCTGGACAGGACCGGAACCGAAGATGAAGAGAACGATACCGGTAAGGAGGGTGGTGACCTGACCGTCGATGATGGCGGAATAAGCGTTCTTGTAACCGTCTGACACAGCCTTGCTCAGGCCCTTGCCGGCGGCAAGTTCCTCCTTGATACGTTCATAGATGATCACGTTCGCATCCACGGCCATACCCATGGTCAAGACGAGACCGGCTATACCCGGCAGAGTCAGGACCGCTCCGAATGAAACGAGGACTCCGAAGAGGAGAAGCACGTTGCAGAGGAGGGCGATGTCAGCTGCTACACCAGCACCCTGATAGAAGAATATCATGTAGATGAGGACGAGCAGGAAGGCGATCAGGAAGGATATCATACCAGCCCTGATCGACTTGGCACCGAGGGAAGGTCCGACAACCTGCTCCTGGATGATGGTTGCAGGAGCGGGAAGCTTACCGGACTTAAGGACGTTCACAAGGTCGGTTGCCTCTTCAGGGGTGAAGTGACCGGTGATGGAGGACTGACCGCCAGTGATGGCGCTGTTGACATTAGGATAGGAATAGACCATACCGTCGAGGACGATGGCGATCTGCCTTCCTACGTTGTCGCCTGTCATTCGGGCCCAAATGTTGGCGCCCTCAGCATTCATGCTCATGGAGACTGAAGGTTCTCCGTTGGTGCCGTGGTCATAGACAACGCGGGCGTCGGTTACGACACCACCGTCGAGTTTGGCCTTGCCATCCCTGGAAGTGGACTTGATAGCCACGAGCTCGAAGACGTTATCAGCCTCGAACATCTCGGAAGGCTTGACGGACCACATCGGGCGGAACTCGGCAGGGAAGATCTCAGCTACCTGAGGCATGGAGAGATACCTGTTGACCTTGGCAGTGTCGACTGCGGTAGCGAAACCGATGCAGGCATTGCCGGTGTACTGTGAAGGAGTCAGGACAGCAAAGAGAGGGTTCTGCTTCTTGTAAGCCTCGAGATCAGCTTCGGAAACCTGGTTCTGGGCAATCTCTGAAGCGAGGAGAGAGTCAGCGCTTTCGACTGCAGGGGCCTCGCTGGCTTCTCCGGCCACAGGCTCATCAGCAAGGATCTCTGCGAGTCTGGCGTTAGCCTCGGCAAGATAACCGGAAATCTCCTGGTTGGTGAAGGTCTCCCAGAATTCGAGGGATGCGGTACCCTGGAGGAGCTTCCTCACACGCTCAGGCTCCTTGACACCAGGGAGTTCGACGAGGATACGTCCGCTGTTTCCAAGTTTCTGGATCGAAGGCTGGGTGACACCGAAACGGTCGATACGGTTCCTGAGGACGTTGAATGAGTTTGCAACTGCACTCTCGGACTCAGCACGGATAACGTTGAGGACCTCTGCGTCGGTAGATTCAGGCTTGATCTTGTCCTTCATCTCGTAGGTACCGAAGATCTGGGCAAGCCTCTGTCCGCCACCGACTTCCTTCCATGCGTTACCGAAAAGGGTTATGAAATCATCCCTGGAGTTGACGCTGCGCTCCTTTGCAAGAGCAAGAGCCCTTGTGAATTCAGGAGTCGCGTTGTCACCGGAAAGGGCCTTGACAAGATCCTGGAGCTGAACCTGAAGCATGACGTTCATACCGCCCTTGAGGTCCAGACCGAGGTTGATTTCCTTGGCCTTGCAATCCTTGTAGGTGTTCCAGAGATAAACCTTCTGGGATGAAATTGAATCAATGTAGACCCTGTTCTGGTCTTTCCTGATAGAGTCCAGATAATAAGCCTGGTCCTCTGAGGCGATCTTGGAGAAAGATGAGGAGTTCATTGCGGCAACCGCAGCTTTCTCCGCAAACTTGTCTGCCTTCTTTTCCTGGATGGCCGTCACCGCCGTGAAGGAAAGCTGCCACAGTGAAGCGATAGCTAGCAGGATGGCGACAAGCCTTATCCAACCTTTACTTTGCATAACTTTTTACTTTATATTTTTATTGTTTTAACTTTTGCGCATAAAAATAAGGGTACAAATTTAGCATTTTTTTCTAAGAAAGAAATTATCTGCCAAGTATTTCTTATTTTTGCAGACGCTTTGACCCCGTTTTTCCGGAATGAAAAAGAAAGCTTTCTATATCCTCAGCATACTCTTCGCGGCATCATTCAGCATTTTGGATGCCAGCGCACAAACATCTACGGACAGACTTCTTGCAAGGGCTGATTCCGCAAGGTTGCAATACGATTATCCTTCTGCAGCAAGGCTTTGCCAGGAAGCCGTAGATCAGGATTCAACAGCCAGGGCAAAGGCTGAAGACTTGCTTATCATGAGCCAGAACGGACTGCGGATGATGGACTTCTGCAGCCAGCCTACGGTGGTTGCAAAACAGACTTTCCCCCTGAAAGACTTTTTCCTGTTCTATCCCCTGAAGAACAACAGCTGGAGGAAGACTCCCAACCAGCTAGATTCCCTCGGTAAGGATGACCTAGCCGGTGCTGTCTACATCCCGGAAGGTGCCAAGGACATCTACTACTCAGCTGAGGATGAAGATGGGATCCGAAACATCTACAGGACATACCTCGCAGACTCGCTCTGGTCTGCACCCATGCTCATCAACGAGCAGATGACCAGCTCTTCCGACGAAATCTACCCGATGCTGTCTCCGGACGGAAAGTCCCTCTATTTCGCATCCAAGGGCCTTTATGGGATGGGTGGTTACGACCTTTACGTCTCCACCTGGAACCCTGAGACGAAGGACTGGGACGTACCCGTCAACATGGGATTCCCATATTCATCACCCTACGATGACTTCCTGTTCATCAATTCCGAGGATGGACGCTACTCGATCTTCGCTTCCAACCGCGGATGTTCCAAGGACAGCGTCTGCATCTATGTCCTTGAATATGACGGGATGCCAGTACGCAAGGCGTTTTCAGACGTCGCTGAGCTCAGGCAACTGGCTGCGCTGGTCCCTGCAAACGACCCCACGAGGATAGACAATGGTTCCGCTGTCGAAGACCAGGACCCGAAGAGCGAAGAAACACGTCTCTACATCGACAAGATCAAGGAAGTCCGCTCCCTCCGGGATTCAGTCTCAAGGTTCACCAGCAGTCTTGACAATCTCAGGAATGAATATTCATCAGCCTCGGACGAAAGGAAAGCCGAACTCTCGGCAACCATACAGGAGAAGGAACTCCTCCTTCCCGAACTGAACAAAACCCTGCAGGCCTCTGTCAAGGAACTTCAGGCCATAGAGATGGATTTCCTTTCCAAGGGAATAGTCATCGACGCATCGAAACTCCAGGCCAAGGCTGACAAGGAAGTGGTCGGAGCAGCTTCCGGCTACACTTTCTCCCGCAACAGTTACGGCCCGGCACCTAAGCTTGCAATCAGGAAGCCTGTACGTAAGTTCGACTATTCATTCATGATCCTGCCTGAAGGAAGGTTCGCCGAGAACAACAGCCTTCCCGAAGGTCTGGTCTACCAGATCCGTATCTTCACCCAGTCCAGGAAGGCGACCATCCAGGACATCAAGGGTTTGAGCCCAGTCTTCGAAAGACAGTCCGGCAACAAGTTCATCTATTCAGTGGGAGTGTTCAGGTCCTACAAGGATGTCCTCGCCAACCTCAACAAGGTCAAGAAGCTTGGTTTCAGGACAGCCGAGATCACCGCTTGGAACGACGGCCAGGGCGTCAGCGTCGCCAATGCCAGGAAACTTGAGGAACTGAGGCTCTACACCGTCGTGATCTATCCCGAGAACGGTCAGTCTCTTGGAGAGGCCGTCATGACAACTATCCATGAGCACTCTGACAAGGATCTGGTCAAGAGTGTCGAGAACGGTTCGGTGGTCTTCAAGGCAGGTCCTTTTGAAAACAAGGAAGAAGCCGAGGTACTCCTGAATGCTCTCAAGGCCCTCGGCTCGGTAAGTGTTTCCCTGGCAGAATCCGATTAACGTTTGCGCGGCGCGAAAGTGAAGGTGTCCTGAACCTTTCCGGTCAGGATGTTGTGAATCGTTATCTCCAACTTCCTGCCCCTGACTTCTCCTTCGATGACCGTCGGGAACCTGCCTTCTTTTAAGGGATCCATATCGGGACCTCCTCCCACTATCTGTGCCCAGTGCCTGTCACCGGCAGGGGCATCATAACGATAGATGTGCTGATGTGCCGTGATCACAAGCTGGCAGCCGGCCTTGTCGAGGATCGGTCCCCAAAGCTGGGCACATGTACGCTGCCAGATCGCGAAATCATGCTTGTAACGGGGATCCTTGTCGGCCGGAGCGACATCGCCGGGATTTGCTGTCGGATCCGAATCGAAAAGCGGGATATGGCAGAACGCAACCAGGTATGGTGCCTTGGCTATCTCCTTACGCTTCAAGACATCCTTAAGCCAGGCGACCTGTGCCTTACGGTACTCTCCGCTGTTGAAAAGTCCGGCGAACAAAGGATTGGTGTCAAGCTTGTCCTCGGCAGTGTCAAGGCCGATAAGAGCGATGTCTCCCATCCTGACCGCGAAATTCCTTCCCAGATCCCAGTCCCTGGGAGCTCTTTCTTCAGGCTGACGGAACATCCAGACCTTTTCCAGGTGGCGGTTGGCCATTCCTCTGGAATCGTGGTTCCCGGGGCAGAAAAGATACGGAATCTGTGAAGCATAGTCCTTCCTGCTGATCTGCGGATCAAGGAATATTCCCACCTGGCTTTCAATGGTCTCCTGTGTGTTGGAGGCGTCTCCGTTCCAGATAACGCAGGACGGCGAGAGACTTGCCACCTTTTCTATGGTGGGTTCAATGGCGTTCCAACGTACATGGGTGTCGTTTATGACGCAGAACTTTGCCGTGCTGGCCGGACCTGCGGTAATGAAACTATATATTTTTGAATCCTCTTCATTGCCGAGGATCTTCATGTCATAACCTCCGCCGTAATGGATCCGGTCCGCCCCGATCTTGTAGTAATATTTCGTCGAAGGCTTGAGGCCGGTGACGCGGATCTGGCTCACCTTGTCGCTCAGTTCTGTCAGACGGTAACCTCCGCATTTTACCTTACGGGCATCGCTCAGGTCAGGTTTTTCCCCGATGAGCACATAGCCGTTCGCCAGGTCGCTCACGGCAAAGGCGACACCGATGGAAGTCTCGGCATAATTCTGCAGCATCGGCGCCGAAACGATCAGCTTGCCCTCACCTGCATCCTTAATGACATCCGTCTTACTGATATCTGTCTTCCTGAGCGAAGCGAAGGATCTCTCCGCCGCATTCACCGCATTCCCGGCACTTGCCGCCGCAACCAGCATTGCGGTATCCTTGATGAACGCTCTTCTTTTCATATCATTCCGAATATATTTCTACTTGATTCCCAGATGCTTCTTGACAGCGGCACGGATTCCGTCGCCCCTCAGGTTGGTCTCCAGTATGGTTCCGTCAGGACCGACCAGGATTATGTAGGGAATATATTGGAATCCGTAGTCCTTCGGAACGGATTCGGGGACGCTGAGGATCTGGGTCCAGGGAATCTTAAGTTCATCTACAGCCTTGAGGGTATTCTCCGGCTTGTCCATGACAGGGGCTCCGACGATGTCGAACTTTTCGCCTCGGAATTCATAATATATGTCCTTCATGTTCGGGATTTCTTCCCTGCAGGGGCCGCACCATGAGGCCCAGAAGTCCACTAGGATGTACTTCCCTTTCCCTACGTAATCGGACAATTTCATCACTTTCCCGTCCGGCTGGACCGCTTCAAAGTCGATGTATTTCCCCGGCCTGGATGGTTTAGCCGGCTGCGCCGTCGCCGTCAGGCACAGAAGTGCCGCGGCAGCCAATAGGATGATTCTGCTTTTCATATTTCTTTCTTTTCTCCTGCAATATACGAATAATACTTCAAAAAGGGGACTATAACCCCATGAACCACTGCCACCCTCGGCACGTTAAGAGGGGGGACCGGAGCGAAACGAAGTGAAGCGAACGGTGGGGCTGCAAAGCGGCGGTTCATGGGGTCATAGTCCCCTTTTGAAAAGTGTATGAAAAAAGGAAAAACAGTCCTAACCTGGCCAGTCTAGAACTGGAAGTAGATGAAACTTTGGAGGTCTGCGGTCACGAACTGGCAGATGATGAAGACTGCGACAAGGCAGACTACGGCCATCAGAACAAGCGGCATCTTTGCAAACCAGATCCGGTAACGTCTCTTGAAATCGTCCGGAAGCCAATGGATCAGCATGCCGATAAGGAACACCAGGATGATGGTCCTGTGCTGCCATGCCATCTGGGGCACCAGCGACCAGTCCCAGCTTCCACCAATCTGGTTCACCATATTCTTCGCCGTACTCCATGCCTTCTCATTGGCCTCTGCCGGATCAAGGTTGGACCCACTGCGGAAGAAGAGTCGAGTGAAGGTTATGAATATGAAAGTCATCAGCACGGCCCATGAATTCTTGATCCAATTGGAGAAACCGCCTTTGCGAACCTTGTGGAAGATTATCCCCACCAAGGCTCCGGCCAGGATGATCGCCGTCCACCAGAAGAAGAGGTTGAAGACCGGATAGTCATAGAAATACCTCAACGCCCCGAACGCACCCACGATCAGGACCATGATCAGCACCCGGAAATAGGCGTTGCAGCTGTGCCAGAAACGGTAGACCAGCATTCCGAGACCGTTCAGGCCGCCCCAGATCATAAAGTTCCAGCTGGCTCCGTGCCAGAGGCCACCCAGGAGCATAGTGTCCATCCTGTTGATGTCTGAGATCAATTCCTTGCGCCATGACTTCTTGAAAAGGATCAGTAGGGCCAGGACGGTCGTCAGGACCAACACGCTTCCGAAGACCCACAAGCTCCCGGCAAGTGCGGAAGCCAGGAAGGCTATTCCAAGGATGATCGCATAGGACCCTAAGGTGCCGTTACGATTGCCTCCTAGAGGAATATACAGATAGTCCCTGAGCCAGGTGGACAAGGAAATGTGCCACCTTCTCCAGAATTCGCCTGCATTCTTAGCCTTATACGGAGAATCGAAGTTCTTAGGCAGGTAGAATCCCATAAGCATGGCGACTCCTGTGGCAATGTCCGTGTAGCCTGAGAAGTCGGCATAGACCTGGAGTGAATAG
>CADCJX010000025.1 GCA_902801885.1 uncultured Bacteroidia bacterium
TGAGCGTCGCCTGTCAGAATCAAACTCCAAAAAGGAGGTGTTCCAGCCACACCTTCCGGTACGGCTACCTTGTTACGACTTAGCCCCAGTTACCACTTTCGCCCTAGGCCGCTCCTCTCGGTCACGGACTTCAGGCGCCCGCGGCTTCCATGGCTTGACGGGCGGTGTGTACAAGGCCCGGGAACGTATTCACCGCGCCATGGCTGATGCGCGATTACTAGCGAATCCAACTTCACGGAGTCGGGTTGCAGACTCCGATCCGAACTGGGACGGCTTTTCGAGATCCGCATCCTCTCACAAGGTAGCTTCCCTCTGTGGCCGCCATTGTAACACGTGTGTCGCCCCGGACGTAAGGGCCGTGCTGATTTGACGTCATCCCCCCCCTCCTCACACCTTGCGGTGGCAGTCCCGTTAGAGTCCCCAACTTCACTTGATGGCAACTAACGGCAAGGGTTGCGCTCGTTATGGCACTTGAGCCGACACCTCACGGCACGAGCTGACGACAACCATGCAGCACCTCGATACAGGCCCCGAAGGGAGTTCACATCTCTGTGTCCGTCCTGTACCGTTCGAGCCCGGGTAAGGTTCCTCGCGTATCATCGAATTAAACCACATGTTCCTCCGCTTGTGCGGGCCCCCGTCAATTCCTTTGAGTTTCAACCTTGTTAGTCATCATCGTTTACGGCGTGGAATACCAGGGTATCTAATCCTGTTCTATCCCCACGCTTTCGTGCCTCAGCGTCAGTTACGGATTCGTCAGATGCCTTCGCAATCGGTGTTCTGAGTGATATCTAAGCATTTCACCGCTACACCACTCATTCCTCCAACGGCATCCGCACTCCAGCCATGCAGTATCAAAGGCAGCTCCGTCGTTAAGCGACGGCATTTCACCCCTGACTTACACAACAGCCTACGCACCCTTTAAACCCAATAAATCCGGATAACGCTCGCATCCTCCGTATTACCGCGGCTGCTGGCACGGAGTTAGCCGATGCTTATTCGAACGGTACTCTCATCGGATGTCCTCGACACCCTTATTGCTCCCGCTCAAAAGCAGTTTACAACCCATAGGGCCGTCTTCCTGCACGCGGCATGGCTGGTTCAGGCTTCCGCCCATTGACCAATATTCCTCACTGCTGCCTCCCGTAGGAGTATGGACCGTGTCTCAGTTCCATTGAGCCAATCCGTGACCACCGGAATTTTTAATGAAGAACCATGCGATCCTCCATCGTATGGGGGGTTAGGCGACGTTTCCATCGGTTATCCCCCGGTCACGGGCATGTCGCTCACGCGTTACGCACCCTTGCGCCGGTCGCCGCCAATTGTATTACTACAACCGCGCTGCCCCTCGACTTGCATGTGTTAAGCCTGCCGCTAGCGTTCATCCTGAGCCAGGATCAAACTCTTCTTTGTATATACACTTTATTACTCTAAGTCCAATCCCGACAGGTTTCCTAAAAAAATGCTTGTACTTACTTCAGTCTTGTCAATGAACTTTCTTGTAAAAAACCCGCTCCTTTTTCAGAAGCGGGTGCAAAGGTAGTATCTTTTCTGAAACCTGCAAACTTTTTCTGCAAAAAGTTTTCAACAGGTAAAATTGTTAATATCTCGCTCCTACATACCTGCAGCAACTATAAGTGACAGACCTGCAACGAAAAAGAGGAACATCAGGGCCAGCAAACCGTAGACTTTCCGGTCGGATCCCTTGAATTCTTTCCACACGAAAACTCCCCATATTGCAGCAATCATCGGAGCTCCCTGTCCGAGCGCATAAGAAACGGCAGGGCCGGCTGCCTTCGAAGTGATATAGCTGAGAGCCGTCCCAAGACACCAGATCGCACCCCCGAGCATTCCAACCAAATGGGTCTTTGCATTCCCTGCAAAATACTGCTTGTAGGTGACAGGTTCTCCGACGAAGGGTTTCTTCATAACAAGGGTGTTGAACAGGAAATTGCTCAAAAGGACCCCGATGGTAAATATGACGGAGGCGGTGTAAGGTGTAGCATAAGGATGCACGAAAGGAACCTCGCCAGTCACATTGCCCATTCCCCTCATGACGAAGGAAGAGAAGAAGGACATGACGATACCAGCTATGAGGGCTAGGATAACGCCCTTCTTCTGGTCGGCCCTGCTGATGTTAGATTCTCCCTTCTTCCCGGAAGCTATACCATTGCAGACGATAGCTATGACTACAAGGGTCACACCGATTGCGAGCAGCAGGGCATTGCCCTTGTCATTGGTGATGTAGTTGTTGATCACACCCAGCACGAGGGCTATTCCCACTCCCAGAGGGAAAGCGACGGACATGCCGGCAATAGATGTAGAGGCGCTGAGGAGGATGTTGGAAGCATTGAATATTATTCCTCCGAGCAGGATCCATCCCACGCTTGTCCACGAGAGATGACCTATATTATATAAGAAAGGCTCCCCGTCGGACCCGAAACTACCGAGGGTGAGAGCGAGCAGCAGGGCGAATAGCACCATACCGATCACATAGTCCCAATAGAAAAGTTCATACCTCCAGCTCTTGGCCGCCAATTTCTGGGTATTGCCCCAAGAACCCCAGCAGAGCATGATGATGAAGCAGAGAAAGACTGCCAGACCGTAACTGTTAACAATAACCATAATAGTTTCTGAATATTTTTAATTGATTAAAGTCAGTGTCCGACTTGCAATTTACAGATTTTGGCGGAAAAAAGAAAGGACGGGAGGCCAAAAACGGTCTTCCGTCCTTCTAAATTGTCAGGGGCAGATTACATCATGCCGCCGGCAGGCATTGCGGGAGCAGCGGGCTCCTTCTCAGGAATGTCCACAATACCGCACTCGGTGGTAAGGAACATTCCGGCGACGGAAGCTGCATTCTCAAGAGCGACACGGGCGACCTTGGTAGGATCGATGACACCGGCCTCGAACATGTTGACGAACTCGTCAGTACGGGCATTGTAACCGAAATCACCCTTGTTCTCGCGGATCTTCTGGATGATCACGCTTCCTTCAACACCAGCATTCTGGGCAATCTGACGGAGAGGCTCCTCGATTGCACGGGCAATGATGTGTATACCTGTGGTCTCATCCTCATTCTCGCCCTTGAGGTTCTTGAGAGCCTCGGCTGCACGGATGTAAGCTACACCGCCACCAGGGAGATAACCTTCCTCGACAGCTGCACGCGTAGCGTTGAGAGCATCCTCTACCCTGTCCTTCTTCTCCTTCATCTCAATCTCGGAACCCGCACCGACATAGAGGACTGCGACACCACCGGCGAGTTTGCCAAGCCTTTCCTGCAGTTTCTCCTTGTCATAATCGGAAGTGGTGGTTTCGAGCTGCTTGCGGATCTGGGCGACCCTGTCAGCTATGTCTTCCTTGACACCTGCTCCACCGACGATGGTAGTGCTGTCCTTGGTGATGGTGACCTTCTCAGCCCTTCCAAGCATGTCAGGGGTGGTGTTCTCGAGGGTGAATCCCCTTTCTTCGGACACTACGATTGCACCTGTAAGGGTAGCGATGTCCTGAAGCATTTCCTTGCGGCGGTCGCCGAAACCAGGAGCCTTGACGGCAGCGATCTTGAGGGTACCACGGAGCTTGTTGACAACGAGAGTGGTGAGAGCTTCGCCATCGACATCTTCTGCGATGATCAGCAGGGCCCTGCCTTCACGTGCGATGGGCTCGAGGATAGGAAGAAGGTCCTTCATCGTGGAGATCTTCTTGTCGCAGATAAGCAGTGAGCAGTCATCAAGGACGGTCTCCATCTTGTCAGGGTTGGTCATGAAATAAGGAGAGATGTAACCCCTGTCGAACTGCATTCCTTCGACCACCTTGACCTCGGTCTCAGTGCCTTTTGCTTCCTCGACTGTGATGACACCGTCACCCTTGACCTTTGACATGGCATCAGCGATCAGCTTGCCGATGGTGCTGTCGTTATTGGCGGAAACAGTACCTACCTGCTCGATCTTGGAATAGTCGCTGCCGACCTTCTTGCTCTGCTTCTTGAGATCCTTGACGACAGCTGCGACAGCCTTGTCGATACCCCTCTTGAGGTCCATCGGATTGGCGCCGGCAGTGACATTCTTCAGGCCAACGTTGATAATAGCCTGTGCAAGGACTGTAGCGGTGGTGGTACCGTCACCGGCCTGCTCGTTGGTCTTGGAAGCTACTTCCTTCACCATCTGGGCACCCATGTTCGAATACCTGTCCTCAAGCTCGACCTCCTTTGCGACGGTCACACCGTCCTTGGTCACCTGGGGAGCACCGAATTTCTTGTCGATGACCACATTGCGTCCCTTGGGGCCGAGAGTCACCTTTACTGCATCTGCAAGAGCGTCCGCTCCTTCCTTCATCTTTGAACGGACATCAACATTGAATTTTATCTCTTTTGCCATGATATTATCTCCTTATTAATATATTAAAGAATTGCCAGAATGTCTGACTGCTTCACGATGAGGTATTTCTTGTCTTCGACAGAAACCTCGGTGCCGGCATATTTTCCATAAAGGACTTCTTCACCGACTTTAACCTCCATAGGTTCATCCTTCTTGCCGGGTCCTACGGCGATTACCTTGCCCTGCTGGGGTTTTTCCTTTGCTGTGTCCGGAATGTAAAGTCCTGATGCTGTCTTTGTCTCGGCCTCCTTAGGCTCGATCAAGACTCTGTCTGCCAATGGTCTAATCATGATATTAATTATTAATTTGTTGTTTTTAACGTCTGGCTCCGAAATTCCCGGAGGCAACCATGTAAAATCAAAGGGTGTGCCACCGGAAGCCGACTGACAATTTGTCACTGGCAGGCGAGGCGACGCATGACTTGCCAATAAAACAAACTATGGTTATATTTGAACTGATTTTTAAAGATGCTCATCATGAAAAGACATATCACCATCATTTCCGCCACTCTGGCCACCCTGGCATTGATGCTACTGGCACCCTCATGCAGCCGCTACGGCAAAAGCAAGGGTCAGAGCACCGAGTTTGCCACCTTCATCAAGGCGTACACCGGCGGTATCATCTCCGACAAGTCAACTATCAGGATTGAACTTGCTTCAGACATTCCTGAAGCCACTCCCGGTGCCGACATCAAAGACGGGATCCTTACCTTCTCTCCTCCTGTGAAAGGAACGACAAGGTGGCTCACCACCAACATCATAGAATTCATACCGGAGACAGGGGCTTTGAAAAGCGGGCAGTCCTACACCGGAAAGCTCCAGCTTGATAAGATTCAGAAGGTTGCAGCAAGGAAATTCAGGAAATTCCAATTCAGCTTCCTGGTGGCGATCAAGGAGGCAGTCCTGTCTCTAGACGACATTTCCATGACCGCGGCGTCACCGACCAAGGCCAGCATCAGCGGTTCGATCTCCCTCACCGAAGAGCTTCCTGCTGAGAAGGTACGGGAAATGCTGGATTTCAGCTATCCTGACAATTCTGCCGAACTGTCTGTGACCGAAGGGAATGACCAGCTTCTTTACCATTTCGACATCATAAACCTGACCCGTACCGACAAGGATAACATCCTGAAAGTCTGGATGAAGTCTGCAAACACCGGCTTTGTGACAGACTCTAAATTGGAGGTGACGATCCCCTCGACAGAAGGATTCAGGGTTATGGATGCAGAAAGGGTCCTGTCCGACGATCCTTACATCAACATCTATTTCTCCAATCCGCTGGCCGATCTGGATGACTACACCGGTCTGTTCACGCTGGAAGGCGTCACCCGTTTTTACATCCAGGCTGAAGATGCCAGGGTGAAGATCTTCTACGAAAGCCCCGAAGACGGGGCTGTCACCTTGAAAATCTCCGATGCGGTAAAGGACTTCAAGGGCACAAGGCTCGCTGAGGAATATTCAAAATCATTCGCTCCGGCAGAAGAGAAACCGGCGGTGGAAATTCCTCTTACCGGAAGCATCCTTCCCAATTCGAAGGAGCTCATCCTCCCTTTCAAGGCCGTCAATCTTAAGGCGGTGGACATCAGCATCATCCAGATCTACGAGGACAATGTCCTGATGTTCCTGCAGGACAATGACCTCGACGGCAGCAATTCGCTCAGGAGAAGCGGCCGCCTGGTCTACCGCAGGAGCATCCGCCTCGACTCGGATCCTTCCAAGAATCTCCACAAATGGCAGGACTACAGTGTCGATCTATCCGGACTGTTCAAACAGGAAGCCGGCGCCATCTACCGGATCATATTGTCCTTCAAGCAGGAATATTCAGTGTACGGCAAGACCGTAGGTTTCAAGAGCGGTACTCCGGCTGGAGAACTTGTAGACATCTCCTCAGTGGAGATCACCGAAGAAGATGACAGGGAGTGGGACAAGCCGAATCCCTATTTCTACGAAGGCTACTACCATGACTGGAGCCAGTACAACTGGGAAGACCGCGACAATCCCCTCAAACCCTCCTACTACATGGAGGACTACCGTTTCCCTTCCGTCAACTTGCTGAATTCCAATCTGGGTGTCATCGCAAAATACTCTGGCGGGGACAAACTGTGGGTAAGTGTCAGCGACATCCTCACTGCAGAACCAGTGTTCAATTCAGAACTCTATGTCTACAGCTACCAGCTTGGCGAAATAGGTTATGCCAAGACCGGAACTGACGGAATGGCAGAAATAAGCCTTTCCGGCAGGCCTTTCGCCATCGTGGCCAAACGCGGAGGTGCTACGAGCTACCTCAAAGTCACTGACGGGGATGAAAAATCACTCAGCCGCTTCGATGTCGGCGGGAAAAAGTTGGAAAAAGGCCTGAAGGCTTTCATCTACGGCGAACGCGGGGTCTGGCGTCCAGGAGACACCCTGCACGTGACCTTGCTTCTTGAGGACAAGGAGGGCAGGATTCCGGACAAGCACCCGGCTGTCATGGAACTCTACACTCCTGAGTCCAGATTCTATTCCAAGATGATCAACGGCAACGGGAAAGACGGATTCTATCTCTTCGACATCCCGACAAAGCCGGAAGATCCTACCGGTGACTGGACTGCCTATTTCAAGATAGGAGGAGCTACCTTCGCCAAGAACCTCAAGATCGAGAGCATCAAACCCAACAGGTTGAAAATCAACCTCAACCTGGACGGCACCCTGGAAGGTGGTTCGAAGATTCCCCTGGGAATATCTTCAAACTGGCTGACCGGTCCTGCAGCTTCAGGACTGGCTGCAAAGGTGGACATGACTCTAAGGACCGGTCCTTCCACTTTCAAAGGTTATGAGGGCTACAGCTTCCGGACTCCCCTCTCGGAGTTCTCCAGAAGCGAACATAATTTGATGGACACCCGCCTGGGCAAGGATGGCAAGGCTGAAGTAAATGTTGAACTTCCGCCTGCAGAAGATGCTCCAGGCATGCTGGTGGCAGACATAGTGTCCTCTGTACAGGAGCCGGGAGGGGATCTCAGCTTCAGCGCCATGACAGTTCCCTACTCCCCTTACAAGGCTTATGTCGGTGTGAAGGTCCCTACTGAAGGAGACAGCCGTTTCCTCGAAACAGACAAGGACTACAAGATCGAGATCGCGATAGTGGACAAGGACGGGAAGGCGGTTTCGGGAGACAACCTGTCCTATGCAGTCTATAAGATGAAATGGAGCTGGTGGTGGGAAAGCCGGGAAGAAAGTCTGGATTCCTACGTAAACAGTCCGTCCGCAGAACCGCTCTCAACCGGAGAACTACTGTCCGGGAAGGCATCCTGCACGATTCCTTTCAGGGTCGACTATCCGGACTGGGGCCGGTATATGGTGATTGTCAAAGACAACGACAGCGGGCATCTGGCCGGGGACATCTTCTATGTTGACTGGCCTGCCTACAGGGGGAGGTCGGCCAAATCGGATCCTGACGGACTTACGATGCTGTCTTTCACCACGGACAAGGACAGTTACGAAGTCGGAGAGAAGGTTAAGGTCTACATCCCGGCTGCATCAAAAGGACAGGCGCTGGTGTCGCTTGAGAATTCAAGGGAAGTCATCTCCCGCGAATGGGTCAAGACTTCCGGCGAAGGAGACGTGACCTACACATTCAAGGTCACGGAAGAAATGGCACCCAATTTCTACATCCACATTTCGCTCGTTCAGCCGCATGACAAGGCAGACAACGATCTTCCGATAAGGCTCTACGGTGTACGTCCGATCAGTGTCGAGAACAAGGATTCACACCTCGTCCCTGTCATTGAGATGCCGGACGTGCTGCGCCCCGAGGAGGAGTTCAAGGTTAAGATCAAGGAAAAGGGAGGAAAGCCGATGACATATACCCTGGCCATCGTGGACGAAGGTCTTCTCGACCTTACGGCCTTCAAGACCCCTGATCCTTGGAAGGCGATGTACGAGAGAGAAGCTCTCGGAGTAAGGACATGGGATCTTTATGACTATGTTATCGGGGCCTACAGCGGACGATTCTCCCCTATGTTCAGCATCGGAGGTGACGAAGAACTGGTCCTGGGAGCGAAGAAGGACAACCGTTTCAACCCTGTAGTCAAGTTCCTCGGCCCGTTCACGCTCGCCACTGGATCGGCAACCCACAAGATCAAGCTTCCGATGTACGTCGGAAGCGTCAGGGTGATGGTCGTAGCAGCCCATGGCCCCGTCTACGGCAACGCCGAGAAGACAGTCCCTGTCAGATCTCCCCTGATGGTGGTTCCTACGCTCCCCAGGGTCCTTGGGACTGGTGAGAAAGTCACCCTGCCTGTCAACGTGTTCGCTCTTGAAGGTTCTGTCAAGTCAGCCAATGTGAGCGTCAAGGTTGAAGGTCCTTTAAAGGTTCAAGGCGAGGGCAGGACTACGTTGTCATTCCCCGAACCAGGAGACAAGCTTGTCGACTTTGCCCTGGAGGCAGTAGGGGAAGGGATGGCAAAGGTAACCGTACTTGCAGAAGGCAACGGCCAGAAAGCCAGCCAGACTATATCTATCCAGGTAAGGAATCCGATTCCACCTACCGTGGAAGTGACCAGGATAACTGTAGGCAAGGGAGAGACGAAGCACGTGGGCTTTGCTCCTTTCGAATCCGGAAACGGGCAGTGGGCGACACTGGAGCTCGCCAGCTTCCCCTCAATGAACTACGAAGGAGTCTTCAACTACATGAAGGATTATGGTTTCAATTGCAGTGAGCAGATTGCAGCACGGGGAATAAGCCTGCTCTCGATCAGGGACATGCTTCCGGAAGAGAAAAAGATAGAGGCGGACAAGCTTATCCCTGAACTCCTGCAGCAATTGTTCCTCAGGCAGCTGGGGGACGGAGGCTTCGGCTACTGGCCAGGAGCTTCCGATGCCGACAATTGGGTGAGTTCAATGGCAGGTCAGTTCATGGTCATGGCATCACAGAATGGCTTCAGCGTCAGTAAGGGTGTCCTTGCGAGCTGGTCTCGCTACCAGAAGAAGAACATCCAGAGCTATCGCAACACTGACAGCGGCAGGCTCCGTGACCTGGAACAGGCCTACAGGCTCTATACCCTTGCACTGAAGGGTGAGCCCGAAAGCGGAGCCATGAACAGGATGAAAGAAGGTGGAAACCTTTCACGTCAGGCTACCTGGATGCTTGCTTCTGCATATTCACTGGCTGGAAAGAAGAACATTGCGAAGGAGATGCTCACCTCACTCAAGACAGACCTGTCCGAGCAAGAAGACCCTGGAAGGACTTATGGCTCTCCTGACAGGGACAGGGCTATCGCTCTCGAGGCTTGTGCCCTGGCAGACATGATACCAGAGTCTTTGGACCTTGCCCATGAAGTTGCAAATGCCATGGCTGGAGACTGGTACACGACCCAGGAAGCAGCTTTCATCACAAAGGCGATGAACACCCTGGCAGGGAAGGTCAACACCGGAGTACTCTCGGCAGAAGTGATCCAAGGAGATAATTCCATGCAGGTGAACAGCGTCAAATCTGTAAGCACGGTGAACCTTGACTCGAAGGCTGGAGGAGCCAGGATCAAGAACACTTCGGACGGGGCGATACATGCCACACTGGTCACTTCATCCATTCCTGCGCACGGAGTCAGGTCAGAAGCCAGTTCCAATGGACTGAGCCTGAATGTCAGCTACATCTCCGAGGAAGGCAAGGCCATCACCCCCACGGATATTCCCCAGGGAACAGACTTCACGGTCAGCATCACGGTAGGAAATTCCAGCGGAATAAAGGACTACACCCACCTGGCCCTCTCAGAGATCATTCCTTCTGGATGGGAGATATTCAATGACAGGCTCTTCGGAAGCGATGCAGGTGGGGTGACCTATGACTACCGCGACATCCGTGACGACCGTGTGATCTGGCATTTCGACCTTCCCAAGGGCACAGCAAAGACCTTCAAGGTCAAGATGCGCGCTGCCTATGCAGGACAGTTCAGCCTCCCTCCGGTCAGGTGCGAGGCAATGTATGACGCCAGGATCAGTGCAAACACTGCCTCCGGAACTGCAACCGTTTCCAAATAAGCGATGCCGGGAAGCAGGAAGACACTTGAAAGAATCATGGGCGGCTTGACGGCCGCCCTTCTGCTCTTGTACCTCTTCTGCCTTCCAAGGAATATATTCAAAGGAACTCCCTACTCCACAGTTGTGGAAGACCGCAATGGTGAACTCCTCGGAGCCAGGATCGCATCCGACCAGCAATGGCGGTTCCCACCGTCAGACAGCGTTCCCGAAAAGTTCAGTACCGCCCTGATCATGTTCGAGGACCGGTGGTTCCTGTTCCACCATGGTGTCAATCCTCTTGCCATAATCAGGGCTGCCATAGGTAACATCAAGGCAGGCCATGTCACAAGCGGAGGTAGCACGATTACCATGCAGGTAATCAGGATGTCGAGGGGCAAGGACCGGAATCTCCGCCAGAAATTGATCGAAGCCATCCTCGCCACCCGTCTCGAGTTGAGAAGCTCGAAGGAAGAGATCATCGGCATGTACGCTTCGCATGCCCCTTTCGGTGGGAACGTAGTGGGGCTTGAAGCAGCTTCCTGGCGCTATTTCGGAAGGCCTCCGGCAGAGCTTTCCTGGGGAGAAGCGGCGACCCTGGCCGTCCTGCCTAATTCTCCTGCCGACATCCATCCCGGCAAGAACAGGGTCAAGCTCTTGCAAAAGAGGAACAGGCTCCTAGAGATACTCCATGAAAAAGGTTATCTCGACTCCCTGGACCTGGAGCTTGCCTGTGAAGAACCTCTGCCGTCTGAGCCCATGGCGCTTCCCCAGGATGCATACCACCTGGTAGAACACTATGTGAAACAATCTCCTGGGACAAGGGTACGTACAAACTTGGACGTTCACCTTCAAAGAAAGGTCCAGGCTGTCTGCGACCAATGGAACGACGAGTTTTCCCAAAGAGGGATAGAAGACCTGTGTGCAGTTGTACTGGATGTGCACAGCGGAGAGATCCTTTCCTATGTCGGCAACGCCAATCCAGAAAGGAAGAGGCCAGGAAGCGATGTCGACATCCCACGTTCTCCGAGAAGTACAGGAAGTATCCTGAAACCAATCTTGTACTGCTCTTTGCTTCAGGAAGGAGAAATCCTTCCCTATACCCTTCTGCCGGACATCCCGGTCAACATCAACGGATTCTCTCCGCAGAATTTCAACAGGCAGTTCGAAGGTGCGGTTCCGGCATCTGAAGCCCTTGCAAGGTCCCTGAATGTGCCGTCAGTCCACATGCTCAGAAGATTCGGAGTCCCGAAATTCCTGGACATCCTGAGAAAATGCGGAATTACGACCATGCCCAAAAGCGCTTCACATTACGGTCTTTCACTCATCCTCGGCGGAGGGGAAGGCACCTTGCTGGACATAACTGGAATATATTCAGGGATGTCCGCCTCGTACCAGGATTTCATCCATGAGTTCCCTCTCAAGGACAAATGTGCCCTATGGTACACCTTTGATGCCCTGAAAGAAGTCAACAGGCCCGATGAAATCGACTGGCAGCTTATAAGTTCAGTCAGGAAGGTCGCATGGAAGACAGGCACCAGCTATGGCTTCAGGGATGCCTGGGCTGTGGGGATAACTTCCGACTACGCTGTAGGGGTCTGGGCCGGGAACGCCCGTGGACAGGGTGTACCAGGACTTACCGGAGCCAGGACAGCAGGTCCCGTGATGTTCGGAATATTCAATCTGCTCCAGCCCTCCGGACAGGAGAATGCCTATGCAGCCGACGGATGGTTCAAGGAGCCCGTCTACAGCGACGGGATCACTGCAGAGGTTTGCCATGAATCAGGACATCTTGCAGGCAAGGACTGTAACCACCTGGACACACTCATGCTACCCAGTAAGGCTATGAAAAGCGATCCATGTCCATATCACAAGACCATCGAAGGAGAAAGGACTTTCATACTCCCGCCTTCGATGGAATGGTACTACCGCCAGCGCCATCCGGAGTATAAGCCATATATTCCAAAAAACTTGGAAGGCAGCGCCCTTATGGAATTCATCTATCCGGAGCCAGGAGCGACGATCCACATACCGCGACAGCTTGACGGATCGATAGCCGGGGTGACTTTCAATCTAGCACACAGGGATCCCGGAACCATTGTCTACTGGCATCTTGACCGCGAGTATGCCGGACAGACGAGGTTCATACATCAGATGAACCTGAAGCCTGAGCCCGGGAAACACGTTGTCACAGCAATGGACGAGAAAGGGAATTCCGTTTCCGTCTCATTCTTCGTGAGTTAGGCACAATTTATGTAGCGAAACCATCGTTCTTGTTAGTAGTTTTAGTTGGTTATAAGTTATAAGTTTTCAGAATTCAAGAGAATTCATCTTACTTAACAAGACACCTCCCCGCTCCGCAGAGACTGTGTGGCGGGGTTTTTGTGTTTTGAGCAAATTAATTATATTTGTGACAGTTAAAACTATAAAGATGAAAAAGTTTATTATCATCCTTGCAGCTGCGATGATGACTGTCTCTTGCAGCGAACAGTTCAATGCAGCATACCTTCTGTCCAGCGGAGCCAAGATAGCCCAGGCGGCGACCCTTTCCGACGAGCAGATCCAGGCTTACGTAGGTCAGTACATCAAGCAGTTGGACGCACAGAACACCGTGCTCCCCGAGAGCAATGCCTACGTAAAGAGGGTCCGCAACCTTACAAAGGGCATCACTTCAGTTGACAATGTTCCCCTTAACTTCAAGGTCTACCAGACCAACGATGTCAACGCATTCGCCTGCGCAGACGGAAGCGTCAGGATCTACACCGGTCTCCTAGACAGGATGACAGACGACGAGGTTCTCGGAGTAGTAGGACATGAGATCGGCCACGTAGCACTGAAGCATTCCAAGAAGCAGTTCCAGGCAGCTCTCAGGAACTCTGCAATCAGGGATGCCGTTGTCTCGACAGGCGGAGCGGTTGCCGTTTTGACAGCCTCCCAGCTTGGAGACATCGGAGAGGCTCTCCTCAGCGCCAAGTTCTCCAGGAAACAGGAAAACCAGGCCGATGACTATGGTTACCAGTTCCTGGTGGATCACGGCAAGAATCCTTGGGCTATGGCAATGGCCTTCGAGGAGCTCCTGAACATGTCGACAGGAGGCTCTTCATCCGGAACTCAGGCAGCTTCCGGCACTTCGGTATCCGACCTGTTCTCCGACCACCCTGCCACTCAGGACAGGATCAACAAGATGGCCACCAGGGCTACCAATGACGGTTACAAGCGCCCTGCAAAGAGAAAATAGGACAAAAAAATAGAAATCAATGAAAAAGAGCATCGTAATACTGGCCGGGCTGCTCCTGCTTGCAGGCTGTGCCAAGCAGACGACCACAAGCGTACCTGTTGCCCCCCATGCCGTCTTCGCTGAAGGCATGATAGACAAGATCCAGCCTGAAGGCTGGCTGAAGGAGATCCTCGAACGTCAGCGTGACGGTCTGGCGGGTCATCCCGAGGCCATGGCCTATCCGTTCAACACTGTCCTTTGGGCCGGTGAACTCAAGCGTGATTCCGAATCCCGCGGAGCAGACTGGTGGCGTTTTGAACAGACCGCCTACTATCTCGACGGTATCACCCGTCTTGGCTTCCTGCTGGATGACCAGAAATTCCTGGACACCTGGCAGGAGAATATAGAATATGTACTCGCCCATCCACTCCCGGCCAAAGCCGGAATGACAGAAGAAGAAGCCATGCAACAGCTTCAGCGTGGCCGCCGTCCCAGGAGTTTCGACGCCCAGGTGTCGGCTGATCCCGAAGCGCAGAAGCGTTTCGAGCAGATGCAGGCCCGCATGAAGGAGCGTATGGCAAAGCAGGCCAGGATCCTCATGGCTGACCGTTCCGAAGGACGTCTCGGTCCTGAGACCGGCTCCATGGCATGGCCTTTCGCCGTGTTCTTCCGTGCAGTCCAGGCCTACTATGAGGCCACCGGCGACCCCAGGATCCCCGAAGCACTTGAGAAGAACTACCTCTCATATTCATTGGACGAACTGGCACAGGACCGCTACGTTATCAACGTTGAAGGAATACTCTGGACCTACGCACTTACCGGCAACCAGGCTCTCCTGGACCTGGCAGTCAACGCCTGGGAAAGGGGTGAATCCAACATGACCCAGGAAACTGCGCTGGACGACAGTGAATTCCACATGCACGGAGTCACCATGAACGAACTCCTGAAGGTCCCTCTCCTGCTTTACGCCTATACCGGTGAGGAGAAATATCTCCAGGCAGCCCTTCACGCAGAAGAGAAGATGGAGGCACCCAACATGCTCATCGACGGTATCAACTCATCCTCTGAGGCCCTGGCAGGAAACGATCCCCTTGCGAGCCATGAGACCTGTGACATCTCCGACTACACCTGGACCATGGGCTACTACCTGATGGTCACCGGAGACGGCCAGTGGGCTGACAGGATAGAGAAAGGAATCTTCAACGGCGGTTTCGGAGCCATAACGAAGGACTTCAAGACCATGCAGTACTTCTCCTGCCCCAACCAGTTCATCGCCACCGGCAATTCTAACCACAATGCCTTCAAATACGGCCTGACCTGGATGCAGTACCGTCCGATCCACGAGACCGAATGCTGTATCGGCAACCTGCACCGTTATTTCCCGAACTACGTCGCCCGCATGTGGATGAAAGACCGTAAGGGCCAGCCCGTGGCCGCCCTTTACGGACCTTCTTCCGTTGAATATGAACTCGGCAAGGGCATCACCGTTAAAATCGAGGAGAAGACCGCCTATCCTTTCGAGGAGCAGGTCTGCTTCGAGTTCAGTTTCTTCAAGAACGGAAAGCCTTACGCCAAGGCCGTCGACATGGACTTCACCTACCGCATCCCCGGATGGGTCAAGGGCCAGGAAACCGGATTCAAGACAGTCAGCAAGCAATGGAAGACAGGAGACACCTACAAAGTTGACCTCCCCATGGAGATCGAGATCGTAGACAACCCTGTGACCGGTTCTTCAGTCCAAAGAGGCCCGGTGGTCTATTCCTATGCCATCCCCGCCAACGTCGAGGAGGATCCTGCCATCTACGAGAATCTTGCTGGAAAGGTTTCCGCCAATCCTGATTTCAAGAGCTGGTCCATGACACCAGCAGGAAAATGGAACTATGCCCTTGTCAAGGATGGCCTGAAGGATCTGAAGGTAGAGAAGACAGGAGCTCAGGGCTTCCCGTTCGATCTGGAGACAGTTCCGCTCAAGATCCGCGTGCCTGTCACCGGAGTCAAGGGCTGGACTCTCAAGGAGAACCGCTTCACGCCTGCTCTTCCGGAGACCTTCAAGACTGAAGGCAAGGTTGAGTACATCGACCTCGTCCCCTACGGCAGCACCACACTACGCGTCACGATTTTCCCTACAGCTGAATAGCATTCTCACGGTACTGAATATCCTAAAAGGGCTGATCCGGAATGGGTCAGCCCTTTTTTCTCCGAAGTAATTTCAAGAGAAGTCCGAAAAAAAATAGGAGGTATCGGATTCTTTTCTTACCTTCGCAAGGACACCATCCTAAATAGTAGAATATGCGCAGACTTACAAAGAAAGAGCGGATAATCATGGATCACTTCTGGAGACAGGGCCCTTTGTTCACTAGGGACCTGCTGAACAGCTACCATGATCCCAGGCCTTCATTTAATACACTGGCTTCACAAGTACGGACATTGGAACAGGATGGTTTCCTTAAGCGCGAGCTTCTCGGCAACGCCTATCGTTACTCGCCAATCAGTTCTGAAAAAGAATACGGACGCAAGACCATTTCTGGGACCATAGAAGATTTCTTCAACAATTCCTACTTGGACGTCATCCATTCACTGGTAAAAGAGGAAAGGATATCGCTCGAGGAACTCAAGGGACTGGTAGAACGTATTGAAAAAGGAGAGTAGCCATGCTAGCCTGTTTGATCTATACGGCCAAGGTTGCCGCTGCACTTATAGTCTTCCACCTATTCTTCCGACTCCTGCTCAGCCGTGAGACTTTTCATCGTTTGAACAGGATTGTCTTGCTCTCAGGTGTGGTCATTTCCTTCCTGCTGCCTCTCTGCATAATTACTGTCAACATAACGATCAACTCAGCGCGGACTTCCCATAAACCGAATTACCTATGGACTCACGATACCGGTGTGGATTGGTGGGTCATAGTCTTTTTCGGGATCTTTCTCTTGGGAGTGCTCGCTACTCTGGTCAGGCTGTTCATCGCTTTACACCGGGTCAACAAGATGATCAAACAGGGTGAGAAACATCCCCAACCTGACGGTAACACGGTAGTGATCATCGATTCTCACGATGGAGAACGACATCTGTCTCCCTCCAGTTGGATGGGATATATATTCTTAAGACGTGAGGACTTCCTCTCAGCCGAGATGACTGGATTAAATAACAGTCCAGTCTATTGCCACGAGGCCGCCCATTCAGCGCTACATCACTCCTTGGACCTGCTTTTCCTGGATCTCTGCTTGATTCTCCAATGGTTCAATCCAGCCATTTGGCTCCTCCGCCGAGAACTGGCTGCAATCCATGAATATGAGGCTGACAAGGCGGTGCTGGACAAAGGGTTCAACACCAGAGAATACCAATTGTTGCTTGTGCAGAAGTCCATGTCTGATACCGGATATTCAGTAGTCAATAATTTCAATCAAAGTGCCCTCAAGGGCAGAATTGACATGATGCTCCGTAGGCCGTCCAGAAGCAGGCGGGCATCAAGAGTGCTGGTTCTGATTCCTCTGGTTTGTTTAGGTCTGGCCATGAACGCACGATGGGAGTTTCAGATCGGCCAAGGCAGACCGTACATCATCGTCGGTGACAACGATAACATAATCTTGCGAGTGGACGGAAAAGAGTTCGACAAAGGGCGCATGGATGAGATTGATCCACACAAGATCAAATCAGTCTCCGTCAAGAAGGACGGGAAGGGTGGAGGCACGATTGATATTTTTTTGAACAACGAATAACATTTATTTTACAATATGGTCAGGTATTTATCAATAATCGCGTGCGCTATATTATTCATGTCGGCCTCTATCAGCGTTGACGCCCAGGAGCACGTAGTAGTCTCTGCCAAGCCCAGGCAGACGGAGAAAGCCAAGGTGTCTGGGTACGAAAGGATTGGTGACGCCCTATATGAAGTTATCTACGAGTACCGCGTCAAGACGAAGGTCATCGGCCAATTATCTGCCAGTTCCGAGGGCTCTACAATCACGGTAAGGAGCGGCCAAACCGAAATATCGGAAGGTCAGGACAATACAGTCAGCGACACCTACTCGACTATCCTGCAGTTCGGTACCGAGCAGGCTCGTTTCCTTGACTATCTAGCGTATAGAGTGGACTCTCTTGCCAACGCCGGAGCTCCGGAAGATTCGATTGCCAAAGCAAATAACGATGTAGACCGCAGCGCTTTCTACTTCGACCCAGTAATCTTCCAGAACTGGCCGGAAGGTTCCATGACCGTCGACGATGTCCTGGTTCCCGGGACGTTCACATATTCAGAGAATATGGCGCATGGGTGGACTTTCGGGGACGGCCAGAAAGAGATCTGCGGCTATCCTTGCCAGGAGGCGAAGACCAGTTACGGCGGCCGTGAGTGGACCGTATGGTTCGCACCGAGTATCCCCTCCAACGCCGGTCCTTGGAAACTCGGCGGTCTGCCGGGCCTTATCATGGAGGCCCAGGATGCTGAAGGAATCCACCATTTCACAGCCACTGCACTGCGCAAGGCAGCCTGCCCAATTGTACGTGTCCAAGACGCCGGACGTGACAAGACCCAGCGTGATCGCTTCATCCAGCGCAAGAATGCCTCCGGAGGCAATTCGCTTAACAATATTCCGACAGAGAGCATCACCAGCATTTCCGTCTTCAAGAATGATAACGGTGGCACAATCAAGGTTAATGGCCGTGTGACCGTTCGCATGACCAATCACACATGGATCCCTCTCGAGCTTGAATAGACAATGCGCAAGGCCGTCTCCCTGTTGATTCTTTTGCTTGCCTCGTACGCTCTCCCTGCGCAGATTGTGATCCAGGGCAGCGTGCGCGACGAGGAAGGAGTTGCTATAGCCGGCGTCGTGGTCTCGCTGCAGCAACAGGGCAAGACTCTCAGTTACGGAACAACCGGGAAGGATGGCCGCTACCGTCTTAATGTCCAGGCAGGCGGAGACACTGCGACAGTCATATTCAATCACCTGACTTTCGAGAAGCTTGAAGTTCCTATCACTCTTGGGAGTCGGGACCTCGATGTTATCCTGAGGGAGCGAAGCGAAACCCTCAAGGAAGTCACAGTCACTGCACCGGTGGTCAAGCTAAGAGGAGACACGCTTTCATTCTGGCTGCCTGCACTTGCTGCCCGGGAGGACTACACTTTGGAAGATGCCATGAAGCGTATCCCTGGAATAGAAGTCGACGAGAGCGGAAGGATTTCATACCAAGGAAGGGCGATCAGCCATTTCTACATAGACGGGGTGGACATACTGGGAGGAAAGTATACCCTCGCCACACGAGGCATTTCGGCGAAAATGGTCGACCAGGTCGAGATTCTGGACAATCACCATAGCGTCAAAATGGAGCGCAACACTGGCCGGACCAACGAGGTGGCCATGAATATAAAACTGAACAAGGAAGCCAGGATCAAGCCGACAGGCAGCAGTGAAGCCAGGGCCGGCTGGGGTTCTGAAGGGTTCCTCGGCCGCATCGGCGGCTCGCTAATGCGATTCGGGGGCAAGGATCAGGCTATTCTTGCAGCCAAATTAGGCAATGACGCCCAATTTGCTCAAAGCGAGACCTCTGACTATTTCTCCTCAAACCAGATTTCAGGGAAGGCCTCGACTCTTGCCGGATCAGTGTCCGGCTCCTCTGCACCACTCGATGCCAGGTACTATCTGCGCCCGATGGATGCCTATGTCAGCCTGGACGCCTCACATAAGCAGTCAGAAGATGTAAGGCTAAGGCTTAACAGCCATTACGCTTACAGCTACGGCACTTATGACTATTCAACCCGCAGCGACTACTATGCTGGTGATAATGTCGTGACTCTCAAAGAGGTTTTCAACCCGTCAAGTAAATTACACGTTCCTTCCATCGGACTTGACTACCAACTCAACTCTGCTGAACGCTACCTCAACGAACGGTTTAGGGCGACAGCTAATCTCATCACGAACACCATGGCTACCATGCGTGACGACGATCCATTGGACCAAAGATCCAGCATCCGCTCCATTAGGCTTCAGAACAGTTTGGACTGGAGGAAACTCCTAGGGGACCGGCGTATCTATTTCAATAATACTATTGCATGGACGTCATCGCCCTCTGTTCAGTACAGCTTTGCCGGCCTCGGCTTGGCAGGCCAGCAAGACGGCTTCAGCCACAACCTGAGTGTCAACCAGAGAATCAGTACTGCGCACGACTGGCGACGGCTGACCCTTGATTTGCCTCTGAACGCCACAATCGATTACGACAGGATTGGCAATACCTTGGTTTTTGGGGACATCAAGGCCCAAGGTAGCCTGACCGGTTTTAATGGTGCCATATTGTTTTCTCCTCTTCTGCGATGGAGGTCCCCTTCCAAGCAACTGCAAATTGATTTAAGAGTCGATTTGGGCGGAAAGGGGCTCTCTGTCCGCGACCGTTTCACCGGCAACATCGACAAATGCTTCCTGCCCATCCTGGACCCGAATCTATCTCTCGACTGGACAGCTACGGCGCGTTCACAATTCAGGCTTACAGCTTCATCCAGACGGACCGTCGGCGACATCATGGATTTTCTAAGGACTCCTGTCATGTCCTCTTACCGCAGCATACGGCAGAATCCTGGAATTCTGCGGGACGGGAGGAACAGCAGGATTTCGCTTGCCTATGACTGGAAACGTCCTATTGAACTCTGGTTCTTTCACTCCGATATCACGGCGTCCAGAAACAAGACTAACCTCAGGAGTTCCCAGATGGTTGAAACAGATCAGATATGGATCACCAGTATCCCCGAGCCTGTCAGTTCCGACGGACTGACCTTCTCCGGGAGTCTATCCAAACGATTCCAGCTGACCTCCACCAAGCTTATGGTTGGAATCCGGGCCGGCAGTAACCGGAACTCCATCACCCAGCAGGGCCGTGCCATCAACTACAAGGGTGACAACATGCGTCTCAATTGGGAAGCCAGCACTGCACCATGGAAATGGATATCTCTTTCCTACAAAGGTTACTGGAGCAGGAATGGAAGCTCCTACCTGGGGAACCGAACCGCTTTTGTCACCCAGACACATGCAGGGACTCTGTCGGTATTCCCCGTAACAGCCTTAAGGGTGTATTTAGACACGGATTTTATTCATACACAGATTGTCGGAGACCTGTTCAAGAATATGGCCCTCGGCCAGGCCGGAATCGAATGGAACAAGAATAAGGTCCGTTATAAACTCCTGGTCCACAACATCTTTGACACCAGGAATTACGCCTACTCTATTTTCACCGGCCTGGACACGTTCTCCTACGATTACGCCCTCCGTGGACGCGAAATACTATTTTCTATCACTTACACTATTTAACGGGATGAAAACAACTGTCGCAATTACGTTGGCTTTATTGTCTTGCTTAGCGTTCACATTTCCTGAAAGATTCATAATCAATGAGATCAATGGTCATGAATACGTCGAGATGGGAGATGGACTGAAATGGGCGACTTGCAATGTCGGTGCGAGCGTTCCTCAAGAAGCCGGCGATTATTATTCCTGGGGTGAGACATCTACGAAGGATGACTATCGGTGGGAGACCTACAAATGGATGGAAAAAGGGAAGGGAGAGTGGAGTTCCATTACGAAATATACAATCAAGGACGGAATGACAGAAGGGATATGGTATCAAAAGTCCTCGACCGATTCAACCAGCTTCGAATTCACCGGAGACGAATTGACATCCTTAACTCACGAAGATGACGCAGCTGTTGTTAATTGGGGCGGCTCATGGAGGACACCTACGGTCCAAGAATGGAATCGCTTGATAGACAACAGCAAATTCGTATGGAGGTGGAAGAAGATAAATGGAGTTCCGGGATTCAAGGTCACCAGCAAAATCAAAGGCTACCTTGGGAACAGCATATTCCTTCCAGCCTCCGGAGGTTATGAGGGGAACAAGCCTACCATGAGAGGCAATGGTGGCTATTATTGGTCTTCGACATTGAGTTACGAGAACAGTGACGGGGCGTATGATCTCGGATTCCTCGTTAACCCGCGGACCAGGAAAAAGATAATCGACCTCGGTCCTGATTTCAGGCTCTACGGCCTTTCAGTCCGTGCTGTATCAGACTAACTACTATCTCTAACTGAATTAAACGAGGAAGTGGCCCAAAATAAGCGATTTAGCATAAACAACAAAACAATAATCCTTGGAAATTCTTTACCGAATTCCAAGGATAATTAATTAAAAATCTGCAACTTGACTTTGTGGAAACAACTGGATTCGAACCAGTGACCCCCTGCTTGTAAGGCAGGTGCTCTGAACCAGCTGAGCTATGCTTCCAGAATTATTCCCCTCGGAAGGGGAATGCAAAAATACTACAGATTTTCAATTCCACAAAATAAATCTTATTCCTTTACATCAAGCCGACCGCCAAATTTATCGTTTGCACGGTAATGGGGAGCGTACAAGGATTCTACCGTGACGGCTGGAGCGGCGAAGGATCCTTCCTGGGTGATGAAGAATTCTTCTGTCACGGTGGTGTTCTCTTCGGGATAGACGTCGAAGAAATACTCCGTCCTGTCGGACTTGACATTGCGGTAACCTTGAGGAGTGACCGAATAGGTTCCACCCACGGGCCTTGCCCACCATCCGACATGGCCGGAAAGCTGGTTCACGGGCCTGAAGGCGGCCTCCCGGGGAGCTGTCAGCTTGACGAAACTGCGGTTCTCCTGGTTCCAGACTTTGTACTCGCAGATGACCTTGTCACCTACTCTGAGCTGCATCCCGGGATAGATCTCGATCCTGCCGATCTTGGAATCCTCGCCAAGTACTTCCTTGTAGAAATGCCTCTCGATAGTGAAGCCGTTGCCGGCTGAAACTATCCTCGAGAAAGGAGAACTGTAAGTCTTGGTAAGTAGAACTACGCGAGTGGACAGGACATCTTCACCTCCTGAGAGTACCGAGTTGATGGCATCTACATAGGCCGGGTCGTCAGCCCACTGCTGGGTCTCTTTCTGGAGCATGATCCAGATCCGGATACCATCCGCGATGCGGCGCCCTTCGGAAGGTTCAGGGACCGGGAGGGAAGATGACAGCAGGTCGCAAAGGAGGGAATGTGCATAGAGTTCACTCTCGAGAAGGCCGCGCCAAGGCATCACGGCATTGGGATAGTACCAGCCCCCGTCACGATGCTCGACAGCATATTCATAAAGGGAGGCGACGTCGGCTGCAATCGAAGAGCGCATCTTGGAATCTGCGTTGAACTTGACTCCCCATGCAGAAGCCAGGGCAGGGCCGCCTTCATTATTGACCAGGTTAGCCAAAGTCTTGATCCGGCGGGCCTTTGAGAGGATCTGGCTGTTCAATCCGCGGCCATCCTTTGAGGAAGGTACGAGATAGTCCTTGATATATTTCCTGAACTCCTTGAAGTTCTTGGAATACTCGCTCTGCTCACTCTTTGTTTCCCTCGAAACATCGAAGGAGACCGAGGAATACATCGATCGCACATAGGTGTACTGGGCAGTTGAGAGCCAGCCGCACCAATACGGCCATGACTCGCCATGTATGAACTGGTTGCGGTCGAGATAGACAACCGAAGGAGCCGTGTCGAATTCCCTGCCGCCAAGGGAGGCATCGCGAAGCTTGGCGAAACGCTCCAGTACGACTGCCGTGATCACAGGAGATGATTTCATCCCCTGGAACCAGGCAAAGCCGCCGTCTGCATTCCTGCAGGCAAGGATATTCCTGACCAGTTCTTCATCAGGCATGACAGTTTCAAGGACGGCTCCGAGCTTCGCAGCCACCTTACGGACATAGTAGGCTTCGGTCAGGGATAGCACATCTTTCCCTGAAGGTTCGACCTTGGAAGGAATGGCATCCAGGAGCATCTGCCTTATGTCGACCTCCTTGTACTCGGCTCCCTTGGAAGTAGTGCCCGTAAACTCAGACTGGAGCCTGCGCAAAAGGGCATTCTTGTCCATCCCGGCAAGCAGGACCGCAGAATGGGATTCGGTGAGCGTCTGCTCAGCTTCCAGGACAGGGAGAGAAACGAACACTCCGTCTGAGAATGTCTTTCCCTTGTCAGCAAAGACTAGCTTGAGGCCCAGCTCATCGAAATCCTTCGGATTGATCTCGAATTGGACCGGAACGGTGGCGCCTGCAGGAACTGTAACCTTCTTTGAATATGAAGCAAAGGGCTTGACACCCTGGTAATCGGAGGAAGGATAGGCCTGCAGCACAACGGTTCCGGTCACTGGTGAATCAGATGCGCTGGAGACCGTAGCATGGAGTACGAACCTGTCCCCTTTGTAAAGATACTTCGGCTCAACCACACTTACCTTGACAGGCACTGAGACAGTCATCTCTTCACGTATCGTGGAATTGAGCATGTCAGGAGTGTGGGCATAGACCTGGACGATAAAGGTAGAAAGCTTGTCCGAAGTCTTGAACCTCAACTCAGCTGTTCCGTCCTCTCCGGTCCTGAGGAAGGGCTCGAAGGCAAGGGAGGTAGCGAAGTCAGACCTGAGAGTGACTTCCTCAACAGCTTCAGCTTCCTCGGCAGTCACTTCCTGCGGCATGCCCATATCGTCAGCCATGTCCATCATGGCAGACTCCGGAGCGGCCATAGCCACCATAGAATTCATTGCATAAGCCTCTTCTACCGCTCCTGCGGAACGGGTCTTGAACATTATTCCCTTGCGCGATGAACCAAGGCCCCGGACCATCATGTCGCCGAAAATCCCTCCTGCCTGACTCTGATAGTAGATACCCATGGCTCCGGAATCTACGAGCCTTACGACATTCCACCTGTTCGGGAATACAGTTTCGGAACTCTTGTCAAAGACTGCCACGACAGCCTCTGTTCCGGGACGGGACTTGATGGTGAATGAATATTCCTTCCCCGGAAGGGTCCTGTCCTCGAAAGAGGAGAATTCCAGCGGCAGTGCCAGTTCTTCCTTTTCACGTTTGAACTCCTTTGAGAAAGTGTAGCTTTTTCCATTCCTGAAATAGAAGACCGACAGGAAGAGGGCGTCAGGATATTCGCTCTTATATTCAAAAGCCATGTCCTCGATGGAGCCATCCTCACCTGCCTTCCCATCCAGGTGGACCAGGCGTCTTTCAAGGAGCTGCCTTCTGTCTCCGAACAGTTCAACGACAGCCCAGACAGGACCGTCACCGGCGCCCATCTTCAATGAAACCATCTCGCCGTCCTTAAGCGCACCGTCAGCGCACTGTCCTGTAAGCAGGAAGAAGTTCTCCACCCTGGCCTTCAGGACTTTGTCACTCGGGCCCACCCTCAGGATCTTCATCTCCTGCTTCGAAGAGATTTCTTTCCCCGCAGAAGACTTTGCTGAAGCGGTAGCAGAAAGGGTGAACAAGCCTGAGCCAGAAACGGACAGTTCCTTGACCTCTCCGGAAATTGCACTGCCAGTGGTAACAACCTTTCCTGCGCCATCTTTTAATTCATAATTGACGACGAGCGGTACTTCCTTGCCCTCGCTGTTGATCACCTGGAAACGGACCCTGGCGGATTCTTCCGAAAAGAGCCTCGCTCCGGGCCCATAAGAATCGCCTTCAAGACGCACTTCTCCGCTCGCTGCATTCTCAAGGGAAAGGCCGATATTGAAATGGTCAAGGACATAGACTGAACGCGAGAATTCTTTGGTCTCCCCTGTCGCATCCTTTACTTTCACCGTGACATTGTACCACCATGTGTCCTCAACGGTCTTGAACCTGATAGAGAAGGAACCAGTCCCATCAATCCCGACTTCCCCGGAACCGATCCGCCTTCCCCGGCCGTCCACTTCATAAGAGAGGCGGGCCGCATCCAGCGGATGACCGCTGTAACTCTTGATGCTGCCTTTCACCTCAATCTCGTCACCCATGAAATACAGGCTGTCAACATCCTCGAAAACAAGGTCATAGGTCGGGAGGATGAATTCATCCACCAGAATGGTCCTCGAAGCAAGACGACGCTCCCCTACGCCTATTTCCAGACGGAAACGGCCGTTCCTCTCGCCTTCAGGAAGCAGGAATTCTCCAGCGACCGATCCGAAATCATTGGTCTGAAGGTCCAGCCTCCCTGCCTCCTTTCCTTCGGCTCCGTAAAGCCTGGCAACAACCTTTTCGCCAGCCTTGAAAGCATGAAGGCTGGTGTTGATGTCGCCTCCGTAAAGGACGGCCTTGAATTTCACGGTCTCCCCTGGATTGTAGGCCCCCTTGTCAGTGAATATATTGCAGTAAAGACCTTCTACTTCATCATCGGCCCGCACTTGAACGTTCCGGAGCGTCTGAGGCCTGGTCTTGCGTAAAAAGCCGTCTGCTCCTTTACAGGATGCCTCAATGGTGTAGTAAGCATCGCCCTTCAAGGCAGAAGCTACTCGATCCGGAAGTTTTGTGAAGCCATCCACCCGTACTCCTTTCTCCTCAACGGAAGTATTCCCGGACAATGAGAGTCTTAGATCGACTTGCTCGCAAGGCTCTCCTGAAAGATAGTCGGTGACATAGAACTTCCACCCCTCTGAATCTTCCCTTACAGCAATGGAAAGTCTCTTCGGTGAATAAGCGGCCACGTCCTCTACCTTTCCGTTCCTGGCCCTGACCAAGTAGTCACCATCATCGCATCCTGGGATGTCAAGTTTCACTGTGTCAAGCACGTGGAACCGTTTCGCAGGATTGGCAACAGTCTTCTTGAAAAGAGGCTGCGCACCTTTGGCATCAGGTTCCATACTCACCTCTACCTTATCGAGATTCCTCAAGGCAACAACTATCTTTCCATCATCGAAAGAAACTGACACCTCCTTCCTCTCAAGGTTCTCCAACTGGTATTTGAAATCGTGGACAGTCTCCGCAATCTTGGCATCAATCCCCGAGGTATAGGACTTCCTCTCCTTTTCTGCAGCCTTGATATCGGCATAAAGGGCCTTGAATTCATCCTCTCCCGCTTCTTCTATTGACAACTTATTGAAACGGTCCTGGAAAAGCAGCGACTTGCCGAAAAGGCTCATGGCTTTGCCTGAATACTTGTCTATGAAGGCCTTGACATCCTTCTCCCTGCCGTCCCATCTCTTTTCATTGAGGGAGCAGAACTCCAGCCAGGCAGCATTGGGATAGGCATCGCCCAGGCAATCCTCCAGTGCGGCAGCAGCCTTCGAGGACCCTCCTCCCCAGAAACGCTCAGACCATAGGGCATATTCATAATCATCTTTGATGAAAGTGTTCAGGAGGTCGTTCATCTGTCCCATGGTCCTTGAATAGAACCACTTGTTGCGTCCAGCCTGAAGACGGGCCCTGTTGGTGATGGCATAATCAGTCAGGGAGCCACCTTCCTGATCCCTCCTGTAAGAATACGTAACTATCGGTTCAGCATAATCCTCGATCTCGGCTGCGAGTTTTGTACGGAGTTCCTGGCGTGCCTTCCAATTGCGGGAAGACTCCGCATCGACCTTCTTGACCGCGGCATCGTAGAAGTCCCAATGGAGCCTTCTGGCCTTGGCCTCCTTGGTGATCGATTCAAGGGAACTGACCATCTGCTTGGGCAGATCGGCCTTCTGCGCCGCATAATATGCCTTCCAAAGGGAAGTAAGGACATGGCCGTTGCTGTCCGGGGACTGGTTCTTGTCTGTCTTCATGTATGCTTGCGATGAAAGGGTCGCTGCACAGATGGCCGCGACCGCAATGAGGGAAAGTATCAACTTGTTTTTCATGGCGATATTCAATCACCTGGCAAATCATGCAAAATCCCTACCGCTTCTGAAACCAGGTAGGTACTGCCTCCAAGGTAAATGAGTGCTTTGGTGTCTTTTGCAAGGTCCAAGGCCATCAGGACAGCTTCCCGCACCGATGGTGCATCATGGATCCTGTCCACGGGTTTCCCGCGTTCCAGGTAATAGTTCCTGAAAATGTCCGTCAGTTCCTTTTCCGGAAGTGCACGGCTGGTCGCCGGATTGGTAAATATGTAGGTGGCATCTTCCGGCATCAGTGGCATAATACCCCTGAAGTCCTTGTCAGCCATGACGGCGTAAACTATGATCAGGGAAGAATAGTCCCCGCCGGACATAATTTCATCAAGCTGGGCGAAATTTTCCTTCAGCGCAGCAGGATTGTGACCGATGTCCGCAATGATGACCGGATCCTCGGAAAGTCTCTCCCAACGACCGTGAAAACCGGAGAGATGGGCGGTATGGATAATTGCATCCGCTACCTTTTCCTCATCATAAAGATTTGAATAATAGGGATCCCTTTTCAGGATGTCAATCGCAGAAAGCACCGTCCTGAGGTTCTTGGACTGGTACTTTCCCCGCAAGTCCATCCTTTCAAGGATTTCCCCGGAAAGTCGATGCAGCGAAGGTTCAGCATCCTGGGCAAAAGTCAGGGAAGCTCCGACCTCCCCTGCTACCTCTTCGAAAACAGGTCGTGTCTCAGGAAGATACTCTCCTGCAAGAGCCGGGATTCCTTTCTTGAAAATCCCTGCCTTCTCCCTTGCGATTTCCCCAAGGGTGTTTCCAAGAAGGGCACAATGATCAAGGGCGATGCTTGTGACAACGGAAAGGTCAGGAGTTATGATGTTCGTACTGTCGAGCCGTCCTCCCAAGCCCACTTCGATCACTGCGACGTCCACATCCTGGTCGGCGAACCACTTGAATGCCAAGCCGGTAGTAATCTCAAAAAAGGAGAGGGACAACTCTTCCATGACGCCTTCGCAGCGGCAGAGGAAGTCGTAGACATATTCCTTGGGGACAAGGGAGTACTGGCCGCCTGAAAGTATCCTGGCTCGTTCCCGGAAATCCTCGATGTGCGGGGAGGTGTAGAGGCCGGTCTTGAGACCTGCAGCTGACAGGACGGAGGCAAGCATCGACGCTGTCGATCCCTTCCCGTTAGTCCCGGCGACATGGATTGTCCTGTACTTCAAGTGCGGATTACCAAGAGCGGCGGAGAACCTCTGCATGTGATCCAAACCAGGTTTGTAGGCATCGCCAAAAGGCACCTTCTGGACTGAAGGATACCTGGTAAATATCGATTCTACCTTTCTGAGGTAGGCTTCTTCCGAATAATTATCCATTTGAGCTTCCGTACAGTTTTTGAACTCAATTCAAAAATACTTAAATTTACAGACATATTCTAACGGAATGAAAGAAAAAACCTCAGCGCTGCATTCAGAGTACATCATCGACGGGATACCCAGGCGTTTCACTCCTGCGGACATCCTGGACGGATGCCTTGAGCAGGAAATCCAGGGTGAAGGTTATGAGGAATTCAAGCCCATAGTGGACGAAAGTACCGACCCGTCTCCGGCATCGGTAAAGTTCGAGAGCCAGGACGTTCATGACTATCTGACCCGACTTGTTCCCTTGCTCGGCCAGCCGAGGAACTGCCCTGCCGCTTTCCCGGAGGAGTTCACCAGGAGCAGGATAGCAAGGGCTCTGCTGGATGCGATGTGGATGAAGGGGCATTTCCGCCTCAGCGACTTGACCCTTCTGGCCAAATGGCGTTGGAATCCCAGACAGATCGGGAACATGGCGGCTTTCTATTCTTCGGTGGAAGCTGCGGCCGACTACATCGATTCCCTTGGGATATGCCTCCACTCATATTCATTCTCAGAAAGTGAAAAGTGCTGCCAGGTTTCTTTCAAGGTAGCCACTGCCGACAAGATTGATGGTCCCGACGATGAACTCGATCCCGAGGACGAAATCGACCTCCCGGGGAACGCTCCTTTCGGCAGCCCGCACCCGGTGATCGGAAGGAAAAGGGCCGTTCCTGACAAGTTGGTGGCCGATCCGGAAAGCTGGCTGATCTTCATACCGTTCGACACTTGTGAATTCCGTCTGGGCAATTCCCTTCTGTGCGGCATCATGGGCCAGAATGGAGACACTGCTCCGGAGACGGGAGACGGTGACTATTTCATAGATTGTTTTGAGATCCTCAGGGAATTCGTAGAGGACAAGGTAGTGCTTTCAGGAGTCACTGTCGGTGACGGAGGCCTCCTCCCCGCCCTGAATTCAATGTGTCAGGAAGGTGTCGGGGCGACCATCGACATCAGTGGGATAATGAATGCCTATGACGAGGACGACAGCATCAGGGTACTGTTCTCGGAAGTCCCCGGAGTCCTCATCCAGATAAAGGACATCGACTACGACTATGCCGATGCCGAATTCTTACTGCAGGACATCGCTTACTACCCGGTAGGCCACCCTGCCCCGGGATCCGGGACAGTCAAGGTCAAGACCGGAAGGGGCGGAGGGATTTCAGACATCCTGCAGTCTCTGCTGGGCAGCCAGGCCCTTGAAGGAGAAGATTGAACATAATTAATAATATGGCTAGATACACTAGGGTCCCTTCGACGGGGCAAGTAAACAGGAAGCCGAAGATCTTCGTATTGGACACGAATATCATCCTGCACGATTTCAAGGCTATAAGGAAATTCAAGGACAACGATCTGGTGATCCCCATCGCCGTGATCGAGGAACTCGACAAGTTCAAGAAAGGCAATGACCAGCTGGCTTACAATGCCAGGGGCTTCATGCGCGACATAGACAGGATCACCGAGGGAAGATCCTTCGGGAAAAACGGCGTACAGATTGCCAAAGGGTTGGGCAACATCAAGATCGAGCCGAACCATCCTTTCCCGGAAGGCATGAAGGATCTGTTCCATGACGACATCCCTGACCACAGGATCCTGTCCACGGCAATCTGGGTCCGGGACAACAATCCAGGACGCTTCGTCGCCCTGGTGACGAAGGACATAAACCTGAGGATGAAGTCCAAGGCGGCCGGAATGGAAGTACAGGACTACATGACCGACAGGGTTGAAGAGGAAAAAATCGAAAATTCCAACAAGGAAGTCCAGATACTCGACGACCTGGCCCCCGAAGACATCCAGGAGATCGCCTATGGACCGGAGACAGCGATTCCGTGGAGCGCGATCAGCAAGAAACGCCCGAGGCCGAACCAGCTCTACAAGATCCGCAACGGCAAGGAGATAATCTGTGCCAGGTTCGATGACACCCGCGACAAGGTGGTCCTCGTCAAGAGCAGGCATGCCTACGGCATCAGGCCCAGGAACGACGAACAGAAGTTCGCTTTCGATGCCTGTCTGAACCCGGAGATCCAACTGGTTTCCATGACCGGAGGTGCAGGTACGGGAAAGACCCTCATCGCCCTCGCCTCCGCACTTGAACAGGCCAGGGACTATGACCAGATCATTCTCACCAGGCCGACCGTAGTGCTCGGCAACCAGGAGATCGGGTTCCTGCCGGGCGACCAGAAGACCAAGATGAGCCCCTTCATCCAGCCGCTCATGGACAATCTCAATGTCATCAAGGGGCAGTTCAAGTCCACCAGCAAGGAGGCCTTGAGGATTGAAGCCATGCTGAAGGAAGAGAAACTGCTGATCTCACCCCTTGCCTACATCAGGGGACGCAGCCTGGGTAAGGTTTTCCTTATCTGTGACGAGGCCCAGAACCTTACACCCAACGAGGTCAAAACCATAATCACAAGGGCCGGTGAAGGGACAAAGATGGTGTTTACGGGAGATATCTTCCAAATCGACCAGCCTTACCTCGACCAATGGTCCAACGGCCTGACGCATCTCGGTGAAAAAATGGAAGGCCAAAGACTGTTCGAACACATATTCCTGCGCATCGGTGAGAGGAGCGAACTTTCCGACATCGCATCGAAGTTGCTATAACAAAACAATTTTAGTAAATTTGCAGTCTGTCAATTAATAATCTATCTATAAATCAACTATGTTCGACAAGAAGAAAAGGGTCTATCGTTTCGGCGGAAAGACAGCCGAGGGCGATGGACATATGAGAGAGTTGCTGGGCGGCAAGGGTGCAAACCTTGCAGAGATGAGCAAGCTCGGCATGCCGGTTCCGGCAGGTTTCACTATCACGACAGAATGCTGCGCCGAATACTATTCACTTGGCGGAGGCTATACTGAAGATCTCAAGAAGGAGGTCGCAGAAGCCATGAAGGCCACTGAGACCATCATGGGCAAGAAATTCGGAGATCCTTCCGATCCCCTGCTCGTCAGTTGCCGTTCCGGGGCAAGGAGTTCCATGCCTGGTATGATGGACACTATCCTGAACATCGGTCTCTGCTCCGCAACACTTCCGGGAATGATCCAGAAAACCGGAAACCCCAGATTCGTCTATGACGCATACAGGCGCCTCATCATGATGTACTCCGACGTCGTCATGGAGAAGGCAGAAGGCATCGAGCCTGCCGATGGACAGGGAATCCGCCAGCAGCTTGACAGGATGATGATGGAGCTCAAGGAAAAGAAGGGCTACAAGTCCGACACAGAAATCACTGCCGACGAACTCAAGGACCTTTGCGAGAAGTTCAAGGTCAAAGTCAAGGAAGTCCTTGGCGTAGACTTCCCCGACACTGCCAGGGAGCAGCTCTGGGGTTCCATCGGTGGAGTCTTCAAGTCTTGGAACGGAAAGAGGGCCATCGCTTACCGCAGGATCGAAAAGATTCCTGATGACTGGGGAACCGCAGTGAACGTCCAGTCAATGGTGTTCGGAAACATGGGCAACACCTCAGCTACCGGAGTAGCCTTCTCCCGCAACCCTGCCAACGGAGACAACAAATTCTACGGAGAGTGGCTCATCAACGCCCAGGGCGAGGATGTGGTCGCCGGAATACGTACCCCGAACCCTCTCAATGAGGCCACCAAGACAGAAAAGAACAAGGATCTCGAGTCCCTCGAGACTGCCATGCCGGAAGTCTACAAGGAGCTGGACGGAATCCGTCTGAAGCTCGAGAAGCATTTCCGCGACATGCAGGACATCGAGTTCACCATCCAGGAAGGACATCTTTGGATGCTCCAGTGCAGGATTGGAAAGCGTACCGGTCTTGCTGCCCTTCAGATGGCGATGGACATGGTTGAAGAGAAGATGATTGACGAAAAGACAGCTGTAATGAGGGTTTCCCCTTCTCAGCTCGACGAGATTCTGCACCCAATCCTCGACCCTTCATCAGAGAAGAAGGCAAAGGTTCTCGCAGTGGGTCTGCCTGCTTCTCCGGGTGGTTCTGTAGGACAGATCGTCTTCACTTCCGAGGCAGCTATGGAAGCCGCTGCAAACGGAATGAAAGCTATCCTCATCCGTGAAGAGACTTCTCCCGAGGACATCGAGGGAATGCGTGCCGCTGCAGGTATCCTTACCACCCGCGGTGGAATGACATCCCATGCAGCCCTTGTCGCCCGTGGATGGGGCAAGTGCTGCATCGTCGGTTGCGAGGCAATGAAGATCAACCTTGAGGAGAAGACCGTCACTTTCGATGACAAACAGACATTCAAGGAGGGAGACTGGCTCAGCCTCAATGGATCAAAGGGTCTTGTCTACGGTACAAAGATCGAGACCATGGACGCCTCCGAGAATCCTCTGTTCAAGAGGTTCATGTCGATTGTCGACAAGTTCCGCCGCCTCGGCATCAGGACCAACGCCGACACTCCTGAGGACGCTGCAAAGGCTCTCAGCTATGGAGCAGAAGGAATCGGACTTTTCCGCATCGAGCACATGTTCTATGGTGCCCATTCCGAGAAACCTCTTTCCAAGCTTCGCAAGATGATCCTCTGCGACACTGACGTAGAGCGCAAGGCTGCCCTCGCTGACCTCGAGCCTTACATGAAGGCCGCTGTCAAGAGCACCATGAAGATCATGGATGGCAAGCCGGTTGTATTCCGCCTTCTCGACCCGCCTCTCCACGAGTTCGTTCCCAAGACGGAGGAGAAGAAGAAGGAGATCGCCCGCGAACTTGGCGTCTCTGTCGAGGAAATCGAGAAGAGGGGTGAAGCCCTGCACGAGGTCAACCCTATGATGGGCCACCGTGGAGTACGTCTCCATGTGAGCTTCCCGCTCATCGCCGAGACACAGTACAAGGCAATCTTCGAGGCCACTGCCGAGCTTCTGCTTGAAGGCTATAACCCCATGCCTGAAATTATGATCCCTGTGACCATCTCAGCTCGTGAGCTCAGCTTCCAGAAAGCCATCTGTGACCGCGTCAAGGCACAAGTCGAGGGAATAAAGATCCAGAACATAGACTACAAGTTCGGAACCATGATCGAGATCCCTCGTGCAGCCCTGACTGCAGACCGTATGGCCCGTGCAGCCGAGTTCTTCTCATTCGGTACCAACGACCTCACCCAGATGACATTCGGTTTCTCACGTGACGATGTCGGCACCTTCATGGGCGACTACCTCGGCAACAAGATCCTCGATTCCGATCCGTTCCAGACCATCGACACCAAGAGTGTCGGCAAGCTGGTTGAGTTCGGCATCCAGGGCGGCCGTTCCAAGAGGCCCGACCTCAAGTGCGGAGTCTGCGGAGAGCATGGTGGAGATCCTGATTCGATCCGTTTCTTCAACAAGATCGGAGTCGACTATGTCTCCTGCTCACCGTTCCGCGTCCCCATCGCCCGCCTCGCCGCCGCACAGGCCGCCATCGAGCAGAGCAAATAAGTTCATGATTCAGGGCTTAAAAGCTTAATCAATTGATTAGAAGGAGTTTGTCTTTACGGCAGACTCCTTCTTTTTTATGCTTTTATAGGGTCAGAAACTGTCAAAAAGCTAGCTTGTTTACAATATGTTTACAGTAATCCCGGTTTGTGTTTACAACGTAAAACATTTAAACACAAACAATTATGGCATGTTTTAAAATCTGTATCAGAAGCAGGAGGAACGATGGTCTTTACTCTTTACAATCATTGGCCAATGGAGCAAGTGATGATCTGGTTAACAAAGCCCTCTTAGTAACTTTTGCAACCAATGCTGCGGGAGATTCTGATCTATCAGGTGAAACAATCTCTTGTAGTCGGTTCCCGGTAGGTTTTCATGATAAAGTATTGTTTGCTGGACGTGCTTTCCCAAAACACGACTTTGAAGAAGATGCTTATAGTGGTGAGGGAGGCCTATCTAATCATGGGAAATATGCTACTTCTTTTACTAATTACGTAAATGTTGCTTTGATGTCCCTTTGCTTCCAAATGTTTGCAGAGACCAAGGATGTCTTTGATTTGTTGGACATGGTCCGCTCCACCGGCTTGACGGATTATATCCGGCTTGACGGACAGACCCAGCCGCTCCAGCTTATCAACCCGGCCGGCTTGTACAAGTAATACCTGACTCCACAGAATCTTCCGGAATCTATCTCGACCGGCGAAACTGTCTCTCTTGAAAAGGGTTACTACAACGGTGTCCTATTCAGTATCCCAGGCGCAGAAGTCAAGGTCAATGACGAGTGGGTCGCCTTCGACAACAAGAACAAGGATAAGATCCTCGCCCAGAACCCTATGAATCTTGAATGGCGGCTGAATGGAGATCTTCTCCGCAAAATGGGTTACACTTCAGGACAGACCGTAGAGGGTCAAGTCATCACAGTAGATGACAAGTGGGGTGGATTAAGGTTGGAAATCCCTATGACAATCAAGATACAATAATCGCCCACCGAAGTGAGCCTCCATCATTCGTATTTACTGACAAGGAACTTGTCTGCTCCGCAGATAGGGAATACACCTAGGCCCCAGGGCTCATGCCATTGAACGGAGCCGTGCAGCCGGTTGTCCGGATCGTAAACTCCGTACACCAGCTTAGAGACATCCGGAGGTGCTGGTACCGTCTGGCCGCCCTCGAAGTTCAGGAAGCCCACAGTCAGGTTTACTCTGTCGGGATTGTTTCCGAACATCTTTCCACGGGTCGTGGAAATGATGATACGGTTGTGTTGGGCCACTATATGTCCGATCGTTGACAAATGTGTCGCGTCATGGAAGACGAAAGCTTCCTCACAGTTGTGGGCATAAAGATAGTCGGCGAATATATGTTCGCCCAATACAAAACCATATCGGAATCCTTGAACAGCTACATTCCTCAGAATCTGGTCATCGTTCTGGTTCCCGGAAGCATGCAAGCCGATGGTATGGCAGGGATTAGGCTGGAGAGATTTCCCCAATTCGGTGTCTCCGACTTGCTCGTCCAGACAGAACTGGGAATCTTCGATGATAAGTCTGGAAACATTTTTCAAGAAGGCTGCGGAAGTGCTTGGATACATTTTGCCAGTATCGAGATGTACCCTGATTTCCAAATTCTTCATCGAAAAGATACTCCTTGAGAAACGTCCGTCACCTCCGTCTCCTTCCGGTGCTGCAATCACCGCCCATGGCCTTTCAAGTGAATCTGTGACCTCAGGAGCATCCCAAGTTGAATGCAGGCATGTATTTGGTATGCCCATATCCCCGAATTTCGTAGGAGTGAAGTTTTGTTTGACACTTTCAGGCGGTCGGACTTGGTAGGTATAAAGGAGTTTACATGGCATCTCACCTTCAAACTGGATGTTGGAGCTTCCCGGAGGGAGTACCAGCTGGGCACGGACCAGCTTCCCGTTGGATGCATATTCCTTTGCAGGAGAAGAGAGAAGGTAACCGGCTTTGGTATATGGGAAGAACAGTTTCCCTCCGCCCCTGCTGTCAAGATAATCTATTGCACGCTGAATGGCTTTTGTGTCATCCGTCACGCCATCACCTTTGGCACCAAAATCGGTAACGCTGAGCCGGCCAAGTCGGGCTGCTTTCTCAATCTTCCGTTCCGGTGCAATACAGGAAACCAGTATCGATGCAGCAACGGCTATTATGGTTATCAGCTTCTTCATACCAAATCTTTACTCCACAAATTTACTCATTCTTTGAAATGAGACAAAGACTGATATGAATAATCGCCCACCGAAGTGAGCGATAGATTACCTGTAATGACCAAATGTGGATAGAATCAAGACTTCCACAACATCATCATATATTTTGTACACCAGTCGATGCTCTTTCGTGATTCGCCTGGAATAAACGGTTCCATCATAACCCTTTAAGGGCTCGACCTGACCAGTTCCCGTACGGGGATGTTCCTTCAACTCATCAAGAAGCTGCGCCAGTTTCCTCACAGCGAGGGGAGCCTGCTTATGCAATAACTTTAAGTCTTTTCTGGCTTGTTCAGTAAAAACTATTCGGTACATGTCTACTCCGCCTCAATCATCCTGTTCAGATAATCTTCTGAACTCTCCCCCTCGTTCATTCTGAATACTTTGCCTTGGGCATAGTCCTCAATGCCCTTACGAATCTTCGCATCCAATTCATCATGGCTGATGACTGTATCGTCCTCTAAAATAGGAACTAGACGATAACTGCCATGAGACCTGGATGTAATAACAACATCATTATTTCTAGCCAAAGCGAAATACTTCCGCTGATTGGCTCTGAATTCCCTGCTACTTACTACAACCATTGCTTATTCTTTATTTGTTCGCAATATACAAACTTTCAAATAAAGTACCAAAATGGTACACATTTATTTGGTTTCGACTTCATTTAGAGCCCGGATTTTTACGAAACAAGTTGATTTCGCATTTCTGTTCTTGTCTTTTTGGCTTCAAACAAACCTTAATTCCTATAACGAATAATCGCCCACCGAAGTGAGCGATAAATTCGAATTTACTCGCTATAATTATGGTCAACTATTATATCCAGATGTACTCCAGGCACTAAAGGCTGAATGTCACTGATGAGCTGGCTGACTAAGGCCTTCTCATCGTGGACGGCAATGTCAGGGACAACATCAACGGAAATTGTATTCTCCTTTTCTGAATAATAGAAGCCATGAACCTGAACAATATCCTTGCGCGAGTGAAGAGCCTGCAAGACCTTCGTCTGCAACTCTGCCCGCTTGTTGTCGCCTGTTGCAATGGCATAGATACCAACGGTCAGAATGATACCGTGACGCGCCAACATCTGCATGGTAATCTTGCGAGTGAGTCCGTGGATTTCGTGAGCCGACATCGTGTCATAAACGTTGATGTGCAGCGAGCCTATCTTCATATCCGGGCCATAACTGTGGAGTATCAGATCATAAACTCCATGCACTCCCTCAAATTCAGAGACCTCCTTCTTGATTTGATTGGTGAGCTCAACGGGAATACTGGTGCCTAACAGTTCGTTGACAGGCGAGGACAGCATTTCGATACCGGCCTTGATGATGACAATGGAAATGAGAACACCGAGAATACCATCGAGCGAAATGCCCCACAACAGCATAACACCAGCCGAGACAAGCGTAGTCAGGGTTATAATGGCATCAAACAAGGCATCTGATCCTGAGGCTATCAGCGCATCACTGTTCAATTGCACGCCCTTGTTCTTGACATACCTGCCCAGCACCAGTTTCACGATAATGGCTACAGCAATGACGATGAGTGTAGTATGGGTGTATTCCGGTTGTGTCGGATTGAGAATCTTCTTTGCTGACTCTAAGAGTGAGGTGACACCCGCCGACAAAACGATGACGGCTATGATGATAGCACTGAAATACTCTATGCGACCATGACCGAAGGGATGCTTCCTGTCGGCTGGGCGTTGTGACAGTTTAGTGCCGACAATGGTGATGACGCTCGACAACGCATCGCTGAGATTATTAACCGCATCCATCACAATAGCGACAGAATTTGCCAGAAGGCCTACTGCCGCCTTGAAACCTGCCAGAAAGACATTGGCAACTATGCCTATCCAACTAGTCCGAATGATTTGAGAATTTCGATTCATGTAAAGTAACTATGTTTGTAATCCAAATGAAGAACGCTCTCAGGGGCTTGTCGGCCCCTGCCGCTTGGCAGACCCCCGAGAAGTTTTTCATATGAAATAAAATAAAAGCTACTGGTATTTTTGGCTACATTTATAAAGCACATCATGTAACTAAAAATACAGTAGCTATGAGCACACAAAGTAAACCATTTTCCTTCAAAGGTCAAAGGATTTTTGTAGGCCTAGATGTTCATTTGAGAAGTTGGTCAGTAACGGTTCTGTCAGAGCAAGCGGTATTAAAGAAGTTCACGCAGGATCCAAGCCCTGCAGCATTGAACAAGTTTCTGACAAACACTTATCCGGATGCGGAGTATTATTCGGTCTACGAGGCCGGGTTCTGTGGGTTCTGGATACACTGGGAACTGTGTAATTTAGGGATAAACAACATCGTTGTAAACCCAGCAGATGTACCGACAATGGCTGGTGAACGACTGAGGAAGACAGATGCCGTTGATAGCGGTAAGCTTGCAAGAAGTTTGCGTGCCGGAGATCTGAAAGGGATATATGTTCCGGACAGCACAACTACAGAGATACGCTCTTTGATAAGATTGAGAGACTCATTGACGAAAGATCAGACGCGTCACAAGAACAGGATAAAAACCCATCTGAGATATCTGGGAATTGATATTCCAGAAGAGTTCTGCAGGCCAGGCCGCACATGGACGAATCGATTTGTATTGTGGTTGAAAGGGTTAGATTTGGAGACGGAGTATGGGAAAAAGACATTGGACCTGCTCATAGCGCAATACGAAGACCTACGTGGCCAACAACTTAAGATGATGAAGGAACTGCGTGTTTTATCTCGGACAGAGCGCTTCGATAAGCCTCTTCGGTTTCTTATGAGCATACCTGGTATTGGCCAACTGGCCGGATTGACTATCCTATCAGAAGTGGACGACATTTCAAGATTCAAGGATGCTGCCCACTTTGCTTCGTTCATCGGGATGGTTCCCATGTGCTACTCAAGCGGAGAGCATGATGGGACCGGCAATATAACTGTCAGGCGGCATGCCAAGTTACGCTGGCTTATTGTCGAAGCAGCGTGGATAGCATCACGAAAGGACCCGGTTTTGTCTGCTGCGTATGTGGAATACTGCAGAACCATGAAGCCGAGTAAGGCCATCATCAAGATTGCCCGCCGTCTGGTCAATCGTATTTACTTCGTCATGAAGCATCAGCAGCCCTATGTTAACTGCTATGTTTCATAAAGAGAAAGAAATCCTGTCTGGTAAACAGACTTCCTTCGGGAGAGAGTACTTAAATTGGAATGCGGCTCTGTAGTCCGCTCAGCTATAGTTTGTACCTCCCGCCTCCGTAACCTAATGCAGATACTTGCGGCACTGGATTCAGATGTCCGCTTTGGGAAGTTTGTTTACCGAGGATTTTATGAGTCTTTCATGTATCGATCTCTACGAGACCGATGGATAATTATTGCCTTGTCCCAAATCAATCATTCTTAAAACGACTGATTTAGAGCAAGTTATTGAAAAGGCTGAAAATATTTACAACTTTTATTTGGATTCCAACTGGGAATTCCGATTTATCTGACACAAAGATAGTGAATCTCCACAAAGTATCCGCTCTATCGTAAATTTGACCACAAACAAACCTCAATTAGAGGCTGACACCCACGACTTCTCATTGGCAACCGTTTTGGGAAGCTCTTGATTCACAATACTTTTAGAATTAATGGGTGGTCTATATTTCCATGCCCCGCCCATAATAAGTCACAGGAGCATTCTGTTGGATGATGCCGCTTTGAGACCAGTTCCATCCTCCTCTCACAACGCACTTTCCCCCAATGGAAGAAATCTCTCTGCTCCTTGAGTACACTCGTTGAAGGATGTTGTCCATCAGCCTACGTTTTTTTCTTTGCTCTCATCATCAATGAGGCAAATCTCTGTCTTATTTAAAGACAGTTTCTTTAGTTTTTTTTCATTTACAAAAAGAGTTAGTTGAACATTAATTTACATGTGATTTACACAAGTGCTGTCACATGTAAATAGAATAAGTACACTTTTACGGAAGACGTATTTCAGAGGAATATCGCAAAGCATCAATTATCATCCATGAATAGTTTTTTCAGATCTGAATTAAGCGGAATTGTTCGCGTATGAGAATCATAGACCATATTGTTTGTCCATGGATGTTGGTTTTCGTTATTATCAAATATCTTTTCCACTTCCTTTGCCTTTATAGACCAGCTATTGACGACTTCCTCATTGATGTCGATAGTTTCCGATACTGTTTTTATCAGAGCTATTTTAGGAACCCCCTTTTCGTATTTTGGGTATATCACAAATCTTTGCTCATATGGGTCCAAAGCATTATCTTTTTCTATTTTAATAATTTGTTTTTTAGATGGCGAAATTGTAACACTTGTCTTGATGTCTCTTCTCTTCCCTTCAATGAAATCGAATACAACATTCCCATCCAAATCATTCCATGCTAAAACCAAAAGATGCTGTCTATTTCTAGCAACTTGTAGATATCTTTTATCCGTAAAGGTCTCATAGTTTTGTAACCTTACAAAGAAAGAAATGTGAGAATAGCACTGGATATCAAGATTGTTCATTATGTCGCCATTGATGGGTTCAAGTAATCTGCTGATACCATTATTGGCACGTAAGATATTATCTCTCTTGAATAACACCGTCTCTTCATAGTTCAAATGCGTCCCCTTTTTTATTCCCCTTTTTACCAGGATATCTGTTTTTAGTTTATAACAATTGTCAACCTTAAACTTAGGCATATCTTTCAGAAGGGAGAGATACTTGTCCCAGATTTCTTCATAATCTGCAATGATGGACGCCCCCTGAAGTTCATTCACCGTAAATTGAAGTACTGTTTGATTATCCCCAACACTCTCATGTGAAGATTCCATACCAGCATACGTAGCCCTGAAGAAACCGCCTGTTATTTCCTTGTCGTCTGGAAGAATTACCATTCCTGTGGAGTCCGTACAACCTAAGTAGTCTTCTCCATGATAGACGAAAGCGTATTCTAACGGATCATCCTCTAATAGGACAATAATAGAACGTGTTTGTCCATATGACATGGATGATGAAGCAATTAGTAACCATCCTGCTATAAAAGAGATGACTTTAGAACCACCTTTCATATTGTAATAATTAATAATTTATGAATAACACTCTAATTATTTAATCTTCAAAATGCATCTGCTCTATTATCAATTCGACTACAAACAAACCTCAATTCCTATAAGATAATCGCCCACCGAAGTGAGCGATAAATTGGAATTCCCAGTTGAAATCCAATTTATTGAACGCAAGATACGAATTATATTACAACTTTAGATGACTGCCTCGAACGCCGTTTTCGAGCATCGCTCCAGGAATGATCCGTTTGATAGCATCAACAACTGCATTAAGCATTGCTTCGTGGATATAGTCGCGACGGACAATCAAGGAAATGGTCCGGCTTGGAATAGGGTCCACAATAGGTCTAAGACACTTCTGATGACTGTACATGATCAAATTCGTATGCGTTTCAGGAACGATGGTTATGCCGCCGACATTGTTTACCACCTGAATCAAAGTGCCGACGCGACCTCCTTCATAGAACCGCTCATATGTAAAGCCCTCCCTGTTCAATTCTGCGAGGTCGTGTTGCCCGAGGCCATCCCGCATAATCCAGATCGGTTGCCTGAGTAGTGTTTCAGCCTTGATGCTTTCCTGTGAATAGGCAGGATTATCCTCCGAGACATACGCGAGAAAGCGTTCGCGGTAAAGTGGGATTTCCAAAAGGTCGGTATCCGGTACGGGGCCAGTCAAGATCCCCATGTCGACCTCTGTTTTCCGCAGTTTATCCTTGATGGTCGCCGTCAGCATTTCCTCCGTCTTCAACGAGATGGAAGGAGCCGCCTCACCGATATATTTGAATAGGCCCGAGACAAGTACCGGCGCGACGGTAGAGATTAGCGCAATCTTAAGAGATCCGGCGAGCGCTTCTTTTTCCGAGCATGTCATTTCCGCTATTTGCGCTACGTTGTATAATACCACCTTTGCCTGGTCGATAACCCTGCGGCCGATTTCCGTCGCTACTACCGGATGCGCATTGCGATCAAAAATGAGAACATCCAGTTCTTCCTCCATCTTTTTGACCATTAAGCTCAAGGTGGACTGAGTGAGCCCGTATGCCTCAGCCGCTTTTCCAAAGTGGTGGTACTCGTCAATAGCGATGATATATCGCAGTTGCTGTAGTGTCATGTTCTGCCATTGATTGATTTTATCAATGCAAAGATAAAAATAATTGTATTGATAAATGTAGCAACCGGCAATAACTTTGCCCCATCAGAGCAAAACAATGAACTGGGAGATCATCACGTGGTATATCGGAATTTCGCTACTTCTCATAGCGGCAATGATGTCAGTATCTGGCATCATTGCGTTATGTACCGATGCTGATGAAAGCAGCATTCCCCTCCTTTATTCCGCGTTTCTCACCGGAACCGTCGGTTTCTACCCGCTCATATATGTCCGGAAAGGCCGGCACAGACTGACTTTCCGGGAAGGAAACTGCATCGTTGTCGGAGCGTGGATAGTTGCATGTCTTTTCGGGATGCTTCCATTCCTGTTCTATGGACGCGAGTTCACTCCGATAAATGCCTTGTTTGAAAGCGTATCCGGTTTTACGACGACGGGAGCTTCCATCCTGGATGATATCGAAGCTCTTCCGAGGGGGCTTCAATTCTGGCGGATCTCCACGGCGTGGGTTGGAGGAATCGGCATTGTCACGCTGTTTTCCATGATGACGAACGGGGCGGACAAATCAGCCCTTTCCAAAGCCGAAATCTCCGGTATTGCCAGGGATGCACTCGCGTCAGTAAGAGGAGACAGTTATGTCAATCGGATACTCCTGACGTATGTTGCCCTGACAATCATGACCGTACTGTCGCTGAAACTCACCGGGATGGGTTGGTTTGATGCTACGACAAATGCGATGTCCGCGTGCAGCACCTGCGGTTTCTGCACGCGCAATACCAGTATCGCCTTTTATGACAATCCGGCAGCAGAAGTAGTCTTGACGTTCTCCATGCTTGCCGCGGGAATCCACTTCGGAATCATATTCCTGGCGCTGATCAAAAGGAAACCGGGATATTTTTGGAAGTCAGAAACCATTAAGGTATTCCTCGTCCTGGTGTGCATAGCCATCGTCATCGTCACGGTAGATCTCTTGGCAAATGGGCATTACAATTCATTCCTGGCCGCCCTTCGGGACGCTTCGTTCCAGGTTGCATCCATTTCCACGACTACAGGTTTTGCCACTCAGGACACTACGCTATGGCCTCCGCTCAGTATGGCGGTACTGATTATCTGTTCACTCATCTGCGGTTGCTCCGGTTCCACATCCGGAGGCATCAAGATAGACAGGGCCATTCTGGCGGCCAAAGGCATACATCGTAAGGTTAAGCTGACCGTGGATCCACACGCAATCTATCTTGTACGGGTGGACGGAAGGCCGAAATCAGAAGAACAAGTCAGCGATGCCTTCGGATACATCTTCTGCTATTTGCTGATCGTGGTCGTATTTGCGACCGTCAATATCGTTTTCGGTCTTGATTTTATCACAGGAGTGACGGCATCCGTTGCCTGCATCGGCAATGTAGGCCCCGGTTTTGGCGACGTGGGATCCATGGCTAATTACGCAGACTTCCCCGCTATCCTAAAAACCATCGGAATGATTGAAATGCTGATTGGCAGGCTTGAGATCTATCCCGCGTTATATCTGATGCAATCCGTCAGCCTCAGAGTGCGCCGATAAATCCGAATTAAGTTGCTACTCTTTCTTTCTACCTGAGCCAGGATTATTGAAAAACAGGTTATAGAGCGAGACAAGGCTTAATGACGAGAAGAAGGGTATTCTCGCCCATTCTTTGCCTAGAAGGAGATATGCCAAAATGGAGAGAATAAACACGCTCCCCAAGACGATGTGGATTGCTTTATCAACTTTCGGGTTCATAAGGATAAAATATAATGAATTATCAAATTCGAATTTGTCACAAGAGTTTATATCTTTTCCTCATCAATAGGTAACTGCCTGCAACGGCTAGGACTACACTCGCGATAACCACCTTTATATCCGGCAGGATGATGACAGGTATTTTCGTCATCTGCATATCACCAAATTGTAGCCAACTGTAAACGGCAAGAAGAGTTGCAGTGAGGTTTCTTCCCGCATGGAGTGCTACACTACACCAGATACTTCCTGACCAGATAAATACCAAGCCGTAAACCATCGCGCTGAAGAAGGCGCCGGGGAAGTTACGTACATGGAGTACTCAGAACAAAAGGGCCATAACCACACAGACAACAATCTGTGCCCGTCGGCGACGGAAAGGGGATATGGCCATCTGCCTGAAGCACAATTCCTCGAGTATGGGCGCAAGCAGTACGGCATGTACGCTTGAAAGAAGGTCTTCTCGTAGCTCATCGGTCGTGTAGGTCAGCGGCTCCAATTCTACAGTGTGAAACAGTGATGTAATGCCATACACGAGATATTCCTCAATGACAAGCCATAGAGGCGCTATTAACAGCAATCCTACGAATACATACATCGGAGGCAACTTCATCGAAAATCCCTTGCAGAAGGAAACACTTTCGGTTCAATACGATGCACGAGGTATAAAGACAGTGCGATTCCCGCCAATGAAATCAGCCACGTCAACAACTCGTATCCGAAGCTGGGATGATCACCAGAAAGGGGCAGAGCCGTCACGTAGATTATTGCTATGCCGTAGGCTGCCGAAAGAATCGGCATCAAAAGCTTAAGAAGTCTGGCAGCCTGGTTCATGACGCTGAATCTCGATTTATCTGACACAAAGATAGGAAATCTCCACAAAGCAGCTGTGCTCTATTGTCAATGCGACTTATAAGCGACCGTTTTGTAGAAGGCGCTGATTTACAGTATCTTGAACAATAGTGGGTGGTCTATATTTCCTTGTATCTTAAACCAAGCGCTTGACAATTAGCTACTTACGAAAAACGCCAAGGTAACGCGCCAAGTGTTGCCCTTTTTCTAAATACACGGCTTCTAGACACGTATGCCGTAATTAGGGCATCGTTTCACCCAGGTCTGCCTTTCCGACTTGGAAACGCGTTGGAATATCTCCAAATAGATTATTTCTTCTTGCTTATAGTCTTTGTCGTGAGTACAGACACAGACCAAATAATCTTTCGACAGGAAAACCAACTTTCCGTTCCTGTGATATGCACAATACCACGAGGGAATGACGATGGAGTTTACTGTAGCGTCATATTCGAAATAATCTGTCTCATACCGACCTTGATTTTCCCCATAAAAATCGAAAAAAGACACTTGCCGGCCATCATCAGAAAAAAGCATATAATTCGGGAATGTCTCGTTCCTGGCCGAGGAAATCTCATTGCCTTCGGTAACCAACACAAACTCCTTAACCACATCCTTATCCAAATTAAGTTGGTATAAAGCGACAGTCTTCCATCCTTGCCCGCTCACTGTATTCATGACAGTAGATTCAGGAATATTGTTATGTGCGACAGGTATCAGATACTGGTAATTGGATTGAGTGGTTGTGTATTCCAAATCAAAATATGGCAGAAGCGATTTCAACGGTGGGACCGGTTCCGGATCGGGCTCAGACTTAGTGCAAGAAAGCAGAGCTGATTGCATGATCAGCGAACACAAAAGAGCTAAAACAGTGTATAACCGTGTTCTCATTGTTATAAAATTTAGATTATGAATAACACTCTAATTATTAAATCCACAAAAACAAAAATCTTGCATATGATAATGGAAATAAACACTTTATCTGTCACAAATATAGTAAATATCAACAAAGCCTTTATTGTCAATTTGACCACAAACTAACCGCAATTCCTACAATTCAGGTTTGATTCATTGTCAAAACGTAGAAAAACAGGTTGAAACAAACCTGAAATCGTACAAAACAAGGTTGATTCATACCTGAATTCGTACAAATTACGGTAGAAACACACTCGATTTCATATGAAACAGAGTAGATAATTACTCTGATTCATGCTTTTCACCTCATTTAAATGTTGTTGTCCAGGTGTGTTCAGCATAATTAATTCTGTCGTCCAGCACCTTTCGACAAATTAAATATTGTCGGAAGGTCGTGTTCAACAAAATAAATGTTGCCGATCGGGAGTGATTGCCAAAAGATTTGTTGTCGGCAAGCATGATTCAGGGTATTAAATTACCTCGATCAACACTATCAAAGGGTAATTATTTAGGTCAATCAAGTGTTGCGTAAGGTAATCAGTTGTCAATCTCCAGATGATGAGCTATCACATGATTATTGCTCATATAACGGATAAGATAAACTGTCTCTCCGGACCTCTGGTATTCATTGAAGAAAACGTACCAAGTTGTATGCTTATTCTTCGTGAAGGAAGCATATAACATATTCTCCCCATACTTATTGAAATAATCCGGGGCTTTCCTGTGAACTTTGATAGGAAGGGTAGAATGAATCTCGTCGAATAAACTCTCAGAATACTCTATCGCCTTACCTTTGAAACTCAAATACCCTTTGTCGTAAAGAATCTCGGCCAACTCCAAAAACTGTTGGACGACTTCCGGAAGGAACAAGACTCTCATTCACCAACGGCTTTTGCAGATTCTTTTCTCTCAAACATCTCTGTGAGTCCCTCACGCACACGAGCGATTACTTCATCAACAGTAATAGCTCTTGAGAGATCATATTCGACAGAATTCTGCTGGGCAGTCAGGACAAACGTCTCATTCTTCCCCCTCTGGATAAGCACCTGCTCACTCTTGGCGAGATCTAGATACTTCTTCATATTGCTTCTAAGCTCCGCTGAACTGATAACTACCATAATACATCCGATTTATACGTACATTATAATGTACAAATATACCATTTATTCTGATTGTTCAAAACACTTTTGGTAAAATGTCGCAAGCACGCACGAAGTATCAGATTCAAGCCCCCCTGCCATCACGGATTTGGGGAATAGATTCCAGGGATGACTTTACCGGGGTAGAGTCTACTCTTTTATTTTTCAAACCTATTCTTCAATGATTACAAACATTCTACTGCTTATCCTGCTGGTCCTTGCGATCATCGGGTTAATCAATTCAGTCGAGATCGAGATGATCCCGAAGAACAAGAAAGATAATGATTATGCTTCCAGGAAACTCCGTGAGAAGCTCTCCAAAGCTGGAGCTAATGAAGTTACACAAGTCAACGACACCATGATCTCCTTTAAATGTGATGATGTCCCTTATTACCTGGATTGACGCCATGAACCGTTGACTTCACTCTACACCCTTTTCATTCTCAATGATTCGGTTGATCTCGAAAAGGCAAAGGAACTTGCAAAGGATCTGTCCTAT
>CADCJX010000026.1 GCA_902801885.1 uncultured Bacteroidia bacterium
GGCTTCCAGTTGATGGTCTTGTTCAGGGCGACCATCTCATCCTTGACGGCAGTGGTCTTGATGAACCATGCATCGAGAGGATAGTAGAGGACCGGCTTGTCAGTACGCCAGGAATGAGGATAGCTGTGGGTGTGCTTCTGGATCTTGAAGCAACGGCCGTCCTGCTTCATCATCATGCAGAGGTCCACATCAAGGGTGGGTGCATCTGCAGGGATGCTGTCGTCGAAGGCATTCTTTACATAACGGCCTGCAAACTCCTTGTATGACGGGTCTACATACTTCTCGACATATTCGGGATCGAGATCCTCGATCGGATAGAAACGGCCTTCGTGGTCTACCTGGGCCTGGCGTTTGCCATCCTTGTCGATCATCATGATGCCGGGGACCCCGAAATTGGCGGCAACCTTCTTGTCGTCAGCTCCGAAAGTAGGAGCGATATGGACAATTCCGGTACCGTCTTCAGTGGTGACATAGTCGCCGGAGATCACCCTGAAAGCTTCTCCTTCTTCAACCGGAGTGAACCAGGGAATAAGCTGCCTGTATTTTATTCCCACGAGGTCAGCACCCTTGAAGGAGCCGTCAAGAACCTTGAAGGGAACGAGCTTGTCGCCTGGTTTGTAGTCCTCGAACGGGATTTTGGCAGCCTTGGCGTTGAACCATGCTCCGACTAGTTCCTTGGCAAGGACGTAGATGGCCTTCTGGCCTGTGTAAGGATTGAAAGAAAGGACCCTGACATAGTCGAACCTGGGACCTACGCAGAGGGCCACGTTCGAAGGAAGGGTCCAGGGCGTAGTCGTCCAGGCCAGGAAATAGACCGGCACGTCCTCACCTGCGAAAAGGGGCTCGGACTTTTCGTTCCTGACAACTTCGAACTGCACGGTAGCCGTAGTGTCGGTGACATCCTTGTAGCAACCGGGCTGGTTGAGTTCGTGAGAACTAAGGCCGGTTCCGTCTGAAGGGGAATAAGGCTGGATGGAATAGCCCTTGTAAAGCAGTCCCTTGTCATAGATCTTCTTCAGAAGGTACCAAAGGGTCTCGATATAGCGGTTGTCATAGGTGATGTACGGATCGTTCATGTCCACCCAGTAGCCAACGCGCTCGGTCATGGTCTCCCACTCAGCGGTGTACTTCATGACTTCCTCGCGGCAAGTCCTGTTGTACTCCTCGACAGAGATCTTGGTACCGATGTCGTCCTTATGGATTCCAAGTTTCTTCTCAACGCCGATCTCCACAGGAAGGCCGTGGGTGTCCCATCCAGCCCTACGCATTACCTTGAATCCCGTCTGGGTCTTGTAACGGCAGATGGCATCCTTGATGGAGCGGGCCATGACATGATGGATTCCCGGCTTGCCGTTTGCGGAGGGCGGACCCTCGAAAAAGACAAACTCAGGTGCACCTTCCCTAACCTCGAGGGACTTCTCGAAAGCCCTGTTCTTCTTCCATCTGTCAAGGACTTCGTTCCCGATCGTGACCAGATCTAGTCCTTTGTACTCTTTGAATGTCATAATTTTCTTTCTAATTTTGCACTCGGAGAGGCCTGGTGGCATCCGGAGCAATTTAAGTTTGCAAAGATATGCATTTCCGGCGTTTTTTTCAATAGGTTACCAAGTGAACGTCATAGACATAATCATCCTGCTTTGCTGCGTGCCGGCACTGTACAACGGAATCACCAAGGGATTCATTTCCCAGGCATTCTCCCTTGTGGCCCTGGTGCTTGGAGCCTGGTTCTCTTTCAAGTTCGCCGGTCCCCTGGGCGAATGGCTCAAGTCCTATGCCGACCTCCCGGGCCCGATCCTGAACGTCATAGCTTTCGCCTTGATCCTCGTGATAGTAGTGCTGGTACTGAAAATGACGGCCATGACGTTGGAGAGGCTCCTTAAAGTCGTGATGCTGGGCTGGCTCGACAAACTCCTGGGAGTCGTTTTCGCCCTCATCAAGACCGTCCTGATCATAGGGCTTGTGATAGTCCTCCTTGATTCGGTCCTGAACCTCATTCCTTTCGTCTCATCGGACACTTTGAACGAATCGATTCTCTACCATCCGATAAAAGACATTGCCAACATTATTTTCCCTTACTTGAAGGAATTGATATTCAATAAATAATGGATAGGATAATCCTTATAGAAACTTCCACCTCGCTCTGCTCCACGGCCCTCGTGGAGGACGGCAGGGTGGTCTGCGAAAAACTTAGTACTGAGCCAAGGGCGCATGCCTCCATGACGGCTCCCTTTGTCAGCGAAATGATGTCCGAACGAGGCTTGAGCGTCAAGGACTGCAGCGCTGTCGCGGTGAGCAAGGGGCCAGGGTCCTACACCGGCCTGAGGGTCGGAGTGTCCACTGCCAAGGGCCTCTGCTTCGGAGCCGGTATCCCGCTGATTTCCGTCGGCACTTTGGACACCCTGGTCTGGCAGGCCATCGATGAAGGCCTCCTGCCAGAAGGATGCAAGTACATCATTCCGATGGTCGATGCCAGGAGGATGGAGGTTTACACAGGAATATTCACTCCTGACGGCAGGCAGGTCTCCCCTACCGTGGCACAGATCGTCGATGAAAACTCTTTCAAGGAACAACTTGAGGAAGGTCCTGTGCTCTTCATTGGCGACGGAGCTGAGAAATGCCGCGAAGTGATCGGCGAAGCCTCTTTCGTACAATGCTGCCCGAAGGCCTCCGGGATGACTAATCCGGCATACAAAGCCCTGAAAGAAAAGCAGTTCGAAGATGTGGCTTACTTCGAGCCATTCTACCTGAAAGAATTCATGACCACGGTCAGCAAGAAAAAATTATTCTGATAACCAATAATCTTTCTAATCATGAAAATCGGTGTTGCAAGCGATCACGCAGGCTATGAGTACAAGAACAGGCTGGCGGAACTCCTGACCAAGAAGGGGTACGACGTTGCCGACTACGGAACTTACTCGGAAGTCAGCTGCGACTTCCCCGACTTTGCTCATCCACTTGGAGAAGCTGTTCAAAAAGGCGAGATAGATCTCGGTGTCGCTCTCTGCGGGACCGGGAACGGAATGGCGATGACTCTCAACAAGCATGAAGGTGTCCGGGCCGGGCTTGCCTGGAACAGCGAAATCGCCAGGCTGATCAAGGCCCACAACGATGCCAACGTGCTAGTCCTTCCGGCAAGGTTCATTTCCTACCAGATGGCGACCAGGATCCTCAACACCTGGCTCACCACTCCCACCGAAGGTGGCCGGCATGAGAGGCGCCGCGAAAAGATCGATATCAAATAATTGGAGATAAAGGCATTAATAGCGGATTCCGGTCTGATCGGAAGCGTCCTGTCGAGGAGTATTGACGACTATCCCGACGGGATAATCATCCTTGTCAACAAGCCATTCAGGTGGACTTCCGCAGACGTGATCCGCAAGCTCAAATGGGCCGCCTGCAAGCATTTCGGGAAGAAAAACCTGAAGGTTGGCCATGCAGGGACACTCGACCCTCTCGCTACTGGAGTCCTCCTCGTCTGCATAGGGAAGGCCACGCGCCTTGCCGAGGAACTCCAGAAGGAGGGCAAGGAATATCTTGCCGGCATCTCTTTCGGGGCCACCACTCCTTCCTACGACCTTGAGAAGGCCGTTGACAAGTTCTACCCGACAGACAATGTAAGTGAGGAGTCAATCAAGGCTGCCCTGCCGCGTTTCCTTGGGGAGCAGGACCAGGTTGCTCCCCTCTTCAGCGCAAAGTCCGTTGACGGAGTCAGGGCTTATGAGCTGGCGAGGAAGCAGTTCAGGGAAAAGGGCTTGGCCAAGTCTGACGTGATGGAGGATTTCGACCACAGCTTGGCGGATGTACTTCATATCCAGCGGATTAACATCTACTCTCTCGAACTGGAATCTTTCTCAGATGCAGGGGCACTGCTGCCCCCCCGGCCAAACGACATGGTTCATGGCCACGATAAGGCCAAAGGTCCGGACAGCAGGATTAATGTGGCGGACACGAGCGGATTGCCTCTGGCGAAGGCCCAGATCCGCATCGCCTGCAGCAAGGGCACCTACATCCGCGCCTTCGCCCGCGACCTGGGTGAAGCCCTCGGCAGCGGCGCCCACCTCCACTCACTCTGCAGGACGAAATCGGGCGGCTTCACAGTGGAAACCGCCCTCGATATATCCCAAGCAGTAGAGCTGCTGTCTATTCAACCTGCATCACAGGCCTGACTGGATCAAGTTGATGGACCTGGTCCCGTGAAACCCTTATCACCCCCTTCACCTTCTCGAAACGAGCAATCGACTCCTCAAGCTTTGAGGGATCGGCAACCCGGACTGCCAAGGCATTGATCATCCTGTAGTCATAGATGATCTCGGCCCCGTATTTCTTGACAGCCTTCTGGAGAGGCTCCTTACCTATTTCATAGTCGTAACTGATGATGAGCACATCACTTGAATAAACAAGGCCGGCGTTCCTGGGACGCTCCGGAGGGATCATGCCGGGAGAAGGGATGTCGGGCATGTCAAAGGAGTCCACCCTGGCCAGCTGCTTCTCAGTCCGGCTCATGGTACTGCAGCCGGAAAAAGCCAGAACCGCCGCACCCAGGCAGACGGAAAAATATTCATTGATCCTGTTCATCTTTGTAAGATTGCCGGTATCAGTTTACTGCAAGATTGAAGCCAGACGAAGCCCACTCTCTCATGAGACCGTCGCTGTCGTAGATCAGATAACCTTCAATGTCTTCCCTCGAAGAGATGAACGCTTTCGCCTCCTCGAGCCCAATGACCATGCAGTAAGTGGCGTAAGCGTCAGCAGTGGCGGCATCAGGAGCGATGATCGTAGCGCTCAAAAGATTGTGCTGGACAGGGAAACCCGTCCTGGGATCGATCGTGTGGGAATATTTCTTTCCGTCCTTCTCATAAAACTTACGGTAATTGCCGGAAGTCACGACTCCCTTGCCGCTGCCGTCACCCTTCCATATTCCGTCAAGATCAGCCCCCGGCGTCATGTTCCCGTCGAAAGGGCGGTCGATTCCGATCGACCATGGATTACCTTTCTGGTTGACTCCCTCGCAGTAGATCTCCCCGATGTCGACCAGCATGTCCTTGACGCCCAGTGAGTGGAGATAGTCAGCGATCCGGTCGCTGGAATAGCCCTGGGCTATGGCGTTGAAGTTGAGCCGTGGCTTCAAGCCTTGCACAAGTGGGGCCATGCCCTCATCAAGCTTGTCCATGCCGCAGGTCGCCCTGACACTGTCCACCTGGCTTTGAGATGGCATCTGATCCGTGGTGAATCCGAATCCCCAGATGTCGAAAAGAGGACCTGAAGCCACGTCCAGGGCCCCACCTGTCTCGTAATAGAACTTCCTGGAAAGGGAATAGATGTCCTTGAACATGTCATTGGGCACGACAGGAAGACCTTCGTTGAAACGGCTGAGCTGCGAGCCTTTGTTATAGCCTGAAAGGGTGGTGTCTATCTTCGTGAGGATGGATTCGATCCCGCTGTGGATCTCATCCTTCGGCACCTTCACCCCTTTCATGTTGAATTTCACTGAATATGTCCCGCCCTGGGCATAGCCGGTGAGCTGGCAGTAACCGGCATCCCGGGAGCAGGAAACAGCCGCCGACATCAGGCAAAGGCCTATGAGCGGCCACAAAAACGACTTCACGATCTTATTCATTAATGCAATAATAATCATTTGCGACGTATTTCCGGACATCATTGGACTGGTTTTTGCTTAAAGAATACCGTTTTTGCATTTTTTATGCGATATTTGCATGTTCAAGACAATAAGATGAAATTCAGGAATCTTCTAATATTGGGCACCGCGATTTCGATGCTGGTTCTTCCATCCTGCCACAAGAAGGATGAAGATGAGGTATCATTACCCTTCCTCGACGGTACCCTTTCGTTCTCCGTCCCAGCTTACGTCCTTCCCGGAGAGTCTTTCACACTCGTACCCTCAGGAGCATCCAATCCGACGACAGGAAACGTCGGCTATGTCTGGTACTCTTCCTGGCTGACTGCAAGGGACACTACCAAGAGAGAGACTGCTTCCGGAGACGGAGCATGGAACGTGACAATGCCCCTAGTGATCGGTCAGTACACCATCACCGGCTACGCTTACGCAACCGACTACACTCCAATCAGTTCCACCAAGGATGTATGTGTCGTCGACCCTACAGTAGACGTGTCACTGACAGGGACCGGCTACCAGATCGATTCCGCAGCCTTCAAGGATCCCAGGGACGGGGCGACATATTACCTGGCCACAACCGGAGGCAACGTTTGGATGCAGAACAACCTTTATTATCCTGAATTGGGAGTATCCTATTTCTACAGTCCTGCAGTAGACCCCATCTTCGGCAGGCTCTACACTTGGGATGAAGCCATGAAGGCTTGCCCGGACGGCTGGCACCTTCCTTCCGAAGCAGAATTCGCCGCCCTTGCAGGTGTAGAAGATGACATCCCCGCAATGAAGGGGCAGACTATCCCTGACGTAGCCGGTTCGCTCATGGCGAATGCCTATTTCCTCGGAGACAGGCTGTGGGCTTTCTGGCCGGACGTGACCATCACCAACAGGACCAAATTCTCCGCCATACCGATCGGTTATGCAGTCGACCGGGATGGTTCACAGACCTATAACGGGCAGAAGGGTTACGCAGTGTTCTGGACCTCAGATGACGATGGTGACGAAGCCATCTACAGATACATCTACGTCGACAAGAACAGTTTGTTCAGTTCGAAGGGTGACAAGAAATCCTTCAGGGCTTCCGTCAGGTGCGTGAAGGATTAACGCAGATCCGTAACGACATAGGAATTACCAAGGGTCTTTTCGTCAAAACGGAAGGACCCTTTTTCCTGGCCTTTAGCGCTGAACGACAGCCCAGAAATAGAGAACTCAGACACGGACCCGTCATTGAGCTTAATCTCTGCCCCGACAAGTTCTGTAGTTCCGCTCTTAAAAAAGAGTTTCAACCCCGCTATGTCCATCGAAGACTTGCCCTTGAGGACAGGAGTAAGGGATGAAGCATCGACAGTCTTGCCGGCAAATTTCGCAGTTCCGAAAGAGACCTCCTCGAAAGCCTCATCCACGGCAGATATCATGAGGGCGGGATTGGTCGCAAAACCATCCGAAGATTCCTCGACACTCTCGACAAGGGCCTCTTCGGAGAAACGGTCGATCGTCCAGCGGGTAGCACCGTCGCACCAGACCTCCAGCCCGTTGCCTTCCAGGAAGAAACTGCTGCCCTGGATCTTTACCTTGCCTTTACCTGTCATCTTCGACTTAGCTGCAGGAGTCTGCATCGAGAAAGAATAGTCAAACGATACGAGGGAAGAATTGACCTTCTCGATGAAAGCGCCGAGGGTCCTGCTCTTCGCTCCGGACTGTACTCCGGAAAGAAGCAGAGCAACGGCAGTGATGATGATAACTGTCTTTTTCATGATACTATTTCGGATTGCACAACCTGTGCCAGAAGGTCTTACTGGTTTCTGAATGCATCCAGAACCTTTTCAAGTTCGTCCAGGCTTGAGATCAGGACCTGCCTGGGCTTGGATCCTTCCTGAGGGCCGACGATGCCGGCAGCTTCGAGCTGGTCCATCACGCGCCCGGCCTTGGCATAGCCCATTCCAAGACGTCTCTGAAGGTCAGAAGTAGAACCTCTCTGATTGGTGACGATCATCCTCGCGGCTTCTTCAAACCGCTCGTCAAGGTTCTTCATGTCAACCATGCCACCCGAGCCTTCTTCGGTGGATTCTTCCACGTCAGGCAGGTAATAAGGCGTGTTATAGCTCTTCTTGTAGCCCTGCTGTGATCCGATGAAACTGGTGAGTTCACCGATCTCGTCACTGTCGATAAGGGCACACTGTACCCTTTCCATCTCGACTCCGGCATAATAGAGCATGTCTCCCCTACCGATAAGCTTCTCTGCTCCCGGGGAATCCAGGATGGTAGAAGAATCGATCCTGGAAATAACCCTGAAGGCTATTCGGGTCGGGAAGTTGGCCTTGATAAGGCCGGTGATGACGTCTACGGAAGGCCTCTGGGTCGCCAGGACGATGTGGATACCTGCGGCCCTTCCCTTCTGGGCAAGACGGATGATGGATGTGGAGATGCTCCTGGCCATGGCTTTGGCGTCTCCTCCACCTCCGACAGACATCGTAAGGTCTGCATATTCATCGACAACCGTGACTATATAGGGCAGGAACCTGTGTCCCTCAGTGGGGAGAAGGTGACGGTCCCTGAACTTGTCATTGTAGAGCTTGATATTGGGGACATAGGCCTTGCTCAGGAGCTCGTAACGCTGTTCCATCTCTAGGACCAGCGACTTGAGCACCTTCTCGGCCTTATCTGCCTTCTTGACGATCGCATTCTCCTGTTCCTCCTTTTCATCGTTGCTGGGAAGCACCGCAAGGTAATGGTGTAGCAGCCGACTGTAGGCGGAGAATTCGACCATCTTGGGGTCGATGAACACGAATTTTAGTTCCGAAGGGTGCTTGGAGTACAGGAGCGAGGCGACCATCGCATTGAGTCCCACTGACTTACCCTGCTTGGTGGCTCCTGCCACGAGGAGGTGCGGGGCATCAGCCAGGTCGAAGACCTTGACCTTCTGCTGGATGGTGTAACCGATTGCTATCGGGAGCTCTGCCTTGCTGTTCCTGAATGCGTCATCATTGAGGACGGCCCTCATGGGGACGATCGACGGCTTGTCGTTAGCGACCTCAATTCCTACGGAATCGGTAAGGGTCACAACGCGGACTCCCCTCGCATGAAGGTACATTCCGATGTCTTCCTGGAGTTTCTTGATCTCGGCGATCTTCACTCCTGGTGCGGGATAAACCTTGTAGAGGGTAACCGTGGGGCCCACGATGGCCTTGACGTCGTTGATCTGGATGCGGTAGTTCTCGAGGGTCGCACGGATCTTGTTGTTGTTCCTGGCGAGTTCTTCGTCGGTGACTTCGTGGTGGCCTGATGAATATTCTTCGAGGAGTTCGAGGGAGGGGAACTTGTAGTTGGGGAGTTCGTCGCGGACGTTGATCCTGGGGAGTTCTTTCTTGACTTCGGTGGATAGGGTGTCGTCCTTGATGACTTCTAGGGGCTGGTTCTGTCCGGAAGGAGTCGGTACCTCGGACGCCTCGCTTCGCTCGGGGGCTTCTTTTGTTACTAAAGTAGAAACTGCGGGCGTAGATACTGCTGGTTTAGCAATGACCTTAGGGATAATCTCCTTACGAGAAGGATATGGCGGTTCGGACGCCTCGCTTCGCTCGGCCCCACCGCTCGCAGGGCTCGCGGTCCCCCCGCTGGTGCCGCGGGCGGCATTGTCCTCACTCGCCAAATCCTTCTCGTGATCGGATGAAATATCTCCGAGCGAGGCGAACCAGCGGGAGAAGCGGTCACTGATGAAGAAGAGCCAGAGGGCAAGAAGGAGCAGGATCAGGAAGCCGGTGATGACCGGGCCGAAGAGATTGCGCGACCAGCCGACCACGGCCTCGCCGCACTCTCCTCCAAGTCCTCCTCCGAAGATATTGCTCCAACCGAAGAGATCGGAGATGAAAGACAGGATGAACGAAGATACAAGGGCACCTGAGACTGTCAGGAGAATGGTCTTGAGCATCGAGTAGTGCCACCTCTGAAGGAGGAGGCGTACCGAGATTGCAAACAGAATCACTATCAGGGCCAGGCTGCCGAGACCGAACCATCTGCGTACCAAAAGGTTGGACCATTTATAGCCCAGCTTGCCGGCCAGATTCCTGATTTCTACGGAAGTGTCTCCGACAGGGGCGGCCAAGGCGCTCTGGTCGACCTTCCACGTAAAGAAATAGGAAACTGTAGCAAGGAGGGTGAAGACCGTGAAAATGGCGACGACGAAACCTGTCGTCTTGACCAGTCTCGCTTTGTCATCCTCATCCATGTTCTTCCAAAGCCTCAACATCACTTCCGGTTCTTGTTGCGGTTGTTCTTCTTGTTATTCTTCCGGTTCTGTCCGTTCATGCCGAGGTTCATGCCTGGACGGGAGAAGTTCGAATCCTGCGAAATCTTCGTAAGTTCCAATCCTTCAGGGACCTTGATCCTGTAGTCGGAAAGCTTTTCAATGTCTGCGAATATCGTTTCGTCAGCCACGCTGTCCTTGTTCCAGATAAGGTACTGCTGCCTCATGTAGATGGCGAGGGAACGGATCATTGCCGTCTTCACCTCCCCTTCGGGTTCTCCGGCGATCAGGTCGATAATACTCTCTATGTTACGGCCATAATGGGTCGCCCTCACGGGAGACTTGTCGATCGGAATCACCATGGGCCTGATAGCCTTGGCTTCCGGAAGTGGTGCAGGATAGGGAGAATCTATGTCAAGGTCATAGCCGGCGATCATGTAAAGATGGTCCCAGAGCTTCTGTTCGAAGTTCTCCTGCTGATGCACCTGAGGGTTAAGAGTCTCCATGACCTTGACGACGGCCTTGGCCTGCTCGCTACGCTTTGCGCGGTCAGGAATTCCCTTGAGCTGTTCGACCATACGGAGGACGTTCCTCCCGTACTCTGGCATCTGGAGTTTCTCCCTTTCTGTGTTGTAGAAAAGTTTTATCGTACTGTCGTTAGCTTCCATAGTTATATAAAGACCTACTTGTCGAAATAACGCTTCAGGAGACCGTAGAAACCTGAGCCGTGACGGGCCTCGTCCTTGGCCATCTCGTGGACGGTATCGTGGATGGCATCATAGCCAAGGGCCTTGGCCTTCATGGCAGTGGCAAGTTTGCCTTCGCATGCTCCAGCCTCAGCCATGTAACGTTTCTCAAGGTTGGTCTTGGTGTCCCAGACCATCTCCCCAAGGAGTTCGGCGAACTTGGCGGCATGCTCTGCCTCCTCGAAAGCATAACGCTTGAAAGCTTCTGCAATCTCAGGATAACCCTCACGCTCAGCCTGACGGCTCATTGCGAGATACATTCCTACTTCGGAGCATTCTCCGGCAAAATCATGGCGCAAGGCCTCGACGATTTCCTTATCCTCGACCATTCCATCACCGAGATGGTGCTCGCAAGCCCATTGGGGGCCTTCAGCTTCTTCCTTTATCTCCACAAACTTGGAGGCAGGGGCCTTACACTGGGGACAACGCTCCGGCGGGTTCTCGCCTTCATAGACGTATCCGCAAACCAGACATCTGAATTTCTTTTTCATGGTAACAAAAATTGTATTTTGACAAATATAATAACTAAATTTGATAAATGAGACCATTCCTCGAACAGGTAGCCGACCACTATATCCAGGCAGGAGGCATCTCCGGCCGCTGCTTCATATTCCCCAACAGGAGAAGCCAGGTGTTCTTCAAGAAATACCTGGGCGAAGCCGTAAAATCTCTCGGGAGTCCTATCATAGCCCCGAAGATGCTGACCATCAATGATTTCTTCTACGAGATAGCAGGCTCGAAGCCCACTGATCGGGTGAGCCTCCTGCTCGAATTGTACGATTGCTACAAGGCTCTGTTCCCCAAGGCGGAACCCCTGGACGAGTTCATCTTCTGGGGCGATGTGATCCTGGGAGACTTCGACGATGTGGACAAGTACCTCGCAGACCCTTCGCAGCTTTACACCAACATCAAGGAATACAAGGAGATACAGGACACATATTCCTACCTCACCCCAGGGCAGAAGGAGGCGATAGACCGCTTCGTGAAGCACTTCAGGGATTCGGGCCGCCTTACGGTGAACCTCGATTCAAACAATCCAAATGTGAAGGAGCGGTTCCTTCAGATCTGGAATATCCTGCTGCCATTGTACGAGAGTTTCAGGGACAACCTCGTCTCCAAGGGCATGTCATACGAGGGCATGACCTACCGGAGCCTTGCCGAAAGGCTCAGGAAGGAGCCTGTTGCGGACGTCCTCTCCGCCTCTTTCGGAGATGTCAATGAATATGTGTTCGTGGGTCTCAATGCCCTGAACGAATGCGAGAAGACCTTGATGAAGAAGCTTCGGGACGCAGGCCTGGGGGCATTCTGCTGGGACTTTTCCAGCAAAATGATAAGGGACAGGCGGAACAATGCCTCACTCTTCATGACCAGAAACCTGGAGGAGTTCGGACAGGTCTTCCCCATCGACGAAGAAGGACTGCCGCTGCCGGAAGTGGAGGTGATAAGCGTGCCTTCGTCTGTAGGACAGGCAAAACTCATCCCATCTATCGTCAAGGATGAAGACTATGCCATCGTCCTTCCTGACGAAAGCCTGCTTGTCCCGGTGCTGAACTCCATACCGCCCGAAATCAAGGACATAAACGTCACGATAGGCAGCCCCATGCGAGGCAGCGCATATTTCGATTTCATGACCCTGGCCTCCGCCATGCAGATGCACCTGAGGCAGAAAGACGGCAAGTGGTACTTCTACCACAACCAGGTCTGGGCATTATTCTCATCCGGATTGTTCAGGAAGGTCACCAAGGATGACGAAGTCTTGAGGGAAAGGGTCGATTCGATCAAGAAGGAAGCAGAATACTATATTCCCCAGGAAAAGCTGAACGGTCTGCCCGTATTCGACCTTATCTTCAGGCCGGTGGTGACTGATCCAAAGTCCACCTCAAGAGAGCAGGCACGGGCTTTCGTGGAATACCACAAGTCACTGATCCTGGGAATATCGCCCTTGCTGGCTGAAGATCCTGACATGATGGTCGAACTGGAATTCGCCAGGAAGGCATATTCAGCGATCAACCTCCTTGCCTGCAAGGATTTGGAGATCCTCCCACAGACTTTTGCCAGGCTCCTGGACCAGATCCTCAGTCCCATCTCGGTCCCTTTCAATGGTGAGCCCCTCAAAGGCCTCCAGATCATGGGACCCCTGGAGACAAGGGCCCTGGATTTCCGGCATCTGGTCATCCTTTCCTGCAACGAAGGCATGTTCCCAAGACGGAGCGTCAGTTCTTCATTCATTCCTCCTGAGTTGAGAAAAGGTTTCGGCCTGCCTACATACGAGTTTCAGGACGCGATCTGGGCCTATTATTTCTACCGCATGATCCAAAGGGCGGAGACCGTGACCCTGGTCTATGACTCCAGGACAGAAGGGCTCAAGAACGGAGAGGAAAGCCGCTTCATAAAGCAGCTCGAGTACCACTACAACCTGCCTCTCAAGCGCAGTTTCGTCAGGGCTGAAGCAAGATTGCATGAGGATGATTCGCAGATCATGAAGACGGAGGAAGACATAGAGAAACTGTCCGGAATCACCCTTTCCGCATCGTCCTTGAAAAACTACCTGGACTGCCCGGCGAAGTTCTATTTCTCCAAGATAGCCTGTCTGACGGAGGAGAGCGAGGTCGCGGAAGACCTCGACTCCGGCATGCTCGGAGACGTCTATCATTCGACGATGCAGGCCCTCTACATGGGCGAAGGAGCTATGGATCCTGACTACGACATGGGTAACAGGAAGGTGAATGCTGCGTTCCCCGGGGCCCTGAAAGAGATCACAAAGGAATTTATCCTTTCCTGGATGAAGCGGAAGTCCGACATCAAGAAGAGGGTCAGGAGCCTGATCCTCAAGCAGCTACATACCCTCGAAGTGAGCGGGAGGAATCTGGTCCTGGAGAACGTGATCGTCCAGTACGTGATGAAGACGCTCCAAAGGGATAAGGAACTCCTGGAGAAACTCGGAGTGCCATCCTTCAAAGTCATAGGCCTGGAAAACAAGTTCGAGATGAAAATCGATGGCTTCAACTTCGTCGGCTATGTCGACAGGATGGACAGTTTCCTGCCAGGAGAAGTCAGGATCGTAGACTACAAGACCGGCCGGGTCGAGGCGGACGATGTGGACATAAACGATGGGAATGCCGAGAGGGTTGCGGAAGCCCTCTTCGGGGAAGACAACCAGAAACGTCCCAAGATCGCTTTCCAGCTTTTCCTCTATGACTACCTTGCGGCATCCAACCCTGAATTCAAAGGCAAGGTGCTTGTCAATTCGGTCTACCAGCCTGCCAAATTCTTTACGGAAGAGGTCCGGAACGTACCCATGAGCCTGAAATTCAACGAGGAAGTGGAGCAGCGTCTTCACGGTCTTCTCTCCGAGATCAGGAATCCCGAGGCGGGGTGGAGGAGAACCGATGACACGAAGACATGTTCATGGTGTGATTTCAAGATGATTTGTGGGAGGCAATAGCTATGATAGAGATTCTCAAGGCATCAGCCGGTTCCGGAAAGACTTTCAACCTGGCCAGGACTTACATAAAACTCCTCCTGCAGAATGAGGATCCCACTGCCTACAGGCACATCCTTGCCGTGACTTTCACGAACAAGGCGACCGACGAGATGAAAAGCAGGATCCTCAAGGAACTCCACAGGCTCTCCACGGAGCCTGGAAAATCCCAGTACACCAAGGACTTCGTACCTTCATTGTTCCCGACTGAGGCAGCTCTGCAAAAAAAGGCCGAAGATGTTCTTTTCAACATCCTCCACGACTACAGCGCCTTCTCCGTGAGCACAATAGACCGCTTCTTCCAGCAGACGCTGAAAGCCTTTTCCAAGGAGATCGGCCAGTTCGCCTCCTACCAGGTCGAGCTGGACAAGGACTCCCTCGTCAGCGAGAGCGTGGACAGGATCCTGGACTCGCTTACGGAGGACAACAAGGCTCTTCTCGGCTGGCTCAGCGACAGCATGATGGACCAGCTGGAGCAGGGCCACAGGTTCAACCTCGAAGGGAGCCTTTCAGACATGGCGAAGCGTCTCAAGTCCGACGAGCACAGGGCCGTGGTGGAGGAATATGGTATCGATGAAGAAAAAACATATTCAAAGGAAAACCTGACCAGGATGAAGTCCAGGTTCAGGGAGGTCATTAATTCCTACGTCAAGGAAGTGAAAGCGGCTGCCACAGCAGTCTCAGATGCTTTCGCCCAGGCCGGGGTCTCCCCTGCCGAAACCTCCAGGGGATTCATGGCCGGGGTTCTGGACAAATTCAGTGCGATGGACTCCCGTTCCACCTTGCCAAATCTTACTGAATCATTCAGGAAAAAGGCCGAAGATTTCAGTACTTGGTTCAAAAAGGCCGACCAGCCGAAATACAACTCCATGGAAGGGACCCTAGTACCACCGGTTGCCAGGCTGATAGACACATACGACAAAGGTCTCAAGACCTTTAACACCGCAAGGATACTGCTCGGCCAGACCAACGACCTGGGGATCGCTTCCGAACTCTCAAAGGAATTCCGGAATCTCTTGAAAGAGAAGAACGTACTGAGCCTCGACGACTCCAATCAGATCTTGAAAGGGATTATTGACGGTTCCGACGCTCCGTTCATCTACGAAAAGCTCGGTGTACGATTCGAGCATTTCCTCCTCGATGAGTTCCAAGACACTTCCAAGGTTCAGTGGGAGAATTTCAAGCCTCTCATTTCGAACAGCGATGCCTCCGGAAACGAGAATCTTCTCGTCGGCGATGTGAAGCAGAGCATCTACCGCTGGAGAGGGTCCGACTGGAAGTTGATGGCAAAGGATGTCGCAGAAGAATTCCCCGGAGCTGTCAATGAAAGCCTGGAAGGCAACTGGAGAAGCCTTAGGAATATCGTCGAGTTCAACAACTCTTTCTTCAGGTATGCCGCTGCAGAGTTGGACAGGATCTATGGTCATGATGCCTCGATTTCTGTGTCTTCAATCTACGGTGGAGATAGCTCAAAGGGTCAGGAAGTAATGACCGGGGACCCGTCCGAAGGGCTTGTGGAAGCGGTCTTCTGCCCCCAAGACGCACAGGATGACCACATTCTGGACACAATCTGCAAGGTCATCGACTCGGGAGCAAAACCCGGAGACATAACCGTCCTGGTACGAAACAACCAGGAAGGTTCTGAAGTTGCAGGTTTCCTGATGGATAAAGGAATTGATGTCATTTCAGATGACTCCTTGCACTTGAAGTCCTCTTTCATGGTCAGGAAACTGGTCTCCCTGATCTCGTCGGTCAAGAACCCGGATGACACCATAGGTTCCTATCTTGCTACAAAGGCCGGTCTTGAGGCCGGAAAGATATCTTTCCACTCGCTTCCAGACCTGTGTGAACAGCTCCTGAGACTCCTTCAGAAGAATGAGGATCCCGAAATCATGAAGGACGAGACTCTCTACATCCAGTCTTTCATGGATTACGTGCAGGACCACGTGGCCTCGAACGGCAACTCCCTGGACGCCTTCCTGAAGGCCTGGGACGAAGCCGATCCAAAGGTGAGTTCGCCCTCCGACGTGAATGCCGTGCGGGTCATGACTATCCACAAGGCCAAGGGATTGGAGTTCCCTTATGTCATATTCCCATATTCAGAAAAGGTCACCCTGTTCAAGGCCCATTCTTCATGGACGGTGCCGTCGGTGGATGGGACACCCCTCCAGGACATCGGCAACACCGCGTTCGACGTGACCCTGTCATCTGGAAGCGCCAGCACCTTGTTCGAGAAGGACTACAGGCAGGAGTTGCTGCTCCAGTACATCGACAACATCAACACCTACTATGTCGCCCTGACCAGGGCATCCAAGGGGATGACGATAATCTCCGACATAGACTCCAAGCCGGAAGGCAGCTTCGCCGGACTGTTGCGGGGTTACCTTGAAGGGTTCGGAGCCTCGGAAGGTTTCTCCGAGGAGAGTGATAATGATGAAGAAGTAATGTTCAGGAAAGGCTCGATGTACGATTTCAGCCGCCTGGAAAGGAAGGAAGAGGACATCACAGGGATAGAACCTGGATTCCCCTCCTTCCCCTTGAATCCGGAGGGCGAAGAAGGTACTGAAAGGGGAAGGCTCAGGGTCTCCACAGATGCGGCCGATTTCTTTACCGCGGAAGGAATGGCAAGGGCGGAGGCCAGGCACAACGGCACAGTGCTCCATGACATCCTGTCGAGGGTGAGGGTGCCTTCCGATCTTGAACCGGCCGTGCTTCAGGCGGTCAGGGACGGAGAACTTGAGCCTGAACGTAAAGACGATGTGCTAAGGCTGCTTTCTGAAAGAATATCTTCCCGTTCGGAGTGGTTCCCGGTGAGCGGGACGGCAATTCTCAACGAGACTTCGCTCTTCGACACAGACGGCAGGGAGTGGCGCCCGGACCGCGTGGTGATCCGGGACGGGAAGGTCACGGTCATAGACTACAAGTTCGGTGAGCATAACCCCCACTACAGGAAGCAGGTCGCAAGGTACGCCGCAATCTACCGCCGCCTCGGCTACGAGGACGTCTCCACAGCCATCTGGTACGTCCCCTCCGACGAAGTGGATTGACAAATTGTTTTTGTATATTTGATAATTGAGACATAATAATCACATGGAAGAAACTTCAAAAAAACTGTACCCGATGAGGTTCGTGGAGAAGGAGGCGGAGATGCCTTGGGGACAGGTCTGTTACCAGATCGCAGATCTCGGGGCGATCGACTCGATGGTGTACGACGGATGGCTTGGAGGCAACAACCTGAGCGAACTCATGGGGACATTCCTGGAGAGAGTGGTCGGGGATGATGCCTTTGAATTCTACGGGCTTCAGTTCCCCATACTTGTCAAAGTGATGAAGACTTCAGGCAGGCAGCCGCTGCAGATCAATGCTGCGGATGATGTCGCGGAAGAGAGATACGATTCGTTCGGGAAAACGGCGTTCTGGTTCGTCAAGGAGGCTTCTGAAGATGCATCCTTGTTCCTCGGACTGAACAGGGATGTGGATGCCGGAGAGTTTTACAGGAGGTGCCAGGAGGGCACGGCTGAAGAGATCCTGAATGTGATCCATCCGAAGGTCGGGGATAGCTTTGTCATCAAGCCGGGGACGGTCTACGCTGCCGGCCCGGGACTTACGATCGTCGAGATCTCCGAGTGCTCTGAGCTGTCGTTCAATCTCGAAACCGAACTCGAAGAGGCCTTCGACCTCATCGACTTCCACCGCTTCGTCTCTCCGGCGGCATTGACCCCTCGTTCAACGTCCGCTTCGCGGACCCCACCACCGACTACGTCGGCGGTCCCCCCTCTTACGTGGCCGAGGGTGGCCACGGTTGCCGAGGGGTCAATGCCGTCGGAAGACAGTGGAAAGGGATGTAAGCTGGCGGAGTGTGATGAATTCAAGGTTACAAAGTTCGATCTGGAGAATCCCCTTCACATATTCAGTGACCAGCCCGGAAGCTTCGCAATCTACCACTGCATCAGCGGAGAAGCCTTCGTACAGGCTCCGACTGAATCCGGCGGCTACGAGAACTATCCTCTCAAAGCCGGTGCAAGCATCCTCGTCCCATCCGAAGTGAACGACTTCATGCTGTTCCCTGCGGCAGACAAGACCGTGCTCCTGGAAGCCACGGTCGAAAGACGCACCCTGCCCGACTCCTACACCGACGGCAAGCCTGCCGACGACACTCCAGATCCTCATGTAAGACAATGGAATTAAGTAATATGGCCGATTCCGAAAGAATAGACAAAGTCCTCTGGGCACTGCGTGTCTTCAAGACCAGGACAGAGGCCACCGACGCCTGCAAAGGGGGGAAGGTTAAGATCGGAGGCGTTAACGCCAAACCGTCCAGACCCGTGAAAGCAGGAGAGACGATAAGAGTCCATAAAGGGATCATCCAGTATTCCTACAAACTGAAACAGGTACCAGAGCACCGCATGGGTGCCAAACTGGTACCTGAATATGCCGAAAACCTCACACCGCAAGCTGAACTTGACAAGATGCGTGCTCCTGTGGAGACCTTCTTCCTGAAGAGGGACCGAGGAACGGGACGCCCCACGAAAAAACAGCGCCGCGAGATGGAGGACGCCTGGGACAAGATCGACATCGCAATGCAATACGGACTCGACGATGATGAAGAACTGGAATAAAACAATTCTGACGTTCCTCTTCGCCGTCGCATTCAGCATAAACGCCCTTGCACAGACCGACACTACGGTCACCGGCACCCACACCGTCACGAGGAACAGGATGAACAAAGGACTCGTCACCGGAGGACTCGACGCCCTGAACGGGCAGTCAGCCGGCGTGGTAATCTCCTCCGGAGCCAACAGGGCTGCCATGCTGGATGCCGTACGAGTACGCGGAACCACTTCACTGACAGGAGGTAACGACCCTTTGGTGATAATCGACGGAGTGGCCTCCGACATTGCGACTCTCGGCACCCTCTACCCCGGCGACATCGAGAGTTTCACGGTCCTGAAGGATGCCTCTGAAACCGCCAGCTACGGTTCGAGAGGAGCCTCCGGAGTCATCAAGGTCGAGACCCGTAAGGGTAAGGGCGGCGCCTTCAGCCTCAGCTACGACGGACTAAGCGGGGTGGAGTCGGTCTTCAAGAACCTCGACATGCTTTCCGCAGACGGATTCAGGACCTACAATCGCTCCAACGGCTACAGCTTCATCGACAAGGGCTACGATTCCTACATGCCTGGATCGATCATCCGCACCGGTACTGTCAACAACCACCACATCTCCTTCGGCGGAGGTACCGATGAAAGCCGGTACCGCGCTTCTTTCGGAGTCCTGGACCACAGGACAGTCATCCGCACCAACAGGTACCGGACCTACACGGCCAAGCTGGACATCAACCAGGGTGCCTTCAACGGCCTCCTGGACTTCGACCTGGGAGTCTTCGGATCCCTGAAGAAATCTTCCGACCTTCACGACATCCAGCACCTGTTCTATTCCTCCGCAGCCTTCAATCCCACCTTCCCGATAGGCAAAGAGGCGGACGGAAGCTACTCGCAGATTCCGGAGGCCAGCCAGATCAACAATCCGTCTTCCCTGCTTGAGAAGAAATACGACAGCGACAACGCCCACTTCAACGCCCATCTCCAGGCCAGGATGCATCTGCTCAAGAACTTGGAACTAAGCGCCTTCGGATCCTATTCCTACAACGTCACCGAAGACGCCCACTTCTTCCCTTCCATCATCTGGTCACATGGAGAGGCCTACAGGGGCCATAGCCGGTCGCAGGACTTCCTGGGGAACCTCAACCTCAAGTACACCATCGAAGCTGGACCTCACAGGGTAGAGCTTTCAGCCCTGACCGAAGCCCTTCAGACCATCTCGGACGGTTCCTATGTCACGACAACGGATTTCAAGACGAACACCTTCGGCTACGATGCCATCCAGGCTGGTGCACTTCGCCCTTGGGACGGCACGGCCTCATTCTACGAAGACGTGGATCTGCTCTCATTCATGGGAGGAGCCAGTTATTCCTATTCAGAGAAGTACCTGCTCGCACTTTCGCTGCGCGCCGACGCATCTTCCAAATTCGGTCCCAACAACCGCTGGGGCTATTTCCCCTCTGCTTCTTTCTCCTGGGTGGCCATCAAGGAACCCTTCCTGAGCAGCCTGGGATGGCTCAGCAACCTCAAATTCACAATCGGCTACGGCCTTTCAGGAAACCAGGGAGCCCTTGGGGCCTACAACTCCCAAGCCCTCCTGAGGCCTACTGGGATCGTCAACATGAACGGAACGCCCACCACTTCTTTCGGAATAGTCAGGAACTCCAATCCCGACCTGAAGTGGGAAGTCCGTTCTTCAGGGAACTTCGGAATGCAGTCCGGCTTCTTTGACAACCGGCTCGTCTTCACGGCAGAAGTCTATTCTTCCCTCACGAGGGACATGCTCTACGAATATGAAGTCAGCGTCCCGCCCTTCGCCTACAACCGCCTGATGGCCAACCTGGGAAGGATGTCGAACGCCGGAGCAGAATTCGGTCTTGGAGGAACTCCTCTTCATAACAAGGACATGGAGCTGAACATCAACCTGAACCTCTCGTTCCAGCGCAACAAGCTGGTCTCCCTAAGCGGCTGGTACAAGGGTGAATATCTCACCGCTCCGGACATCGCAGGGCTGAATTCCCTCAATGGAGCAGGCTTCCACGGCGGACACAACGACATCGTCCACCAGATTGTCGGACAGCCACTCGGTGTCTTCTTCCTGCCTCACTGCACCGGGCTCGCCAGGGCCGAGGACGGTTCCCTGTACTATGAGATGGCAGACGGACAAGAAAACAGGATTGCTGGACAGGCAACTCCAAAGGCGACTCTCGGCTCCAACGTGAGTTTCCGCTGGAAGGATTTCGACATCTCCGTCCAGATGAACGGAGCCTTCGGCCACAAGATATTCAATGGCACGGCCCTGACCTACATGAACCTGGGTTCCCTCCCCTACTACAACGTGTTCTCGGAAGCTCCCGCCAAGGGAATCAAGGACCAGACGGTCACCGACTACTGGCTCGAGAAGGGAGACTATCTCAACTTCGACTACCTTACCCTGGGATGGAACGTCCCCCTTCGCTCCAACATATTCAGGAATTTCAGGGTCAGCGCATCCGTCAACAACCTGGCCACCATCACCGGTTATTCGGGTCTAACTCCGATGATCAACTCTTCGGTGGTCAACTCTACCTTCGGCCTTGACGACAAGGTCTCCTTCCCGGTCTACCGGTCCTACACCCTTGGTTTGAGCATTCAATTCTGACGGCTATGAAAAAGATTGTACTTCCATTCATGATGATGATTGCCGCGGCCTGCTCCTTCCTTGAAGAAGGCCCCCGCGACCAGAAACCGAGCGAGGAGATAGTCACCGATGCCAATTCGCTCTACCTCACCACCTTGGGCAATCTCTACTCCCTCTTCGGCTCCGACACCGACGGCGAAGGCCTGATGGGTACCTACCGGGGAATATATGACCTGTGCACGTTCACTACCGATGAAGCCATCATCCCGACGAGGGGCGGCGACTGGTACGACGGAGGCCTCTGGCAAAGGCTCTATCTCCACACATGGGAAACCGGAGAAGCCCCGCTCAAGAATGCCTGGAACTACCTCTACAAGGTGATTGTCAGCGCAAACCAGGCCCTCGAGACCCTTTCGGAGAACAAGAACCTGATCTCAGATGATGAATATTCCTCCTGGTGCGCAGAAGCCAGGGCTATCAGGGCGATGTACTATTACTACCTGTGCGATCTGTTCGGGAGGGTGCCGCTGGTGACCTCGGCTTCGATGGCCATGGCGGATGTAGCCCAGTCCGAAAGGAGCGAGGTCTTCCATTTCGTAAAGAAAGAGCTGGAAGAGACCGCTCCCCTGCTGTACGAAGGCAGGAGCAACCTGAAAGGCAAGTACTACGGACGTATCACCAGGCCTGTGACCCATTTCCTGCTGGCAAAGCTTTGCCTCAACGCAGAAGTCTTCACGGACGATGACTGGACAGACGGAACCAGGCCCGGGTGCGAGAATTATCTAAGAGAAGCCATAGTCTGGTGCGACTCCCTCTACGGCATATATCACCTTGAAACGGACTATTCCGCCAATTTCTCGGTCTTCAACGAGAATTCGGTCGAGAACATCCTGACCATCCCGATGGACAAGCAAGAATACTCCTCCCAGTTCCAGTACCTCTTCCGCTCCCTCCACTACGACCACGCCGCCGCCTGCGGGATGAGCGGTGAAAACGGAGCCTCAGCCACTCTGGAAGTCCTGGAAGCCAACGGTTTCGGAACCCCCGGACAGGATCCGCGCTTCGACTTCAATTACTGGGGAGGGCAGGCATTGGACTTGAATGGAGCCAAGGTCCTTTCATCGTCCGGAGAACCCCTCGTCTACAAACCTCTTTCAGTAGAACTGGATGTTACCGGAACAGCCGACGAGAAACTTTCTGGAGCCAGGATGAGGAAATACGAGATCGATCCCAACGGGATGAAGGACGGAAAGCTGATCGGAAATGACATCGTGCTGTTCCGCTATGCAGATGTCCTCCTCATGAAAGCGGAAGCCCTTATCCGGCTCGGTTTGGACGGCACCTCCGACTTGAATGAGGTCCGTACAAGAACAGGAGCAGCCGCACTTGATAGTGCGGCTACCCTTGACGATGTGCTCCGTGAAAGGATGGTGGAATTTGCCTGGGAGGGCCTCAGAAGGCAGGACCTTGTCCGCTTCGAGGCATTTACGAGATCCTGGTCATCGAGGCCGGCCGTTCCTGGAGAATCAAACGGATTCACGACCGTCTTCCCGATTCCGGCAGATGTCCTCGACCTCAATCCGAAACTGTCCCAGAATCCCGGTTACTAACGGATGACCTTCATGAGGGCCTCTTCCATGATCTTGTAACCCTCAAGGTTGGGATGCACTGAATCCTTGGACAGGTCTGACCTGGTCTCGCCCTTCTCATCAGCGAGGACGGTTGCATAGTCCACCACCTTGTAGTGGTGTGCCTTTGCATATTCCTTGATCATTGCGTTCAAGGCAGCGACCTGCTCCTTTGTGTCCTTGATGGCCGGACGCCAGCGGATGTAGGCAGAAGGGACGAGGGTGCAGAGCACCGGCTTGATCTTGTTGGCCTTGGCTATCTCGCACATGGAGACTATGTTGCCGAAGGTGTTCTCGAGGGAGATGTAGCCATTGTTCCTGGCGATGTCATTGATTCCGGCAAGGATGACGACATACTTGGGATGATGGTCTACGACGTCCCTGCGGAAACGGGTCAGCATGTGGGATGTGACCTGGCCGCTGATGCCACGTCCGAGGAGGTTGTTGGCCTTGAAGAAGTCAGGGTCGTTGCTGTACCAGCCGTCCGTGATGGAATCTCCCATCAGTACGGCAAGGGGCTTGGCAGTAACCTCTGAATTGGCCTTTGAATAACGTTTGAACTGAGCCCAATCATTGTCCGGAAGGTCCTGGGCGGAAAGGGTGGCTGCGCAGAAGAGCGCTGCAATGGCTGCAATGATGATCTTTTTCATTGGATTATCTGTTATAATGTCATTTTAGGATATTCTCTTTGATTAACTCCGCAAGCTGGCTCACGGAATCCGCTATGGCCTCAGCCTCTCCGAAGTCCTCCCTCGGCCGGAAACCCCAGGTAACTGCTATTGCGGGAATACCTGCGTTATGGGCAGTCCTGATGTCTGTCGCTGAATCGCCCACCATGACGGCACGTGATGCAGCGGCCGCCTCCATAGCAAGGCGGACAACCGAAGCATCCGGTTTCAGCGGAAGACCAGGCGCATTGCCTAGTATCTTGACGAAGGGGATGTCCTGGAAAAATCGGTCTATCAGCATCTGAGTCCCCTCCTGGAACTTGTTGGAAGCCACGGCCAGTTTCACTCCTGACGCGGAAAGGGAACGTAGAAGCTCATGAATCCCAGGATATGGCCTGGATAGGACATCGATATGTGTAGTGTAATAATCCACGAAACTACGAAGGGTCATATCGATAGTCTCCTCGCTTGTTCCCGCAGGCAGGGCCCTGGTGACAAGATTTCGGATTCCGTGCCCTACCATCTTACGGTACTCATCCAAACCATGCCCAGGAAAACCCATTACGGACAAGGCGTGTTCAACAGCCGCCGCAAGATCTCCTATCGTGTCGATAAGGGTACCGTCCAAGTCAAAAATTACTATCTCTCCATGCATATTCATTACAAAAATAAGAAATCCGCTGAATTTGCTTATCTTTGATAATGCATAATTGATTCCACGAATGAAAAAAATCAAGATCGGTCTTTTCGTCAAGGTCCTGATCGCGATAGTCTGCGGCGCCCTGCTGGGACTCATCGCCCCTGATCCTTTTGTGCGTGTCCTAAAGACATTCAATGTCCTTTTCGCTCAGATTCTCAAGTTCATGATCCCTCTCCTGATCCTGGGACTCGTGACTCCGGCTATCGCCAATGTCGGGAAGAATGCCGGGAAAATGCTGCTGGTCGTGATCGGTATAGCCTACCTCTCCACGATCTGTTCAGGGTTTTTCGCACATCTGTGCTCGTCCAATGTGATGCCACTGTACCTCAATGCCGGTGAACTCTCTTCAGACACCCTATCAGCCAAGGATTTCCAGCCCTATATCGACCTGAAGATTCCACCTGTCTGCGACATCATGACAGCTCTGCTCCTTTCATTCATGATAGGAATAGGAATCATCGTGACCGGCTCATCTCCCCTCAAGAAGGCCTTCGACGACTTCGGAGCGATAGTCAGGCTGACAATCGAAAAAGTCATCATTCCGATGCTGCCCTGGTACATCTTCACGATGATCTGTGAAATGGGAGCCCGCGGGGTGATTGATGTGGTGCTAGGATCCGGGTTCAAGATTATCCTCACTGGAATAGTACTTACCATCATCTACTTGATACTCCAGTACTGCGTCGCAGGAGCGATAGCCGGAAAGAACCCTCTCAAGTGCCTATGGAACATGGTTCCTGCTTACCTGACTGCCTTTTCGATCTGCTCATCCTCCGCAGCCATTCCAATGACTTCGGCCTGTACCAAGAAGAACGGGATCAGCGACGACATCGTCGATTTCACAATTCCCCTTTGCTCGACGGTACACATGTGCGGATCCACAATCAAACTAGCCGTATCTTCGATTGCGGTGGCCTACCTTACCGGTACTCCGCTGCCTTTCGCCGTCTACGCCAACTTCGTGCTTGTACAGGGCATAGCGGCCGTAGCGGCTCCCGGAGTCATGGGAGGAGTACTGATGGCCTCCGTCGGACTCCTGGAATCCATAATGGGATTCTCTCCGGACCAGACAGCCCTCGTAATGACCCTCTACCTGGCACTCGACGGCTACGGTCCTGGATGCAATGTCACCGGAGATGGTGCGATCGCTATCATCATCGACAAGATATTCAAGAAAGACAAACAATAAAAACCAATGAATATGAAGAAGTTCCTCCTTTCAGTGGCCATTTTGGTCCTCGCGGCATCCATCCCTTCAGGAGCCGCTCCGATGAAAGCCAGAGTTATTCAGCAGCCTTTCTCAGTGGACGGCAAGGATATGGACGCTTATTTCGAGTGGACCATCAATGAACTCAAGAAATGCGATGAGAGTCTGGATATCGTAGTCCTTCCTGAATTCAGCGAGGTGCCAGGCAAAACCTTATCCAGGGAAGAGTTCCTGAACACCGCCCGCAAGAACGGCCCAATCCTGCTTGAGACATGCGCCGAAACTGCAAGGCGCTGCAGCACCCTTGTTTTCGCAGGAGCGATAGATCTCTCCCTTGAGGTCCCGCGCAACACGATCTTCGTCTTCAACAGGCAGGGCGAGATCATTGGCAAGTACTACAAGGAACATCTTACAAGGGGTGAGTGGGACAAGCTCGACAAAAGTTACACCGAAGAGTGGACCCAGCCGTATATTCTTGACATAGAAGGAGTAAGGTATGCCTTCCTGACCTGCTACGACTTTTATTTCTACGAGAATTTCTCAAACATCGCAAGGTGGAAGCCGGACGTCATCATCGGCAGCTCACACCAGAGGAGCGACACCTTCAGGGCGCTCGACATAATCAACACCTTCTGCGCCTACAACACCGGGGCCTACCTTGTAAGGGCTTCCGTGTCCATGGGTCTTGATTCAGAACTCGGCGGATGCTCATGCATCGTGGCCCCTACCGGAGAGATCCTCGGCACCCTCAGGTCAGAGGTAGCCAGCCTGGATGCCACCTTCGACCCCAAGGCCAAGTACCTCAAGCCGGCAGGTTACGGCAATCCCCCTTCCCTCCATTCTGAATATATCGAAATCGGTCGCCGCCCCTGGAAATACCGTCCCGGAGGAAGCGCTATCGTGACACCTTTGGACGAGGCTCCCGCCAAGAGGCTCTGTGCCCACCGCGGATTCTCGGCAGTCGCGCCGGAGAACTCCCTTGCTGCACTTGGAGCAGCAGTAGCCCTGGGAGCCTCCGAAGTCGAATTCGATCTCTGGTGGACCAAGGACGGAGAGATAGTGTCAATCCATGATGCCACCCTTGACAGGGTTTCGGACGGTACCGGAAAGGTCTATGAGAAGACCTACGACGAGCTGATGAAGTACGATTTCGGATCAAAGACTTCCGAGCATTTCAAAGGGCTTCACATTCTCCGTTTCGAGGACATCCTCAAGAAACTGTCCTGCCACACGATCATGAACATCCATATGAAGTCCATCTATGGACAAGGTTGGGACGAGGCCTGCCTCAAGAAAGTGGTGGATCTCATACACGTTTATGATGCTGACAAACATGTCTACTTCGCTACAGGTGACCATGTCCTGCATGAGCAACTTGCAAAGTTGGCTCCGGGAATCCCTCGCTGCATGCTCTATTGGAATGGCGCGGATATCGTGGATGATGCCCTGAAGTATGGTTGCAAGATCATACAGCTTGGAAAGACAACCAAGTACCAAGGTTACTCCAACCTGGAAGAAATCCTGAAGAAGGCGAAGGACAACGGCCTGAGATGCAACATCTTCTGGGCTGACGATCCCCAGGAGGCCAGGCATTTCTTTGAAATGGGCTTCGACACGATCCTGACAAATGATTACCAGATAGTTGCAGACGCTACGGGCGAGAAATAAGCCCTAGGAACTGCTTCGGCCGGCAATGATTACTCCTGCAAGGATAATCGCTGAGCCGGCGATCGACATGGCACTCATTCTCTCCCCGAGGATGAGTGCTGCCGTTATAAGGGTAAAGACTGGATTGAGGTAGACATAATTGGTGGAGGTTACGTTCCCAAGCCTGGCCATGACGAGGTTCCACACAATGAAGCATGCAAGTGAAGCCACGAGCCCGAGGAACAGGAGGTTGAGGTAGACTTCACTCTGTCCAAGGATCTCAGGTGCGAAGGAAGACGTGCAGTTCCCAAGGAATGGGATAATCGTCAGCAGGCCATAGAAGAAGACCTTCCTGGTGGCAAACACGGCTCCATAATCCTTGGTCATCTGTCCCATGAACATGCTGTATAGGGCCCAGCAAAGCGCCGCTCCAATCGAAAGGAGGTCCCCTTTCAAGGAGATTTCCATCCTGGAACCGTCAAAGATGACAATGGCCATTCCGGCAAGGGCAAGAATGGTACCCACAACAAGGGGCAGTCCTAGTTTCACGTTCTCCAGCCCATCGGCAAAACGGCCTCTGAGCACCTTCCTTCCAATAAGAGTGAATATGGCAGTGAAGACAGGAGCAACGCAGACCAAAAAGGCCACATTCCCGGCCTGGGTATACGCCAAGGCGGTGTTCTCTGTCAAGAAATAAAATGATCCACCGGTGATGCCTAGGAAAAGGAACATCAGCTCATCTTTCCAACTGTTGCTGAATATCCGGACCTTATCTTTGCCGGTAAGGCACAGGAGCCATATCCCCAGATAGGCCATGCTGAAACGGACGGCAAAGATCGCAGCCGGATGCATCCCGGCAGAAATCAATGTCTTCGTGCACACGAAGGTAACACCCCAGACAGCTACGACGGCGAGGGCTAGAAGGTGGTAAAGTACTTTCTTTGAGGGCATGTTGTTAAATTCGAAGGGTCAATATACAAAAAAATCGTATCTTTAAGCATGATTAAGAATATGTACAGGTTATTTGCAGCCCTCGTGCTGGCTGGCATGCTTCTTCCCGCCTCATCTGCCGCGGCAGCAGGAAAGAGGATCGTCTTCATAGGTGATTCAATCACTGACGGCAACTGGGGCTGTCCGTATAATTTCAAGCCGACTTCCGCGGAGAGAAGCCACACGGACATGAACCATATCTACGGCCACAGTTATGTCATGCTCATCGCTTCCGACTGGCAGAGCCGCCATCCAGGGTCCGGATACTCCTTTTTCAACAGGGGCTTCAGCGGTCACAAGCTCGCTGATCTCGAAGGGCGCTGGAAGGAAGATGTACTGGACCTCAGGCCGGACGTGCTGTCAGTCCTCGTGGGAGTCAATGACATGCATTCCTATTTCAGTTCCAAGAATATGGAACCGTTTGACTTCGACGGATGGAAAGAAAGGTACCGCAACCTGCTCCTACAGGTAAAGGAACTGAACCCTTCCGTAAAACTGATTCTTTGCACTCCGTTCCTTGCCCGCGAAGGAAACACCGGGAAATCACCTGATTACGAAGAAAGGGCAGAGATGACCCGGCATCTTGCCTCCATCGTCCGGGAACTGAGCGAAGAGCTTGGGGCTACCTGCGTCCAATTTGACAGGATGTTCGAAAAGTTGGTGGGATCAGAACCGGAACCCTCCTACTGGATCTGGGACGGCATCCATCCGACTCCGGCCGGGCACCGCAGGATGGCTGACCTATGGACTAAGAAAGCAAAAATCAACAAATAATCAATAATCATGGAGAATAAAGAATTTACCTACAAGGGTTTGACCCTCAACGGTTTCCTTGCCCTGTTCATGGAGCTGGTCATCTTCGCCTGCGCTATCTTCCTTTTCGTCAAGGCTGACGGTAATTCATGGTATGCCCTTCCCGCTGGCATCCTTCTGCTTCTGTTCGCAATCTGCATGAGCGGTTTCATCAAACTGGAGCCCAATGAGGCAAAAGCCCTTGTGTTCTTCGGAAAGTACAGCGGAACCTTCTTCAAGACCGGTTTCTACTGGGTCAATCCCCTTCTGAGCAAGAAGAGCGTAAGCCTCCGTGCCCGCAACCTGAATCCGGAACCTATCAAGGTCAACGACAAGGCCGGAAATCCCGTCCTTATCGGAATGGTTCTCGTCTGGAAACTCGAAGACACCTACAAGGCCCTGTTCGAGATTGACAGCCAGTCACTTGCCCCCGTAATCACCACGACTGCCCGCGGTGGAGTTATCCGCTCCCTGTCACAGGCTTTCGAAAACTTCGTCAGGGTCCAGAGTGACGCCGCACTTCGTCAGGTCGCCGGTTGCTACGCCTACGACAATCCTGATTCCGAAGAAGAACTCACTCTCCGTTCAAATGCGGAAGAAATCAACGAGAGGCTCGTCAAGACCCTCAACGACCGTCTCTCTATGGCAGGAATCCATGTTATGGAGGCCAGGATCAACTACCTCGCATATGCCCCTGAAATCGCTGCAGTCATGCTTCGCCGCCAGCAGGCCGATGCCATCATTGCTGCACGCGAGAAGATAGTGGACGGTGCTGTCAGCATGGTCAAGATGGCTCTAGACAAACTCAAGGACGAGGGTGTTGTCGACCTCGACGAAGAAAAGAAGGCTGCCATGGTAAGCAACCTTCTCGTAGTCCTTTGCGGAGATGAACCGGCCCAGCCGATCGTCAACTCCGGAAGTATTTAAGCCTCGCTTGATGCACATCAGTGCATGAAGCCCATCAGCCATTTGTTGCGGGCCTCGAAGTCAGCATCGCAGACTTCCTTGCAGTCAACATCCAGTATGAGCATGGGCGGGACATCCATTCCATTGATAGGATGCCAGTCCACCAGCCCAAGACCGTTGGGATTGCCGGTCTTGATGAAGTTGGCATAGTAAGCCTGGAATTGTGCTGAGACGGCATAGTCTTCAGGCTGCCAGTCGTACACGCGATTGGTCGGAAGGGTACCCATAGCATATTCAATGTCAGCCGAATGCACCGCTCCTTCGAAGGAAAGAACGGGCGCCTTGGGGGCATTGTCATCAGCTTTCTGCACACCGCCTGCCAAGGCTGCGACTACTCCCTCCATCACCATCCTTGGACGAGGCTTGGAATAATAGTAACGGTAAACCGGCTGCCCTGAAGTCATGGCATGGAGGTATCCGAACTTCCATGTGCTGTAGGCTATGAACATGTCCGAGGCCAGGTCCACTCCTGGCTTGCCCAGGACGTCTGCATCTGTCTTGAAACCGTACATTCCCATGGCTTTCTCAACATTATCGGCTCCGAAAACGGATGCTAGGACAGGCTTGATGTTCTCAAGGGTCGCCTCCTGGCCGCGAAGGAAGGCGAGCGGACTCATCTCCTGGGAATTGCGGCCGACCAGAAGCGGAACCTTCTGCTGTTCTCCGGCTTCGAATATAGCCGAAGGTTGCTTGGGGAAGAAGTAATTGTCTACATTGTAAGTTGGTACTCCGTTTATGTTGGATTTCTCAAGGAGTTCTTCTGCAGGCATTGCACGGGCCTCCGCAATGGAATTCAAGCCCATCTCGGAGAGTTTCGCAACTCCCATAGCATCGGCTTCTTCCTGAGTGGGTATGGTTCCGGCAGTCACAGAACCGCTGGATGCCATTGCACGGGCGAACAAACCCTTTGTCAGAGGTGATGCTACCAGGGCGCTTACTGACATCGATCCTGCAGACTCTCCCACAATGGTTATCTGGTTCGGGTCTCCGCCGAAGGCGGCAATGTTGTCATGCACCCACTGGATGGCAGCGACCTGGTCCAGAAATCCCCAGTTTCCGGATCCGCCATAATTGCTTTCCGCTGTCAGTTCGGGATGGGCGAAATAACCGAATATTCCTTCACGATAGTTAGCAGTGATAGAGATAACTCCATGGCGGGCCATGCTTTCACCTGCATAACGTGGTTCGCTGCCGCTCCCGGCGTAAAGACCTCCGCCATTGAAATAAATCACTGAAGGAAGGCCGTCAGAAGCGCTCTTTGCCGGAGTCCAGATATTCAGGTACAAGCAGTCCTCACTCTTCTTTTCGGCGTAGAAGTTCATGTCTCCGAAGGGGTTGCCCTGCATGGGGTCGTCTCCGAACTTCTTGGCTTCACGGACTCCTTCCCAAGGCTGGACAGGCTGAGGAGCCTTCCACCTGAGATCACCTACCGGCGGAGCGCCAAAGGGAATTCCACGGAATATCTTCAAGCCTGATTCCAGGGTGCCTTCCAGGGTTCCCTGGGCAACAACTACTTGCGGACATCCGTCGTGAAAAACAAAACTCTCGGATTCGGCTGTCTTCTGCGAAGAATTCTTCTCTCCGCATGCTCCGATCATCATAGCTGCAAGTACGAAGCTTGCAATGCCGGTCAATGCTTTCATGTTCTGAATTGCTAAATTGTACAATGAGACAAAGATAGCAATTTTCAGCATCAGATAGGCAAAAGGACGAAAACCAGTACATCCCAGAGAGCATGGCTCACTATCAGGGCCCAGATTGCCTTAGGACAGATCCTGTAGACAAGGCCCCACACCGCACCGGCAACCAGGGCAGCCATCACCAGCATGAAGTTGAAGGACCAGATGTGTACGAGAGCATATATTACAGCTGTTATAAGAAAGGCAAAGTCCTTCGCATGTTTTCCTCCCAGCAGGCTGGAAAAGGTGCGCTGGACGTATCCGCGCCAGAAAAACTCTTCAGCAGGGCCGATGAGCAACAGCAGCAGGATTGCTATTAACCAGGCAGGAAAGCCTTCCTTCATAGCGTAGACATTATCCACCTGAGGCCTGGCGAAATCGAACATCAAGGCAGAGAGTTTGTCCCCAACCCAGAAAATGCCCCATAGGGCAAAAGCCAGGAGGATGCCACCGAAAAGTTGAAGGAGAGGCTTCTCAACAGGCAACAAGGATTTCAGGTCAGTGGTGAAAGACAGGCCCAGCACCGTGAGAGTGATGGCTGAAAAGGTCATCACCAGCCAGAACGAGGGCCATCCCTGCGTCCATGGGCTGAACATGTAAAACCAGAGCAGGGCGGCCGCACTCAGAGCGATGCCCAGGTTCCGTGCTTTTGTAATCATAGAAGTCCGCCGATGAAAAGACCAAGGGAAAGCAGTCCGGAGAAAACAAGCTGCATCTTGGCGGAAGCCTGATCGAGCCCCTTCATTGCCTCGAGTCCATCCTTTTTGAACAAACTGGCCTTACGGAAGTTGTTCCAAGCAGGGATAATGGCACCAAGGCAAAGGAGGGAAGCCGGATGGAGCCACCCGGCAATCACAGCCACTGCCACATAGACAAACGGAATCACCATATAGCAGCAATACAGGATGGCAGAAGCCTTAAGGCCGATGAGCATGGCAAAAGTCCTGATTCCCGCAGCCCGATCGGTTTCCGAATCCAGGGTGTTGTTGGCATGAAGGACCGAAACGGTCACCAGCCCAATGGGGATGGAAAGCACCAGTGCCTCAGGTACATAAGCGCCAGTAATGGCATAAGTGGTACCCAGTACCGTAAGGACGCCGAAGATAAGGAATATGTCGGCATCTCCCAGTGCGTGGTATTTAAGGAAAGAATATAGCAACGTGAAAAGTACGCCTACTCCTCCAGCTATCAAGAGCCCTGGACCGATTAAGAATGTAATCAAAACGCCAACGGCGACTCCAGCAACAAAGAGGATGATGCTGAAACGCAGATATTCCTCCGGCTCGAAACGATGGAAAACCAGGTTGGGAACGGCAAACGCAGTCTCATTGTCGACGCCGCTTCTATAGTCTGCCCAGTCGCTAAGGACATTGCCTGCGGAATGCAGGAGGACGACG
>CADCJX010000027.1 GCA_902801885.1 uncultured Bacteroidia bacterium
CAACATCTGAGGAGCTCCTTGAAACCGCATATAACGAAGCCAAGGCAAAGGGAGCAAACGGCATATCCAACTTTTCGGTTAAGATTGATGACACATACACCTCAGTTTCAAGTGCCCCGTCCGGTTCCGGAAAATACAATGATGGAGTATATCCTGAAAAGAATACTTCGTGGGTGCAAACCAAAAGGATAACCCTTTCTGGAACATTGATTAAGACAGGACAATAAACGATGACCGTCAGCGATCAGCTCTCATTCCTCTGACTTTGTTTCAAAGCTATCCGTATTCGGATTGCAAGGATCTGGGATGATAAAACGCAGTGCCCAGATGCGTTCCAGGTCTTCCAAAACTCGGTTCGAGAAGATAAAGTCTGCGGGCACAGAAAAAGCACCGCAGTCTGCGGTGCTTTTTCTGTACCCAAGGGTGATTCAAGCGATTCCGTGATTTTTTACCCTTGGGCATGAGGGTTTACGGCGGAGAATACTATCCTTTTTAACTTACATTTCATTGTCAAGTCACCGGAATAGTTTATCTTTACTGACGGATGAACCTTCGTGACCACATATATCTTACATGGCTGAATGGCGGATGGCAGATCATCATCGGTATTGTCTATAACGTTTCGGCAGCACTGCTGGTTGCTTTTACTCATTCTTATACCCTTGTGGTAGACACTTTTATACTGAAGATTCCCTTTACGGCCCTTGTCTTTTATTTAGCACATAACCTAAGGCCACGGGATTCCTGCTTCTTTTACATCAATCTTGGCTTTTCCCGTTGGAGGTTCCAGATTGTAATATTGCTGGTAGATTTTCTCCTGTTTGCCATTTTGATGACCCTTGCTTTATTGCCCAATGGAAAGCCATAGATTGATTGTCGATAGTGTCGTAGTCCGGTTCGGTCAAAAGACCGTCCTCTCAGGAGGGTATATCACTTCCTCCACCGGGGCGGTAACTGGATTGCTGGGCAGGAATGGTGCAGGCAAATCCTGTATGTTCCGCGCCTTGATGGGCGGATTACGGGTTGATAATGTAATGGTTTCCATCGATGGAAAGCCCGTAGACAGACGAATTATCGGCAAATCGATCAAGTATCTTCCTCAGGGCCGTCTGCTCCCGGAAAACATACAACTCCATCGTGCGTTTGAACTTTATGGTGTCAATTATTGGACATTCGTCAATTGGTTCCCAAAGTACTCGAGGTTCTATGATTCTGCCCTATGGGAACTTTCCGGCGGAGAGGCAAGATTGGCAGAGTTGTATCTGGTCTTGATGAGTGAAGCACTGTTCCATATCTTGGACGAACCTTTCTCACAGATAGACCCTGTGCATATTGAAGCAGTAAAACAACTCATCATCGAGAGAAGCAAAGACCACGGAATCATCGTTACCGACCATAATTATGATGCGATCTCCACTGTTGCTGACAATCTATTTGTGATTGCCGACGGTTATACCTTCCCTGTTACCCAAAGAGATGACTTGGTGCGTCACGGTTATCTGAGGCCGCAGTAAACTGGAAGGGAAAAGATTATTCTTGTTTTTTAAAAGGGGGGATAGGTATATTTGTATATTCATCAAACACAATAAAATGAAATCTATTAAGAATCTGCTGATCGTCGTGATAGCGGCGTTCATGGTGCTTTCCTGTGGAACAAAGTCCAAGGACACGCCCATCCGTTTCGGCAATTACAATATGAGGGAAATAATGGCTGTGGATACGGCAGACAGGGCATTTTATAACCGCCTTCCGGTCATAGTCAAAAGGATTACGGATTACGACTTCGACATCATCGGTACTCAGGAAGTCACTTACGAGATGAGGTCCGCCTTGTTTGAGGTCTTTGGCAACACCTATAACATATTCGGATCCGGCAGGAAGAACTATGCCAACGGAGAGGGGACCCCTATCATGTACAAGAGGGACAGGTTCGACCTGCTTGAGAGTGGAAACTTCTGGCTGTCGGATACTCCCGATGTTCCCGGCAGCGTAAGCTGGGATTGTTCACAGGAAAGGCTTGCCACCTGGGGAGAATTCCTTGACAAGAAAACAGGGAAGAAGTTTTTCTACGTCAACACCCATTTCGACCACCGCGGACCTGTATCCAGGGCCAAGGCTGCAGAACTGCTTCTTGAGAAGGCTCGCGAACTGGGCGGAGGTCTCCCGGCATTCTTCTCGGGGGACCTGAACACGACCACCTCATCCAATGAGATTGCTATCCTGTCCGACAATGACTTGGTCAAGGACAGCTATACTTCAAGCGAGACCCCTCCCACGGGAAGGGTAGGCTCCTATTATGGATTTGACTTTGACAGGCCGGACGGCGACAACAGGATAGACTACATCTTCGTACCGAAGAACGCTACAGTCCATTCTTATGCCTGTATAGATGATGACTTGCGCTACCGGCAGTACTCTTCAGACCACTGCCCTCTGCTGGTAGTGGTCACCATTGAATAGTCGTTACTTGTTGTGGCGGAAGATAACTTCCAGGCGGCCGTTCTTCCATCGGGAAGTTGACCAGTCGTAGTAGGAGGTCCTTGCATTGAAGAAAATCATGTCTTCAGCAAAGTGTATCGAAATGTCCTCCAGCATCTGGGCTCCTTCCCCTCCCCACATCTTGCGCTCTTTGGGATAGAACAGGTGCAGTTCTCCGAAACGGTCCACCTTGTAGTGGAACTGGTAGTCATCCATGTCTACGCTGCAAGTCCCGGCCTCGGTCCTTTCGGATTCGGTCTCAAGTTCCCAGAGATGAGGGTAAGGAACGTATAAATTGACCTGAGTCTCATTGTCTCCATCGAAGGTGTTGGGAGTGAGCACCTGGTTCTGCTCGAACACGACTTTAGGTTCTTCATTCTCAAAGGCGATCGTCTGGGTACCCATCCAACCATTCACCTCCATCTGTGCCATCAGGTTCTTGCTGACGAAGCCGCTGTTTGAAAGGTCTACCGGGGTGCTGAACCTTGCGGACAGCATGGTGTAGGTACCGGTGATCCTGTTGATTGTCTCCAAAGATGATGCGGTCCACTCGAATTCCTGAGGTTCAATCTTTTCACAACTGCAGAACCCCAGAAGAATGACAGCCGCAAAAATAAACTTTTTCATGTAGTCGGTTATTTAAGGGCTGCAAATATACGGTTTTTTAAACAAAAAGCCATTATTTTTGCTGTTATGTAATATGCTTAAAATAAAATGATTAAGCCATCTGACAGGGCCTGGTTCCAGGGGGGCAGATGGCTTGAAGTACAGATTGTTAGTTACTTACGTAACAGCTCGCACAAAGGCTTTATTGGCACACGGCAGGCAGTTTTTTCAGTCCTTTCAGCTCCTCCGGAGAGGCCGGGACAATGCTGATAGCATAGCCGCCGCCGGGGGCTGCAGTGAGCTTCAGTGAAGACTTGGCAGTCACAACACCTTTCTTGATGATGTAGGAGTGAGGATTGGTCTGGTAGTGTGCATCCTTGCTGTCTGCGTAGACAGTTGCGACGTACTTCCTGTCCGGGTCAAGGAAGTCCAGGGCAACTGTCGAGGTGTGGCCGTGCTCGCTGGCGGTACAGCCGATGAACCAATTGTCGGTTCCCTTGGCCTTGCGGGCAGCTACGATGTAACGGCCGGGCTCAGCCTCGAGGTAACGCGAATCATCCCAGTCCACAGCGACGTCTTTGATGAACTGGAAGGCATCCATGTGTTTGAGATAGTTGTCGATCTCGTCTGCTGCCATTTGCAGCGGACTGTACATGGTCACGTAGAGGGCCAGCTGGCGGGCAAGCGTTGAGTTGACATGGTTGTGGTTCCTGGGATTGTTCTTGCTCATGTCCATCTCGAAGATACCCGGGGTGTAGTCCATGGGACCGCCCTGCAGGCGGGTGAACGGGAGGATAGTCGTGTGGAAAGGCTTGCTTCCGTTAGTGGCCTCATATTCAGTGCCCCTTGCAGCCTCGTTGCCGATCAGGTTCGGCCAGGTGCGGCAAAGTCCGGTGGGACGCACTGCCTCGTGGGCGTTTACCATGATATGATGTTTGGCGGCTTCCTGGATGCAATAAAGGTAATGGTTATTCATCCACTGCCCGTAGTGATACTCGCCGCGTGGGATTATGTTGCCCACGTAGCCGCTCTTCACGGAATTGTAGCCGTACTTGTTCATGAGGTCGTAGGCAGCCTCGAGGTGGCGCTCGTAGTTGCGGGTTGAGGCTGAAGTCTCATGGTGCATCATGAGCTGCACTCCCTTCGAGTGGGCATATTCATTGAGCCCGTCGAGGTCGAAGTCGGGGTAGGGGGTCTGGAAGTCGAAGACATAGTCCTTGGACTTGCCGAACCAGTCTTCCCAGCCGATGTTCCATCCTTCCACGAGGATCTGGTCGAAGCCATGCTCGGCGGCGAAGTCGATGTAACGGCGGACGTTCTCGTTGTTGGCTCCGTGGAGTCCGTGGGGCTTTGTCTTTGAATAGTCAATGTTGTCGAGCTGGACCGAAGGAAGGTCGAAGGTGTAGGACCACTGGCTCTTGCCGTTGATCATCTCCCACCAGACGCCAACGTACTTGACGGGCTTTATCCAAGAAGTGTCTTCGATCTTGCAGGGCTCGTTGAGGTTGAGGATAAGGTTGGAAGCAAGGATGTCGCGGGCGTCGTCACTGACCATCACGGTGCGCCAGGGGGTGACGCAGGGGGTCTGCATGTAACCCTTGTTGCCCTGGGCGTCAGGAGTGAGCCATGACTCGAAAACGAAGTTCTTGTCGTCGAGGTTGAGGTGCATGCAGGAATAGTCCACCAGGGCTGCTTCATGAATATTGATATAGAGGCCTTCGGCGGTCTTCATCTGGAGTGATGTCTGGACGCCTGTGTCCGAGAAAGGAGTCTGCGAGGCATTCGGAGTGATTGCCTCTTTCATGTGGCTGCTGATCTCGGAGAGCTTGCACTCGGTGTAGTCGTATTCCTGGGTGTCGTAGTCCCCGGGAATCCACCAGGCTGTGTGGTCACCGGTCATTGCAAACTGGGTGTGCTCCTCCTTTATGACGAAATAGGCCAGTCTTCTCTGGAGGGGGAACTCGTAGCGTAGACCTATTCCCTCGTCATAGACCCTGAAACGGAGGTTCATCTCCCTGCTTGACTTCTTCTGGACCATTTTGACCAGCAGCTCGTTGTAGTGGTTGCGTATGTCGCGGGTCTCACCCCATACCGGCTGCCAGGTCTCATCGAAGGCGGCAGTCTCTGAGCCTGTGATCTCGAAACCATCCATGAGGTCGCCCTGCCTTGAGACGATCTCCAGTCCGAGGGTGCTGGGCTTGATGACTTCCAGCCCCTTGTAAGTCAGGGAATAGACTGGGGCTCCTTTGCTGTTGATTTCAAATTTGAGGACGATGTTGCCATCGGGGGATTTCTGCTCCAAGGCCATAGGGTCAGCGGCCTCGAATGCCATCAAATGGAGGGCCATGACCATTGTCATGACTGCAATAAAGATTCTTTTCATTGAATATGTTCGCTGGATGTGTTTAACAAAAAAAGACGGTCTAGATGTAGTTGAACGGTTCGAAAGGCTTTCCGCCGGCAAGGATCTCCTGGGCTCTTTCGTCGAAGGTCACCTTCTCTCCGGAACGGACGGCTGCGTTGGTCATCATGGTCGCAATCGAGTGGTTATAACCTGCCTGGACCGGGGCATTCGTCTCCTTGCGGCTGCGAACGCATTCCATCCAGTTACGCATGTGCAGGCTCGTCATCGGGTCTCCGCCCATGTTGGCTGCAGTGTCGACCTTGATGTCGGGAAGTTTGAATGATTCGAGCAGGTTGGCCTCCATGCCCATGTCACGTGCATCCCTTGCCTGGAGACCTCCTGCAGAAGTCACTTCGTTGGTGTCCAGGTTGAGTGTGCCTCCGTTGGAGAAATAGAGTTCCTTGACCCCTCCTGCAGAATTTGTGAAACGGGAGGTATAGAGCACCTGGAAACCATCCGTGGAACCTTCGGGACCGTAGTCCATAACGGCTGTCATGGTGTCATAGTTACGGCGTCCGTCTTTCCAAAGATAGATTCCTCCGTTGGCGGCTACGCTGCGTGGATGGCTCAGTCCGGTGAACCAGTGGACGGTGTCGATCTGATGCGACATCCACTGTCCCGGAATTCCTGAGGAATATGGCCAGAATAGCCTGTACTCCAAGTACTTCCTCGGATCCCACGGCTCGTAGGGCCTGTTGCAGAGGAAGCGCTTCCAGTCGGTGTCTTCCTCGCGGCATTCTGCGACAAGGGCGGGTCTGCGCCAGCGGCCGGGCTGGTTGACGTTCCAGCTCATCTCGACCATGGTGATCTGGCCGAACTTTCCGGACTTGATGAAGTCGCAGGCTGCATGATAGTTGGGAGCCGAGCGGCGCTGCGAGCCGATCTGGATGATCCTGTCGGATTCTTTGGCTATCCTCAGGGCAGTCCTTGCATCTTCCATTGTCTCTGCGAAAGGCTTCTCGCAGTAGGCGTCGCATCCGGCTTTCACCGCTTCTACAAGATGGGTGGCATGCTGGAAGTCAGCTGTCGAGATGATGACAGCGTCGCAGATTTTCGCTTCATATAGCTCTTCATTATTGCGGAACAACCGGACTTTCTTGCCGTAATTCTTCTCGAAAAAAGCGGCGGCCTCTTCGCGGCGGCGCTTCCAGATGTCTGAAACAGCCACTATCTCGAAGCCGAGTTCCTGTGCATGGGCCATGAAAGCCGGGATGAGCGACCCGCGGCAGCGGTCCGAGAATCCGACAATTCCCACTTTCACGATGTCATTGGCATTCATGGAGCGGGCGTAGATGCTGGAATCCAGCGACAGGCCCCCAAGCAATAGACCGCCTGTGCCAAGGAGGCTGGTCTTGATGAAATCCCTTCTGGTCTGCATGATTGATTATTGTTTAATTTTGTTGATTTGTTCTTTCATTGTCTTAGCGGCAACCGGGAGCTGTTTTTCAATGTCTTTCCAGCCGCATTCGATGGAGATCCCACCCTTGAACCCTATCTGCTTCAGGGCTTTGAAATAAGGAGTGAAGTCGTCTCCCTTCTCCCCCGGAGGAGTCCTTTCCTCCAGCTCGGCTATGTGGCAGTGGACCAGCTTGTCGGCTGAATCGATGATTCCGTCAGGCCCTTCCCCGACACGCATCATGTGGAAGAGGTCTGCGATGACGCATATGTTGGGACTCCCGGTGAGCCTTGAGATTTCTGCACCTTCCCTGACAGTGTTGATGAAATTGGTTTCGGACTTCTGGAGAGGCTCGATCGCCACGATGACACCGTATTTCTCAGCATCGGGTGCTATCCCTTTGAGTAGAGCGAGGAACTGCTCCCTGGCTCTTTCAGTTGAAAAACCTTCAGGGATGTTGCGGGCCTTGCTGCTCCCCAGGACGAGTATCTTTATTCCCGCCTGCGCGGCGCGACGGATCGCTGTCCTGGAATACTTGATCGCTCTCTGTGTTTCAGCTTCTGGACCGACCAACTTGATTGTGCCAGGGAAAAAGCCGTTGGCTGAATAGATAGGAAGTCCGGCTTCTTTCATTTCCTTGAGTTTCTGCTCGAAGGTGGCTTCGTCACTTTCCGGGCACAGCTGGTTGACCACATTGGCTTCCAGGTAGTTGAGTCCGCTGGCCTTGGCCTGCTTAGCCCAGCCGAGGCCGCAGATTCCGATGTGGTTGTCGAGGTCGAAGGAGAACTGCCTGTCCGCAAAGTCCAGCATCCATAGCCAGTCGATCATCGCTATTCCATGCTCCTGGTCCCTGCGGACGTAGCCGAGGACGGGACCGATGGCCTTGGTGTCGTAGTCATCGGGCCAGGAGACTTCCGGCAGGCCTGGTTTACCGAGGAACTTCCACACTGGACTTGCTGCCTGGACAGAAAGGAATTCTCCCTTAGTGTCAAACCATGGCTGGTCGAAACCTTCCACCAGGAGGGCCCTTGGCGCGACGCAGGTGAGCAGCATGTGCTGGTCGAAGGGCATTATGTCCTCGTGTCCTGCATAACGTCCGTAAGCCTTGCAGTACCAATGAGTAAAGCTTTTCATCTCGGTGGTGATAGTCTCTCCGAAGTTGCGCTTTGCAAGCGGAACTCCTCCTCCGCCGGTCTGGTTGGGCACAACCACGGGGAACCTTTCATCGAAGGCTCCAGCTATCAAGGCGGCTTTTCCGAGCCTTGAAGAACCTGTCAGGAGGACGTGACCCTGGTCAAGCATGGAATCCTTTTCGATCATGTCCATCCCTCTTCTCAGGGCCCAGGCCCAGGCTGTAAGGGCTGTGGTGTTGTCTGTCCTCGAAGGGTCTCTCTTGCCCCAGAGGGAGAAGATCCCGGTGTAGGCGAAATCCTTCTGGAGGAACTCCCCGTCAGGCCCTTTATCTCCTGAATCCGGATCCGGGGAAACATCTGCATAGCAGGCTGTTACAAGAGCATATCCTCTTGCTGCGAGCAGGTCGGCGGGGATCCTGGTACGTAGTCCGGGATCCGTGAGTTTCCCACGGGCTTCGGGATCTGCCTTGTTGCCCTTCAATGACCTCATCCAGGAATCGGTGACGATTATCTCAGGATCCGGCAGGACGGTGTGGTTGCCTTCATAATTGAGCATAAGCACCGTAGGGACAGGGCCTTTCGCCCTTGCCGGAGTGATTATCAGCCAGTCGATCGAAGGACCGGTCTTGTCTTTTCTGAACCACATCCTGACCTGCCTGCGAAGTCCGAAGCCGCCCATTGTGGGCCCTTGTTCGAGGACTTCGGTGACCAAGGCTCCGGGAGCCTCGGGCATGCGTCCGTACATCTCGCTCTGGAAGATCTCCAGGATTTCGTTCCGGCGGCGGGACCAGTCCTCAGCAGTCCTGACCTTTGTGCCGTCTGCGAAGACAAGGGGATCCTCAAGAGTGTAGGGCCCGACCTTGCTCTCGTCGTAATTGACGCTCTGGGCCGCCATCGGCAGCGCCAGGATCATGGCCGCAAATACGAAAAATAATTTCCTCATTTTCGGTTTAGTTGTGCTAATTTGTCATGTGATTTCTGCAAGATAATGATAATTTCCTTATATTTATAATTCAAATTCTCAAATATGTACAGGAAAGTATTCATTCTGCTGGCAGCGTTTCTGACGTTGGCCTCTTGTACCTCCGAGAAAGATCCGGTGGTGAATTACAAGCTTTATCTTGACTGGCCCGAGCGTAAGCTCCCCGATTTCTCTAAACTCGGAGATCCGGACATCACCGGAGTCAAGAACAATTTCGACCTGGTGGACATAGACGAGACACTCAATCATTATGCCCTCCTGATGGAGACAACACTGAAGGTCAAGACAGAAGAGGAATATACCTTCAAGGCCTCCACCGACGATGGTTCCAAGTTCTACATCGACGGTGAACTCCTTTTCGACAACGACGGAGCCCACGGGCCGATAACGAAGATCGCTTCCAAGACCCTTTCCAAGGGGAAGCACAATCTCCGGTTCGAGTACTTCGATTGCGACAAGGGACAGTCCATCAACTTTCTCTACAGGACTCCTACGATTGAGTGGCGTGAGTTGAACGATCATCTACTGGCTGACGAGGACAAGGCCACAGACAAGGATGATTTTGTAAAGCCGCAGATTGACGAAGCCCTGGCAAGATTCAGCGTATGGAAAGGTGACGATGAGGTCATGGTCTTTCCGATTGTTACCGATGTCCACATGGCCGGCCGCTTCTCGTACAAGCACATCGGCCACGCGGTCACAGCAGCGGAGGCTTTCGGAGCTGATTTCATGGTCAATTTCGGAGACATCGGCCTTAACGCCTATCCTGCCACCGAGAATTCAGCCTATGCCAGGGAGATCGTAGACAACACCAGGGCTCAGATGGACAAGTACGACGGAATCTGGCTTTACACTCCAGGCAACCATGATTGGGATGCCGGAGAAGGGAAGTTCTTCACTGATGAGGACCTGTCCGGATTCTTCCAGAAACCATGGCAGGAAAAAGCAGGGGAGAACCTGCACCTGACTCCCGGCAAGACTTACGGCTGGTACGACGTTCCCGGAAAGGGAATAAGGGTCATATTCCTGAACAGCCAGGGCACAGGGACGCAGAACGGTTCCTATTACCTGTTCGATGATGAGCAGATGGCCTGGCTTCAGAATCTTCTGGACAGCACTCCGGCGGATCTTCCCGTGATGGTACTTGCCCATTACATGCCGCATCCTCTCGGAAGGTGGACCAACTCCAACCCGACCGAGGAAGCTCTCTTGAGCAACCGGCGCGTAATGGACATCCTTTCGGCCTTCGCCAGGAAGGGGACCCTGATCGGCATGTTCACCGGGGATGCCCACGTCAATATGTACACCAGGGATGAGGGGGTCAACTATTTCATCTCCCAGGGCTACGGCTGGGTCGTTCCTGACCTGATGCTCCCCGGGACCACACATGCCTTCTTTGACTACAAGACCAATCTTTGCATCGACGTTTTGGCGGTCAAACCGACCAAGCGCGAAGTACATACATTCCGTATCGGTGCCGGAGGAAAGGACTTTGACTGCTCTTTCTCCTATTGATCTTTTCAGTTTAAATCAAAAATCACTATTTTTGACAAAATTCGTTCTAAAATGTACAGGAGAGTCCTTCTTAAATTGAGCGGTGAGATTCTCGGGGGGCCTGAAGGAAAGGGTCTAGAGCCTGAGTATCTCAGAAAATACGCCAGGGAGATAGCCCAGGCTGCCAAAGCAGGCCTGCAGATCGGAATCGTCAACGGAGGCGGCAACATATTCAGGGGCCTCCAAGGCCTTGAAAAGGGGTTCGACCGTGTGGACGGAGACCGAATGGGCATGCTGGCGACCGTTATCAACTCCTTGGCCTTGAAGCAGTTCATTAAGGATGAAGGCGTCAACGCGGAAGTTTTCACTGCTGCCCCTATGGAGCCTTTTGCAAGGTATTACAACCGTGACAACGCCGTGAAGGTCCTTGAAGAGGGAGGCGTGGTCCTGATTGCCGGAGGCACAGGCAACCCTTTCTTCACAACTGATTCAGGCGCAGCTCTCAGGGCTCTTGAGATCAAGGCGGACGTGATGCTGAAAGGTACGAAAGTCGACGGCGTCTTTACCGCCGATCCGAAGAAGGATCCCACTGCCGTGAAATACGATGAGATAACTTTCTCAGAGGCGATGGCTAAGCAGCTCCGTGTCCTGGACATGACGGCTTACGCCCTCTGCAACGACGGCAACATGCCGATCATCGTCTTCGACATAGACGCTCCGGGAGCCCTCAAGAGGATTCTCGACGGTGAGAAAGTTGGTACATTGGTGCATAAGTAAACAATATTACTCAAGGAATATGTTATCAGAAAAAGCTAAGGAAATCGTCAAGGGTGTCGAGTCCAAGATGGAAGACACCGTGGCTTTTCTTGAGGAAGACCTCAAGACCTACAGGGTTGGCAAGGCCAATCCTTCCATCCTGAACAACGTGACCGTGAGCTACTACGGGACTGATACCCCGATCTCCCAGGTCGCATCAGTTTCCGTACCCGATGCCAGGACCATTACCATCCAGCCTTGGGAAAAGAACCTTATTCCTGCCATCGAGAAAGCTATCATGGCAGCCAATCTCGGTTTCACTCCCCAGAACAACGGCGAGATCATCCGCTGCCCCATCCCCCCGCTCACGGAGGACAGGCGCAAGGACTTGATCAAGAAGGCTAAGGCTGCCGGTGAGAGCGCCAAGGTGGCGGTCCGCAACATCCGCCGTGAAGGTGTGGACGCCCTCAAGAAGGCCGAAAAGGCCGGAGATTTCTCCGAGGACGTGCAGAAGGAAGGCGAGGATGAGGTTCAGAAGGTGACTGACGCCAAGGTCAAGGCAATCGATGTCCTTGTCTCTGCCAAGGAGAAGGAGATCCTGACAGTTTAGTTTTTTCAGGGCTATCCAGGCGCTGCCCGGATCCCCACTTTTCGGGTAGCGCTTTTTCATAAACGGACTGACAAATATGCCAAGAATAGCAATCCAGGGATACCGTGGTTGTTTCCACGAGCAGGCGGCGAGGCTTTTCTACTCTGCCAGAGGAGAAGAGATTTCAATCTTGGAGTGCCCGACATTCGAAGATTTGTTCGTTGCCCTCTCCGATGGAAGCGCCAACGCTGCCATAATGGCTATAGAAAATACGATTTCCGGAGGATTGCTGCCGAACTTCGAGCTCCTGAGATCGAATCCTCATAAGATAAAGGGTGAGATCTACATCCCTATTCACCAGAATCTCATGGCTCTTCCCGGCCAGAGACTGGAGGACATAAAGGAAGTTAGGACTCATTACATGGCCATCAACCAGACGCGACGCTTCTTCGAAAAGAACTGCCCCTGGATTACGATGGTGGAGTCTGAGGACACGGCCAAAAGTGCGATAGACATTGCCTCGGAAGGCCTCAAGGGCGTAGGTGCTGTAGCTTCGGAACTTGCAGCCCAGGAAAACGGCCTTGAGATCCTTGCCCGCGGGATTGAGACCTATAAGCAGAATTTCACGCGATTCCTTGTCCTGGACGACTCGATCACCATCCCCAGGAACATTACTAACAAGGCATCCCTCTGCTTTACTCTTCCTCACAAGCCGGGGTCACTTGCCCAGGTGCTGACAGTCCTTTCATTCTACGACATGAATCTCACAAGGATCCAGTCATTGCCGATTCCCGGGAAGGAATGGCAGTATTTCTTTTATGCCGACATCAAGTTTACGGGCTACGACCGTTACCGGCAGGCCCTCAAGGCCGCCAGGCCGCTGATGGCGGATCTTATCATACTAGGTGAATATAAATCTTTCAACATATAATTTCAGACTATGCGCATTCAACCGGCTGAAAGGACAAAAGGTGTCCAGGAGTATTATTTTTCACGCAAGCAGAAAGACCTCGATGCAGTTTCCGCTGAAAGGGCTGCAAAAGGTCTCGGCCCCCTCATCAATCTCGGAATAGGTGCTCCTGACGGAATGCCTCCCCAGGCAGCAATTGACACCCTGGGAAAGGTCGCTCAGGCTACCGACAGTCACAAGTACCAGAACTACAAGGGGCTGCCCGTGCTTCGCCAGGCTTTTGCAGACTGGTACACCCGTTACTACGGCGTGACCCTCAATCCCAACGGAGGCATACAGCCTCTTGTCGGCTCCAAGGAGGGAATCCTCCTTATCAGCCTTGCCTTCGTCAACCCTGGCGACGTTGTCCTGGTTCCTGACCCCGGCTATCCGACCTATTCTTCTACGGTCAACCTTGTCGGTGGAAAAGTCCAGAAGTACGATCTGAAGGAGGAGAACGGATGGCTGCCTGACTTCGACCAGCTCGAAAATATGGACCTCTCCAAGGCCAAGCTGATGTGGGTCAACTATCCCAATATGCCCACTGGTGCCAAGGCCACTCCTGAGCTTTATCAGCGTCTTGTGGATTTCGCCCTCAAGCATAACATTCTACTGGTCAACGACAATCCCTATTCATTCATCCTGACTGACAAGCCGATCTCGATCTTCTCTGCAGAAGGATCATGGGACTGCTGTCTGGAACTCAACTCTCTCAGCAAGGCACACAACATGAGCGGCTGGAGGGTTGGAATGGTGGCAGGGGATCCAGTGATGGTGAATGAGATCCTCAAGGTCAAGAGCCAGATGGATTCCGGTATGTTCAAGGCCATGCAGATCGCTGCTGTCGAAGCGCTTGCACAGGGACCGGAATGGTTTGAAACCTTGAATGCAGAATACAGGCGCCGTCGCGAGGCTGCCGGCCGTATCTTCGATGCTCTCGGAGTCGAGTACAATCCCGATTCTGCCGGCCTCTTCCTCTGGGGACGTATTCCGAACCCTGAGCTTGTCGATGGGATGACCCCTGGAGAAGTTCTCTCTGAGAAGATCCTCCATGCGACCGGAGTCTTCATCACTCCCGGCTTCGTCTTCGGAAAGAACGGAGAAAACTATGTGCGCATCTCACTCTGCGCCCCCGTTCCGACTCTTGAAGACGGCCTCGCAAGGATTAAGGAATATCTTGCAAGATAAAATATTCATAAATGGTAGTAGGAATTATCGGACTTGGCCTCATCGGAGGCTCGATGGCAATTGACTTGAAGAGAAGGGGTTTTGCGGATAGGATTCTCGGAGTTGAGAATGAGTTTGTCAACGCTGAAGCCGCCCTCAGGATGGGGCTATGTGATGAGATCGTCCCCTTCGGCGACTGTGTCAGGAAGGCTGACATCGTCGTCATCGCCGTACCAGTCGGAACAGCCGTGAAAATGCTTCCCGAGGTCCTTGACATATTCAAGGAAGAAGGCAGGGAGGACAAGATCGTCATCGACACCTGCTCGACCAAGAGCCAGATCGTCCGTTCGGTCCACTACCATCCCCTTCGCGGCCGTTTCGTGGCGACCCATCCCATGGCCGGTACTGAATATTCAGGCCCCTGGGCTGCGATGCCCAACCTATTCGACGGCCGGGCTTGCATCTTCGCCAATTCGGAGGAGAGTGATCCACAGGCAGTGAAGGTTGTGGAAGAACTGTACGATGTCCTGAACATGAGGCCCATCTACATGAATGCCGACAATCATGACGTCCACACAGCCTATGTCTCCCACATTTCACATGTGACATCCTTTGCCCTGGCCCTCACGGTCCTTGAAAAGGAACAGGACGAGAAGCATATCTTCGACCTGGCCTCGGGAGGTTTTTCTTCCACCGTCAGGCTTGCCAAGAGTTCGTCGGACATGTGGGTTCCCATCCTGACCCAGAACAGGGACAACGTTCTTAAAGTGATTGACACCTACCTTGACAAGATGAAAGACTTCAGGGAGGCGATAGCTTCCTATGACGGCAAGCGTATCGAGGAACTTATCCACGAGGCTAACCGTATTAAAAAGATACTCAGATAACTATGGACAGAACACTGGACACCATCCCCGTATCTGAATGGGGATTCTTCGACGAAAGCATACCTCCGATCGTCATTGCCGGACCCTGCAGCGCAGAGTCGGAACTTCAGGTGATGATGACCGCCAAGGGACTTCATGAATTCGGGATACACGTCTTCCGTGCAGGAATATGGAAACCCCGCACCCATCCGGGTTCCTTCGAGGGCGCAGGTGTGCCCGGCCTCAAATGGCTGCAGAAAGTCAAGAAGGAATTTGGGATGAAGGTCTGTACCGAAGTCGCCAACGAAAAACATGTTTACGAGTGCATGAAGTACGGAATAGACATGGTGTGGATCGGTGCGAGGACGACAGCCAATCCCTTCATGGTCCAGGAAATAGCAGATGCCCTCCATGACACTGATATCCCGGTGCTTGTCAAGAACCCGGTCAATCCGGACCTCGATCTCTGGGTCGGGGCCCTGGAAAGGCTCAACAGGGCCGGTGTAAAGAAACTCGGTGTCATACACCGTGGCTTCTCAACTACGCAGAAAATACCTTACCGCAATCTCCCCGGCTGGCAGATCGCAGTCGAATTGCGTACTCGTTATCCCCAGATCCCTTTCTTTGCCGATCCAAGTCACATGGGCGGCTCGCGCCAGTACTTGAAAGAGCTCTCGCAGAGGGCCATGGACCTTGGCCTTGACGGCCTCATGGTCGAATCCCACTGCGACCCTTCATGTGCTCTGAGCGATGCTTCACAGCAACTTGTCCCCCAGGACCTCAAGACCCTGCTGGAAAGTCTGACAGTGAGGCAGAAACGTACCAATGACAAGGAGTACAACGAAAACATCGAGCAGCTCCGCGCAAGGATTGACGTGATCGACGAGAATCTTCTTATCTCACTTGGTTCCAGGATGGAAGTGTCCCGGAAGATGGGTGAGTTCAAGAAGGTCCACAACATCGCCATCGTCCAGGCCGAACGATGGGAAGAACTTATGGCCGACATGATTGCCAAGGGCAAGACTTACGGCCTTTCCGAAAAATTCATCACGGATGTCTTCAATGCCATCCACGAAGCCTCAGTAGCAGAACAAAACCGCATTCTCGAAAGCAAGTAAACTGTCAAATTTCCCCACATATATAACACGAACTGTCATTCTCTTTTTTCAATTTCCCACGCAGTTCTAAGGATCTTTGACAAGACTGTTTATTCAAAATAAAGAAGCCGGCTAAATTCTTAGCCGGCCTACTCTATGAGTAAAATTCTCTGTTAGAATCCAGGGTTCTGGACGAGGTTGGGGTTGACCTGCATTTCGTAGGTCGGGACCGGCCATGTGAGCTTGTCAGTTCCGGCGGCAACTGTCCTCTGCTCGTAAGCAGCACCCTTCATGATGATGAGCTCGGTTCCTTCCTGAGGAGTCCTGGCACCCATTCCGTCGCCCCAGCGCTTGAGGCAGCTCAGACGCAGACCTTCACCGACAGTCTCCTTGAACCACTCGTTCTTGATGTTCTCCATGGTACCCTCGGTCAGGGTAGCGTGCCTTGCAGTCTGGAGAGCGTTGAGGATCTCGGTTGCCTTGGCAGTGTTGCCGGCCTGTGCATTGGCCTCTGCTGCGATCAGGTACATCTCTCCGATGAGGAGGGTCTTCCTGGCGTGGCGGGCCTGAGGTACGGTACCGGAGTTGAGAGCCGGGTTGTTGTAGTACTTCGTGAAGGTGTAGAACTCACCTGTGCGGTATGATCCGGAGACGAAGTTGGGAATCGTGTTGCTGAACCAATGAGTGAAACGGAGGTCTCCCTCGTCATAAGCCTCGACCAGCTTCTTGGTAGGGAAGTAGTAGGAGCGGAAGTTGAGACCATGCTCACTGTCGTTGTTCGTCAGGGTGTAGATGTCATTGACGCCGTAGCCTTCGCTCTTGGAAGCGTACATTTGGATGATAGGCTCTGTACCCTCATCATTGATGTACTCAGCATCCATCTCCTCGTCGGTAGAGGCGAGCTTGTAATGTCCGGTGTTGATGACACCCTCAGCGTATTTGGCGGCGTTGGCATAGTCCTTTATGTCAAGGTAGTACCTTGCATAGAGGGCGTTGACAGCGTCGATGGTAGGGTAGTCTGCCCTTGCTTTGCCAGTCTCACCGCTAAGGATAGCGGCAGCTGCGTCGAGGTCGGACTTCACCTGGGCGTAGACCTCTGCCACGGTAGCCCTTGCGGGCTTCTCAAGCTGGTCATACACGGTGATGAGCGGAACAGCAAGGTCAGAAGATGAACTGCTTCCGTAGGGCTTTCCGAAATGCCTTGCAAGATGCAGGTATGAGGAAGCACGGCAGAAGAGAGCCTCTCCCTTTACGAACTGTGCATAGTCCTTGAGGCTTTCGTCGACATTGTCTGCGTTGGCGATGAGGATGTTGTAGTTCTTGATGGCTCCGAAGTGGCCGGACCAGTGGTCACGGGTGTTGTACTCACCATCGTTGAAAGAATCGTCGAGTCTGTGGACGGCTCCGTAGTTGTTACCATAGTCGATTGAGGCGTTGAAGTAGTCGCACATGACCTCCTGGGTCTGTGAGTAGACTCCATAGGAAGTGCTTCTGTAGGATGCGAGAACACCGTTTTCGAACTCGGAAACGTCAGTCTGGGTGAGCATGACAGGATCTCCCTCGATGTAGGCGATGGATGTCGTCGGAGTGAGATTCAGGTCGCAGGACGAAAGAACCAAAGCCATCGCCGCAGCGGCAATCAGTGAATATCTGAATGATTTCTTCATGACTTTCATTGTTTAATAATTAGAATGTAATCTCAATACCGCCGAGGTGCTGCTTGGTGTTACCGACCTTACCGTAGGAAAGGTTGGAGTTGACCTCGGGATCGATACCGCTGTACTTCGTGAAGGTGAGGAGGTTACGTCCTGTGTAGGTGATTCTCACTCCACTCAGGACACCGTGGGTCCAGTCGAGCCAGCGCTTAGGCAGGCTGTAGCCGACCTGGAGGTTCTTCAGACGGAGGAAGCTGGCGTCCTCAAGGAGGTGGGAGTCGAACTGCATCATGTAGTTCTGCCAATCAGGCCATTTTGCATCTGTATTCTGAGGAGTCCAGAAGTCTGCGACCATCTTGTGGGTGTTCATGCCGGCGAAGTAGCTCGGGTTGGCATAGAAGAATCCATCGTTGGAGATGAGGGTCTTGCCGAGAACGTAGGAGAAATCAGTTGCGAACGAGAGGTTCTTGTAGTGTCCGGAAAGACCGAAACCACCATTGATAGGAGCGTAGCGGACCTTGCCGGAGTTCTGGGTCAGAGCGGCCTCGCTGAAGTCCCTGGTGGTCCTGGCGGGATCCTTGGTGGTCACGTTAGTGTCCTCACCGGGGAGGTACCATGTAGGAGCTCCGTCAGAGGGATCGATACCTGCGAACAGAGGGTAGTAGAAGGAAACGGGCTGGCCGACAACATAGGTGATACCTGTGTTGGCGATTGTCCATTCAGTCCTTCCGTCGAACAGTTCAGTGATGATCTGGCTGTTGTAGTTGAAGGTGGTGTTGAACCTGAGGTTGTAGTCCCTTGCCTGGAGAATGTCAACTCCGAGGGTGACGTCGATACCCCTGTTCCTCAGTCCGCCGACATTGGCGGTCAGGCTTGAGAAACCTGTGGTGTAAGGATAAGGAACATCCATGAGCATCGAGGATGTCTGTCTGTTGTAGAATGAGATGTCGAAGTCGAGGGCGTTGAACACACGGCCGGTCAGGGCGACGGTAAGCAGAGCCTGCTTCTCCCATGTGAGGCCGTTGTTGCTCGGACTGGAGATGATCTTGGAGGTCTTGGTAGCGTAGGAAGTGGTGGTACCGACCTTTGCAAGGGCAGCGTAGTCACCGATTCCGGCATTACCCTGTGTACCGTAACTGACCTTGAGGTTGAGGTCGTTGACCCATGAAGCATCGCTCATGAAGCCTTCCTTCTTGATCTTCCACATGGCACCCGCGGACCAGAACCATGCATTCCTGTTATCCCTACCGAACCTGGAGCATGCATCGTTACGGACAGTGGCATCGATGATGTACTTATCCATGTAGGAGTAGTCGGTGTGGGCGAAATAGGAGAGGAACTTGCTCTCTGTGTGGCTTTCGCTCATGCCGTAGGTGTCCTGGGTACCGTTCTGGAGGTTCATCAGGCGGTCATCAGTCTGGTTCGAAGAGCTGGCATAGTAGTAATCGTAGAAGTTGGCGATACCCTCATGGCCGAGAAGGAAGGACATGTGGTTGTCCTGGTTGATGTCGAAGGAGTACTCGATGGTGTTGGTGATGGTGGCGGAGTACTCGAATTGAGTGGACTTACCCTTATTACCGGAACCTGCATTGGCATAGTAAGTAGGGTAGCTTAACCAGTTGTCGAGGACGATGTAGCCGTCGATACCGGCCCTGGAGACGAACTTCAGGTTCTTTACTGGCTCGATCTCAACATAGGCGTTGCCGTTGGTTCCGTAGCGGTCGTAACGGTCAGGGTTCTTGGCCATCTGGTACTGAGGAACGGGACGACCGTCGGAGAATCTTTCTGCCGGCAGGTTGCCGTTCTCGTCAACTGCAGGATAGAGAGGGAGGAGGAGGAAGGAAAGACCACCCCTGGTGGAGTTTGACATATTTTCAGAGTCTCCCCAGTTGCCGTTCTGCTGACGCTTGTCGAGGTTCATACCGAGATTGACACCGACCTTGAGCCAGTCCTTCGGACGACCCTGGACGTTGGAACGGAGGGTGTAACGGTCGTAGTAGTTGCCGATGGAGGTACCCCTCTGGTGGAACTGTGAACCGCCGATCATGTAGGCGATCTTGCTACCGCCGCCCTCGATGGTCACGTCGTTCTGGTACTGGGGGTTGTTGAACTGCTGGTAGTAGTTGTACCACTTGGTGTCAGCGTCGAGACCCTTGTCGGTGAAATTCCTCTTGATTTGTTCTGCGGTGTAGATGCCTGCGTCAATCCAGAACTGCTTCAATTCGGGACCGCTCATCATGCTCTTGTAGAGAGTCATGTCTGCAAGGGTGGAAACGCCGTACTGGGAACGGACGGAAACGGATGCCTTGGAATCATAGGAACCGCTCTTGGTGGTGACATAGACGACACCGTTAGCAGCACGAGCACCGTAGATGGAGGTTGCGGAAGCGTCCTTCATGACGGTGATGTTCTTGATGTCATTAGGGTTCATACCCATGATGGCACGGCTGGATGAAGGAACACCGTCGATGATGTACAGAGGAGTGGAACTGGCTCCGAGGGAACCGATTCCGTGGATGGACATCGAGACAGCGTTGTCACCGGCGACACCTGAAGAAGAAAGGACGGACAGACCTGCAACCTGACCCTGGAGAGCATCAAGGGCTGAGGAAGAAGGTGCATTCTTCAAGACTTCAGATTTGACTGTGGCGACTGAGCCCACCAGGGAGCCCAACTTTTTAGCTGATCCATAACCCACGACGACAGCATCTTCAAGGACATTCTTGTCCTCCTGGAGTTGTACGTCGATGACGGCCTTCCCGGCCACGGGGACGGTCATTGTCTCGAAACCGATGACCGAAAAGACGAGTTTGCCGTTTGAAGGCACGCTGATGGAGTACTTACCGTTGGCGTCGGTAGAAGTACCGCTCAATGTTCCCTCAACCATGACGGTTGCTCCGGGAATCGGAGCTCCGTTCGAGGCTTCGGTGACCGTACCTGTTACGGTCACGTTTTGCGCAATAGCCATGCCGATGCTTGCGCACAGGCACAACAGCAAAGAGAATAACTTTTTACTCATAAGCTTAAACCTTAATTAAACTTAATATTTAGTTAAAGCTTATGTAATGGAATGGACCGAAACGGGTCTTAGAGGATTTCCAGCATCTTTTCAACACATCGTCGTTTACGCTCCATGTCAGGGTGGACATATAGGTTCATTGTGGTGCCGACATTGGCATGACCCAGGAGGGAACTCAAGGTCTTGTAGTCGCAATCGGCTTCCACACATCGCGTAGCAAACGTGTGCCGGAGGCTGTGAACCTTCCTAGGAGGCAGCTTAAGGGAGTCGGTGACCCTCCTGAAATTGTTCCTGAAAGTCTGTGGATCCGCGGGGGTGGTCCTTCCGGATGCTATGAAATAACTCTTGTTCCTTCCTTTCCGGAGTTTATGGAGTATTTCTACAAGCAGTCCGGTTATCGGGACATCGCGAACTGAAGTGAGAGTCTTCGGCGGCCCGATCACTACTTCCGTGCGGCCTTTGCCATTTTCAAGGTGGTAAATCCTGTAGATTGTCTTAGAGATGTGGATGACGCGGTTGAAGAAATCCACGTCTTCCCATTTAAGGGCGCACACTTCACCGATCCTGAGTCCGCAGCAGAGGCAGATCAGAAGTCCGGTGTTCTTGCTGGTAGGGTGATCTGAGAGGTAGTTCAGCAGCATCTTCTCTTCTTTGACAGGAAGCACAGACGGCTGGTTCTTCCTCTTGATCTTTTGCGGGAACCTTACATCCAGTACAACATTGTCGATCCACCCGCGCTTCTCGCCGAAGCGGACGATCATTTTCAAGACTACCAAGATACCTTTTAGAGTAGAAAGGGTCATACCCTTATCGACAGCTCCATCTACCAGTTCCTGCACCCTGTCGGGTGAGACATCCTGGAGATAGGTGAAATTAGGTTTCAAGTGTTTTTCGACAGTCAGCGAATATGCTGCCATCGAGCTGGCCTTGACATAGGCCCGCTTGTCGGCTTCCCATAGCTGGCAAGCGATATTAAATGGGATATGAGACATGGTTATTATGGTTATAAGTATTGATTTTAAATGTATTAGTATATTAAATCGTATTATGTTAGAAAAATTGCTTTCGTTTCAATCTGTAACCAAAACTTGGATTATTTGAACAATGTTTAAGGGCTGACTTTTGAGATTCGGAAAGCTTGATTGGGTAAAACGATATAAATTCCACTATTTTCTCATTTTTGGCCTTTAAAAACTGTTGCATTATTCCATTTTTATTACTTTATTTGTATGTCGGTTTTTGCAGTTTATGTACTCTTAAGGGCTAATTGTCCCCATTTTGACATTCCTGTTTCTACCGGCCCAGAATAGTTGAGATTATCATCTATTTTATCACTAAATATTAAGTTTAATTAAGGTTTAAGCTTATGAGTAAAAAGTTATTCTCTTTGCTGTTGTGCCTGTGCGCAAGCATCGGCATGGCATTCGCGCAGAACATCACCGTCAATGGTACGGTGACGTCCGCCGAGGACGGGCTTCCGGTCATCGGAGCTTCCGTCTTTGTCCAGGGAACTACCAATGGCGCCATCACTGACGCCTCCGGTAAGTACACCCTCCGCAATGTCCCTACAGGCAGCACCCTCGTGTTCTCCTGCATCGGTATGGTCAACCAGACCAGACCTGCTGCTGCAACGGTCAACGTGGTGCTCGCCCCTGACACCGAGATGCTCGACCAAGTAGTCGTCACGGCCCAGGGCCTGAAGAGACAGGAGAAGGCCATCGGTTACTCGACTGTCAAGATTGCCGGTGAAAAACTGACTGTTGCCCGTCAGACCGACCTCGGTCAGTCCCTCGCCGGAAAAGTTGCCGGAGCCCGCTTCTATTCAAGTTCCGGTTCAACCTTCGATTCCGGTTCCATCGTTCTTCGTGGTACCCAGGCCTATGGTTCCTGGGGTGGTAGCGAGCCTATCTACGTCGTTGATGGAACTATTACCAACAAGAACGCCGTCAACATGGACGATATTGAGAGCATCAATGTTCTGAAAGGCCCTGCGGCTACTGCTCTTTACGGTTCCCAGGGAGGCAACGGTGCTGTCATCATCACCACCCGTGGTGCCAGGAGCGGTGAGACCCATGTCGAGTTCAGCCACACTACCACCATGGAGCGTTACTACAACCATCTCAGGCTCCAGCATGAATATGGTGGCGGTTCCGTTGGTGAGACCGGCCAGCTCCTCGGTCAACTTGACAGCTACAAGGACATTGATACCATGTCGCCACAGTACCTCTTCGGAGAGCGCCTCGGATACCAGAACCCCGACGGTTCCTATAATATGGAATGGGGAAATGATGAAAACTGGGGCCCCCGCTTCGACGAGAACGTGAAGGTTGCTTCCGCTTTGTACTGGGATCCTACCAGCAGCAAGTACATGCAGGCTGACCCTTGGATCAGCAGATTCAACCCTGCTGACATGTTCCGTACCGGTTGGACCAACACCACCAACGTGGCAGTTTCCAACGGCGGCCCTACCCACAACACCCGCGTGTCCTTCACCAACACTGACCGCTCGAGTATCATGACCAATGCGAAGGCTGTCAGGCGTTATCTCACGATGAAGACCAACATCAAGCCTACCTCATGGCTCAACCTTTCCCTCGACTATAAGTTCACCTACAGGCAGAACCATAACTCCGCCGGTGACGGTTACTCCGCTCTGGGCAGCCCTCTGGCTGACTTCATCCAGTGGGGTCACATGAACCTTGATTTCAAGGATATGAGAGATTGGGAGCGTCCGGACGGAAGCGTCAGGACATGGAACATCACTTCCAAGACCAACTTCCAGCCGACCTACCACGACAACCCGTACGCCTATGCTAATCTGCACAATGCCTATTCCACCTACCTGTGGAATGTCATCACTGGCGACGCCGAGGTTATCCTCCCTTGGAACTTCAAGGTCGGAGCAAGGATTATGGGTAACATCCGTAACTATCACGGAGAGACCACTAATCATCAGGCCGGAAATGTCCGCAACTGGACCTCAGGTTACAGCGAGAGCCAGGATCATGTCGTAGATATGACCTACCAGGGCCGTATCACATGGGACAAGAACCTTTTCAATGACCGCCTCGGTATCAATGCCGCAGCCTTCATCGAGGAAGAGACCTACGACTACGGTTCATTGAGTTCCAACACCAACGCCGGACTCATCATCCCGAAGCTCTTCAACCTTTCTAACTCGATCAACACCTACTCCACCAGCAACTCCGTGACCAAGTACATCACTCGCTCGGTCTATGGTAACGTGACTGCTGGATTCGATGACACCTTCTTCCTTGATCTCTCTATCCGTAATGACTGGGATTCCAGGTTGCCTGTTTCACAGAACCACTACCTCTACGGCGGTGCCTCCGTCTCCATCATGCTGAACAAGTTCATCAAGGCCAGCTGGCTCGACTTCTGGAAACTGCGCGCAAGTGCTGCACAGGTAGGATCCACGATGGGTGCCTATGCCACCACTTATGTGTATGGTATCGGATCAAGGTACAACAACGCCATCTCTTCGATGGGTGTTCCTACAACCCAGATCGATCCCAACCTGAAGCCTACCATCTCCACTTCCTACGAGGTCGGTACCGAGTTCAGGATGTTCAAGAACAGGCTGCACGGTGACATCAACGTCTACAACAGGCCAGACCGGTTGGAACATGAGGCAGGTCAACGCCGGTCTCGTCCGCAACCGTGGTATCGAGTTTGAAATCGGTGGCGACATCATCCGTACCAGGGATTTCACTTGGGATGCTGATTTCAACATCGCTAAGAACGTCAACACCCTGGTTGAACTCCACCCTGAACAGAAGCAGTACTTCCTCCGTTATGACAAGTTCAACTACGAGTTCGGAATGTACTCGATCGAGGGTGAGCCTGTCGGTGTTCTCTACACTGGCGGACGCTTCAAGAGGAACGATGAAGGACAATATGTTCTCAGGGCTACCACTTCCGCTGCCCAGAAGCAGAACTTCGGTGACTACATGCCCATCATTGACACTGAAGAGAAGGTGGTCGGTAACTTTCAGCCCGACTTTACCGGTGGTTTCTCCACTGGGTTCCGTTATAAGACTTGGTCTCTCAACATGAGCTTCGACTACACCATCGGTGGTGACATCTTCTCATGGACCAACCTCTGGATGCAGGGCTCCGGCCTTGCCGCCGAGACTGCCGAGTTTAATGACAACGGCATCAACGTCCGTGAACCTGTCGCTAAGGGCGGCGGTGTCCATGTCGTGGGTGTCGATGAGAGCGGCAACCCCGTTGATACCCACATCCAGTCTTGGAGGTGGTACCAGTACAAGTCCAACTATGACAATGACGGTGTTCTCTACAAGAGGACTTACCTGAAGATGCGCGAGCTCTCTCTCACCTATGCCCTGCCCAGGAAGTTTGTCAACAGCCTCGGCATCGGTTTGAATTCCGCCAGTGTGTCCTTCGTGGCTTCCAATCCCTGGCTGATCTACTCCGCCTGCCCTAACTTCGACCCTTCGGAGGCTGGCAGCAACTATCTTGAGGGAGGACAGACCCCTGCTTCAAGAACCTTCGGTCTCACCTTCAGGTGCATGTTCTAATTAATATGGATAATATGGAGGTAATGATTATGAAAATTATGAAGAAATCCATAATTGCGGCCCTTGTTTTTGCCGCTTCGCTTACGAGCTGCAACTTCAGTGATTTCGGTGACATCAACATCTCTCCGAACTCCCCTGGAACAGCTTACACAAATCTGCTCTTCACCAACGCCTGCTTCACCGTCAGGAATTTCATATCCGCTGACACATATGACTACTGGCAGCCGAACCATGTAGGTTATCTGGCAGAATCCGGCAACAACCAGTTCGGATCCCTGATGACGACCTATGAGTTCGACACCAGAGGCTACTACTATGGCTCCATGAAAATCCTCAACAAGGTCATCGAGATGAACAGGGATGAGGAACAGAAGGATGAGGTCAACGTCAAGCAGTTCTGCTCGAGCAATGAGAATCAGATCGCAGCTGCATTGACATTGAGGGCTTTCATCATGATGCACCTTACCGACTGTGTCGGTGCCCTGCCTTGGTCAGAGGCTTGGAAGGGAGAGGACGAGAATATCTGGACCCCTGTCTTCGATTCCCAGCAGGATATCTACAATGCTCTGTTCAACGAGCTTGAAGAGGCCTACGGAATGTTCCAGGAAGGTGCAAACCTCTCATCAGCTGACATCCTCCTGGGTGGAAACATCGCACGTTGGAAGAAGTTCAACGCTTCTATCCGCATGGACATGGCTCTCAGAATTTCTGACGTTGACGCTGCCACTGCAAAGACTCGTTTCTCCACCGCTTTCAACCAGGGTGGATTCAACGAGGTCTCTGAGCAGCTCAACTACAAGTACGACACCAGAGCTACGAATTCTCCCCTCTACCCGGTTGCAACATCTCCTTCCAGGAACCTGGCATGGGGTCCTAACGCCATGATCGTGGATGCTCTCAAGGAGTATCAGGATCCTCGTATGTTTGCAAGGTTCACCATCGGTGAGGATGCTTACCTCGGCAAGAGGGAGGGCGATCCTACAGACTACAATGCATATTTCGGAATTACCTTCGGTCTTCCTGACAACCCTTCAGTCATAGCAGAGGCTAACGCTTCCTGCTCCCTGACCGACAGGTTCTGTGTCCAGGATGCCAACTACGGACTGTTCACCGCATCCAGGAACCTCTTCAACATCGCTGAGGCTATCCAGAAAGGACTCGTCTCCGGTAATGCTGCGGAGTATTACGAGAAAGGTATCCGTGCTTCGTTCACTTTCGAGGGTGCTGACGGTGCTGACGAGTACGTCGCCGCTCATCCGCTTCCCGCTGACAATGAGGGTGCTATCAAGGAGATCTGCATGCAGAGATGGATCGCTGGATTCATGACTGACTGTATCTCAACTTGGTCAGACTGGAGGAGGACCAATATTCCTGAGATGCCTCTAACTGAGTACCAGGTTCTGAACCATCCCGGTCACACGACCTATCCCGTCCGCTTCCTGTATTCCTCTACCGATTCAGAGCGTAACCCTGAGCAGTACAAGGCTGCAGTCAGCAAGTATCTCGGTGGTAATGACGACCAGTGGGTACGTCTCTGGTGGGATGTCACTCCTAACGAGTAATCCATCAGTTGCAAACTAAATGAGAAGGGACCCTTCGGGGCCCCTTCTTTTATTCTAGATTCTTCGGTCACTTCGTCACCATATATATTCTTCGGTCACGTTGTTCCCTCAGAATGACATGTCATCCTGAGCGCTAGCGAAGGATCTAATAGTCAGTGTGGAAATTTCTCAAGGCCTCGAGTAGTGAAGTCTCGAAGACCTCCTTTTCATGCTCGGAGAGGAAACCGACCTCGATCGGCACCTGGAAGAGGCGCACCTTGAGGTCATGCGGGATATTCCCAAGGTCAAGGATCCTCTGGCAGTCCTTCTCGGTAGTCGCCACCACTGCGGTGGGATGTTCGCGGACGGCGTTCATTATCCTGCGGACATCGTACTTGGTGTACTTGTGATGGTCCTCGAAGCAGAAACGCTTGACGATTTTGTGCTCGTCGCTGAGGTACATCCGCAGGGGAGTGTCCTTCGCTATTCCTGAGAAGAGGATTAGTTTCTGTGAATAGGCGTACCTGGGATCAGCCTCTTCGAATATGGGGTTGAGGGCGCTGTACCAGATGGTTGTGAAGAGCAGGATCTTTTCTTTCCCTTTTCTGTCTGTGCCCTTGCAGGTCATTGTGTCATAGTCCTTGAGACCGAAGGTCTGGGCCCACTCGATCTTCTTTGAGTCTTCTAGGTAAGCCGGACATTTTGAGACTATGATTATGTCGGCTGCGCTGAATCTTTCCGGGAGGTCGCGGAGCCGTCCGAAGGGGAGGAGCTTGTCCTTGTAGGTGGGACGGTTGAAGTCGACCAGGATTATGTTGTAATAGGCTCTCAGGGCCCTGTACTGGAAGGCGTCATCGAGTACGATCAGGTCAGCCGGGGCGATTTCTTCGCTTGCACTTTTGCGGGCTCTTTTTTCCGTTTTGAGTTTCTCGGGATGGCAGAGCAGGTCGCAGCCCTTGACCCTGTGACGGTCAACTGCGACTGTCACCCCCGGGAATTTCTTCTTTATCTGGAGCGGCTCGTCACCATATTCCTTGACAGATCCGTCCCTTTTCACGATCTGGAAGCCTCTGCTTGCCCTGAGGTGCCCCCTTGAGAGGACTGCGATGTCTTCATAGGCCCATTCATCGCTCTTGAGGAGGGTTCGAAGGATCATTTCAGTGTGGGGAGTCTTGCCTGTACCGCCGGCGGTGATGTTGCCGACGCAGATCGTGGGGACCTCGCAAGTGCTGACCTTGCGGATTCCATGGTCGTAAAGATAGTGCCTCAGCTTGAGTGTTAGATAATACGGGGCAAGGATGATCTTGTCAAGCATAGGCCACAAAGATACAAAAAACGAGTTATTTCTTGATTATCTAATCTCATTTTCTCCTATTCTCCTTCTCTTCCGCCTCAGGCCATTCTTTTCTCCTTTTCTTTCGTCTCAGGTCCTCCTTTGGCCATGATAACGCCCAAATCCTTCCCTTTGGTCCACCTGTGGTGTCTGTCAGGGAAGGAAAGTGCCGATTTCCTGACCTTTTAACCACCTAGGTCTCGTGTTGCGAGAACAAATTGGTCGGGGGAAGAAAAAGGGAACGGGAAAGAAAAGGGAACGGGAAAGAAAAGGCAAGGGTTAAGGGTAAAGGGGAAAGTAAGGGAAGTAAAGAATAGTAAGTTAAAGTAAGTTAAAGTAAGTTAAGGTAAGTTAAGGTAAAGTAAGTTAATAAAGTAAGGTAGGGGAATGTAAAATAAGGGGAAGGATAGGGTCAGATGCCGTAAACGTTTGAAGATTCGAGGAGGGGAGTTTCGCCCCATTTTTCGGAAATATAATCGAGGAGGCGGAGGACTTCGTCGGGATCGTTTTCGGTTACGAGGCGCATACGGGTTTCCTTGAAGTCGGGCAGACCTTTGAAGTAGCAGCTCAGGTGGCGGCGCATCTCGTAGACGCCGACGGGAATACCCTTCAACTCAACCGAGAGGCGGAAATGCTTCTTGGCGAGCTCCACGCGTTCCTTTATTCCTAAAGGGGGAAGTTCCTCTCCGGTCTGGAGGAGATGCTTGATTTCCTTGAATATCCATGGATGCCCGAAGGAAGCCCTGGCGACCATGATTCCGTCCACCCCGTAACGGTCGAAGGCCTCCTTGGCCTTGGCGGCGGAATTGATGTCGCCGTTACCTATTATAGGAATATGCATCCTGGGATTGTTCTTGACCTCTCCGATAAGGGTCCAGTCCGCTTCGCCTTTGTACATCTGGCAGCGTGTGCGACCGTGGATGGTAAGAGCCTGGATCCCGCAGTCCTGCAGCCTTTCGGCGAGCTCCACGATGATCTTGCTCTTGTCGTCCCAACCCAGGCGGGTCTTGACAGTGACCGGTTTCCCGACAGCCTCGACGATGCGTCGTGTGATCATCACCATCTTGTCGGGCTCTTTCATCATGCCGGACCCGGCTCCTCGTGCGGCGATCTTGCTCACGGGGCAGCCGAAATTGATGTCTATCAGGTCGCAGCCGTGTCCACCAACTATCTCCTCGGCGTGGTCGGCCATCCTGGCCGCTTCGACCATGGCGTCTGGGTCGCTTCCATAGATCTGGATACCTATCGGGGCCTCCTCGTCAGAAGTCTTGAGTTTGGCATAAGCCTTCTTGGCATCGCGGATCAGCCCTTCGGCGGGAATGAACTCGGTGTAGACCATGTCTGCTCCCTGCTCACGGCAGATCCCCCTGAAGGATGCGTCCGTCACATCCTCCATCGGTGCCAGCAGTACCGGTCTTTCTCCTAAATCTATGTTGCCGATCAGCATATCTCCCGCAAAATTACTATTTTTGTCTGATAAAACGGAAAACGATGAGAGAGATTAAAACCATAGGAATCCTGACTTCCGGTGGAGACGCCCCAGGAATGAATGCTGCCATCAGGGCCGTCACCCGCTCTGCAATCTTCAACGGCTGGAAAGTCTACGGAATATACCGGGGCTACGAGGGCCTCATCGGAGGTGATTTCAAGGAACTCACGACCGAAAGTGTCAGCAATACCATCCAGAAGGGAGGCACCATCCTGAAGACCGCCCGCAGCAAGGAGTTCATGACTCCCGAAGGCCGTGCCAAGGCTTATGCCAACCTCCAGAAGTTCGAGGTGGACGCCCTGATAGTCATTGGAGGCAACGGATCACTAACCGGAGCCCAGGATTTTGCCAGGGAATATGACATCCCTGTGATAGGTCTGCCCGGTACGATAGACAATGATCTCTACGGGACGGATACGACCATCGGCTATGACACTGCCTTGAACACCATTGTCGAATGCGTGGACAAGATCAGGGACACTGCAAATTCCCACGACCGTATATTCTTTATAGAGGTAATGGGCCGCGATGCCGGTTTCCTTGCGCAGAATTCCGCGATAGCCGCCGGAGCAGAGGCTGCCATCATCCCGGAGGACCAGACCGACATCGACCAGCTTGAGCAGTTCATCGCACACGGTTGCCGCAAGAGCAAGAACAGTTCGATAGTCATAGTGTCGGAGAGCAAGAAGGACGGAGGAGCAATGCATTATGCCGAGAGGGTGAAGAAGGAGTACCCTGGATATGATGTCAGGGTGACCATCCTGGGCCACCTTCAGAGAGGAGGGAGTCCTTCGGCCCATGACAGGATCCTCGCGAGCCGCCTCGGCTACGCTTCCATCCAGGCCCTCTTGGAGGGACAGAGGAACATAATGGTCGGCATTTCGAACGACAAGATTGTCTACGTCCCGATCAGCAGGGCAGCCAAGCAGAACAAGCCAATCAACAAGGAACTGATTGACGTGCTGGCTGTTCTTTCGATATAGGCGGATTTCGTTTGATTAAATCAAAAATATTTGCTACCTTTGCGACCCCTATAATGTGTAGGGATCGCAATTATTTTATGTTAAACCATTAAAGATCAAGACAGTGGACACACTTAGCTACAAAACAGTCTCCCTTAACAAGGCAACTGTAAAGAAAGAGTGGGTCGTCATCGATGCCACGGATCTTCCGCTTGGCCGTCTTGCTTCCAGGGTTGCTCTTGTCCTCCGTGGCAAGACCAAGCCGGGATACACCCCCCACGTGGATTGCGGTGACAACGTCATCGTCATCAACGCTGAGAAGGTGGCCCTCAAGGGCGACAAGATGGACAATCGCGTGTACGTTCGCTACACCGGTTACCCGGGTGGCCAGCGCTTCACCACGCCGAAGGAAATCCTTGCAAAGAGACCCGCTGAACTCGTGAGGAGGTCCGTTAAAGGAATGCTCCCTAAGACACGTCTTGGTGACAAGCTCATCGGCAACCTTCATGTCTATGCAGGCCCCGAGCATCCTCATCAGGCGCAGAATCCTAGAGAAATTAAGTTGAACGAAATCTAACAGAGCAAATGGAACAGAAAAACGCCCTTGGAAGACGTAAATCAGCCGTCGCTCGTGTTTACCTTTCGGCCGGTGCTGGCAACATCACGATCAATGACCGCCCCCTCGAAGACTACTTCAAGAGCGGCTCTCTCCAGTACATCGTGAACCAGCCTTTCGCCGTCACAAAGACTGAAGGTCAGTTTGACGTGAAGGTGAATGTCGTCGGTGGTGGTACCAAAGGCCAGGCCGAGGCTATCAGGCTCGGAATCTCCCGCGCCTTGAGCGATCTCGACAGAGAGGCTTACCGTCCCGCTCTCAAGGCCGAAGGTTTCCTCACCCGCGATTCCCGCGAGGTCGAAAGGAAGAAGCCCGGTCAGCCGAGCGCACGTGCCCGCTTCCAGTTCAGCAAGCGTTAGTTTGCTGCAGCCGGAACGCTGTTTTTACGTTTTTGCACAGTCCGGTGCAACCAATCCAGCCCTTTATTGGCAGGATGCCGAGACTGCGGAAAATCCCGGAGACTGGCTTTTCTCCATTACTGCCGGGATTGAAGTAAAGAGTTATCAAACAGAAAAAAGTTAAACAAAATGCCACGCACAAATTTCCAAGAACTTCTTGATGCAGGCGTACATTTCGGCCACCTGGCCAGGAAATGGAATCCCAAGATGGCACCTTACATCTTCGACCAGAAGAACGGGATCCACATCATCGACCTGCACAAGACCATCGTCAAGATAGACGAGGCTGCCGATGCAATGAAAGAACTTGCGCGCTCAGGCCGCAAGATTCTCTTCGTCGCCACCAAGAAACAGGCGAAGGAGATCGTTGCTGAGAAGGCAACGGCAGTCAACATGCCATCGATAACCGAGCGCTGGGCCGGCGGTATGCTTACCAACTTCCCGACCATCCGCAAGGCTGTCAAGAAGATGAACACCATCGACAAGATGAAGGAAGACGGTACTTTCGAGAAGCTCGCCAAGAGGGAGCGTCTGCAGATCAACCGTCAGAGGGAGAAGCTCGAGAAGAACCTCGGTTCCATCAGGGACATGAGCCGTCTTCCCTCCGCCCTCTTCGTCGTCGACATCCAGAAGGAAGCCAACGCTGTCAAGGAGGCCAACCGTCTTAACATTCCGGTATTCGCAATGGTTGACACTTGTTGCGATCCCACCCCGATTGATTATGTGATACCGGCCAATGATGACGCTACCAAGTCCATCGAGCTCGTCATGAACATCCTCTGCCAGGCCATCGAAGAAGGTCTCGCCGAGAGGAAGCTCGAGAAGGATAAGGAAGCCGCCGAAGAGACTGCTGAAGGCGAGGCCCTCGCAAATCCTACCGGCAAGAAGCTTCGCGCTCGCAGGGGAGCAAAGCCTGTCGAGGTTGCTGAGGAGGCTGCCCCGGCTGCTGAGCCCGTCGAGGCATCAGCTGACGAAGAACCCAAGGCTGAATAATTTAAAAAGAAACGACTTATGGCTATTACTGCACAAGACGTAATGAAACTGCGCAAGATGACTTCCGCAGGCATGATGGATTGCAAGAACGCCCTCAATGAGGCTAACGGCAATTTCGAAGAGGCTGTGAAGATCATCCGTGAGAAGGGTAAGCTCGTGGCCGCCAAGAGGGCTGACCGTGAGACTTCCGAAGGAGCTGTGCTCGTACGCACCAATGGTGACAAGGCCATCATCGTATGCCTTGGTTGCGAGACCGACTTCGTTTCCGCTACTCCTGATTTCAAGGCTCTTGCCGCTGAGATCGCCGACGCTGCCATCGCCGCTTTCCCGGCCGATGCAGAGGCTCTCAAGGCTTGCAAGTGCTCCAATGGTCACACCGTTGAGGAGGAGATTTCCGCCCAGACCGGCAAGACCGGTGAGAAGCATGTCCTTGCTTACTATGCAGCAGTTGAGGCTCCTTACGTGGCCCAGTACATCCATTTCAATGGAAAGCTTGGCGCCATCGTCGCTTTCAACAAGCCCGTCCCCGAGGATCTAGGCAGGGCCGTTGCCCAGCAGGTTACTGCAATGAACCCGGTTTCCGTTTCCGAGAATGACTGCCCTAAGGAGGTCATCGAGAACGAGCGTGCCGTTGCCATCCAGAAGACAAAGGACGAGCAGGTTCAGAAGGCTGTTGACGCTGCCCTCAAGAAGGTCGGCATCAATCCTGCCCATGTCGACAGCGAGGATCACATCGAGTCCAACACTGCCAAGGGTTGGATCACTCCCGAGCAGGCCGCCCAGGCCCGCGAGATCATCGCCAAGGTCGGTGCCGAGAAGGCTGCTAACCTTCCCGAGCAGATGATCCAGAACATCGCCAACGGTCGTATCCAGAAGTTCCTCAAGGAGAACACCCTTGAGAACCAGGATTTCGTCCAGTCCGATGAGAAGGTCTCCGTCGCTGCTTACATCAAGTCCGTCGACCCTGAGGCCAAGGTTCTTTGCTTCCGCCGTTATTCCCTTAACGACTAGGAATATTAATAACTATATAGAAAAGGCGACCGTTCCCCGGCCGCCTTTTCCATTTCACCATACTTCCATAAAAAACGCCGCGTGCATCCCTGCAAGCGGCGTTTCAATTCTAACCTAAAACTTAACCTATGAAAAAACTATTCGATGCATTTTATTGCAAAATTGATGCCATGGTTAAGTATTTATAAAAATCCTATTCTTCTTTCAAGCTGACCTTGATGATCTTGACTGGCATGACAGGTTTGTCGCGGTTGTCAGTGGCGACCTGCGCGATCCTGTCGATTATGTCGAATCCCTTGATGGTCTCACCATAGACAGTGTAAGCTCCGTCGAGCTGGGCGCAGGCTTTTTCATCCTGGACGATGTAGAACTGTGATCCGGAGGATTCTTTCATGGGGTTCGCTACATCTCCGCGCCTTGCTGCTGCAAGGGCTCCCTTCTTATGCTTGTATTCGGGAACGAATTCAGCGGGGATGGTGTAGCCCGGTCCGCCCTGGCCGTATTTAGCGACGGCTGCAGCCGAGGTGTCACGTGTGAAGGGGTCTCCACCCTGGATCATGAAGCCGTTGATGACCCTGTGGAAGAGGAGGCCGTTGTAATAGCCTGTCAATGCGAGTTTCTCGAAATTATCCCTGTGCTTGGGAGTCTTGCTGTAGAGTTTGACAGTAATCGTGCCTAGGTTGGTCACGATGTCGAAGACCGGTTCTTCCGGGAGTGTTGCCATCTTTTCCATTGCTGTTTTTTCTTTGGCAGCCTGCTGGGCTGCTTCGATTGAGTCGAGCCTTGCCTGCTCCGCCTGGGCGGCGGCTTCAGCCTTCTTTGATGAGTTGCCGCAGCCGAATGCCGTCAAGGCAGCAGCTGCAAGCGCGATTCCGAAAACTAGATTCTTCATATTCATTGAATTAGAATTTGCGATAGTTGTAGCCGAGGTTGTCGTAGATCTTGAAGGATTCGGCTTTCATCGATGAGGCGAATCTGTCGAAGTCCTTGTCTGAGGGCTTGCACCACTGGATCTCCGAAAGGGCAGCCATCCTGGGGAGGAGCATGTACTCGAGGTACTCGGGAGTGCCTATGTACTCGGTCCAGAGATTGGCCTGGACTCCGAGGATGTGTTTCTGCTGGGAGGCGTCAAGGCCATCAAACGGCTCGTAGCCGTAGACCTTCTCGATAGGGAGGTTTCCGCCGATTGCGAGAGGTTCCTTCTCCTTGTCCTCGCTCTGGTAGTAGTCGAAGTAGCAGTAGGTGTTCGGGGTCATGATGACGTCGAATCCCATGGCTGAAGCCTGGACTCCGCCCTTGACGCCCCTCCAAGACATTACGGTCGCTCCGGGAGCGAGCTCGCCTTCGAGGATCTCGTCCCAGCCGATGATCTTGCGGCCTTTGTCGTTGAGCATCTTCTGGACGCGTGCGGTGACATAGCTCTGGAGATACTGTTCGGCAGTGTGCTTCTCGTCGGCCTTTATGCCGAGGGCCTTGATCCTGGCCTGGCAGTCAGGGCACTTCTCCCACTCCGTCTTGGGGCACTCGTCTCCTCCGATGTGAATATATTCGGAGGGGAAGATCTCAAGAAGTTCGGTGAAGACATCCTCGAGGAAGGTGAACATGGTCTCCTTGCCGGGGCAGAGCACCTGGTCGGAGATTCCCCACTTGGTCCAGACCTCGTAAGGGCCTCCTGTGCAACCAAGCTCAGGATAGGCGGCGAGGGCACCGAGCATGTGGCCGGGAAGGTCTATTTCGGGAATCACGGTGATTCCAAGGGAGGCTGCGTAGGCAACGACTTCCTTAAGCTGTTCCTGGGTATAGTAACCACCGTAGCGGACTCCATCATTTGAGTTGAAGTCCTTGCCTATCATGGTGCCGTTCCTGAAGGCACCGACTTCGGTGAGGCGGGGATATTTCTTTATTTCAATCCTCCAGCCCTGGTCTTCGGTGAGATGCCAGTGGAAGCGGTTGAGCTTGTAGACTGCCATGATGTCGAGGTACTTCTTGACCTCTTCGACACTGAAGAAATGCCTGGCGCAGTCAAGGTGCATGCCCCTGTAGGCGAACCTGGGCTTGTCCTTGATAGAGACACAAGGGAAGAGGAACTTCTGCGCAGGGTCGATCGTGTCGCTGAAGATCGCAGGATCGGTGAGCTGCTTCAGCGTCTGGATTGCGTAGAGAAAGCCGTTGTAGGCGGAAGCCTTCACGACGCAGTTCTTCTTTGTGATGTCGATGGAATATTCCTCATCTCCCAATGATAAGTCCTTCAGGAAGAAGAACCCCTTAGCCTTTTTCATGTCGAGGGACTTCTTGAGGCCTACCGGAGTGGCGAAGGAATTGGTCCTGCCGCTAACGTAAGTGATCCTGTCGGCCAGTCCGCGGATCAGGGACATGCTCTTGGAGTCTATCTCGAGGTCACAGTTGAAGATAGCGCCGGTACCCTTGAATGTTCCTGAGCCGATTTCGACGCTTTGGGGATAAGGGATGACGTTGATCACTGTCTCGGTCTTCTTGGCCGAGAGCGCAGCCGGGATGAGGAGGCTCACCAGGGCGCAGATTCTGAAAAACTTTTTCATTTATTTTACTGATGTTTCACGCAAAATTACCTAGGCAATTTACAAAAATCCTAGTAGATGAGCAAACCGAGCAGTCCGCCAGCGAGCAGGATTGGGATGGGCCCTATCTTGAACACCAGGGAAGCGACAACTGCAGCTGCGAAAAGCACCCAGCTGATCCAGTCCGAGAAATTCTCCTTCACTACACTGATGTCAGGAATGGATGCAGGCCAGTCCACCTTGAACATAAGGATAAGGGCTGCTGCTCCGATCAGACCGACAACGGCCGGCCTGAGCCAACTCATCACTCCTTCGAAAATCTTGTTGCCCTTGAACTTGGTGTAGAAACGGACTATCGTAAGGACAATCAGGAAGGAGGGGAGTACCACGGCAATCGTTGCCGTCATGGATCCCAGGATTCCGACCAGATGGCTGGCACCGGCCTGGTGCATGACCTCGTAGCCGACATAGGTGGCACTGTTGATGCCTATAGGTCCCGGAGTCATCTGCGAAATGGCCACGATGTCAGTGAAAGCACTCTCACTGAGCCAGGAATGAGTCACTACGACCTGGGTCTGGATGAGGGAAAGCATGGCATAACCCCCACCGAATGTGAAGAGACCGATGACGAAGAACACCCAGAACAGCTGGAGGAAAAGGACAGGATCAACCATTACCGGACCTCCTTTCTTTCCATAGGGTGAAACAAAGTGCAAGGACTATCAGCACCAGGAGGATGTAGATAGGTGAGAAATTCATGAAGGCGACCAGGAACAGCACCAGGAAACTGATGCACCAGGCCCACCAGGTCTTGTTGCCCTTGCGCGCCATGTTGATCATCGGTACCGCGATCAGGGAAACCACTACGGGGCGTATGCCTTTGAATATGCGGACAACCACAGGATTGTCCTGATAGCCGGTGAACAGCATTGCAATCAGCAGGATGATGAGGAAGGAGGGAAGAATTGAGCCGAATGTGGCTGCGAGGCTCCCCTTGAATCCGCGCATCTTGTAACCTGCAAAGATGGACATGTTGACAGCCAGCACTCCAGGAGCGCTCTGGGCCAGGGCTATGATGTCCGGCAGTTCTTCATCGGAAAGCCAGCCTTTCTTGACCAGTTCCTCCCTGATCAGCGGAATCATTGCGTACCCGCCCCCGATCGTGAATGACCCGATCTTGGCGAAAGTTATGAATATGTTCCAGAGTGAGACCATCTCAGCCTTTGACCATGGCGGACACGGTTTCACGGGCAGTCCTGCCGTCAGCTCCATGAGAGGAGGAGTGGAATTCGCGGAGTCCTGCAGAAATCTCCAACTGTCCTATATTCCCGGGCCTGACTCCCGACCCGGCCATGATAACGATCCTGCCGGCAGCACGGTCCACGAGTTCCTTGAGCATGGAAGCTCCGTCGTTGACATTCGTGGCGTGGCCAGCGGTGAGAAGGCGGTCGCAGCCGAGAGAAATGATGTCTTCCAGGGCTTTCAGAGGATCGTTGCATTCATCGAAAGCACGGTGGAAGGTGACGCTCAGTCCCTCGGCTGCCTCCATCATCCGCCGCATGGCATCCATGTCCACGGATCCGTCAGGCTTGAGGGCCCCGATAACTACACCATTTACTCCCATGTACTTGCACATCCTTATAGACTCGACCATCTCCTCGATTTCCTCTTCTGTGTAGACGAAGTCACCGCCATGGGCACGGATCAGTACGTTTACAGGGACAGCCACTTCAGAAAGCACCTTAGTAATGTTGTCCCTGGAGGGGGTAACCCCGCCGCAGGGCAGGTCTTCGCAGAGTTCGATCCTTCCTGCGCCACCTGCCTGGGCTTCCAGGGCTTCTCCGCTGTCGGTGCAGCAGCATTCCAGGAACCTTCCCGTCGTGCCGATGCCCTCGAGTTCGAGAAGGAGCTCGGGACGGCAGATGTCAGCCATGAGGAAATGCATGGGGACGCCCTTCCAATGGTTTCCGAGAGTGTCCACTATAGCCTTGATATCCTCTTCGTGCTTGATGTACACCCTGATGGCTTCGAAGCGGAAGCGTGGGCATCCCGGGAATATATTCCCCGGAGCTACAAGATGCTCCATCACGTCTATGGCAGCCTCGCTCTGGAGACGGCCGTCGGTCGAAATTTCGCTGTTCTCACCTTTGATCGCCGCTGTGCCTGAGACAAGTACAGTGTTGTCCAGCAGCCTGGCCCTTTCGAATTTCGGAGTGGTCTTCACGGCCACCTTCCCTTCCTTAAGGACTTTGTTGGAATACTTGTGTGCCGGTACCTGGATTGGGTTGTCGATGGGTTTGCTTATTCCTGCGCAGCCTTTCACGGCATAGATCGAGACCGTCACTCCACCTTCGGAGCATCCGATGCCGGTCGCAGCCGGGTAGCCTTCCTTCCAGTCGCCGCTTGAGTAGAACTCGGATCTTGCATCGTTGAACATCTGGTAGTTCTGGAGTCCATCACTAGTTTTGGTGATGTCCTGGATGTAATTCCACTGGCGGACGATGTCGGTGACAAGGAAACCTTCTGCTTCAAGAATCTCACTCAGCCTTCCGAAAACCTTTCCGGCCTGGACAGCAGTGTCTCCCTCGTAAGGGAAATGGATTCCCTTGGAGATAAGCTCGGAACCTTCCTGGTTCCGGATGACAAGGTAGTCGTCATTGAACTCCACAGTACCGTCTCCTCTGAGGTAGAGCACTTCGGCTGTCAAGGTGGTTCCAACGGGCTTCTGGGCCACGCAGGTGACCATCGGAGCGGCTTTTCCGAAGTATTCCTTGCAGCAGGAGACCATGGCGGCCTCGCCCTCAAGGTAGCCCTTTTCCACTTCTGCATCGAAGAAAAAGACTATTCCAAGGACCAGATGATCCTTGCCTACCTTGTCCAGGATGTCCTGGCAGCGGGAAGCGATGCTTCCGGATTTGTGAGTTGTGATTATCTTTAGATACTTATCGCTTGTCATCAGGATTGACTTTCTTATAAATCATACAAAGTTCGTTAAAAATCCGCTATTCTGAAAATACCTATAAATGGTGATTGGTACGAAATGATTTAATAACTAATTTTGCATGATGAAATTGTCTGACCTGAATACAGGAGGAACCGGCGTCATTGTCAAGGTTGGCGGCCACGGGAATTTCCGGAAGAGGCTCATCGAGATGGGCTTCATCCCCGGGAAAAAGGTCAATGCCATTCTCAATGCCCCTCTCAAGGACCCTATCGAGTACGAGATAATGGGTTACAAGGTGTCGTTGAGGCGCGACGAGGCTTCCCTCATCGAGATTTGTTCAGAAGAAGACTACAATTCCGAAAAGAACGGCACCGTCAGGGTAGCCCTCGTCGGCAATCCCAACTGCGGCAAGACATCCCTTTTCAACCTGGCTTCCGGAAGTCACGAGCATGTGGGCAACTACAGCGGAGTGACCGTGGATGCCAAGGAGGGTCATTTTACCTACAAGGGGCGGAAACTTATCTTCGTCGACCTTCCGGGCACATATTCCCTTTCAGCCTTCTCTCCGGAGGAGCGCTACGTCCGTGAGAACCTCGTCGAGAAGACTCCCGACGTGGTGATCAACGTTGTCGACGCTTCGAACCTCGAACGCAATCTCTACCTTACCACCCAGGTCAAGGACATGAACCTCAAGGTCGTGATGGCCTTGAACATGTACGACGAACTCAAGAAGAGGGGAGACCGCATCGACACCAAGTGGCTGGGCCACCTTATGGGGATGCCGGTCTGTCCGACCGTCTGCAGGACGGGTGAGGGTGTCGACCAGCTTCTGGACACAGTCCTGGAGGTCGCTGACAACAAGGGCCCCGGAGAACCGGTTTCCGCTGACAAGATAGCTTCAGGTGATGATTCCGAGGACATCGAGAAGAGGTACCAGTTTATCCATGATGTCCTTTCAAGGACATACGTCAGGCACATCGAACCCGTAGGTGACAAGTCATGGACCGAAAGGATCGACTCGGTGGTCACCAACAAATGGGCGGCCTTTCCGATATTCCTTGTCATCCTCTACCTGATCTTCCAGGCGACCTTCACCCTGGGCGACTACCCGATGAACTGGATCGACTGGCTCGTCGGCAAGTTCGGGGACTTCGTGGCTGCCTTCATGAAGGATAGCTGGCTGAAGGATGTACTTGTGGACGGAGTAATAGCAGGAGTGGGCAGCGTGCTCGTCTTCCTGCCCAACATATTGATTCTCTATTTCTTCCTTTCCATCATGGAGGACACCGGCTACATGGCCCGTGCCGCCTTCATCATGGATAAGCTGATGCACAGGATAGGCCTGCACGGCAAGTCATTCATCCCGATGGTCATGGGATTCGGATGCAACGTGCCGGCCATCATGGCAACCAGGGCAATTGAAAGTCGAAAGAGCCGGCTTATCACCATAGCCATAATTCCTTTCATGTCGTGTGCCGGCCGGCTCCCGATTTTCGTCCTCCTGGCAGGTGCCTTCTTCCCCAACCATTCGGCTCTCGCCCTTCTGGGAATTTATTTCCTCGGGGTTCTCCTCGCCATCCTTTCAGCGATGATCCTGAGCCGTTTCGTCAAGGAAGACGACCTCCCGTTCGTCATGGAGCTCCCTCCTTACCGTGTCCCCACCGGGAAAGCCCTCTGGAGGCACACTTGGGAGAAGGGAAAGCAATACCTTGAGAAGATGGCCACCACCATCCTCATCGGTTCGGTTGTCATCTGGTGCCTGGGTTACTTCCCGCGTTCGGGCCGTGATGTAGAGTACCAGCAGGAGCATTCCTACATCGGCCAGATCGGCAAGGCGGTAGCTCCTGCCCTCGATCCTCTTGGTTTCAACTGGAAGATGGACATAAGCCTCCTTTCCGGAGTGGTCGCCAAGGAACTGGTTGTCAGTACCCTCGGGGTCATGTATTCTTCCGATGCCGCAGCCGACGAGGACAACACGCAGCTACAGTCTGCCCTCACTTCATCCGTAAGCCTGCCTGCCGCGGTGGCTTTCATGCTGTTCATCCTGCTCTATTTCCCTTGCATTGCCACCTTCGTGGCCATAAAGAATGAGACAGGAAAGTGGAAATGGGCGATTGCGGTCTGTACTTATACTATGATCGTCGCCTGGCTGTGCGCCTATGTGGGTTTCCACATTACGGCATTGCTGATTTAATTTAGTATATTTACTCCCATGAAAGATATCTTCACCCCTGACATGCGATTGTCGGACATGATCGACATGAACTACAGCCTGATGCAGGTTATTTCACGCATGGGAATAGGCCTTGGCCTTGCAGGAATGACTGCCGGCGAGGCATGCCGCCATTGCGGACTGGACGAGCGCACTTTCATGCTCATCTGCAATGTCTATTCATTCCCTGAATATGTCCCGTCCCAGGCGGACATTTCAGCTGCGAACATTCCTGACATCGTCAGGTATCTACGCGGATCCCACGCTTACTACACGGGTAAGGCCCTGAGCAATCTCGAGTCGTCTTTCAACAGCCTTCTCGAGCCCTGTGATGTCGGCAGGAAGACAGCTATCACGAAGTTTTTCGTGGACTACAAGTCCGAGCTTGTAAAGCATTTTGCCAGGGAAGAAGACGAGGTGTTCCCTTACATCGAGGCTCTGCAGAATGGAAATAAGCCTGAAGACTATTCCATCGACCAGTTCGAGGAACATCATGAGAGCGTGGATGAGAAGCTCGAGGACATGAAGAACATCGTGATGAAGTACCTCCCGGAAGAATGTGATCCTGAGATGAGGATGTGGGTACTGGTGTCCATCTACAGCCTGAGGGACGATCTGAGACGCCATACCTACGTCGAGGACAACATCCTTGTGCCTGCGGTAAGAAACCTTGAGAACAATGGAGAATAGGAAGTCAGTAGCCTTGATAGTACCCTCCGACATCGTAGCGAGGGGATTGGGAAGCATCCTGGAAGAGTCCGGTGAATTCCATGTCGAGGAGGTCTTCCATGATTTCTCGAAGGCTGCCGAGTCCAGGCTTCGCGGCATGGATCCTGATATGGTGGTCATAGATCCTGTGGTCCTTGACTTCAAGAGCCGCCGTGAGGGCAGGAACATGCTTCTGGATGTCTGTGATTCGATAGTCATCGCTCTTGACGGCCCCGGAGTTACAGAAGATGTCCTCAAGCTCTACGACGGTTCGGTCTCCCTTTATGACAGGCCATCCGATCTGACCCGCAAGCTTCATGGAGCCCTGGATGCCAAGCAGCCGGAGGTCGTCTCGGATGGAGGGGAACTTTCAGCCCGGGAAAAGGAGATCCTGGTCTGCGTAGCCAAGGGGATGCTCAACAAGGAGATAGCCGACAAGCTCAACCTTTCCATCTACACCGTCATAACCCACCGCAAGAACATCACCCGCAAGACGGGCATAAAGACGGTGGCGGGCCTGACGGTCTATGCCCTCCTGAACAATCTGATAGATATGAATTCCCTATAGCAGGATCTCTGCTACGACGGGATAATGGTCAGAGTACTCCAGCCGGGGAATATGGTTTGAGGCTGCCTTCAAGTGACTGGGATAGAGGATGTAGTCTATCCTTATGAAAGGCCATAGACCGGAGTAGGTGGCTCCGAATCCTCTTCCGGCTTCCACGAAGGTGTCCTTCCTGCCCTTCATCAGCCTGAAATAAGTGTAGGAGATGGGATTGTCATTGAAATCTCCTGCAACGATGGCTTCCACAGGGCATTCTTCAATGTCCGACATGACCTGGTCGACCTGCACCGGCCTTCTTGTGATCGAGCGCTTCATCTTTTCTTCAGTGTCCCTTACGAGGGTACTGTCCCTGTTCCAGGATTTCACCAGGTTGGTTAGGGATATGTTATAGCTCTCGAAATGGCAGTTATAGACTCTCAGGACCTGGTCGCCTATCTTGAGGTCCGTATAGATGGCGAGGTTGGAACTTTTCTCGAACTGGAGCCTTCCTTTTCCTGTGATTGGATAGCGGCTCAGGGTGACATTGCCGTAAGCGCCTTCCTTGTTGATGAACATGAAATAGCCGGACTGGTACTCGGGAAAGTGGTCCTTTATGAATTTGCTGACATCATATTCCCCATCCAGATCGACCTCCTGGAGGCAGACAATGTCGGCATCGGTCTCCTTGATGAACCTGACCACTGAATCCATGCAAGCCTTACGGCCTTTATCTCCCTTGAACGCAGGTTTGCTACCCAGCATGAAATGACCGACATTGTAGGAGACCATCCTGACCGAAGTTTCTCCGGACTGCTCGGCTGCTCCAGAAGAGAACTGGAAATACCTGCCTATGAATATCGCTGACGGAAGGAGGGCTATCAACGGAATCATGAAAGACTTTGATCTCCGCTTGACCGCCCAGAAAAGCAGGAGGATGTTCAGCAGGACGATCGGGATAAACAGCAGGCCAAGGACAGTCATGTACCAGGCCTTAGCCGGGTTGACCACCATCGAAGAATAGGTCAGGAACAGCAGGAACGCGGCCAGAAGCATCAGAGTCCTCGCAGTGATGCCTACTGTTCTGTCATGTCTTTTCCTGCCCATGGTCCCGTAATTCTATCTTCGCCAAAGCCTTCCGGTCTTTTTCCACCAGAAGATGAGCAGGAAGCCGAACAGGGCTCCGCCGAGATGAGCGAAATGGGCAACGCCGTCCATGGTCCCTGTGATGCCGGTGAAGAGTTCTATTCCCATGAAGATCAGGACGAACCACTTGGCTTTCAGGGTCACGGGAGGGAAGACCAGCGTCCACAAATCATTGGGATAGAGCATTGCATAGCCAATCTGGATGCCATAGATGGCTCCTGAGGCTCCAAGGGTGGGTGTTCGGAGGATGTCGATGTAGGCCTGGCTTAGCTGTGCTCCTTCGGGCAGGACGGCCTGAACCTGGATTCCTTGCACGAGGAAGTGGACCAGAAGGGCTCCGAGGCCGGTTACGAAATAGAAGAGGACGAACTTCTTCGAACCAATGGTCCTTTCAAGAGCGGATCCGAACATCAAGAGGCACCACATGTTCACGAATATGTGCATGAAATTCCCATGCATGAACATGTAGGTAACCGGCTGCCACCAGTGGAAGAATGGAGACTTCGGGTAGAAGACAGCGAATGTCTCGATCATGAAATTCTTGTTGATGAGGGTTGCCAGGAACATCAGGACGTTGACCAGGAATATGTTCCTTGTCGCTTCCGGGATGTTGCCCAGGATCCTGCCCATCATTCCGCCGGAATTGTTGTCGTAACCGTAGTATTGCGCCATAAGAGTTTATTCAAAACAGTTTCTCCACCTGGGAGAGGTTCAAGATTGCCATTATTCTCTTCCCGTTGCTTGTAAGCTCGGGATTGCCGCCCGACAGGAGCGTGTCCAACAGGAGCCTGGCTTCCATAGGGGATGCCATGGGGTTCGAAGACGAGGCTCCAAGCAGGGCTATCTTCTCCGCCATGGCAGATTCCATCACTCCTGGCAAGGAAGCACTGTCGTCAGAGAGAATCAGGATCAGGTTCTGGACCATTGTCTGGACCTTGCCGGCTTCTCCGGAGAAGCCTTCCGGAACCCCGTTCACCACCACAGTGTCGTTGCCGAGAGGCGAAATGTCGAATCCAAGCGAGGAAAGGAGTCCGGTCTTCTCTTCAAGCAGCATCCTTTCGCTGACTCCGACCTGTACCTTAACCGGGAACATATTGGCCTGGGTGACATGGCCGTTCCGGTTGAGGGCTGCCAAGGCGCGGTCGTAAAGGATCCTTTCCCGAGCCCTCCGGATGTTCACGACCATCAGTCCTTCCTTGACGGGGGCCACTATGTAACGGCCGTCAAGGATTATGGTCTGGCTCACGGGTACTGTCTTGTCCTCGAAGAGCTTTCCGTAATCCTCATGCCTGTCGACATATTTGCTGGCATCCCAACCGGATGGAGCTTTCACATTGTCACCCTCGAACAAAGGCTCGAAAGGATTGTAGTCCGGGTCGATGGGGACCGCAGGAGCGCTTTCAGGCTTATATTCAGAGAAATGGCTTCCCAGGACAGGCATTTCGTTGGCCTCTGGATTGGAAAAATCGATTCCTCCGGCAAAGGAATTCTTCCCGAGGGTTTCCTTGACCGCGGCGAAGACCACCTGGAAGACGAAGCTTTCGTCCTCGAACTTCACCTCTGACTTGGTCGGACTGATGTTGACGTCTATCGACTTCGGGTCCGTCTCGAGGTAGATGAAATAAGCAGGGGTGACTCCCTCCGGGATCAGGCCTTCGTAAGCCTTCATGACTGCCTTGTGGAGGTAGGGGCTTCTGAAGTAACGTCCGTTGACGAAGAAGAACTGGTTTCCCAGGGTCTTCCTGGCGGTGTCAGGACGGCCGGCAAACCCTCTTACCGACACCACCGAGGTGTCGGCTGTCACGTCTACCAGGTCACCTGCCACTGAGGCTCCCATCAGATCCATAATCCTGTACTTCAGGGATTTGGCGGACTTGAGCACGTAAACATCCTTGCCATTGTGGATCAGAGAGAAGCCGATTCCTGGACTGGTCAGGGCAACCCTGCTGAACTCTTCCACTATGTGCCTGAATTCGACGTTGTCGGATTTGAGGAATTTCCTCCTTGCAGGTATGTTGTAGAACAAGTTCCTGACTGAGATGTTGGTGCCTTTAGGGGCAGACACTTCTTTGGTAGACAGGTGCTTGGAAGCTGCGAATTCTACCTGGCATCCGGTTTCCCCGTCTTCCGTCCTGGTCTTTAAAGTTACTTCTGCAACAGCTGCAATTGAGGCCAGGGCTTCACCTCGGAAGCCGAAAGTTTGTATGTCCTGCAAGTCCTCTGCAGTCGCGATCTTCGACGTTGCGTGTCTCTCGAAACATAGGACGGCATCGTCAGGAGTCATTCCGCAACCGTTGTCGATCACCTGTATGAGAGTCCTTCCGGAGTCTGCAATCACGACGGAGATTTCAGTAGCCCCGGCGTCTACGGAGTTCTCCATAAGTTCCTTGACCACCGAAGCAGGCCTTCCTACGACCTCTCCGGCGGCTATCATGTTGGCTATGTTGCCAGGCAGTATCCTCAGAACCATCCTAGAGCAACAGGTAGAATTTACAGAGGTAGATCAAGACCACGGCAAGCAGGATCAGTCCCACTATACCGATGATCTTCTGGGCAGCGGTGGCGCCATCATCCCTCTTTGCGTAGTTGCCGTCACGCCAGGCACCGCGGATGTAGGCACCAGCCTTGTATTCACCGGTCTCCTTCTCCTTTTCTTTCTCGGCATCTAGCCTGCCGTCGACCCTTCCGAACACCTGGCGGCGTTCTTCTTCATCCTTGTCGTAGTATATCGGCCTGTAGTTGAACTTCCTGTGTTCCTGCTGGCCTGGAAATGTAAAAAAGCCCATGGCAAGTCCTGTTTACGTGAAATACAAATATAAATAAAATTGTTAAATTAGTGGCTCAACAAAGAATCAGCATCAAGATGAAGCATCATGGATTATTGGCGGTCGCTGCAATTGCGGCAATAATAGCCGGCGGATGTTCTTCCGGCAGCCGTGTCGAGGATCTTACGGACTATGTCAATGTCAAGATAGGGTCGGGAGGGCACGGCCATGTGTTCGTTGGAGCGAGCGTACCGTTCGGAGCTGTCCAGTTGGGGCCGACCAGCATCCCGCAGTCGTGGGACTGGTGTTCAGGCTACCATGACAGCGATTCCACTGTCATCGGCTTTTCACACACCCATCTTAGCGGGACCGGAATAGGTGACTTGTTCGACATCACCTTGATGCCTGTAACGGGGCAGGTCAGCTATGCCCGTGGAAAGGAGGATGATCCTCAGTCGGGACTGTGGTCCTATGCTGACCGGACGAAGGAAGTCGCACGCCCAGGCTATTACAGTGTCCCTTTGGAGCGCTACGGGATACTTGCCGAGATGACTGCGACCAACCGTGTCGGTTTCAGCCGCTACACGTTCCCGGCCTCAGATGATGCAGCCATAGTTTTCGATCTTGAGAACGGAGGATGCTGGGATTCTGCCTATGACACCGGAATCGAAGTAGTCGACAGCTGCACCTTGAAAGGGTTCCGTTTCTCTTCAGGCTGGGCCAGGAACCAGAAGCTGTTCTTCTATGCCCAGTTCAGCAAACCTTTCTCATCCTTCAGTCTTACGACCGTAAGAGAGAGGGAAATCGACGGCAAGAAATACCCCGCCAGTTATGGCAGGGCAGGATTCGGGACTGCTGAGGGTGAACAAATCATGGTCAAGGTTGCCATCTCTCCTGTAAGCGAGGAGAATGCAAGGCTGAATCTTGAGACCGAGGCCCCCGGTTGGGATTTCGAATCAGCAGTGGCGGATGCTTCCAATGCGTGGAACGAAGAACTCTCAAGGGTAAAGGTAAGCGGCCCGGATTCCGAATCCAAGACAATATTCTATTCTGCTCTTTACCACACGATGATAGTCCCTTCAACCTTCTGCGATGTCAACGGGGAGTACCGCGGGTCTGATGGGGAAATCCATCTTGACGGAGGCTTCGTCAATTACACTACCTTCTCGCTCTGGGACACTTATCGCGCCCAGATGCCCCTTATGACTATCCTTCATCCTGACAGGGAGGATGACATGGTCAACGCAATGCTTCACATCTACAAGGAGCAGGGTCGCCTGCCGGTCTGGCACCTTATGGCCAACGAGACGGACTGCATGGTCGGAAATCCTGGGATAATCGCCGTGGCGGATGCCCTTGTGAAGGGCTTCAACGGCTTTGACAAGGATCTGGCGTGGGAGGCCCTGAAGAACACTGCAATGTGCGATGACCGTGGGCTGGCACTCAGGCAGGAATATGGTTTCATACCCTCCGACCTTTACAACCAGTCGGTTGCCTCCGACATGGAATATGCCATTGCCGATGCTGCCGTGGCAGCTGCGGCTGAATATCTTGGCGACAAGGAAGAGGCGGAATTCTACAATGAGCGCAGCCATTCGTACCGTAACTATATGGACAAAGAGACTCTCTTTGCCCGTGGCAGGCTGTCCGACGGCAGCTGGAGGACACCGTTCAATCCTTTCCAGGCTGATCACACGGTCAATGACTACTGTGAAGGAAACGCTTGGCAGTACACCTGGCTTGCACCCCATGACTACGAAGGACTCGTTGATTTCTATGGTTCGAAAGACGTTTTCATAGAGAGGTTGGATTCTCTCTTTGTCGCCGATTCCAAACTAGAGGGAGAGAATGTTTCCAGCGACATTACCGGCCTGATAGGTCAATATGTCCATGGCAACGAACCCAGCCATCATATAATATATTTCTACACCATGGCGGGGCAGCCTTGGAAGGCGGCTGACCTTGTCCGCAGGGTCTACAAGGAGTTCTACCAGAACAATCCGGAAGGCCTCGCCGGCAATGAGGATGCAGGTCAGATGAGTGCCTGGTACGTCCTCTCCGCCCTTGGCTTCTATGAGGTTGAACCGGCCTCGACCCGTTTCTGGTTCGGTGCCCCGGTATTCGCTGAGGTGGATGTCACCGTGCCGGAAGGTGTACTCAAGATCAAGGCTGAGGGCCTGAGTGACGTCAATAAATACATTCAGGAAGTAACTCTTGACGGGGAGAGTCTCGAAAGGGGTTACATAGAATACTCTGAAATCATGGCCGGAGGTGAGCTGGTCTTCAAGATGGGACCCGAGCCTACGGTTTGGTATTGAGAAAAAATGTTGAAAAAATCCACAAAAAATTTGTGGAGAAAGAAAAAGTTGTTACCTTTGCAGCCCGCTTCGAAATGAAGCGCAGTTCATTGACAATATTGAAAGATTAGTACAAGCAAGTACCGAGAAATTGTAACGAGAATTCGAGAGCGTTGATTTCTTTTTTTAGGAAACCTGTCGGGATTGGACTTAGAGTAATAAAGTGTA
>CADCJX010000028.1 GCA_902801885.1 uncultured Bacteroidia bacterium
GTCGAGCTCCGGGGAACAGTCGGGAGCGTTTACATCAAGGACTTCGGAACGACAAGGTGCGTCAACTTCAGTGTCGCAACGAACTACTGCTTCAAGGACAGGGAAGGATGCCCGGTCATTGAAACCACATGGCATCGGGTGATAGCTTGGGAGAACCGGGATACCGCTGACGCTTTCAAGATGAAGAAAGGTGATTCAGTGCACGTCCTTGGAAGGCTCCGGATACAGAGCTACACTGGAGCGGATGGAGTTGAGAAGGTAATACCGGATCTATTAATACACCATATCCCGAGCGACCTTCCGGGGAATTATTTCAAAAAAAATAGTACCTTTATAAAGTTATCGATATCGGTACCATGGATGATTTATCGGGAATATCTCTTCACATCGCCGGAGAGCAGGAGGCTTGCGCGGGGCAATTATTATTAACTCGTTCGCTAGTAACTCTTATCTTCCTGATTATCTCCTCTTCTATATTCGCTCAGAAGTTTTCTTTTGTTATCGCCGATTCAACCGGAGTGGCTATCCCCTATGTTTTTGTTGAACTTTCTTCTGATGATGGCAGCGGCTCTTCCACTTTCATTACAGATTCAACAGGGGTTGCTTCTTTACCGATAATGGCTCCTGGAAATTACTCGATATCCTTCTCGCATCAAGCGTTTCTCCCTAAGACTGTTTCTATCGGTTTATTAAAGAGTATCCCGGATACTATTACCCTTGAAAACAATCCCGCCTATATTCAAAGCGCGGTTGTTGTCGAGAATAGAGTCCAATATTATTCAAACAGGATAGTTGTATCAAGCATTGACAAGAGAATCGCTGAAGGGAAAGCGATATCGGAAGTCCTGGATTTCCTTCCAGGATTAAGGCGGGAGGAAAGTGGAATCAGGATATTCGGAAGATCTTGCTCATTGATATTCTTAAATGGAAGGCCACTTAAGAACAGAGCGGAACTGGATCTAATCTCAGCGAATGACATTGCGCGGATTGAAATAGTGCCTTTAGCGGGGAGTAAGTACTCGTCTTCAGCTGATAGTGGGGTGCTAAGAATATGGTTAAAGGCCAATGCGTTCAACACCTTCCGCTTAGACCTGTCCTCTTCCGCCAGATATGGGAAAGATATTGTTTCCGAAAACAGTGACCTGTCCCTTGGATATAGGTTCAAGAAATTGAGTATAAACAACTTCACTGATTTCTCCCTAAGCAAGAATAATGATTGCTATGACAGGGTTTCGTTTTATCCACTAATAAACAGGCTCATAGAAAGTTCCTCAAGATCTGTACAGAAAAGCAGACTATTGACTAATGAGCTGAGTCTTGTATATGACCTTAATAATGACAAGAATATCGGCCTATATATCAGGTATTCACCGGAGAGGAATTTAACCAATAGCACAAACACCTCAACCAGCAGTTCATACATTGGCGATAATGAAAGAATCAACGGCGAGTTTCAAGCCTATTTGTCTTATCTTTCGTCAACAGATCAATCAGGCTCTACATTTTCCGCTTCGGGGGACATCATTATTTCTTCTCCCAGATCATACCTGCCATATCAGATCACAAGTAAGCAGGAGAACCAGACCATAGAGGAAGGTTTCTTTGAGGATCAAACAAAAGAAAAGACAAAGCAGTTATTGCTACAAGCGGATCGTGAACTTAAGTTAAGCAAAGAAGCATCACTTAATTACGGGATCGGATCTTCTTACCTTGTGTCTTCAAATTGCTTTAAGCATATCGGGTCGCCAAACATGGCCACTGAAACTAACTCACTGTTTGATATCACTAATCTTTCCGCATACAGCGAATATGAATATTCCTCCGGCAGATCATCCTTCAATGCAGGATTAAGAGTTGAATGGAATCATCTCAACACTTCAATCGGAGGAATAAAGTCATCAAAGGGCTATTTCCGTCCCTTTCCCACAATCGGATACTCATTCACCTTGGACAAAACAAAGGGCAGGTATCTAAGCGCCAGTTACTCAAGAAAGGGAGGAGAACTGCCCTATGAGTACATGTCTCCCGCCATCGTTAAACATAACGAATACTCCTACAGCAAGGGAAACGCCAACCTGGGGCCGAATGATTTAAACACTATGCTTCTCATATTCCAGATCAATGACAAATGGGGAATCACATATAGCCTATCAAGCAGGAATAAAAGAATAGAACAAAACACGTACTTGGACAATTCTAATCCTTTGATCAAATACACTATTCCAGAAAACACCGGAAAATCATTGTTCCAACAAGTATATCTCGAAGGTAAAAACCTGAGACTCACAGATTTCTGGACTATTAACATGGATGTGTATGGTGAGAGGAACATCCTTTATAACTCATTATTAGGGAAACGGGACAAGTATGGCGCCGGATACTATCTCTCATCCATATTTGACTTGGGAAAAGATATTTCTATATCTCTGAATTCAAATGGTGAGACTGGAAAGTATTGGTCATATCAGCAATTTTATAAAGGCGTATGGTATTCCAGGGCATCTATCCAGAAATATTTCAGCAATCGGAATCTAGTTCTTTCGCTGACCTGCCATGGTTTATTCTATCGCACTAGAGAGATTGAGACTACCGCGGCGGATTACTCAAATATCACCAAGTATAATACTGACCAGAAAGTAGTGGTTCTCGGCGTCAGATGGAACTTTAAAACAGGGAAAGGAGACCGGGTGAAGAAGGCCTCTGCCAATCAATCCCGAAAATATGCCAGTTATCTGGACTGATGTGGTTTTCAGTACTCTGATAATACAAACCAAGAGCGGGGTAATATGCCTTGCAGAGGCATGGGAAGGCGATTATCCTGCGAAGAGCCTAGATATTCTGCTGGGATCCGCACACCGAGATGCAATACAAAGCGCCTGGAGAAGGGGTGGCCCGCTCCCAGTTTGTAGAGCCTTCCCTGTCGCGCAGGATGACAGCAACAGAACAAAAACAGCTCAGGAATCGTTCCTGAGCTGTATATCGTGCGGTAGGTGAGAATAGAGAGCATAGATATGCACTTTGTTTTCACTCCAAATAACTCGTTCTAGAGGCGTCTAATTAGCGTCTTCACCACAAGGCAAAAAAAGACAAGGCATTCTTGCTCATACAATGCCTCATGTTGTATGCAACAGCGACCATCAGCGTATTGATTGCGTATCCCTGTTTCCTTTTAAGTAAGTTCCGCATCAAGTTAAGATCAGAATGTTTGTGACTAATCACTGGGTCAATGCCTGCGGTTAGAAAGATAATAGCGGGGAGCAATCCTCGCTATTCTTTTATATACCTCCCCACTAACATTCCATTCTTATAAACCGCAAATCCTTTCCGACCGGAGATGGTTATTCCCCAGAACTCACAGCCTGGTTGCTTACCGGCTTGCTTGGCTTGCTTCTTCTAATGTTCGGCAGTAATGTGTAATAATCATGCTGCGAAGACAGAGGAAGCTTGTGCCAAGATCGGGGAAAAGCAAAAGATCCTTATTTCTTTTCAAGATTTAGCTTATGCCGTTGTGTGATTATAGGAGGATGATACTTACTGATGGTAAATATCTGTATTATTACAAGTCAAGAGAATTATGATAGATGAGTATAAAAGAGATGATCAGGAGTTTCTCAATGTATACTTATAATCTTTCATGAAGAGGATTGTTTCTTAACAAATTGTCGGTTTATACATAACCATTATTTCGAACATACCGGGATGAGCTACGACACAAGATAGTCTGAAGGAAGTTCGTGATTGTTAACAAATAAATGGTCTTTTCCGGATATTTTGTCATGCCTTATAATGACCTCTCCCCAATAAATAGATCTATCCAAACACCACGAAAAAACATCTTTTGAGAGCCTCTTCAGATCATCATATTCAATCTGAAGAGATCCGCATTCACTTAGTTTTACAACAAGAATCTCTCGACAATACTTATGTTTACCGTAATCGTTTGGCCTATAATCATAGTTAAGTTCAACAGAGAATTGTTCAGTATCTCCTTTTAGGATATCTTTCAGGTAGGCCTCAGCCAAAGCTTGTTTCTTCTCCTTTTGATTCTTTTCCTCAATCAACTTATCGTAAATCAGTGCGACTGCCACTTTTACGGCAGGGACCTTCTTATCAAGTTCAAACATGATATCAGCGAACTCCTTTGCAGAGAACTCTGCTTCATCCATTAGAAAGTGGTACTGAGTCCGTGGTTCTATTTCCCGGAAATGAGGGGCTACACCGAGAGCGCCTTCTGGTACACATTGCTCATCTTCGGGGCCGGTTACCAAATAATAAGATAGATTCGGCATATCTACCAGAATACCCTGCTTATAGGTGCGAAATGCTGATTCACTTACTCCACGAGATAGCAATTCGTCTTTTAGATCTTTTAACGAACAATTATAATAAACCGGGTCATCCCATGTACTCTTAGCCATAGGGCTAGGGAACCGATAAAACCATAGGCTGCCGATAATGGATGCACAACACCCTTCAAAAGACCAGTCGTTTTCGGAGTCAAAATCAAGATTAAGTTCCCCATACACCCAGTCGAAATCCCTATCTTTAAGACCATATTCAAGCCTTAGGACATCTATATCATAATCTGTTTTGTCCAAACCAGTCTCAAGTGCTTTGTTATAGAACCCTTGAGCCTTATCCTTGTCAATAGGACAAGCATTAACTGAAGGGAAATCACCGGCATAATAATCTCCCATCCATTCAATCGCTTCAATGAAACCTCTTCCTGCCAGTTCTGAGACAATCGGGAAAGGAATAACATCTCTTTCAAACAATTCCCAGCACTTTATAAGCGTATCATCAGATAAGTCTTTCACTATTGGATGTAAAAAGAGAATCAATTGATGAATCTCTTCTGGAGAAGACTCGAATATCATCCCATCTAGTTTGGCTACCCTTTTTATTGGTAAGATTTCCTCCGTATCTTCATCTTCAAAATCCTCCATCCAAATCATAACTCTATGAGTCATCGTTCCGAGAAGAAGGGTGATCAAAGACAAAGCGTCACCTTTGTCAACATTTGCAATTAAGTCTTCTTTACATAGGTTAGACTCTTGAAGGACCTCGGCTACTGAAAGGTCTACCGTTTTCACTTTATTATAGATTTCTTCTAACATGGTATTGCAAATAATGGAAATAATAATACAGTGATAATATCTCTATTACAAATTTATTTCATTTACAGTATAATAGCAAGAGATTACTGCGAGGAGCAATCCTCGCTTATTTTTTGATATATCTCTCCACTAACATTCCATTCTTATAAACCGCAAATCCTTTCCGACCGGAGATGGTTATTCCCCAGAACTCACAGCCTGGTTGCTTACCGGCTTGCTTGGCTTCAAAACAGGGAACATAAGCCTGATAAAAAAACGTCATTTGATATATAACATTGGCAAGTGAGAATATTTCAACCCCTTTAGAACGGCTTTAAAACAGGTTAAAACTGCGACAAAACTGCGACTAATAAAAACAAAACAGACACCTACATTCCTGTAAGTGTCTGTTTCTGAGGAGTGAGGACTGGCAGATTTGAACTGCCGACCTCTTGCCTGTCAAGCAAGCGCTCTAAACCAACTGAGCTAAGCCCTCGTTTGGGATTGCAAAGATAGCGATCTTTTTCGATAATCCAAGGCTTCTGGCATAAAAAATCGCTAATCTATCTTTTTCCCTTGAAGAAATCGACCATCAATCCTGCGCATTCTTCAGCCAGGACGCCGGCCTGGACTTCGGTCTTGGGATGAAGCAGGGAGGGAGTGAACATTGAGTAACCACGCCTTGGATCAAGGGCTCCATACACGATACGCCCCACCTGGGCCCAGTTCAAGCCCCCTGCACACATCGGGCACGGCTCGACTGTCACATAGAGGGTGCAGTCGCTTAGGTATTTCCCTCCAAGTGCCTCGGTCGCTGCAGTGATTGCAATCATCTCTGCATGGGCGGTAGGGTCATGAAGCCTTTCGGTCATGTTATGCCCTTTGCCGATGATCCGACCCCTGCAAGTGACCACAGCCCCTATCGGGATCTCGCCCTCGTCAAGTGCAGCGTAGGCCTCTTTCAGGGCTTCGGCCATGTATTTCTCATCAATGTCCATGGTACGGATAAATACAAAAAAAGCAGGCCTTGCGTGGACCTGCCGAAAGAGTCATGCGACTTCTACCACCTGTCCTCAGATGATACGGTCAGCTTCTTGCGGCCATGACGGCGGCGGGAAGCGAGAACGCGACGACCGTTGGCAGTCGACATCCTCTCGCGGAATCCATGCTTGTTCACGCGCTTGCGTCTTGAAGGTTGGAATGTTCTTTTCATATCTCTTGTTTTTTATATTTTCCAAAAAGGAGTGCAAATTTAAGCCTTTTGCTGAAAATTACAAAATATTTATTACGAATTTCCCTTCGAAATAACTGTCGGTCAGCCATGAATCCACGGGCCAGGTGCTGATGGATCCTTTTTTCATCCTGTTCCTTTCCATCAATGAAGAAATTTCCTCGTTGATGTCACCTCCCTTCAGGTAGAGGATCCCTCTTGAATATTTCCCTTTCACCCAAGGATAGAAGTCGGTGAGGGAAGCGACAGCCCTTGAAACTACGTAGTCGAACTTGCCTGGGAGAGATTCTGCCCGGGCATTGACGACTTCCACGTTGTTGAGCCCCAGGGACTTGGCGACATCCTCGGCGACGACGGTTTTCTTACGGATGGAATCGCAGAGCGTAAACCTGACTCCAGGGAACATAATAGCAAGAGGAATCCCGGGGAAGCCACCACCGGTCCCGAGGTCCAGGACTGTTAAACCGGATTCCGGAAGGAGGAACCGCTCATATTCATCGGGCAACATAACTTTAAGGTAACGCGCGATTGCAAGCGAATGCAGGACATGGTGCTCGTAGAGGCCGCCGATGTCCTTTCTTGAAATAACGTTTATCTTGGAGTTCCAGTCAAGATAAAGTCCTTCCAGGAGACGGTATCTATCCATCGCTTCTTTCCCGAGTTCAGGGAAGGAAGCTGTTATAAAACTCTCGAACTGATTGAAATCCATCATATTCCTTCTTCTCCTTCATCTGCCCTCATGGCGTCGATTATCTGCTTTGCCCTGCGGATCCTGGTCTTCACGGTGTTCAGTTCAAGGTCCATGTTCTCGGCAATCTCGTCGTATTTCATGCCGTCGATCAGTCTCTTCCTGGCAACTGTCCTGTAGAGCTCCGGAAGACGTTCGATGTACTTCACTCTCTCCTCTTCGGATTCCGTCCTTATCAGGGTGTTCAGGGCATCGTCATTCTGGTCAGGAATGCCCTCGTAGCCGGAGGCTTGGGCATCGTCGTCCAGGTAGACTATCTGGTTTTTCGGATGGACCCTCTGCTCCTTCTCCAGTGAGTCCAGGGCTGTGTTTCGGGCTATCGTACACAACCATGTAAGGAACTGGCTGCGGGTCTCGTCGTAGTTGTGTATCTGGCGGAAAGCCTTCTCGAAACTGCGAGAACAGATGTCATCGACGTCGTAGTCGTCGATGTTCTTGAAGCGGTTCTTTATGTAGGAACGGAGCTGGTCTATGTGCCTGTCCCAGAGGGCTGTGAAGGCAAGACCGTTGCCGCTCTTCGCCAGCACGATCAATTCATCAATGGGCCTCAAGCCAGTTCTTGCCATAATTGCATTCTACTGTGAGCGGAACGCTCAGTTTGACGATGTTCTCCATCTTGTCCACGACGAGGGCCTTCAGTTCATCGATCTCCTCGGGCACGGCGTCGAACACGAGTTCGTCGTGGATCTGGAGTACCATCCTTGATTTCATCTTCCTTTCCAGAAGCTCTTTGTCTACAGCTATCATCGCCAGCTTGATGATGTCGGCCGAGGTACCCTGGATCGGGGCATTGACGGCATTCCTCTCAGCCAAGGCCCGAATCGTGCCGTTCTTGGAATTGATTTCAGGAATATACCTCCGCCGGCCGAATATGGTCTCCACGTATCCGGTTTCCCTGGCGGCGGCTTTTGTGTCTTCAATGAAGGAGAGGATTGACGGGAAGCCTGCGAAATAGTCTTCGATGACCTTCTGGGCCTCCTTACGGCCAATCCTCAGCCTCTGGGCCAGGCCGAACGATGAGATTCCGTACATGATCCCGAAATTGGCCGTCTTCGCGATCCTTCTCTGGTCAGCCGTGACTTCCTCGTGTGGGATTCCGAATATCTTGGCAGCCGTTGCAGCGTGTACGTCCACGCCATCCTTGAAGGCCTTGATCAGGTGCTGGTCGCAACTCAGGTGGGCCATGATCCGGAGTTCTATCTGGGAATAGTCAGCTGAGAGGATTAAACCGTCGGGGGTACCGGGCACGAAGGCCTTTCTGATCTCCCTTCCACGGTCTGTCCTGATGGGAATATTCTGGAGGTTCGGGTTGGATGAACTCAGCCTTCCGGTGGCGGTAAGTGCTTGGTTGAAAGTCGTGTGGACCTTGCCGTCGGAAGAATCTATGTAGCCAGGGAAGGGCTCGATGTAGGTTGAAAGGAGTTTTTTTACAGCCCTGAATTCCAGGATTTCGTCCACGATCGGATGCTTGTCGGCGATGTCCAACAGGGTAGTCTCATCAGTTGAATAGGTCCCGTTAGCATTCTTCTTTGGCTTGGCTGACAGTTTGAGCTTTTCGAAAAGGATCTCACCGATCTGCTTCGGAGAGGAAACGTTCAGGGCCGGTTCCCCGGCAAGTTCCCTGACCTTGGCTTCGCGCTCAACCATTTCTGAGCGAAGTTGCTCGGTAAAGTCCCTCAGTGACCCGAGGTCGACCTTGACACCGTTCCTCTCCATCCTTGAAAGAACCTTGAGCAGAGGTTCCTCCATTGAATAGTATAGGTCGTACGCATTCTTTCCTTTGAGCTCTTCTTCCAGTCTTCCCCTCAGGAGAAGCAGTATGGCGGCCTCGCGGCTGCGGTCCGCTAGCCCTTCGTCGGCAGGAATATCGTCAAAGAGCGATCCCGTGGAGACTTCCTTCTCCGCCTCGGGCGAATCGGCCGACATTCCAAGGTAGCCTTGGGCAAGGACTTCGATCTTGTGGCTCTTTTCCGGATCGACAAGGTAGTGCATCAGGCCTATGTCGAACAGATTCCCTTCCAGGCTGATGCCTTCTGCATCCAGGATGTTCATCTGGCGCTTCAGGTCATCTCCGCATTTGGCTACGGCTGTGTCTTCGAGGATGGCCTTGAAGTCCTTGCTGCTGCCTTCTGCTATCAGGAAGGAGGAATCCTTCGCTTCGCCAGAGATGACAGGGGAGGCAACGATCATCCTCCTGATCTTGGAGAATATGCCTTCACCGGCTCCTTCGACGATGATCGAACAGATACCTGCCTTCCGGGTGGCCTTGCACGCTTCAGCAGGGGAGACCTTCTGAATTTCAAGGTTCTTCTCTTCCTTTGCGGGAGTCTGGGCTATGTGTCCGATGAACCGCTGGAGCGAGTTGAACTCGTATTTTTCGAACAGGTCGGCTAGTTGCGGCCCGTAGGCCTTGTCCACCTTCATCTGTTCCGTGGCTACGTCCACATCTATGTCGGTCTTGATTGTGACCAGTTCGCGGCTCAAAGCTATGTGGTCTTCAGCCTCTTCGAACATGGCCTTCTGCCTCGGAGAAAGCTCGGAAAGATGGTCATATATTCCTTGGACAGAGCCGTATTTGGCAACGAGCTTGCCGGCGCCGACCTCGCCGACTCCCTTGACACCAGGCACGTTGTCGGCCGTGTCGCCGCATATCATCAGCATGTCGATGACCTGGGATGGGGACTGGATGCCGTATTTACCGCAGATCTCCTTTACGCCTACGATCTCGTTCTCTCCGCCTCCCTTTCCGGGCTTATACTGCCAGATGTGGTCCTCGATGAGTTGGCCGTAGTCCTTGTCCGGAGTGACCATATAGACATCGAGTCCCTCGCGGGCACAGCGCTTGGCCATCGACCCGATCACATCGTCCGCTTCGAATCCCATCATCATCAACGTGGGGATATTCATGGCCTTGCAGAGCTCCTGCAGGGGCTCCAGGGCGTCGATCACTAGCTGCGGAGTCTCGGTGCGGTTGGCCTTGTACTCGGAGTACATCTGGTTCCGGAAGGTGCCTCCCGGTGGGTCGAAGGCTACTGCAAGATAGTCGGGTTCCTCGCGTTCGATAAGTTCCAGGACATACTTCGTGAACCCGTAGAGGATCGACATGTCAGCTCCCTTGGAGTTGATCATGGGCCTCCGTAGGAAGGCGTAGTACATCTTGAACACGAGGGCGTGTCCGTCGATGAAGAATATTTTCTGCGGCATTATTCGACTGTAAAGTTCTATTCTTCAGGCATGAACATGGGATCCCATGCGGGGAGAAGGATGGGCTTCTGGTTGAGCTGGGCCTTGAGTGACTCGGGAACGTACTTCTTCTCGACCACGAGGCGGAACATGTATTCATTGAACCACTCGTCGGTCATGATGAGGTTGCCCTTGTAGCCGCTTGCTGCACCCCAGCTGTTCTCGACCATCCACTTGACAGGCTTGCCATCCTTGAGGTCGACAGCGATCAGGGTCATAGCGTGGGACGATCCGCTGGCGTGGGTCATGATCCTCTGCTTCTTGTCCATCGTGAAGGTGGTGCCGAAGAGGGAACCATAATCGAAATTGTCGAGGTCGAGGGTACCTTTCTGCCTGTCGCTGAATTTGCCTACGTCGCAGGAGAAGTACATCGCAGTGTTGTCCTTGATGGAAGCGATGGCTATCTGCTTGATGGTCTCGACAGGAACGTTGAGGTAGACCCAGTTCTGTCCGTCGTAGACGTGGCGGTCGTAGGCGATCTCATATACTTTCCCATATTCCCTGGAAGGATCGTTCATCAGCATGATGTAGCCATTGTTCAGGTCCGTTCCGATGTACTCCTGGTAGAAGGACTTGGGGGTGTAGGTCTTTGTGCTGATGACCTCGTCCTTTGAGTTGCGCATTGTGTACTCGAACTCCACCGGCGGTTCGCCGAGGCAGATGACGAGCATGCGGTAGATCTCCTTGAGCATCTCGGTCTTCATGGCCTGGCAGTCCTTTGCCTTGGCTTCGCGTAGCTTGAGGCCATCCTCACGGAGCTTGGTTGCAATCTGGGTGCGCATCTGGCCGGTGCTGTTGGCGCAGAGCGTCTCGGGCATGACATCTGACGGTACGACACCGTATTTCATGATAAGATTGGCGACTCCGGTGAACTGTCCGCCGTCACCGATAGGGTTGCTGAACAGCCAGTCTACCTCGCGGTCGTCGAAGCCCTTGTCCTTGGTGTCGATCACTCCCTGGAGGAAGAGGTTGGCCTTTTCGAGTTGGTCATAGAAGAAGACATAGTTCTGGGAGAAGGTGAATGCACCCAGGTCGTACTTGTCGATCATCTTGGCCCTCAGGACATTGAGGCCGGAGAACAGCCAGCAGCGTCCGGATGATTTCTGGTCGGTAATGCCCTTTGTCTTGACCCTGTCGGAGAAGTGGGTGTCGATCATTGCGATGTTCTCGGAATTTGCTGCGAGGACACTGATGCCGGTGGAGTTCAGGGCATTCTTGATGGCCTTGTCAGAAGCAGTGCCCTGGTAGCCTGTACGGATTTCCTTGAGCATTTCGGTAGAGATACCGCCCTTGGGATCTGCCTTCTGCTGTGCTGAAGCGGTGCCGCCGAGGATCATTGCCAGCGCTGCCGCCATGATGATGGTTCTTCTTTGCATATCGGTGTGTTTTTACGGTTTTTCCTAATCCGTAAAAATAATCAGAAATTGCCGGATAAGCAAAAAATAGCCAGACTTAGAATTGCTTTTTATAGTACGGCCTCAGGGGATCGTCAACGGTGACGCTGGCTGAGGCGACGGGGCAGAGGGCGAAGTAACCGACGGCATCGCCGTCACCGCCGCGGATGTTGGTCGGGCAGTTGGCAGGCTGGGGCGAGAACAGGGGAATCGCAGCCATGGACCCGTTGAGGGTGACGGCTATCAGGTAGTCGAAGAAATCCTTACTGAGGGTCATTGCCTCAAGGGTTATCTCGTCACCGGTCTCCAGGTATTTGGCGCAGTCGCCGTAGAGTTTCTGCATTTGGGAATACTGCATCAGGGTGGCGATAGGGAAACCTTTGACCTCGTTGCCGTTGAAATAGATGTCGTCAGTGACTTCAGCCATCTCATGGGGGTAGAAATGACCGTTCACTCCGACAGTGATGTGGTAATAGTCAGTGTGTGCCATGTCTTGCCCCCAAATGGCCAGGGTCCACAGGCTGTCCAGGCCCATTGTCTTGTTGCCGGCGTAAGCATAGTCCAGGTCGTCGATCCTGAATCCGTTCGAAGGCATGGTTGCATCGGCCTCATATACCTCTCCTTCCTGAAGCTCGATCCTTAAGTGATAGCTTCCGCCTTGTTCTGCGTGGTAGCCTTCAGGAGCCTCGTAAACACCATGTTCAGACTGGGCCTCTTCGAATCTTACTTCCGAACCTCCTCCAGAGACCGTGACCAGTGCTCCGCGGACAGGAAGGGAACCGTTTTCGGCAGCGTTCTCGAAATACGGGACCGTCTTCGACAGGATCACCCTTTGCGGGCGGTCAGCCTGGTCTGTCAGGACCGCCTCCACCGCAAGGCGTTCGAAATGCTCTCCCTTGGAACGGAGGTCGGTCTCTTCGGAGCATGCGACTGCCGCCAGGAGGGCGCAGATGAATATTATCAAGTTAAATTGCTTCATTTCTAGAACTTTATGTTGTAGGAAACCGAAGGAATGACAGTGAAGAGGTAGACCTTGACAGCTTTGGTCTTGTTCTCTTCCCGGTCGTAGTTGAAGGCTATGCTCCATGCATTGTGCCGGGAGTAGGCATTGTAGACGGAGAGGTTCCACTCGCCGCTCCATTTTTTGCCGGCGGCGCGGCCCCTGGTCCTGTAGGTGAGAGAAAGATCCATCCTGTGATAGTCAGGGAGCCTGTCCGAGTTCCTCTCGGAGTACACTGGAACCCAAGTGCCCATGAATGAATATCTTCCAACGGGATAGGTGGTGGGCGAACCGCTGTAGAACACCCATTCTCCTGAAGCGGAAAGGAGCTTCGAGAAGTCGTAGCTCAACACGAAGTTGATAGCGTGCTCATGATTGAGGGGGGAGCGGTAGGGTTTGCCACCGTTAAGCTCGGGGATATCGTACATGGCCCTGGACCATGTGTATGAAATCCATCCGTTCAGTTTGTCGAATTCGTATTTGAGCATGGTTTCGATTCCGTAGGCGGTCGAACTGCCGCTCCTGAGGAGTCCTTCCCGGTCCACGTTGTCGATCACTATCCCGGGGTTCTCTACGAAGTCGATCACGTTCTTCCCCTTCTTGTAGAACCCTTCCACTGATGCTTCAAGGGCCTGGTCGGCGAAGAGGGCGTTGACACCGACTGAGAACTGGTCGGATAGCTGTGGCTTCGTGTTGGGCGAGGCCGTGAACCAGGTATCGACCGGGCTTCCGGTGATGCTGATCCTGGCCTGCTGGAGGTACTGATAGGACCGTGAATATGATCCTTTGAGAGACAGGTCGTTACTGAGCGGGAGGGAAGCGGAGAATCTGGGTTCCCAGCCGTTGTATGTCCGTATTCTCTCTCCTTTTGGTATGTCCGTGACTCTCAGGAGCTCGTGGGTAACAGGATCGAAATACCTCTGTGAAGTTCCTCCCAGAGTCGTGAAAGAAGAAAACCTCAGTCCATAGCGAAGGGTCAGTGGCCCAAGTTTCTGCTCGTTCTGCAGATAGGCCGACGGCTGCACTGCATAGCTGGATGGCATGACTACATGGTTCACTACAGTACTGCCTCCGACAGGATTGCATTCACCGGGAGCCACGTCGAACCATGCCAGCCCGAGTCCGGCCTGGACAGTATTCTTAGGATTCAGGTACCAGGTCCAACCAGCCCTTGCTCCGGTCTCCCTGATACCCTGCTTGTAGTCGAACCTGGCTTCGCTCATGTCTCCTGCGAGGGTGTTCCTGTAGATTGAGTTGTAGATCGTTACGTCTGAGGTAAGCGAGTGTCCGTAGACATGGTTCCACCTCAGGGACTGGGTGTGGTTGGCAAAGCCGAAATCCATCTTTCCGAGATCGAACTCGTCCATGCTGAGTCCGAAAATGTCTTTCCCGTCGAAAGCGCTCAGGTAGAGCCTGTCGTTCTTGCCCGCAATCCAGGTGAGTTTGGCGTTGAGGTCGTAGAAATACATCTTCGTGTGGTCCGGAAGGTTCTCTCCGAGCAGCGGGAAGAACAAGTCGAGATAAGTCCTTCTGCCGGATACCATGAATGAGAGTTTTTCCGGGACTATCGGCCCTTCGAGGAAAACCTTTGAAGTGATAAGACCTATGGAGGCGTTGCCTCCGAATTCCCTGTTGTTACCGTCTTTCCCACTTATGTCCAGGATTGAAGAAAGCCTGCCTCCGTATGAAGCAGGGAAGTCGCCCTTGTAGAGTTCGGCACTCCTGATCGCATCACTGTTGAACATGGAGAGGAAACCGAGGAAATGGCCGCAGTTGTAGACAGGAGCTCCGTCCATAAGGATCAGGTTCTGGTCCACTCCGCCTCCACGTACGCTGAAACCTGTTGCACCTTCGCTCGGAGTCTGTACCCCAGGCATCATCTGGATGACCCTGATGATATCGCTTTCGCCCATGAGAGCCGGAAGCCTTTTGACCATGACGGCATCCACTCTCTGGCGTCCCATCTGCGGGAGTTTAAGTTCGTCTCTCTTTGTCTTGGAGAAGACCTTTGCCGCTTCCAGGACTTCGTTGTCGGTCTCGAGTTCGAAATCAACTACAGTGGATTCTCTCATGCTGACAGTCCTTTCAACTGTGCGATAGCCTGTAAATGAACACAGTACCGTAATCTCACCTTTCTCAACTGTCAGTGAATAGTAGCCGGCATTGTCGGCAGACACTCCGTATTTCCGGTCCGCGGTGAACACCACAGCTCCTGTAAGAGGCTCCCCGCTGGAAGCATCCCTGACATGTCCGGAAAGTGTGGCTTTCCGCCCTTGCGCCCAGAGAGGTAAGGCCGCCAGAAGCGCAAATGACATCAGAAATAGAGTTATTAAGTTTCGTTTCATGTTTCTTGCTTGATTGCACTGCAAAGATACTATACTGGTTTTGCAATCAGGTTGCAATTTTATAACTTTGACCTAACTTCTACATCAAAGGAAGATGAAGCCATCCCTCCAGACAGTTCTTATTTTAGCCGCCGTGTTATTGCTGATGGCTGCTGACCTGTGTGCAGGGGGGGGCGGCTTCGGCCTGCCAGACAAGGTAATATTCATGAAACTCAGGTTGCCGAGGATGCTTACGGCGATTCTTGCAGGAGCTTCTCTTTCCTTGGCAGGCCTACAGATGCAGACCATATTCCGGAATCCGTTGGCTGACCCTCACATCATGGGTGTCAGCGCAGGGGCCGGTACCGGGGCTGCGATCGCGACTCTGATCATAGGAAGTTCCCTCCCTGCAGCCTTGTCAGGATTGACTGTCGTTTCTGCAGCCTTTGTCGGAGCCCTTCTGAGTTCTGCCCTTGTCATGCTGGTTTCTTCCAGGATACACAGCGCCACCACCCTTCTTATCTTCGGTGTGATGCTGGGCTTCGTCTTCAGTGCCATCACTTCTATCCTCGAATATTCAGCCAATGCCGAGAGCCTGAAAGTCTTCTACAGCTGGTCTGCAGGGAGCTTCATAGGAAACGGTATTACGGGATTATTGATAATCTCCGCCGCTCTGCTGGCCGGCATAGTACTGGCCCTTGTTGCCAACCGTGGCCTGGATATCCTCCTTTTCGGTGAGGAATATGCTGCCATGGCAGGGGCAAATCCTTCACATATCAGGAATATATCCATGGTAGGAAGCTGCTTGATGGCAGGAGCTGTCACCGCATTCTGCGGACCGCTCGGTTTCGTAGGCATCGTCGCACCGCACATAGCGAGGACCCTGACGGCCTCGTCAGTCCATCTCAGGACCATCCCTGCAACACTGCTTGTCGGCTCGGGGCTTTCCCTTGTCGCTGACATCCTTTCCCAAGTTTTCACTGTCCCCCTTCCTGTCGGCAGTACCATGGCTGTCATCGGCATTCCGATCATCATTTACATAATGTTCGCGAAATGATAAAGGCCGTCAACATAGTCGTAGGGTACAATTCCAGGGTGGCCGGGCCGCTGAGCTTCAGCTATGCGGACGGGGAATGTGTCATGCTGAGGGGGCGGAACGGAAGTGGGAAGACAACCTTGATGAAGACCATAGCAGGACTCCTGAAGCCTGTTTCCGGGACCATTGAGACCGGGGGAGAGGCCGTCCTCGTTCCGACCAGGATTCCCAAGGTGAAGGGTTTCACCGTTGATGAGTTCGTCCGCACCGGGATGCTGGCCACTGCCGGTTCTTTCAGGAAACTGGATGCTGAATCTGAAAAAGCTATCCGTGAGGCGTTAAGCATGATGGAACTCGATGGCATGGCTGCCAAGGATCTCAGCCGGATCAGTGACGGTGAATTCCAGAAGGCATGCATTGCCGCTGCCCTGACCCGCAAGGCGAATGTCCTCATGCTGGACGAGCCAACGGCCTTCCTGGATGTCGAAAACCGGGTGATGGTGCTGCAGACTCTCCAGCGTCTCGCCCATGAGACCGGCGCCACCGTCCTCTTCTCTACCCATGACATCCACGACGGTGCCCTCTATTCCGATTCAGAATTGGCCTTGTAGGATAGCTGTTACGTAAGCTGTTGAATATGAGATATTAAAGCAATCAAGGGGTGCTGAAAACAGCACCCCTTGATCCTATAGTTGTATGAAGGTCAACTAGTTACGTTTCACGAGACTAGTAGCTCTGGGCGATGGCGATGAAGTCGTCGGCCTTGAGGGCTGCTCCACCGATCAGTCCACCGTCGATGTCCTTCTGGGCGAAGAGCTCCTTGGCATTTGAAGGCTTGCAGCTTCCTCCGTAAAGGATAGTGGTGTCCTCAGCCACGGTCTCACCGAACTTGCCGGCAAGGACCTTGCGGATGCAGGCGTGGATTTCCTCAGCCTGCTCAGCGGTAGCGGTCTTGCCTGTACCGATGGCCCATACTGGCTCGTAAGCCACAACAATCTTTGCCATCTCCTCAGCGGTGAAGTTAAACAGGACGTTCTCTATCTGGCTGGTGACGACCTCGAAGTGCTTTCCGGCCTCTCTCTCATCAAGGTTCTCTCCGACGCAAAGGATGACGCCAAGACCGCCAGCAAGGGCGAGTTTTACTTTCTCGACGAGCTTTGCATCAGTCTCACCATAGTACTGCCTCCTCTCGGAGTGACCGAGGATGGTCCACTGGCAACCGACTGATGTCAGCATGCCCACGGAGACCTCTCCGGTGTAGGCGCCCTTCTCATGGTCTGCGCAGTTCTGTGCGGAGACTTCTACCTTGGATCCCTTAACGGCCTCGGCGACAGCGCAGAGGTGAGTAAAAGGAGCGGCCACTATGAGGCCCACGTTCTCGGGAGTTTCGACTGATTTGGCAGCAACTGCCTTTGCGAGTTCAATGCCTTCCTGGAGGTTGGTGTTCATTTTCCAGTTTCCGGCGACGATTTTCTTTCTCATTTCTTCTAATATGTAATGTAATATGATCCTCAAGCACTGAAGCCAGCCACGAAGGTAGCATATTTTTTCATATTTGAAAAATATGATTATATTGTATTGTTATGGATAAAAGAATCAAAAGAGCCTTGATTACAGTGGCGCCTGCCCTTTGTGCCGCCTGCTCTCCGGCCATTAAGGATGCAAGTGAGAGGCCGAACATCATTTTCTTCCTGATAGATGATTTCGGCTGGACCGACAGCCAGGTCGCCTATGGTGAAGAAGTCTATCCCTACAACCAGAGATACGATACTCCCAACATGCTACGACTCGCCGGTAAAGGAGCGATTATGACCAACGCGTATGCCTGTTCCCTTTCCAGTCCGACAAGGACAGCCTTGATGACTGGAATGAATTCAGCCCACGAAAGGATCACCACCTATGGAGCCTTGGTACGCGACACCCCGACCGATGCCGCAGGAGGTACCACCGGAATTATTAACGACAATTTGGACGACCCGTTCGCGAGATCCGACTGGAACTGGAACGGTCTCAATCCGGGTGATACGCTGATCGACCATTCCCTGCAGGCAACTCCCATGGTCCGTCTCCTGAAAGACTCCGGGTATTTCACCATCCACGTCGGGAAAGCTCACTGGGCTCCTGCCGGCACTCCTGGTGCATCTCCTTACAACATGGGTTTCACTGTAAATGTGGCTGGTTCGAACGCTGGATATCCAAGGAGCTACCTCAGTGAAGAGAACTATGGAAACACAAAGGAACTGTGGCAGGGCAATGCAGTCATGAATCTCACTGAATATTACGGAAGTGATGTCCATCTGACGGAAGCTTTGACCAGGGAGGCCCTTAAAACCCTGGATTATCCTATAGCCCACAAGGAGCCGTTTTACCTTTATATGTCCCACTATGGGACTCACACTCCGATCCAGCCGGACAAACGTTTCTACCAGAAATACCGTGACCGCGGCATGGACGACGGGCAAGCTAAGTACGCATCGATGTGCGAAGGAATAGACAAAAGCCTGGGTGACATCATGGACTACCTGGAGAAAAAGGGAGTCGCAGACAACACAGTCATTATCTTCTATGCCGACAATGGTGGTCACAGCATCGACACACGCAAGGGAGGGATCGCCCACACCCAATGCCTTCCTCTCCGTGAAGGGAAAGCATCCGTCTACGAAGGCGGAATCAGGGTACCTTTGCTGGTTTACTGGCCCGGAAAAACAGTCGGAGGTACAAGGATCAACACTCCTGTAGGACCGGAGGACTTTCTCCCGACTATCCTTGACATCGCCGGAGTTGATGACTATGAGACGATCCAGACGGTTGACGGACAGAGTTTCGCAAAGCTTCTTTCAAAGGGTTCCAAGTACGTATCAGAGCAGATCGGTACCGTTGAAGGTGGCGCATCACAAAAAGAGGCTAACCGCTTCGTCATCCCTGAAAGCGTCTCTGACCTGGATCCCCTTAGACCCATAGTCTCCCACATGCCTCACCAGTGGCGCATAGAGGATCAGCCGGACATTGATTTCATGGATGCCGTGCGTGTAGGTCAATGGAAACTGATCTACAGGATGCACAACGTCCTGGAAATGGAAGGCAAAGGGCTGGAAGAAGCCATCCGCAATTCCGTCTTCGAACTATACGACCTCGAGGAGGACATTTCAGAGAACAACGACCTGGCCTCTTCAATGCCGGAAAAAGTCAGCGAGCTTGCAAGGATCCTGGGGGAAAGGCTTCGCCGATGGAATGCCGCCATGCCGGTAATCCGTTCCGAAGGAAGGACTGTCCCATACCCGGACGAAGTTCTATGACAAGGCTTACTATTTCATTTTTTTGCCTATCTTTGCGGGGTTTTAGCAGCCCATAAAGAAAACACATTCATACGATGAAGAATTTCGTAGAGGAACTCAAATGGAGAGGCATGATACAGGATATCATGCCTGGAACTGAAGAAAAACTCATGGAAGGCCCGCAGGCGGCTTATGTCGGTATCGACCCTACAGCCGACTCCCTGCACATCGGTCACCTTGTCAGCATAATGATCCTCAAGCACTTCCAACAGTGCGGCCACAAGCCTATCGCCCTGATCGGCGGCGCTACTGGCATGATCGGTGACCCTTCGATGAAGTCGCAGGAGCGCAAGCTCCTCGACGAGGAAACCCTCCAGCACAACATTGAAGGAATCCGCGCCCAGCTTTCCAAGATACTGGACTTCGAGTCTGACGCACCTAACAAGGCTGAACTCGTCAACAACTACGAATGGATGAAGGGATATTCATTCCTGAATTTCATCCGCGACATCGGCAAGCATATCACCGTCAACTACATGATGGCGAAGGATTCCGTAAAGAAGCGCCTTTCCGACGAGTCCCGCGAGGGCATGTCCTTCACCGAGTTCAGCTACCAGCTCCTTCAGGGATATGACTATCTCTGGCTCTATGAGCACAAGGGCTGCCGCCTCCAGCTTGGTGGAAGCGACCAGTGGGGCAACATCACCACCGGCACCGAGCTTATCCGCAGGATCCTCGGCAAGACCGACGCCTTTGCTCTCACCTGCCCCCTCGTGAAGAAGGCAGACGGAACCAAGTTCGGTAAGACCGAGAAGGGTAACATCTGGCTCGACCCGGAAAAGACCTCACCTTACGAATTCTACCAGTTCTGGCTCAATGTCAGCGATGAGGATGCCGAGAGGTACATCAAGATATTCACGATGCTCGATAAGGAGACAATCGACTCCGCCATCGCAGAGCACCGCGCTGATCCAGGCCGCAGGACCCTCCAGCAGCTCCTCGCAAAGGAGATCACCACGACTATCCACGGGGCCGCTGAATATGAGAACGCCGTCTCCGCTTCCAAGATGCTCTTCGGCAATTCCACTTCCGACGAGCTCCGCAAGCTTGACGAGAAGACATTCCTGGCTGTTTTCGCCGGAGTGCCGACTTTCGATGTGCCTCGTTCGGAGCTTCCTTGCAACATCCTCGACTTCCTTGCCGTCAAGACCCAGGTCTTCCCTTCAAAGGGAGAGGCCAGGAAGATGACCGTTGGAAACGGAGTGTCGATCAACAAGGACAAGGTCACCGACATCGAGTACCAGGTCTCCGAGAAAGACATCGTGGACGGGAAATATATCCTCGCCCAGAAGGGTAAGAAGAACTACTTCATCATAAATATCATCTAATCATGGAGAGACAGGCCACTACCAGACAACTCAAGGTCGCCCGCGAGATCCAGAAGGATCTTGCAGAGATCATCCGGAGCAAGGGCATGGCCTTCTTCGGTGGCGCAATGGTCACCGTCAGCGAGGTCAGGGTCAGCCCGGACCTCTCGATCGCGAAGACCTATGTCAGCATATTCCCTTCTTCCAAGCAGGAAGAGGCGATGAAGATCCTGAATGATAACATGGGAGAGATCCGTGGGGCTCTTGGCCGCCAGATCGGCCGTCAGCTTCGGATTGTTCCCGAGATCGTCTATTATCTCGACACCACCCTCGACTACGCCGAGCACATCGAGGAACTGCTGAAGAAATAGAATCCAGGATAGATACTGGTAATTATCGGAGAATACAGACGGTGACACCCGTCTGTATTTTTTTGTCTCCGCACCAGAGCCAGTAGGTGTCCTGTTCGGCTTTGGCGACCTCGAACTTGCCTTTGACGGACTGGGTTCCGCTGCCGGAAGACCATGTGACTGTTGCATCCATTTTCTGGCCTACGGATGAGGGGACTGCGGAGCAGGTCACGAAGAACCAGTTCTTCATGGCATCGTCTGAAGCCCTGAATTCCCTGTTCGTTGGATTGTAACCAAGCTGCCAGGTGAGGGGATCGTAGGTGTAGATGACCCGGCCTGAGACCTTCAGCTGGATGTCGGACCCGGAAATGAAGGTGCTGTCAGGCTCTAGGGTCCTGCTGCAGGAGGCAATGAACAATACCATAGCCATCAAGATGGCTGTAAGCGATGCTATTCTTTTCATTGGAACACAATCTCTTTTGACAGGATGTCCTTTGAGCCGTCAGAATGGTAGACCGTGGCTTTAAGGGTACCGGATTTAGAAGGGTGGAAGTAACCGCTTCCATCAGTCTTGACAGGAGAATTGTCGAAGGTCCATCCGACCTTCTCTCCTATGGCATTATAGACCCTCAAGGGGAAGCCGGTTCCGGGAAGGAACTTGCCCGAGGTCCTGCTGGCTGCAAGATATTCAAGATAGATGAATGGTTTCTTGCCGTCCTGGCTGGCCTTTGTAAGGAAGTCGAGCACTGAAGTCTCCCCACTTACCCCGTTCCTTTCGAAGGTCACGTTGACCGTGTAAGCTTTGGTAGGGGAAAGACCTTCCAGGGTCAATGAATACTTTCCTGCTTCATAAGGTCTTACTGTCAATGACTTGCTGCTTCCGGACGTCTCTCCCCAGCTGACGGTCGCTTCACCGTCGAAGCCTTCGATATCAGACTGCCAGGTTATGATCGCAGCATCCTGGTAGATCTCTCCTTGCAGGCTGGTCACATTCGGGACTACGTCGGAACTGTTATAGACAGTGAAAGTGACGTTTTCTCCGTTCCTGGTTATGCCGGCCAAGGCAAATGGGGCAGGGGTGCCGTCGTTGAAGGTGAAGGATGGCGAGGAATTGGCATTGAATGAGTTTATAGTCCTGTAGGGAAAGAAGGCCTGGCGTACATCAATTGCTCCGGAAGAAGTTTCGATCATGTCTGCACATTCATAGGATGGATTGCAGTTGATCTCATTGTTGCTCCAGCGGTATTCTGCATTGACATTGTTCTCAGCTTCATCGGACCAGCCGGCGAAATTGTGGCTCATGTCTACATGGTATATTGCAAGGCCGCTGCCGCCTATGTAGGTGTCCCAGCCTTTTGGAGCCCTGCATTCGAAAAGGAAGAATTCCGCTGGGTCGGAAGGGTGTTCGAGTATGAGATAGCGCCCATTCCGGTCTACAGGCTCCAGTGTGACGGTCCCGGTCTTCATCTTCTCCGGTTTCCCGATTCCCAGCATTTCCCTGTCCAGGGCATTGTAGTAAGGGGGTGTCTTGCCGATGTTGTTGAAGTTGCCTCCATCCATCAGCGCAGTTGAGACCCACATTCCCTTGGAGGTCCCGCCACTTCCTTCTTCGTCGGTGTCGTAATAGTCTTCAAGGCCAAGCACATGGCTGTACTCATGGCAGAATGTGCCGATGTTGCAGAGCCCCCACACCAATTGGCCTGTGCTGTTCTGGCTTTGTACAGTCAGTTCAGTTGAGAGTGCATAGGTCAGGATCCTCTTTCCGTCAAGGCTCAGGTTCGGAACGTACCACTGATGGGGCCACATGCAGTCGGAATCCGCGCCCTCGGCCTCGCTTTTGCCGGCCACGATCACGAAGACATTGTCCACTGTACCGTCACCATCATCATCAAATTCCGAGAAATCCACAAAAGGATCGGAGAGCATGCAAGCGTCACGGACAAGTTCCTGAGGGTTTGTGTCCCGTCCAGCCTTGTCGTCTTCATTCTTGCCGTAGTAGCTCAGATCCTTGGGGAGAGTCACTACAGGGCCGATTGTGAAATTGAATTCGTAACTGCCTTTGAACTGGTCATTGAAATAATCCAGGACGCTGTTGGATCCTTCCTTTGTGATCAGGTCCATGAATTCCTGTCTCCTGCTTTCTCCGTTCAGGAAAGTCTTGTCCTGGAATTGTGCAAGGATTACGATACAGTGCTTCTTGTTGGATTGGGATGCCCTTGTACGGACATAGTTGCCAGTCTCTCCACGGCGGGTGCTCCTCACTTTGGCTGCTTTTTCCCTGAGAGCTCTCCAGGGAATATATCTGAATCCGTCCAGAACCATTGAAGGGACGTTGTCTCCGACCTTGTAAGTTGAAATCTCCCTGGACCCGTCAGGATTGAAGAAGGCGTATCTGTAGAAACCGTCTTCTCCCTTTGTGACGGTATGACCGTCTGCGGTCGTGAGTACTTTGGCAAACTCATCTCCCTTCAAGGAAGCAAGGAAAGATGAGCCGTCCGGCTGATACATCAAAAAAGTACCTCTCCTTGGTGCCGAACCGCTTGCTACCAAGGCTATAAGGAGAATGATTATAATAAAAGACCTGTGCTTCATCAATGAAAAAGCGGCCGCCTTTAGGGTAGCCGCTTGTAAGGAAAAGTAAATAAATTACTTCTTAGCCTCAGCTACGGACACCTTCCTGAACTCCTTAAGGTCCTTCATGAGTTCAAGGGCAGCCTTGCGGGCGCGTGCACCAGCAGCCTTGTTTCCCTTCTCTACCTGAGCATCTGCATTTACGACGAATGCATCAAGTTCTTCCTTGATTTGTGCAACAAGCTTTTTCATTTCTTTAAATATTAAGTGAATAGATAAACTAAATATTGTTTTTACAATTGTCCAATGCTTCTTCAACCACTGCGCAATTTATGTAAAAAAAAGGAATAATCAAATAATTCACTTTAAAAAAAGCTTAATTATCAATGCTTCAGAGGGTATTTTTCTGCTTAGGTTGCCGGGTGTTGAGGAAGTTCATCGCCCTGTCCGGACCGATTGTCGAGAAGTTCTTGATACCTTCAATTACCTTGTCGCAGATCTCCGGCATTTCCTTCTTTTCCTCATCAGAAAAATTGCCGATCACGTAGTCGATCTGTCCGCCTTTAGAGAAATTGTTGCCGACTCCGATCCGGATCCTGGCCCAATTCGTACTTTCAAGGCAGTTTTCTATGTCTTTGAGACCGTTGTGACCGCCGTCGCTCCCACTTTTCCGCATCCGGACCGTACCGAAAGGCAGATTGATGTCGTCGCAGACAACGATGAGGTTCTCAAGGGGAAGTTTCAGTTTCCCCATCCAGTACCTGACGGCATTGCCACTGAGATTCATGTAGGTTGAAGGCTTCAGGAGGTAGAACTTCCTGCCCTTGAAACTGACTTCTGCCATGTCTCCATAGCGTTCAGTCCTGAAACTGACATTGGATGCCTGAGCCCAGGCATCCAATACCATAAAACCCGAATTGTGTCTGGTTGAAGCGTACTCTGCGCCAATGTTTCCAAGTCCGGCGACAAGGTAGTTCATGCCAGGATCGTCTTCAGGTGTCCGATCTTTTTTAGGCCTCAGCAGCGCCTTCAGCGCCTTCAGCATTTTCATCGGCTGCCTGTGTCATGTTGCGGGTGGCCTTGACGGTGCAGATGATGGTGTCCTTAGGGGAGACCACAGTCACGTTGTCAAGCTTGATGTCACCGGCGACGATCCTCTTCTCGATATCGAGACTGGTAACGTCGACGTTAAGAGTGTCGGGGAGGTCCTTCATGAGAGCGCTGATGCGGATAGCCCTGGAGACAAGGACGAACTTACCTCCCTTCTGGACACCCACAGGGTGGCCGCTGACCACGATGGGAACCTTGATAGCGATGGGCTTGTCCTCGGAGACTGCGAGGAAATCGACGTGGAGGCAGTTGTCCTTTACAGGATGGAACTGGAGCTCATGCACGACTGCCATGTAGGTCTGGCCGTTGTCAAGCTTGATGTCGATGATGAAGGAGGCGGGAGTGTTGGTGATTCCCATGAGATCCCTTTCAGAGACTGTGAAGAGGACGTTCTCGATTCCCTGTCCGTAAAGGTTGCAAGGGACGAGACCCTGCCTGCGGATCGCTTTGATCACGGCCTTGTTTCCGACTTCGCGGATCTTGCCGTTAAGTTCAAAATGCTTCATTGTTTTTATTTAAAAATGTGTTACTCAACCCCGGTCGGGCCGGGGCCCCATTGCACCAAAAACGCCTGGGCGCTTTTAATTGGCTGGCAAAGATATGAATAAATAAATTAATTGACAAGACCGACAGCCTTGTTCCATTCTTCGTCCTTATAGTAGGAGTCGAGAAGGGAAGTGCCGGCGCAGGGAAGATAGATGCTGTAACCGGAATAAGTCTTGATGTCGAAGACATTGAGGAAAGATGGAGTAGCATTCTTGTAGACAATGCTCCCGTCGATTGCATTCCGAAGGACAGCCATGTCTTCTGAAGAGGCCCCGCATTTGGCGAAAGTGTCCTCAAGATCGTAGAAATAGTGTCTGTTCTGGCGGAAATAGCCCTGGATCTGAGAGACCGGTGCATGGGCTATGGCATCGGAGTACCTTGAAACCAGATCCTTGCAGACAGAGGCAAGTCTTTCGAGTCCGTCAGTCCTGACGAGTGTCACTGTCGCTGAACGGTACTGTCCGCTCTGCTTGTTATATTTCTCGAACGAGTCAACGAAGAGTCCCCTGAGATCGGGAGATGAGCCATTGAACAGGAAACCGATAAGCTTGGTGTAGTCATACATTCCGTCTGCCAGCACTTCTGCGGGGGAAACCCCGATGTAGCTTGCCTTGTCCCTCAGGGCATACACGACCTCCATTCCACCGCCGAAGCACATGTCGAAAAGAAGATAGTCCAGATGGAATGGTATACCTGAGGCAAATACTGCAACTGACATTTCCACATCGCCCGACGCCATCTTGTCCTGTCCCAGGCTCCTGACCATCCCGGCGAAGGGATCATCTTCCTCCATGGAGCCTTCCGGAACTCCAAGTCTCGGGATGCTCCTTGAATATTTGGCACCGCCGGAAGCCCGCCTGTGATTACGCTCGAATTCCGAAGGATTGTTGAAATAACCTGCAGGGAGCCAGCCTGAACCGTGGGAGGAGAAGACCATTCCGTAACCTTTTGCTGGGAAGGTGGATTTTACCAAACTGAGTACTTCCCTCATTGTCTCTCCTGAAGAGGCGACAGTCGATGAAGGATAGGTCTTCAGGGTGTCGGAAACCATATTCCCTTCACTGTCCTTGTAGATCCTTCTGAGATACGACGGTACATCCTTGTAGTTGGCATTCTTGGCTATCTTGGAAAACACGAGGACGACATCGTCATTCCTCCCGTGGCCGGGGAGGTACCCCTTTTCAATGTCGACATCCATGTTGGTGGAAAGATATCCGTAAAGGGAATTGAATCCGCATTCATAGAACAGCAGAACCCTTCGTGATTCTACATGGTCGATCCTGTTGCCGTGGTAGGTGTAATCGATCCCTTCATCTTTCCCGTCGATACCGAAGTTCTCGTCCTTTTCGACGCATGAGAAGCAGAGCGCGGATCCGGCAAGGATAACCGCCACCCTGAGTGAACTTATGATCGTCTTGACGATATTCATAGTAAGTTGTCTTTGTTTTACCGTGTCCTACAAATGTAGGAATAATTCCTGAATATGTCTATCTTTACGTCATGAAGACCGTCATAGACGAATTTGCCGACATCAAGATAATGCGCTTTGAAGTGCCAGGATGGGATGCCCTGACGCTTCGGCAGAAAGAATATGCATTCCATCTGTCGGAAGCCGCCAAGGCAGGCCGCGACATCACCTGGGATCAATATTGCAAGTGGAACTTGCCTGTCAGGCATGTCGTAGAAGCAATTTTCGATAATTATCCAGGTGACAGGGACTGTCCGCAGTTCGCGGAGTTCACTGTCTATGCCAAGAGACTTTTCTTCTCAAGCGGATTCCATCATCATTACGCCGAGACAAAATTCTTCCCGTCCTGCGGGAAGGACTATTTCCGCTCCCTGATGAAAGCATCCGGATGCCTGGATGAGGATCTTCTGGAGGTAATATATTCCCCGGATATCTGTCCGGTGCGTCGGAGCGTTTCCTTAGAAGGGGATATTGTAGCCCTTTCCTCCGTCAATTTCTACGATGGCGTGACGAGGGAGGAAGTCGAAAAGTTTTATTCCTCCCTGGAGGACCCTGATGACCCCTGCCCGGTGTCAACTGGCTTGAATAGCAAGGTGGTAAAGGAAGATGGCACAATCAAGGAAATGACTTGGAAGTCCGGAGGTCTCTACGGCCAAGCCATAGACAGGATCTGTTCCGAACTGGGGAAAGCCATGGAGTGCGCCGAGAACGACGTCCATAGGAAGGCCCTTGGACTGCTCATCGATTATTACCATACAGGGGATCTCCGGCTGTGGGATGAATTCAATATCACGTGGC
>CADCJX010000029.1 GCA_902801885.1 uncultured Bacteroidia bacterium
TTCGCCAGCGCGTAGTGCGTAAGCTCAAGATACTCCTCCCCGGTCATCATGTAGACGGGCTTCTCCAAAAGCCCCTCGATGGATTTTGTTGTACTCATATCAATTACAATTTTTAAAGGTTGAACTATCTTCGTTTTTATGTTTGACTTAATTTCGGTTTTACTTTCAAGATGATTTTTGCCACTTCAAAAAGCGAAAAGTGCCGGAAAACTGAGGTTTTCGGGGCACTTCCCATATTCAATTTACGAAATATTTCTCACATTTACACGCTTTTAAGCCACTTTTTTGAATTTGTGCTAGCAGCCACACAAAAACGGCACTATTTGGCCTTAAAACGGCCATTTTTGCCTCTTTTCAAGGCTTTGCTTTGCCCTAATTCGGCATTTTCCCCGGGCCTCTAGCCCGAAATCCCGCTTCTTGTCAATGTGGCCTTTTTCCGTCAGTGTGCCAGAAAGGCCAGGGCCGGTTGGACACAATCGACCTATCACTCGAAAGACCTCTTCTCTTTTTGTAAGAACGGAAAAGATAAACAAACTATACTATACTAAACTAGTTTGCCTTGGCTGCCCGAACGCAGTCAAAAGAAAATCGACCTCATTGTCACCAATGAGATCGATAATAGCTCGTGCTGGATGGAATCAGGCTCTCGTCAATTATTCTGTTTCGTCCTTGCTCGGCGGGAGCTCTTCAAGGTATTTATCATCATCGGACCATTCCATCAATCCTAGCACATTGGAATACTCAAACTTACCTTTTGAGTCGCGAACTTCTGACGGAGAGCATCCAAGTACTCGTTTGACATATCGCGTAAAGACGGGCAACGACGTAAAATTCATCTCCTTGGCAAGGTCTGTAAATGAGACGCTCTGGGTTAACAACTCCTTTCGAATGACGCGCGCCGCATAGTAATCAATCCAGACACTGGCCGGATAACCGGTTGCGTTTTTGCTGATCTCCGTGAGGTACTTCGATGTGATTCCCAGTTTCTCCGCGTACCATGAGACATCGCGTTGTGTTTTGCACTCTTTTTGAACGTCGAGCAGGAACTGGGCGAGATACTTCGAAGGAAGCCCCCTGTCATCACGGTTATATATCATGCGGAAAAAGACCCTCCAGAAATCGCAGAGGAAGACGCGTAAAAGAGAACCGGTGATTTCTTCGTCCAGGTAGTTGTAGGGATCGCCGAGATGTTCTTTGATCTGATCAAGATCTTTCTCCAGGATCCTCTTCTCGTCAAATAAAGCATCCTCCAAGTTAAGGACATGGGACATGTATGACAAGTACTTATAACATTTCGGCTCCCATGGGACTATCGGTCGATACTCGTTCATCAAAAAGTCTGACACAAGAAGAATGTCCGCATCCGCTTCGCCATCGAACCAGATTTCGGTAACTGGCATTGTGCGTGGCAATACAAATAGGCTCCCACCCAATGTCGGCGTGTAAATCTGGTGCGCTTTGATCGTCATATAACCATCCTTGCAAAGGATAAAGATATTGTATTTCCCCAAGAACGGCGTGAGGTCTACCTTATCTCGTTTGGAATTGTAAAACAAAAAGTCTTCCATGGCCAATAAATGTCTTCAGACACAAATATAAGCCATTTTTACGAAACAGAAAAATGGTTAAGCCAAAGTGCTTGCATTCGAATATAGGGAATGAAAAAGAAATCCCCCGGACAGGTCCGAGGGAGAGATCGCAACTGTATATTTCAATATAGGAACCCGAACATCCAGAGAGGCACCTGATTATCGTGGACGTATTCTATGTCGTCTTTGACCACAAACCCATTCTGGACATCTTCAATCTGTTTCTTTCCCTTCTTTCGACCTCCCACTTCGAAAGTCCTTCCATCGATTTCGAAGTCTGATACTGGAGATTCCAGCGTCTCGAACATTTGCTTTGTCCAGCAGAAGAAGATGGTCTCGCGACTGTTCCCGGTGTTGGGCTGTTCGCCGGAGAGGACATATGCCATATTGGAATTATGGAGGTAGAGTTTGTCCATCTTGCGGAGGATGGCATCGCCGTTTGCCTTCATTCGCAGGACCGAGACCAGCTCGGCCTTCTCCAGATACTCCAGGTATTTGGGCAGTTCATCACGGTCCAGCTCCAGATCCCTGGCCATATCTGAGAAATTGATTTTGACAGGGACGCTCTTGGAGATGTAGTACATGAATTTCTTGAGTTTCTGAGTGGCGGCGATGGTCATCTTGGCGTACTTAGGAATATCGACCTCGACGGTGGTATTGATGACCTGGCGCAGGCGGGTCTCAAATTCAGGCTCCAAGGAGAACGGATAGCAGCCTTTCTTCATGTAATCATCGAAATATTTGAGCGGGCGCTCCGGACCATAAGGGAAATCGACTTCCCCTTTCAGAACTTCCTCCAGGGTGGCGCTCTTCAAGGACCAACCATTGCGAAGGTTCAAGTATTCGCGGAAAGACCAGACCGGAAGATGGTATTCGATGACGCGGCGGCTCAGATCGGCTCCGCCTTCTTTCAGATCCAGCATGGAACTGCCGGAATAGACGACGTGCAGCAGCGGTAGACTGTCATAGATATTCTTGATCTCTCTGCTCCAATCCTGGTATTTGTGAATCTCATCTATGTACAGGTATTTGCCCCCGCGGGCGAAGAAAGCCTTCGCTGTTTCCAACAGAGTATGTGCGCTGAAATAAATATCATCGGCAACGACATATAGGGACTCTTCCTTGATCCCTTGCTGCTTGATATGCTGCAGAATGAGGGTGGACTTTCCCACACCTTTCTGGCCCAGGATGCCAAGGATGCGAACGTCCCAGTTGATGGTATTATGCTGCCCCCGAAAGAAGTTCATGGGGGTGAGTTCCAGAAGTTGATAGAATTGGTCGTAAAGTGCTTGCATGGCGTGTTGCGGTATTGTTTCGGCACAAATATAATAAAACTGCGGTAAAATTCCCGCAATTTTTACAAAAGTTGCGGAGGTGTTTCCGCAGAATGGCTCGGGTGAGATTAAATCAACCCATCAAACTTCGTCATCGAACTTGCCTTGATGGAATCCACGATGTCAATGTAGGGCTTCATGGCCTTATAGTCGGAGTGGCCGGTCCATTTCATCACGATATTCGGGGTGATGCCCAGAGAGAGAGCATTGACGATGAAGGTGCGGCGGCCGGTGTGGGTGCCGACCAGTTCCCACTTCGGCTGGATCTTGTCGGTGCGGACGTTGCCCTTGTAGGTGGTAACGCGGATCTCCTCATTGATACCGGCGAGCTTGCACAGTTCCTTGATGTCGCGGTTCATCGCCTGGTTGGTGTAGTTCGGAAGGGCCTTGTTGTCCTTGAAGGGGGTATCCTTGTATTTCTCAAGGATGGCCTTGGTGACCTTGTTCAGTTCGATGGAAATGCTGTCCGCCGTCTTGACGGTCGTAACCTCGATGTGATCGCCCTTGATGTCGCTGCGGCGGAGGTTGTTGACGTCGGAGTGCCGGAGACCGGAGAAGCAGCAGAACAGGAAGATGTCCCGGATGGGATCCAGGTAAGTCTGGGCCTCCGAGAGCTCCAGATCACGGACGCGGGCTATTTCCTCCTTGGTCAGGTAGATGACCTTTCGCTGCGTCATCTTCAAGGTCGGGTGGAACTTCTTATAGTCTAGGTTGGTGTTGTAGCCCCGATCGGTCGCCCAGTTCAGGAACCAGCGAAGGTAACCTAGTTTCTTCTCGATGGTGGAGTTCTTCAGGCCCACCAGGTCTTCCTGGTCATAGTCCTCCCTTTCTCCCTTCTTTTTACGCGGGGTCCGGAGCTTCTTGCTGTCGCGCATATATGCGACAAACTCCGTCAGGGTGGCTTCGGTCAGGTCGGAGAACTTGATGTTCTTCTTGAAAGTAGTCAGATCGACGCGCATTGCCTCCATCTTCTCGAAGGTGGCTTCCGTCCAGGCGTTCTTCTCGCCACACTCCTTCAGGAACATATCATAGACCTTGAAGAAATCGTGTTCTTTGGGCTTGCGCACCTTCTTGGGCTCCGGGGCGGGTTTCTGGGGGACGGATCCGTTCAGCCGATCCTCATACTTCTTCTGAAGTTGAGACGGCGTCGGGATCTGGTCGATGGCCTCGAAGAACTTGAAGGTGGAGTCCATCTGGTCCTTGATGTTCCGGAGCTCGTTGTTGATGGACAGGGCAGTCTCACCCTTGGGGCCTTTGTAACCCGACTTGACCAGTTGGGCCTCGTCATCCCAGGCCTTGGCATCGACGAGTTGGCATCCGGTCTTCAGATCCAGACGCTGGCTGTTGAAGGTAACCCGGAATCTGATCTGATACCGGTTCTTATCCTTTCCGTAGGCAAAGAGACGGAAAGCTGCATTGCGCTTGATTTTCATTTTGCGACCCCTCCGCTAGTTAAAATCGTATCCCAAAAATATCCCAAAAATGCTCAAAGTTGAACGAACCCGTTTGCAAAGATACGCAATAGAAAGCACTCCTGCAAGGGTTTACGAAGGGTGTTGTACTTGGTTTACGATTCTCGCTCTCTCCGCAGAAATCCCCTGCAGAAAAACTGCAGGGGATTTTTCGTTAGGTATTTATTCTGGAGCCCGGTCCGATAATCTCAGAAAACCAGCCTGAGGATGAATATCTCCAGCATGGCAGCAAGGCCGATAACTAAGGTCAGCATGGTCTGCGAGCGGTAACCGTCCTGGGCCTTTATCCCACCGAAGGTCGTAACCACCCAGAAATAGGAATCGTTTGCATGAGAAACGGTCATTGCACCGGCTCCGATGGCCATTATCGCGAGTGAGACTTCAACAGGTGAGACCAGTCCGAGCGCAGGCAGCAGAGGAGCTACGATCCCGGCGGTGGTAGTAATAGCCACGGTTGATGAGCCCTGCGCTGTTTTAAGTATAGAGGCAAGGATGAAGGGGAAGAATATTCCTAAAGCCTGCATGCCGGAAGAATGGGACGAGATGTATGCCACCAAATCGGAAGAAGCTATCACCTTCCCCAGGACACCTCCTGCCGCGGTCACAAAAAGGATGGGGCCGACTGTCTTCAGTGTGCCGTCTGTCAAGGAGAAGAAATCGTTGCCCTTCCCGGAATGGAAAAGCTGGATTATCGCCATGACAGCACCTGCGGCAAGAGCCATTATCGGGGAACCGAGGAATCTAAGCAGGTCGCCACAGAATCCATCCCACCCAGCCATTGAAGCCACGGATCCAAACGCCATGAGAATGATGGGCAGCACAAGCGGAGCAAGTGCATCAGCAGTTCCCGGCAAGGGACCTAATGAGGACTTGACCTCCTGATAAGTCGGAATAATATCATTCCCATCGCCAATTTCCTCCTTGCTTTTCAACCTTGCTCCGGCATAGCGCGCAAACAGATAGCCCGCAATCATAGGGAACAACGAGCAGAGAGCACCGATCCCCATGACCAGAAGCAGGTTCTCTCCAACGCCGAGGGCCTGGGCAGCCGCGATAGGGCCGGGAGTAGGAGGGATGAATACATGCGAGACATAAAGGCCGCAGGAAAGACAGAGCGTCATAGCAACGCTGGAAACCTTGGTGCGGCGCACCATGGCCTTCCTGACCGGATCCAAAACCACGAAGCCGCTGTCACAGAAGACCGGGATCGAAACGACCCAGCCCATCAGCTCCATCGCGAGGGTGGGATTCTTTTCCCCGACCAGACGGATCACCAAATCTGCAAGCTTGAAAGCCGCACCTGTTTTCTCGAGCACGGCCCCGATGAAGGCTCCGAAGATGATCACTATTCCGATGGATGTAAACGTGGATGAAAAACCGGATCCGATTACCCCGGGGATGTCCTTCAACGGAAGCCCTGCAAGCAGGGCAAGCACAAGCGATATTGCCATGATGGCCAGGAAGGGATGGACCTTCAACCTGGCTATCATGACAATCATCAAGGCTATTGCCACCACGAAGGCGGCGAGGAAAGAAACTCCTGTCATTTAATCCTTAGGGAGCACCGGCGGGATGTAATCCAGTTCAATCTTCTTCACTCCCTTCGGTGTGACCTGGAACATCAGGGACTCCATGGGGTGGAAATCGAGAGTAACCTTATCGGACCTGCCGTGGTGGTTGACTGTAATCTCACGGGTACAGCCCTTGTCGGTAAAGGCGAAACAGTAATCCATCGGGTAGGTCACCTTCATCGACATCGGGTTGGCAAAGAAGATAAAGTAGGAGTCGCCGTCCTGGCGGCACCAGAAATCGGGGAGGTCCTTACCTTCGACAAGAGGTTTGCTTGCAATGACCGAAGGGTCGGAAGAAACAGAAGGTATTCCCTTCAGCTCGTCCAGGAGAGCGGAGTAGTCCTGGTGCTTGACCACTCCAGGTTCAGATGGCGTGCGGCCAAGGAACACTGGGAGTCCGGCCTTCGCCAGGCGGATGATGCTCTGAAGTGAAGAATACTCGAGATAGTCGACATCCAGGTACAGGACGCTGAACTGAGCATCACCGCAATGAAGCACTCCGTCGGAATATTCAGCGTCAGACAGGAACTTCCCATTTACCCACATCGGCTGCATGCCCTTGTACTCCTCAGGCGTCTTGATGTAACGGAGCTCGTATTCACCCAGGGCCCAGGCCATCATCTTGGTAACTTCCTCAGGATAGGCGCCCTTCATCCAGGAATCCTCGAGAGGCATGTAGACCGCCATGTCTGTGTAGTTGGTTCCCCGGCGCATGTAGCCGGAGACCTTGGTCATGTAGTCGTTGAAACGGGTAAGTTCATCTCCGGTAAGGTTATGCGCAGGATCCGTGCTCAGCTGGCAGGTAGTATAGAACCAGTTGTCGGAACGGCCTACCTTGTTGAACGGGAAACCATGCCAGATGATCTGGTTTGTGCCATTGGCGAACAAGGCGTCGCAGACGAGCTTCAGGTCGGCAATCTGCTCCTTGCCCTGATGTGGACTCTGGCCGTGTCCATCCTTGTAGCGAAGGCTGGTCCAGCCGTACATGCACGTGAATGTCTCGGCAGAGACTGCCTCCTTCGAAGCAAGGGTGGCAGCCGACGCAGCAATCCTGCTGAAAGAGGGTTCGTAAAGGATTGCTTCTGTCTCAGGAATATCCACCAGCGTAAAAGCCGTCAGGAGGTCGGTGGGAGCCCCACCGCACTGAGCGCGGGAGAAGGTCCCGGTACGCCTTGCATTCTCGGCAAACGGGCCATAGAACTCCCTCATGACATAGCCGGAAATCGTGCTCATGTAGTCATAACGGACATCGGGATTATCGTCATTGATCTTCTTGTCCCTGACGTAGGGTTCTATGTCGTAACCATGTTCAGCCATGAAACGCTCACCGAACCCAGGAGTCCACATCCCATCTGTCTCGACTTCCCAAGAATCGACGAAAAGTCCGGACTTGGAACCCTTATAGGCCTCGGAAAGCCCCTTGTTCATCCTGTCGGCATAGCGGAAGAAGGCATCCTTGTCCAAATGGTTGAGAATGCGCGCCACCTTGGGATGGTCCCAGGTATATGGCCGTATTGCCACTTCCACGGTGTCGAAATAGGTCCGGGTCTGGTCGCCGTCCGGAAGGTTCACGTCATTGAAAGGCCAGAGCGAACCATAGGTAAAATCACACCCCAATCCGAGGGAATCTGCTACACGTTTTGCATAGATAACCGGTTCGCTCCACTCTGGGGAAAGGAAATCCGGATGAGGGGTGTCCGGAGACAGGAACATAGGGTAAACCCACGCAATCTCAACACCTCCGAAAGAATGGTCTTTCAGCCAGACAAGTTGGTCACGGACATCTTTCTTGTCTATGTTCGAAGAAAACCACCACCAGCGCGTGTAGGGTTTATGGCTGGCAAACAAGCCTTCCACAGGCTTTTCTTCTTTACCGCAGCCATTGAATGCGATAAGGCCGGGAACAAGCAGCATGGAAAAAAGCAAAAGTTTACGCATGTTATTGGTTATAAGGAATCTATTTATTCTGCTGGTCTTCAGTAAAGTGAACAAGGTCGAGATAACGCTCGTAACGTTTCATCAGAAGATCTATCCTGGCCTTGTCCGCAGTCGGCTTGTAAGTAGAGATGACGGGAGGACACATGGCCTCCTGCGCAGCGCGGACATTGGGATACAGACCGGAGGCCACTGCCGCATGGATTGCTGCACCCATGGCCCCTGCATTCTTTGTCGCAGAGACTGATATCTCCCTCTGCACGACATCTGCCATAAGCTGCATGACGAAAGGTGATTTCTGTGCGACTCCTCCAACAGCCACCAGCTCGTCTATGGCTACGTTACTGGCATCCATGTGGTCCAGGATGGCCTTTGTCGCGAATGCAGTCGATTCCACTATGGCATAGAAGAGTTCCGGAGCCGACGTGTGGATCTTAAGCCTGGTTAAGGAGGCTGTGATGGATGTGTTCAGGACCGGATTCCTGCGGCCGTTGAAATAGTCAGTGGCAAGAGGTGCCTCAAGGCGCAGCGGAAGCTTCTCGGCTTCTGAAGTGAGAAGAGGCAGTATCCTGTCAGTCATCTTTTTCTTGAGGCCGGGGTCTGCATCTTCAGGCAGGAGCTGTTCGACAGGCCAGCTTAGCAGCCTCTTCAGCCATGCAAAGGCATCGCCGAACGAAGAGAGGCCGACTTCGAAACCGTCATGACCGGGAAGTATCATCCCGTCAACCTGGCCGAAAACTCCGTCAATCAGCCTGCCAGCCATGACTTCCGTAGGCACGACCGCGATGTAGCATGCTGAAGTACCCATATTCATGACCATCTTCTTGTAAGCCACTCCACCTCCTACAGCACCTGAGTAGCTGTCTATGTTGCCGACTCCTATGACGACGTCAGTGGAAAGGCCCAGCTTTGCCGCCCATTCTTCGCAAAGATGCCCGGCAGCCTCCTCACAATAGTAATGGGGATCGGGCATGTTGTCAAGCATAGGCAGGAGCACCGGATCGAGGGCTTCGAAGAACTCTCTTGGAGGGAATCCTCCCCACTCCTGTGCCCACATCCATTTTTCCCCGGAAACTCCACGGCTTGTCTTGAGTTCAGCCACTTCCGTGCACCCAGTCAGGATTGCAGGAATATAGTCACATTCCTCAATGACCGTCACTGCCCTCTCCCTGAGGGCATCTGAAGAATGGAGGACATGGGCTACCTTGCACCAGAAACACTCGGCGGAATAGGTGTTGCCGGTGTGGCAAATGTAATTGGTGAACTTTCCCGAAGTGCACAAGTCGATGATCCTTGCCGCTTCTTTCTCTGAAGTGTGATCCTTCCAGAGCACGAACATGGCGTCGGGGTCCTCGGCGAATTCAGGGTAGAGGCTCAGAGGCTTCAGATTGGCGTCGGCAAGACATGGACTGCTTCCGGTCGAATCAATTGCAATGGCCTTCACCCGCCCCTTGTCAGGGCATTCTGCAAGGACTCCCTTCAAGACTTCCTCGAGCGACTCGATGTAATCGAGAGGGTGCTGCCTGTAACGGTCGATCGTTGTATCACAGTAAAGTCCTTTCGCCCATCGTTTGTAATAACTTGTACAGGATGAGAGTTCCCTGCCATCTGCGGCATCAACCAGAATAGCCCGGGCCGAATCGGTCCCGAAATCCACTCCAATAACGTAGTTCATTTCCATAATTAGATCGGTTTACACAAATATAGCTAAAGAATCCGAAGAATTTGAGTATATTTGATCATGGCAAAAGAACTTTCTCTACTCGGCCGGTTGAAAACCGGAGTCCAGGATTTAGGACGCAGTCTCAGTGACATGGTAATGCCGAACATCGGCGCTTTCATCGCATGGGGTTTCATCATGGCCCTGTTCATTCCCAATGGCTGGATGCCTAATGAGAAACTGGCACAGCTGGGAGATCCGATGATGAAATATCTCCTCCCCCTCCTTATAGGCTACACGGCCGGATCCCTGATCCACGGAGTAAGGGGTGGCGTCACAGGAGCCATAGCTACGGCCGGAGTCATCGTAGGAAGTGACATCCCGATGTTCATCGGTGCAATGATCATGGGCCCCCTCGGAGGATGGTGCATCAAGAAATTCGACAAGTGGGCCAAGGGGAAGGTCGGAGAAGCTTTCGAAGTCCTCGTGGATAATTTCTCGGTCGGAATAATCGGTTTCCTCCTGGCGATTGTAGCTTACCTGCTTATCGGAGGAGTGGTAGTCTGGCTGACCCAGATCCTCAAGGCTGCAGTCGAATGGCTGATAGCCAAAAAACTGCTGCCTCTTGTCAGCGTCTTGATGGAGCCCGCAAAGATAATGTTCCTCAACAATGCCATCAATCACGGAATATTCGACGTGCTCGGAGTCGAGCAGGTACGTGAGATGGGTTCTTCGATAATATTCCTTATCGAGACCAACCCCGGCCCTGGATTCGGTGTACTTTTGGCCTGTTCCGTATTCGGAGACAAGATGGAGAAGCAGTCTGCCCCCGGTGCTGCCGTCATCCATTTCCTCGGTGGAATCCACGAGATTTATTTCCCCTATGTCCTCTCCCGCCCGGCCCTGCTGATCGCTCCAATCCTCGGCAGTTTCTCAGCCTTGCTGTTCTACACCTTGACCGGAACCGGACTTGTGGCTCCCGCAGCCCCTGGAAGCGTAATAGCCATCCTGGCGATGGCACCGAAGGGAAAATTCCTGGCTGTCCTTCTCGGAATGCTGATTGCTACAGCCGTATCCTTCCTTATCGCCTCCCCCATCCTCAAACTCGCGAAAAAGAAGGAAACTCCCACCACTGAGTAATATCTACGAAAAAAGACTATCTCTTTCGGAACCACTGCCACCCTCGGCACGTTAAGAGGGAGGGGCCCTCTGGGAGGGGTCGCGAAGCGACGGTTCCGGAAGAGATAGTCTTTTTTAGATAGTTAATTAGACGTCGAGGGCGTTCTTGTAGGCAGCGCGATACTCGTAGTGCATGTGCTTCGTAGCCTCAGGATCATTCATGAACTTCTGCACGATCGGATTCCATACCACGGGACGACCAAGCTCCATGGCGATGTTACCAAGGTTGCAGACGGTGCAGGAAGAATGTCCGACCTCAACGGGAACGTTAGGATCGATCCTGGATTTGATAGCCTCGATAAACTTCCTGTGATGCCCGACCCTGGTCTCGTAAGGGACATTGTCGTCGCCGAGAGCCTTCTTCATGTCGAACTTCTTGTCGGAAGCTGCATACTTGCCACGGGAGACCTTGATCCAGCCGTTCTCTCCATAGATCTGGAGACCGGGAGTCTTGCCATCGAAAGGTTCCTCTGTGACAATGATTCCGTTGTCGTACTTGTAAGTCAGGCAGTCATAGAAGCTGTATCCCGGAGGTATGATCTCGACAGGGCCGCTTCCATCCTTTCCGATAGCCCACTGAGCAATGTCGAACATATGGGCACCCCAGTCAGTCATAAGACCGCCACCGGAAATGGTGTACCAGCGCCATGCACCCCAAAGCTGCTCATCCTTGTCCTCTGTGATGATAGGATCGAGATCGGAGTGATAGTAGACGGATGTGGGAAGAGGTCCGAGCCACTTGTCCCAGTTAAGGCCTGCGGGCACCTCCATGTGGGGAAGCTTGCACGGCATGGGAGCACCTGTGACGGGGTTGACATCATTCCTTCCGACGTATACCTTGATCTTCTGGATCTTGCCGAGTTCACCTTCGCGGGCGAGGTTCGCAGCCTGGAAGAACTCATCGCTCGAACGCTGCTGGCTTCCGACCTGCAGGATCCTGTTGTATTTGCGGACGGCCTTGACAAGCTGCTGGCCTTCATAGATAGTGAGAGTCAGAGGTTTCTCCAGATAGACGTCCTTTCCGGCCTTACAGGCAGCGATGGCTATTATAGCGTGCTGGTGATCCGGAACGGCGATCACGACTGCATCGATGTCAGGGCGTGCGAGGAGATCCTGATAGTCTTCGTAGACATCCACCTTAACCTTCTTCTCACCCTTCTCCTGATAGTGCTTCGTGACCCTCCTGACGAAACGGTCCCTCTTGATGTCGTACACGTCGCAGCCCGCAACCACGCGGACATCGTCCATCGACATGAAACCGTTCAAGAGATACATGGCCTGCTGTCCGAGGCCGATGAAGCCCATGGTGATCTTGTCATTGGCTGATTTTTTCCTGGCGGCAGCCGGGGCGGCCGACGCACTCATGAATCCGGCAGGCATCATGATGCCTGCAGCTCCGATAGCGGAAGCTTTCAAGAAGTCTCTACGTACCATGTTCTAGTGTTTAATCATTGAATATGTAAATATAAGAAAAAAAATGCCATTATCTTCAGCGTAGCCACATGTTTTGGCACGGAAATGGTATTATCTCAAATCGACATAATTTTTTTACTCATAAACCAAAAACTGACTCAATAGTTATACAATAAGTATTGAACGAAAAAACGGAAGCCGGTCGTGAGACACGCTTCCGTTATATTTTATTTATTGAGGGGCGCTCCCCTCAAACTCCCCCAGTCGCCTACGGCTCCGGATAAAGGAGGTACGGCCGCCTCCTGACCTTGAAATCTTCGACGTCATCCTTCCACCGTGCCTTGATTTCATCAGCGCCCGCTCCATCAAGGATCATTTCACGGAAATAACCTACTCCCGCGAGCAAGTCGAAGAAATTATTCTTCCCGAAGAAAGCCTCTCCCATGCCGAGAGCCCGGTAAGCTTCAATCACATATTCAAGATTGATCCCTTCGTTCCAGATCTCTTCCAAGGGTTTCTCGCCAAGGTCGACACCATAGCAGACCTGGTCTTTAAGTGGAGGGTTCTTCGCCCCCGGGACACTGCGGGGAGTGAAGGTAAATGAATATCCCTCCATGTCCGGATGGCCGAACATTTCGAATGGCCGGTCGGTTCCACGCCCCAATGAAACCACGGTACCCTCGAAATAACAGGTGGATGCATAAAGGTAAACCGCCCTCATGTCCTTCAGGTTCGGCGAAGGCGGCATGATCAATGAATATTTTGTCGCATGGGTGTACCCGAGGCACGGAACCACTTCCAGATCGCACTTGACTCCGCCTTCCAGCCATCCTTCTCCATTCGCCATCAAAGCGAGTTCTCCAAGAGTCATCCCGTGAACTGTCGGAACAGGAAGGCCTCCAACTCCCGATTTGAACTTGGGATCCAAGATAGGGCCATCGACATAGAAGCCGTTGGGATTCGGCCTGTCAAGGATTATGACTTTCTTCCCCCCATTTGCACAGACGGCCATCAAACGGCACATCGTCACATAATAGGTATAGTACCTGAGTCCTACATCCTGGATGTCGACAAGGAGGACGTCGAACTTGTCCAGGCTGGCGGAAAGATCAGACTTGCCGCCGTAGAGAGACACGATCTCTACCCCTGTGCCGGGGTCGATACCACTGGAAACTTTTTCTCCGGCATCCGCCGTACCTCTGAAACCATGCTCGGGGGACAGGATCAAACTGATATTGATGCCCTTTCCCAAAAGTACATCGACCAGATGTGGACCGAAACCAGATTCAGTGACCACATCTCCAACTATGCCGGACTGGTTGCTGAATACAGCCACCCTTTTTCCTACAAGGCCAGGGACATATTCATCGAACCGCTCGTCGCCCAGGATCACACGGCACGGGGTCCCATCCTGCGCGCATGAGATGATTGCTATCTGCAAGAAGAACAGGACCAGGAATTTACGAACTTTCATCATTGTAAAGAACCACCTACGATGTCAAGGATCTCCGATGTGATCTTCTGCTGGCGGCTCTTGTTGTACTCCAGGGTAAGCTCCTGAAGAAGGTCATTGCCATTGTCAGTAGCAGTCTGCATCGCGACAGTACGTGCAGCATGCTCAGCAGCATTACTGTCCAGGAGAGTTGTAAAAATCCTCATGCGTACCACCTTGGGCAGGAGGATTCCTATGAGTTCTTCCGGTGAAGGCTCAACGATGAGGTCTTCCGGATTCTTGGGGCTTGGCATTTCCTCTTCGAAGACTTCAGGACGTTTCCCGGCATTCAAGGTTTGCGGGCCTTCGGAAAGGTCAAGCGGCAGATAGGTCTTCCGGGTAACCACCTGTGACGAAGTGGACTTGAAATGGTTGTAAACCAGTTCAACCTTGTCAAAACGACCTTCCACGAAGCCGTCCAGCAGTTCCTGCGCAAGTGTGGAAGCAGCATCGTAGCCAGGGTGCTCGGCCATCCTGGTAAAGTCTGCAGGAGAGACGAATCCTGCCTTCTTCATTGCTTCCTGCATCTTGCGTCCGATTGAATAGACTGTGATGTCACCGTCTTGGAGACCGGCGGCTCTATATTCATTGATTACGGAGAGGGTCTCACGGATCGCGTTGGCGTTGAATGCGCCGCAAAGAGAGGAGTTCGACGAGAATGCCACGATCGCCACCTTACCCACCGGCCTGGTTACCAACAATGCCGAACTGGCCGCCGACTCGGCTGCCGGGCTTAGGCCGTACTCAGCCGCAGCGGAGTGGGGATGGACTCTGTCGTGCCCGGGCTGCCGGTCTGTGAGTGACAATCCGGTGGACATAAGGTCGAGCAGAATGCGATGGAGATGGTTCTCATACGGCAGCATATTCCCGATCGCCTGCTGTGCCTTGCGGAGCTTTGCGGAAGCCACGAGCTTCATCGCCGAAGTTATCTTCAGCGTACTCCCTACGGAAGCTATCCGACCCTTTATTTCCCTGAGTGAAGCCATCAGACAAGTGATTTGGCCACAGCAGCGGCCGTGTCCTCAATGACCTTTATGATTTCGTCGCCGATCTTGCCGGCCTCTAGCTGCTCAAGGACATCCTGATGAGAGGCCCTCATCCTGTCCAGGAACTGGGACTGGAATTCCTCAACCTTGTCGATACCAATTTCACTCATCAATGCATGGGTGCCGCAATAGAGGATTGCAACCTGCTCTCCTACCGGCATCGGTGAATACTGTGCCTGGATAAGGAGCCTGTTGTTCTTGCGTCCCTTGTCGAGAGCCATGGCCGTCACCTTGTCCATGTCCGAAGAGAACTTGGAGAAGGACTCCAATTCATTGTACTGGGCCTGGTCTATCTTCAAGGTACCGGCGACCTTCTTCATGGACTTGACCTGTGCGGATCCTCCGACTCGGGAGACCGAAATACCCACATTGATGGCAGGACGCTGTCCCTGGTTGAACAGACCGGATTCAAGGTAGATCTGTCCGTCAGTGATGGAGATCACATTGGTGGGGATGTAGGCGCTGACGTCTCCCGCCTGGGTCTCGATGATAGGAAGGGCAGTAAGCGAACCTCCCGCCTTGACCTTGCCTTTCAATGAGTCAGGAAGATCGTTCATGCGCTCGGCGACTTCCTGCTGGTCAATGATTTTTGCAGCCCTTTCGAGAAGCCTGGAATGGAGATAGAACACGTCTCCTGGATAGGCCTCTCGTCCGGAAGGCCTGTGAAGGATAAGCGAAACCTCCCTGTAGGCAACTGCCTGCTTGGAAAGGTCATCGTAGACCACGAGGGCTGAACGTCCTGTGTCACGGAAATATTCACCGATTGCAGCCCCGGCAAATGGTGCATAATACTGCAAGGCGGCTGGATCGGCTGCGGTTGCTGCGACAACAATGGTATAGTCCATGGCCCCTTTGGCGCGAAGGGTCTCAACTATGTTTGCCACCGTGGAACCTTTCTGTCCAACAGCCACATAGATGCAATAAACAGGCTTGCCGGCTTGGAAACAGGATCGCTGGTTGATGATCGTGTCGATGGCAATTGCCGTCTTTCCGGTCTGACGGTCTCCGATGATGAGTTCCCTCTGTCCACGGCCTATCGGGATCATCGCGTCGATGGCCTTAAGTCCGGTCTGGAGAGGCTCTGTAACAGGCTGACGGTAAACCACACCCGGAGCCTTGCGTTCAAGAGGCATCTCAGTGAGTTCACCTTCGATGTTTCCAAGTCCGTCAAGCGGAACTCCAAGAGGATCCACTACACGGCCAAGCATCGACTCACCAACCTTTATTGAAGCGATACGCCCCGTCCGGCGGACAGTCATTCCTTCCTTGACCTCATCAGTAGGGCCGAGAAGAACGGCTCCCACATTGTCCTGCTCGAGATTCATGACCACTCCCATGACTCCGCTCTCGAACTCGAGCAACTCCCCGGCCTCTGCATTGGTAAGACCATACATCCTGGCCACACCGTCGCTGACCTGCAACACCTTGCCGATCTCTTCGAAATGCAAGGAAGTGTCGATGTCTTTAAGCTGACTGAGGAGGACCTCAGAAATCTCGCTTGGTTTGATATTGTTGTTCTGCGCCATAAATAACTAAACTATTCTGCGGTTACGTTCAATGAACTGCCGCTTGATTATCTCCAACTGATGGGACACGGAAGCGTCCAACAGCTGGTCTTCGACTTCAAGGACGAAACCTCCGATCAAGGATTCGTCCACTTCTGTCTTCAAAAGAAGCTTCTTGCCTGTCCTGGTCGCGATCAATTCCTTCAAGGATTCCTCAAGCTTCCTGCTTGAAGTGGAAGAATCAGTCGATGAAGGAAGGATAAGCCGTCCACGTACTATGCCCCTGGACTTGTAGTACATCGAGACAAAACTGTTGAACACCAGCCTGCAATCTCCAATCCTTCCATTACGGATCAGGAGCGCGATGAACTTCCTGAGTTCCGGAGCCATGACCGTTTTCGGCATCTCACCCAAGACGGCCTCGAAAAGGGACACCTTACTCTCTGGAGGAACCGTTCTGGAATCACCGATGGCACGACGGAGATCAGGCATGGCATCCAGAGCATTGCTCAGGATCTCAACCTGACTCACTACAGCCTCCCCTCCACCGGTCTCATCGACCAGTTTAAGTAGTGCCGTTGCGTACCGTGAAGCGATTATCCCAGTGTTCATGACCTTAGTTCATCAACAAAACGGCTGACCAGTTCACTGCTGTTCTTCTCAGAGTCAAGATCCTTCCTCAGGACCTTCTCAGCCACGCTGACAGAAAGCAGGGCGACTTCCTTGCGGACGTCCCTCATTGCGCTTTCCTTTTCAGCAGCAATCTGGACCCTGGCCTGATCGAGGATCTTGGAAGCCTCGTCGTAGGCCTGGGCCTTAGCCTGCTCAATGATCTTGTCCCGTGCAGAAGCAGCCTCTTTCAAAATACGAGTCTGTTCCTTGCTGGCCTCTTCAATGATAGCTGCTTGCTCAGAGGCCAGGTTGCGAAGTCTCTCCTCCGCTTCCTTGGCCTGGCGGATAGACTCGTTGATCCTGTCGGCTCTTTTCTGGATGGAATCCGTAATCATAGGGAATCCCCACTTCGCAAGCACGAAGAAGACGATGCCGAAAATCAGCGTCATCCAGACGAGCAAACCGAAATCGGGAGTGATGAGAGACATCTCTACTTGGCGATAAGGCAGACGACTATTGCAAACAGACAGGCACCTTCGATAAGGGCACTGACGATGATGGCGGTCATACGGTAATGACCGGCCTGCTCGGGCTGACGGGCGCCGGCTTCAAGGGAAGCCTTACCGATCTTTCCGATACCGAAAGCTGCGGCAAAAGCTGCGACAGCAGCTCCGAAAGCCTTTCCGAGGACACCCAGGGAAATTCCAGCCTGAAGTAAGAATGCTAAAGGGAACATAATTCTATTGTTTTAAAAATTAATTAGTTTCTGCTTTCTGCCTCGACAAGCCGATGAAGACTGCCGAAAGCATCGTAAACACATATGCCTGAATGAATGCCACGAGGATTTCGAGGCAATCCATGAAGACTCCAAGGATCACAGCCACCACCGTGAGACCTCCGTTGACTGCCATTCCCATCTTCGCAGTCAGGAATATGACAGCAACCACGCCAAGGATCATGAAATGACCTGCCAGGATGTTCGCGAAGAGCCTGACCATGAGACTGAAAGGCTTGGTGAACATGCCTATGATCTCAATGATCGGCATAAGGGGGATCGGCACCTTCAGCCATGTCGGCACGTCGGGCCAGAGGATATCCTTCCAGTAATGCTTGTTTCCGAATATGTTGACCGTGAAAAAGGTAAACAAAGCCAGCACGAGGGTCACGGCGATGTTTCCCGTGATGTTGGCCCCTCCAGGGAAGAAGGGCACTATACCCATCAGGTTGTTTATGAATATGAAGAAGAAGGCTGTCAGGAGGTATGGCGAATACCTCTTGTAATCCTCTCCCACGCAGTCTTTTATGATGTCGTCCTCTACCATCGTCACCATCATCTCCATGATTCCGACTCCGCCTGTGGGAGCCTCCTGCGCAGCATCATGCTTGCGATACCACCTGGCCGTACCCAGGACGATGAAAAGGAGGATGGCACTGTTGATCATCAGACCAAGTACATTCTTGGTGACAGAGAAATCCCATGGCCGTATTTCCTCTCCACCAGGACCTTTTTCGACTATCTTGTTCTCGTATTTTCCGGAAGTAGAGATGCTGAAACCTTTGTATTCCCCTTCCTCAAGATGTTTCGAAGAAAAGATATGGGNNNACATGGCCATAGAGATATTCATCCATGTCCAGGTCGACATCGGTGCTCTCCTGAGCACGGACTGCGGCAGGTGATGACAGGATCACGAGAAAAACGAGTATGAACCTCAGGGACCTCATATCTCCACGCATGCGATTACATGATTGTCACATATCTCCACAAATCCAGAAGAGATGGACACCTTCCCCTCACGTTCCTCACCCTGGTCCATTTTGTACAAGATATCGCCTTTATCAAGAGATGAGATCAAAGGAGCATGGTCCTTCAGCACCTCGAATCGTCCCAAGGTGCCAGGGAGTTCCACGCTGACCACACTCTCGTGAACCAGTTCCCTTTCCGGGCTGAGTATCTGCAAACTGATAGGAGTCATTCTGAACGAAGTCTAAATGTCATTCTGAACGAAGTGAAGAATCTACTTTGCCGCCTGCAGGATCGCCTCCCCCTTCTTTATGGCCTCATCGAGCGTACCGACATTGAGGAATGCCTGCTCCGGCAGGTAATCCACCTCGCCGTCCAGAATCCTCTTGAAACCATCGACAGTGTCCTGGATGTCCACCATGACACCTGGGACTCCGGTGAACTGCTCTGCCACGGAGAACGGCTGGGACAGGAATCTCTGAACCCTGCGAGCCCTGTTGACAGTCTTCTTGTCCTCGTCGCTCAGTTCGTCCATTCCCAGGATGGCAATGATGTCCTGTAGTTCCTTGTTGCGCTGGAGGATCTGCTTGACTCTCTGGGCTGTTTCGTAATGATCCTTGCCGACGATATTAGGATCAAGGATCCTGGATGTGGATTCAAGAGGATCCACCGCCGGGTATATTCCTAACTCGGCAATCTTTCGGCTCAGCACGGTAGTTGCGTCCAGATGGGAGAAAGTGGTGGCAGGAGCAGGGTCGGTCAAGTCATCTGCAGGTACATAGACCGCCTGTACGGAAGTAATGGAACCATTCTTGGTGGAGGTAATCCTCTCCTGCATCTGACCCATCTCGGTAGCCAGGGTAGGCTGGTAACCTACGGCCGAAGGCATTCGCCCTAGTAGGGCAGACACTTCAGAACCTGCCTGGGTGAACCTGAATATGTTATCTATGAAGAACAGAATATCCCTCGGGCCCTCGCCAGTGTCTGAATCTCGGAAGGATTCAGCTAGAGTAAGCCCCGAAAGAGCAACGCTCTGCCTTGCTCCCGGCGGCTCGTTCATCTGGCCGAAAACCATTGAAACCTGGGACTTCTCCAGTTCCTTGCGGTTTACCTTGGAAAGATCCCAGTGACCTTCCTCCATACTCTTTAGGAATTCATCACCATATTTGATAACTCCGGATTCGATCATCTCCCGCAAGAGGTCGTTACCCTCCCTCGTACGCTCTCCGACTCCGGCGAAAATCGAGAAGCCATTGTGCTTCTTGGCGATGTTATTGATGAGTTCCTTGATGAGCACGGTTTTACCAACGCCAGCGCCACCGAAGAGGCCGATCTTTCCTCCCTTAAGGTAAGGCTCAAGCAGGTCAATGACTTTTATTCCTGTATAAAGGACTTCCTGGGAAGTAGTCAGGTCCTCGAATTTAGGGGGTTCCCTGTGAATAGGGAGCGAATGAACACCCTCCAGGTCCCCAAGTCCATCGATGGTGTCTCCGACGACATTCATCACACGGCCCCTGATCTGTGCTCCGGTGGGCATGGAAATAGGAGAACCCGTGTTCACTGCTTTCATGCCACGCTTGAGACCGTCGGTAGAATCCATCGCCACGCATCTCACCGTGTCCTCGCCAATATGCTGCTGAACTTCAATCACAAGGGGTCTCTTACCTTCTCCCCTGCCAATTTCCAGAGAGTCATGGATGCGCGGAAGAGCATTCTCATCAGCTGCAGCATCGAAGTGGACATCCACAACCGGACCTATAATCTGGGAAATATAACCGATATTATTCATCAAAAGACCTTGCTGAAAAATTTACGCCAATTTACTCAATATTTCCCAAATAAAGAAAAAGGCAAGCCGTTTTGACAACGACTTGCCTTTTTTATGATGTGTCTGATGAGTCTTACTTGACGAGGCAGACTGCAACACGGTTGAGCTCAGGAGTCTCGAAAGGATTGACGGTGTCACCGAAGTACTCAGTGATGATCCTGTCCTTGTCGATACCGGCGTCAACGATAGCCTGGGCGACGATCTCAGACCTCTTCTCGGAGAGGAACTGGTTCCTCTTGGCGGTACCGGTGGCCTTGTCAGCGTAACCGGAGATGCGGACCTTGGTGTCAGGATTGTCCTTGAGGGCGGCGACGACCTCGTCGATCTTGAGCTGCTCGCTAGGACGGATGTCCCACTTATTGATAACAAAGAGGATATTGCGCTGGAGTGACTCGAAAGCAGGCTCGACGATCACGGGCTCCTCCTTCACGACGGGTGCGGGTTCGGGTTCACGGACCGGTGCGGGTGCAGGTGCGGGAACGACGACGGGAGCGGGTGCGGGCTTTGCCTTACCGAAGCTGAAGGTCAGACCGGCGAGAGCCCTGATCTGGAAGTCAGCCTTGGAACCGACCTTTGAGTTGAAATGGTCGTTGATGAAGCTGGTGTTGCCTTCGAGGTTGAGAGCGACAGCGTCGGAAAGCCTGATGTTGAATCCGAGACCGGCCCTGAGGGCAGGAGAGATGCTGCTGCCATCCCAAAGATAGTTCTCTGCAGGGAACTTGGCCTTGAGAGCGTTAGCCTCATCGTTGCCGAAAGCGTAGTTGGCACCGACACCACCGAAGATGTAAGGATTGATGGTACGGTCGAACTTGTAACCGGCGAAGAGAGATGCGAGGTCAGCCATGAGGTCGACAGCACCCTCAACAAAGTTGTACTTGTAGACCTGAGCGCTACCGGTGTTGATAGCACCCTTGCCCTGCCAACCATTGACATTCAGCCTGGCTGCGAACACAGGTGAGAACTGGTAACCGAGGGATGCGGCAGCAGCCGGTGAAAGAAGGTCAGTCCAGTTAGTTTCACCGATAGTCTCGGCAGCGCCAGCTTGAAGCTGCAGGAACCAGTACGGATCAAAATCCTTCTTCTGTGCATTAGCAACAGAAAGTGAAGCGACGAGAACGACGCTTGCAAGAATAGCGATTATACGTTTCATGATAGTAATGAATATAAATTGCGCATTTAGTTTCGCTAAATTACTACATTTTTTTTAATTGCGCAAATCACAGGTCAATTTTTGGTCATCTCACCGTTAAGGCGCAGGGTAAAGTGAGACGGCCTTGCGTTAGTAGAAAAATAAATTTTATGACTGAATTTACCCGGATCCTTCCGAGTTCCATCATATGTCACAGTTATCTTACCCTTTTTACCTGGTTTTATCGGTTTTTCAGGATAAGCAACAGAGATACAACCACAGTCACCGCTTGCTCCGTAAAAAACCAATTTTTCACTGCCGACGTTCTTAAAGCTGAAAACAGCTGTCTTGACAGACTCATTACGAGAGAAAGTTCCTATACTTACAGACATTGAGTCAAACTGGATCGTTTCCTTTTTATCCTGTCCGATTGATAGGGAAGGAAGGAGATAATAAAGGAAAGAGATAAGGATAATAATTCTTTTAAACATAACGATGAACAATCATAGTTCAAGCACAAATAAACAAATATTATTCCAATAAAAAAAGGAGGGACACCCTTTTGAGTGTCCCTCCGATTTATTTAGAATCTAAGATTCAATCTTAAGATTACTGACCGATGGTCTTTGCAACAGGGATGGTGATCCACTCGGAGTCGATGTAACCGAATCCGTACTTAACCTTTGCCTTGACAAAGATGTTGAAGTCAGAAGTAACACCAGTCATGTTGTTCTTGTAAGTGAGGAAGCCAGCATTGTTGGTGATTGTCTCAATCTTGTACTTGATGTTGCCATCAGCATCCTTCTGCTCCTTGCCATTCTTGTCAAGATCCTTCACCTTAGCATCAATCTCGGTGACCTGGGTCATGACGATATTGGTAGGTACAGCCTGGCGCTTGCCGTTGAGGTCGCACTCTGCGTTAGCGATGTCAACCTTGACCACGAACTCACCATAGTAGTTCCAGTAGCCAGGATACTCGCTGAAGAGACGCTGCCTCCAGTCAACAGGATCGATGAGATCCTCGATCTTGATGTAGGAGCCATCCTCACCGAAGTCAACACCATCGATGAAGCCCTTCTTGGACTTGGTGGAGACAGTGACAGGACGGATAACATTGGCCCTGAAGTGATCCTCACCGTCGAAGGTGACAGCAACTTCCTTCATGTTCTCCTTGTCGGAGACGCAGAGGTAAGCGGTTGCACCGATGTAGGTGTACATCTCACCAGTGTTGAGGAGGGTGTCAGCAACAGTCTTGCCCTTGACCCAGTGGAAGGAATTCCAAACTGTGTTACCGGCCTCGTTGGTGATCTCCTTGTTGGTGATGATAGCAACAGAATCCTTCTCAGCAACAACCTTGTCGCCCTTGGCGTTAAGGATAGTAGCATAGAGGGTGTCACCCTTCTCAGCAACCTCGAAGACGACGTTCAGGTCACCGATCTTGCTGATAGGAGCAATGCCTTCCTTCTTGTCACCCTCGATGTGCTTGGTGCAGAAGTAGTAGACAACTGAATCGATAGCCTCTTCGATCATGATCTGGCCAGCCCTTTCGTGCTTGGCAGGATAGGTGATGAAGGAAGCGTTGATGTCGTTGTTGAACTGGCAGAGAGCGCTATCTGCAACAGCGGTATCCTTCACGTTAGGAACGCGGACGTTGTAGAGGGTAGCCTCGAAGTTAGGAGTCCAGTACTCGCGGACATAGTCACCATCGGCAGAGACGAGCTCAACACCCTTCATTGCATCAGCAACGGTAGCAGTGAGGAGGACATCAACATAGACGGTAGGAGTCTTGGAATTGTAGTACCTGGCGATGACAGAAACTTCCTGACCGGAGAAATCCCAGAGATCAGCAGGGGTAACTGTCCACTCGATGACATGGGTACCCTCACCAGGAGAGACGACGATGTCCTTGACAGTACCAAGAGTGAAGTCAACTTCCTTGCCCTCAGCATTCTTAACCTTCATAGCAGGCATAGCCTTGAGGGAATCGTAGGTAGCGTGGAACTTATCCTTGCTGACACCTTCCATGTCATAGATAAGCTCGTTCATATCCTTGACAGTGGTCCTGAGAGCATCGCCTTCGCAACGGAAGCGGAAGATGTTCTCACCCTGAGGATAGATCTTGCTGCCGTCCTGGCGGACAGGGACAAGTGCATAGGTAGGATTATCCTCAACCTTCTCGGCGATGAAGACCTTGATGTAAGCGACCTGGACGATATCCTCACCGTGCATGAGCTTGACACGGATGATAGGAGTACGGCCGATAGCAGCAGTACCAGTGGTTTCGAAAGTCCTAGGAGTGAAGACACTGCCATCGAGAGTTACAAACTCATCCTGAGGAGTGACAGGAGTTCCGATCTTGTAGTTCTTGACAACCTCATAGACGAA
>CADCJX010000030.1 GCA_902801885.1 uncultured Bacteroidia bacterium
GCCATCATGCGAGCCTTTGTCCAAGTACGGGAATATCTTCTGGCCGCATCATCGGTTTCTTCTGAATTAAAGGAATTGCGAGCCAAAGTGGACCTGTTGACGAGTCGGGAAGACGAGGACAGAGGGAATATCGACACATTGTACAAGGCAATAGGTGAGCTAGCTGCCCGCCTGGAAGAGCGGAAGAAAGAGCCTAGGCCCCGTATTGGTTTCAAATAATGTGTCATCCTTCTTTGGTTTAACACCTGTTATATAACTATTTGATAATTAGCTAATTAATCATTATAACGGTCTGGAAAAGCAGACCGTTATAATGTCTAATTCGCTCGTATTCAACAGATTCCATACCAGCCTATTCCTTTTTGAGTTCCGTGGCGGGGTTGGTGCGGGCGGCCTTGAGGGTCTGCCAGAGGACGGAGAGCAAGGCTACGGCAGCGGCAAGGATAACGGCAACAGCGAAGACCCAACCATAGCCGGAAATCCTGTAGGAATATTGCTCCAGAAACTTGCCCGAGATCCATACCGCAAGGGGAACTGCCACGACGGCAGCGATGGCCATCAAGGTAAGATATTCAAGGACAGTCTTTTTGACCTCTCCCTCGACGGTACTTCCGAAAACCTTGCGGACCGCGATGTCACGGGAGTTCTCGCCGGCATAGTAACCGCTCATGGCGACGAGACCAAGGGCAGAGAGCAATAAGCTCAGAAGCATGAACAGCCTGACAAGTGACAGCCTGTCCTTCACCTCCGCCAGCTTTTCCGAGATGATCTCAGGAATATAACCGAACATGTAGGGCTTGTCCTCGATCCCGTTCCGCTCGACGCAAAGATCCCTGTACAAACCATAAAGACTCTTTCGGGCTTCCTTCTTATCCCCCATCGTATCGATCAGCAGGCCATATTGCTCCTCGGAACGACCTATTCTCACATAACTTCCGGTTCCGGAGTCGTACCTCAGCACATCGTTCGGGGCGAAATCCCCGATGATTCCTCCGATAGAGCGGCCCATGATGTGATGCTGCCCGAGATTCTCCGTGTTCCTGTCCACCCCGAAACGGGTCATCTCCTTCTCAGAGATCCACACCGTCCCGACCGCGGGCTCCTCAAACTTCTCCTTGATGTCAAACCCGAATATGTCAAATGCCGTGGCGTCGCAATTGAGAACCGCCAAGGTTAGGAGCTTGCCTTCACTGTCCTCGGTGAGCATTTCCTCGACCAACCCGGGGAAATAGGTGCTGTGTCCGATCCTGCTGACGCAGGGCAGTGACACCGCTTTTTCCTTGAAAGCCGCCGCAAGTCCGGGGTCAGTCAACTGGACATAGAAATCATTCTCCACATCGGCGCCAAGCGGACGGTTAACCATGTGTGAGACTTGAAGACTCATTATGATTGCCAGCGCCAGGAGTATTACCGAGAACACATGCTGCAGGACAATGAAAACCTTGCTGAACACATGCTTATTCTTTGCCCGGAACTCTCCTTTAACAACGGAAATCGCTGGAAATCTGGCGCTTATCCAAGCTGGAAGGCTTCCCTGAATGAACGAGACGAGAATTATGAATATGGCATATACCGCCAACCATCCCGGCGAGTACCTGATCCGGACCGGCACGCTGGCACCGATAATCCTGTTGAACCATGGCGTAAGCGTCTCGGCGAGGATGACAGCAAGCAGGAAGCAGACGGTCGTGAACACGACCGATTCAAGGATCCGGTTGCCGAACAGGCTCTCTTTGGAGGCTCCCAGTACCCTCCTGGTCGCCATTTCCCTTGCCCGTTTCCCGGTCATGGACACGCAAAGGTTGATGTAATTGAATATCGCGGAGACAAGCAGGATGATTGTAATCAGCAGGATAATCCTCGTGTAGAAACGGCTACCGCTTTTGAGACTCTGGTTGTTCGCGGGGGAGTACCAGATCTCATCATACCGCACCAATCCACTGTCTTCCAAGAAGTTCCTCGCTCCAAAAGCGTCGAAGGCCTTTGCTGCCAGGGAATCCGCCTTAACCTCGAGCTCCGCCCTGTCGGTCCCTTTCCTGACTTTCACAAACGGAATCACATCCAGCATGTGCGGCCTATTTTTCCTGTTGGTAAGGTTCTCGATACTGACGATCACGTCTGGCTCTCCGAATATCGGATTGGGAGTGTCTTTGATGATAGCGCCAATGGTGTATTTCCCGTCGATAACCTTGCCGATGGCGACCGACTCGCCTCCGAGCAGGTTGGCGAAAGACCTGGAAATGATGGCGTTAGAGGCATCGTTCAGGGTTGCCGCGTTCCCCGCCTCGAACTCGGCCGGGAATATGTCGAAAAAGTCTCCACCGACCATGCACTCCTCTACATGGTATTTAGTTCCGTTAATGTCGATGGTGCTCTCTTCTTCTGACATTGCTTTCCAGAACATGGCCGCCTTCTCCACTTCAGGAATATCCTCCTTCGCCTGTAGGGCGGTTCCCCAGGAGAACCCGACGCCGGAATTGCCCCGCATCGACCGGTAGAAGGTATACACATCTTTGTAGTCGGGGACGTTCCGGGTCATCTGCCTTTGCTGCCACACGAAGTGCCCTGTCAGCAACACAAACGCCAGGCTAACCACAAGACCCACCGCCTCAATGGCCGTGTACAACTTGTTGCGGGATAAGAATTTCAGGTAGCTTTTCATATTGCTGGGAATAATCGTTATCTTAATGGAGTATTGTATCTAAATGTTTAAACTATGTCAAACGAAATGATTCTTATTCAAGACCTGATCCATGAATTTCGTGGAAAGAAGGTGATGCTAGACTTCGATCTGGCAAGGTTGTACCAAGTGGAGACTCGAGTGAATTCTTCAAGGTCACAATTTGTGACCTTGGATAATCCCGGAAGGGGATCTAATGTGAAATACAAACCATTTGTATTCACAGAACAAGGGGTAGCCATGCTGTCTTCTGTTTTACGCAGCGAAACAGCCATACAGGCCAACATCGCCATCATGCGAGCCTTTGTCCAAGTACGGGAATATCTTCTGGGAGTCGGGAAGACGAAGACAGAGGGAATATCGACACATTGTACAAGGCAATAGGTGAGCTAGCTGCCCGCCTGGAAGAGCGGAAGAAAGAGCCTAGGCCCCGTATTGGTTTTAAATAAAACATATTATTCCTTCTTAAGTTCCGTGGCGGGGTTGGTCCGGGCGGCACGGAGGGTCTGCCAAAGGACGGAGAGCAGGGAGATAAGCAACGTGATAAGAACAGCGACCACAAAGATCCACCAGTAGCCCTCCAGCCTGTAAATGAAATCCTTAAGATATTCCTGGACGGCATAGACAGCGATCGGTATACCGATGAGACAAGCTATGCCGACAAGGATCATATATTCCCGGATACTGCGCCACACTTCCGAGTCCACAGTGCCGCCGAAGACCTTCCGCACCGCTATGTCCCTCGACTTCACACCCGCATAATAAGTGCTCATGGCCAGCAGGCCCAAAAGGGATATGATGATGGAAAGCAGCATGAAGATTTCCATGAGGCGCATGTTGTTGTAAGCCGGTTTCCAGGCTTCGGCGATGGTCTCGTCAATCCAGGAAGGGTAATTCAAATACACCTCACGGTCCTTGGCGTACTCCTCATAGGTTTCCATAATCTTTGAATATGCCTCCTTCCTGTCACCCGTAGTCTCTATCAGATAGCTTCCAATCCAAATGTCTTCAGGCCGGACAACACAGACAATGGCATGTTCCTCTTCTCCCATATTGGCATTGTTCGTCGGGAAAGCCTTGAATACGCCAGCGAGATTCTCGCACCCGCTCGCGCGCTGACTCAGCACGCTGATGTCATGATATTCCTCGTCAAAGCCGGTCGCGGCAAAGCTCTCGTCAGAGAACCAGACGCTGTTGAATATAGGGGCTTTATAATCCTTAAGTATTTTGAAATCAAACATCCGGAACGCCGTACTGTCCATCCGGTAAAGGCGGTACATTATGTCTTGCCCATCCCGGGTCTTGCTGTATTGCCCACCGGTGCCAATACCCGGCACTCCAGAGCACCGGCCAACACGCTTGACAAAAGGAAGGCGCTCCAGGGCATCTTTCAGTGGAGCCTGGTCTTCCCGGGTGATAAATGAAAGGCTGAACTTGTCCTTCACATCGATATTCATCGGGCGGGACTTCGTCTTGCGCATCTGGGCCTCCATCGTAATGGCGAGGGCGATCAGGATGACAGCCAACGCGTTCTGCAGTACGATGAATACCTTGCTGAAAACCATCTTGCTCTTTCGCCGGTAGTCTCCCTTCATCACTTCCAGCGAATTGTACTTTCCGGCCATGACCGCCGGGATAATACCGCATATTATTCCTACTACAAGGACGATCCCAACATAGGCACAGATGTAACCCGGCTTCCAGGCCACCTGAATGGGAACGTCAGGATTGCTCAGCAGCCGGTTCATCAAAGGGCAGAATGCCTCGGCGATCAGCAGGCCGGCACCGAAACAGGCCGCCGTGAATACGATGGATTCCGTGATATACTTGCCGACTACCCGCCCTTTCGAAGCTCCAGACAACTGCCTTACAGCCATTTCCTTGGCTCTTTTCCCAGTAAGCGCCACAGTGAGGTTGACATAATTGAAAATGGCGGAAAGGAGCAGCAGGAGTCCCACCAGAAGAAGGGTCTTGATAGTCTTGAGGTCACCATGTAGGAACAGATTACCTGTCTCTTTGAAAAACAGCTCGTCATAACGGGTCAGTTCCAAATGGTCGAAAAATGATTGCCCGTAAATACCTGAATAAACCTTCTGGCAGACCGCCTCCAATTTATCATAAAGGACCTGCCTGTCTGCTCCGGGACGAGTTTTGATAAAGCAGATGGTACTGCCGAAATTGTCGAAAGGCTCCCAGGCGTCATTGTAGTTTTCTACGGGCAGGAAAGCTTCTATGACCTTCATGACCGTTCCACCGGAATCTTCAAAAATGGCTCCGACAGTATATTCCTTATCACTCAGTTCCAATCTGTCTCCAAGAGCCAGATTCATCTTTCTGGCAAACGATTCTGAGACAATGATATTGGACAAGGAAGACAACGCGTCGGCGCTCCCTTCCACGAAACGGTAATTTGGCAGTAAATCGAAAAACTGGCGGTCAACGGCCGCACCCCACAGGACCTCATTCTTCCCATAAGTGGGAGCCACCTCACAAAACCTGGAAACAGTCTCTATTTCAGGAATTTCCGTAATGACATCAGGAAATGCGTACGTGAGCCCCGGACAGCCTGGCAGTCCAGGAAGGTAAATATTCTCCCTGAAAGGGTTCTCACGTGTGACGGCGAATTGTTGCCACACGTATGACCCGATGATTATCACGAACGCGAGGCTCACAGCCAGTCCGACGAACTCGATGGCCGTGTAGAGTTTGTTCCGGGAAAGGAATTTCAGGTAGCTTTTCATATTGCCGGGAATAATCGTTATCTTAATGGAGTATTGTATCTAAATGTTTAAACTATGTCAAACGAAATGATTCTTATTCAAGACCAATTGACGGTGGAAGAGGTCAGAGAGATGTCATCACAATTTGTGATATCATCAAAAAGAAAGGACTCAGCGCCACCTTTTGCCTTTACAGGACAAGGAGTCGCCATGCTTTCCTCACGTTCTTCTATGTCGTCACGTTCTTTTCTGTCATTCTGTTCTTTTCTGTCATTCTGAGAGCGAAGCTCGAAGAATCTATTTATAAAGCTATGTACAAAACATATTACACTTATATCATGTCCAGCAACAACAATTCTACGTTGTACATCGGTGTTACAGATGACTTGGGACGGAGAGTCGCTGAACATGAATCCGGGAATGGTTCTGTATTTACCGCGAAATATCATTGTCGCAAACTTGTTTATTATGAGTCATTCTCTGACATTAACCAGGCAATTGCCAGGGAAAAGCAGTTGAAAGGTTGGAAACGTGAAAGGAAAGACGCATTAATTGATTCTGTTAATATACAACGTGTTGATTTATTCTCTTTAGATTCTTCGCTTCGCTCAGAATGACAGGTGGAATGTCATCCTGACCATATCGTTGTCCTCCTGACCATATCATTGTCCTCCTGACTATATCGTTGTCATCCTGAGCGCTAGCGAAGGATCTATTCCTTTTTCAGTTCCGTGGCGGGGTTGGTGCGGGAGACTAACAGGGCCATGGTTGAGATGACGGCTACGGTTGTTCCGATGACGATGAGCCAGGCGAGGAGGAATATCCAGGCCGGGACGGGCGCCTTTTCGGAGAACTGCTCCATCCAGCGGCTGATTATCCATATTCCCAGAGGAACGGAGACAGCGAACACAACAGTCCCGAAAACAATATACTTCCGAGCCATCATCCAGATCAGGTCTTTTGTGGATGCTCCCATGACTTTCCGGATCGCAACTTCCTTGCGGATGGTCTGAGCCTCAAGATAGACGAGTCCGAATATTCCCAGAAGCGCAAGCAGCAGCGAGAAGATGGAGGATGTCTTTACCAAGGCGCTTTCCGCTGCGTTTCCGCTATAGAGTTTCTTTGCAGACGAAATGAGAAGGGACACCTTGGCATCCTTTGTCCCTCCTATCTTGTGCAGGATTCCAGCCAATTTTCCGGACACTTCTCCTGATTTCCCTTCAACGGTTTTCACTTCAGCCCGGAAATATCTTGGTGTCTGGCTTCTTGTGTCAGGCTCTCCGGAACAGTAGAATGCGAAAGGTTCTATCGGGTGTGTCAGGTCTTGATAATTGAAGTCTTTAACGACTCCGACTATCTCCGCATCCGTATCAGGACAAGCGACCCTGATGCCTTTCATGTGAGATCCTACCTTGATTTCCGGATAAGCTCTCATGAAAGCCTCATTAACCACGTACACTCCTGTTGAGGCCTCACCGTCTTCTTCAGTGAAGCCTCTCCCTTCTACAATATCGAAACTAAAGAAATCCAGATAGTTAGGACTGACATCAATCCCTGCGAAACGGGCGGTGACCCCATTGGATTCCCTGGTGTTCAATATAGGGGATTCCATCAGAATAGACTGGTTGGCAAAAGTGATGTCGACAATGTCCTTGTCTTTCAGCAGCTCTTCCCTGACCGTTTCTTTCTTGGCTGCGGTCTCGAAACCAAGCCAGCAGTGTACTATGTCCTTTACCTGGAATCCCAGATCGAAATTCGAGACATAATTATTCTGTATCCCTATCATCAGTCCGACTTCGATGAACAGGAATGAGAGCAGGAATTGAAGGGCCAAGGTTCCTATCCTGAATTCCTTACCCTTCCCTGATAGGCTGATCCTTCCTTTCAGGACAGAGGAAGGGGAGAAGGAGTTGCCATAGCGCGATGGTATGTACGTGACAAGAAGTGATCCGGCCAATGCCACCAGGAGGCAACAAATGAGTACCGGACGAAGCGGTCCGATCCTAAGGGGGACAGTGAGGAATGATGCCAGAGATGAGCCAGACACGAATATGGTGATGATCAGCGCTACTCCAAAAGACAGCAGGCAGAGGATGGAGGCTTTCATCAGGTCTTTTCCCAGAATCTGGGAGTTGTCAGCTCCAAAGATCTTCCGGACGCTGTTGCCCTGTATGCGGAACGGGAGTTCGGCATTAGTAAGATTGAAGACGTTAAGCAGTCCGACGAGAAGGAATATAAGTGCGATAGCTGTCAGTATGAAGTCCCGGCTACGGCTTCCAGTACCGTTTAAGAATGGATCGTAATGCGCTGAATGCAAGGTGACAAGCCTTGAATCATCCAGGACTCGTTCCCTTATGTCCGAAGGAGTGTCCTGGTCTTCCCACAGAACCCAGTTCCTTTCGAATGCCTTTGCCAGGACGGGGGCAATCTTCTTAGGATCAGCTCCTTTACGGAGCTTGACAAAAGCGTCGAAAGACTCATAGTTCGGGTCATTGTTCCCAGCGTACAGGTCGCCCAGTTGCCCGAAGGCTCCTATTCCCGCAATGAGCGAGTTGACCGGGAAATCCTTGAACACACCTATGACGGTAACTTCCTGGATTCCGTTCCTTTCCAATTTCAGATGTTTTCCTACAGCCTGGCCACTTCCTCCGAATAAGGTCTTGGCCGAGGTTTCTGAAAGCAAAAGGGATTCAGGGTTGTCAAAGCCGTTGAGTGTTCCCGCCACCATGCGGAAAGGGAAAATATTCACGAAATAATTATCAACCAGTGCCGCCGCAAGGAACTCCATCGGGGTGTCATTGCTGGGATCAACCAGCATAGACTCACTCATTGTGCCTACAGCCTCCACTTCCGGCGAAGCATCCCTGATCGCCTGGATCTGGGGCCTGTTCATGAGACTCTGGTAGGGCGCCTGATTCCTTGTACGGCTCTGAGGCCTTTCGAACAAATAAATCCTCCCGCTTCCCGGGTATGATCTGTCGAATGTGACATCGTACCATACCTGGCTCATCAGCACGATGAATACAGTGAAAGAAATGACCAGGCCTACCGCCTCGATTAATGTGTTCAGTTTGTTCCGTGATAATAATTTCATAATTCGTTAGTTTAATATTACTCTTTCTTCAATTCCGTGGCCGGGTTGGTCCGGGCGGCGCGGAGGGTCTGCCAGAGGACGGCGAGGAAGGAGATCAGGATGGCAATCAGTGCGGCCACGACGAAGACCCAGCCGTAGCCTTCTATCTTATACCAGAACTGCTGCAGGTAGCGCTCGGCGAGGAAGATGGCGATCGGGACCCCGATCAGGATAGCCACCCCGACCAGGATAAGATATTCAGTAACAGCCTTCCGGGTCTCGGAAGCGACAGTTCCGCCGAAGACCTTGCGGACTGCGATGTCCTTGGTCTGAATCCCGGCGTAGTAGGCGCTCATGGCGACAAGTCCGAGGAGTGAGATGATGGCCGCAAGGAGCATGAACAGCTCGATCAGCTTGATGAAATTACGCTCCTTTGACATTCCACGCTCTATCAATTCATTGATGGGCCCGTAATTGTCCGCGCGAGATTCATCCCCGGTCAGCCGTATGCTCTCCTGACGGCCGATTTCCTTCAATTCGGCCCGAACCTTTGAATCCAATCGGTTGAGTTTCAGTACCCTGCAACTCTGTCCTTGGGTGTCGTCAATGGACAGGATGCCGATCTGTGCTCCCGTAACTTTGCTGGGACCTTCCACTGCGAAATCTTTGACGATTCCTCCAATCTCATGATCTTCAATCATGTAATGGGATTTGAGCATGTCCGGAACTACAGGTTCGTCCTCGTCGATGGAATATGCCCTGACTGCTGATTCGCTGAACCAGACCGTACCCATTCTTGGCCGATGGTAATCTCGGACTATTTCAAAACCGAACATGTCGAAAGCTTCCGGATCGCAGTTGATGATACCGATGTCTATCGTATTGTTTTCTCCCAGAGTGGCACTCATCATGATGTTCCGTTCACCAGGGTAACCGTTTGTCTTTCCGATGCGGTCAATATAAGGTTTTGACGCGAGTTCATCGTCTCCGATGGTGCCTGAGCTCATGTAATACAATCCTGACACGTCCGCACCGAGCGGCATGTTGACCATATGTTTGAACTGGAGTTCCATGACCAGAGCAAGGGCTATCAGTCCGACTGTCAGGACATTCTGGATAATGATGAATATCTTTGAGAACACAGTCTTCGTCTGGTACCGCTGCTCTCCCTTAATGACTGCTACAGGATCAATCCTAAGGGACATCCATGCCGGGATAAGCCCGGAAATCAGCCCGACCAGCGCAGCAAGTAAGGCATAAGAGGCCAGGTAAGGAACCGAATATGATAGGTCAAGATTGATGTCCCCGGCCACTATCCTGTTGAAAACCGGCTCTAGAAATTTCGCCAGCACAAGGGCCAGGGCCATGCAGGTCGCAACAAAGATGAGGGCTTCAGAGACAAATCTCCATGCGACCTTTCTACGTGTTTCTCCCAGGGTGGAACGGATGGCCATTTCCTTTGAGCGCTTGCCGGCAAGTGCCACACTCAGGTTGATGTAATTGAAAAGCGCGGAGAACAGAAGCAAAATCCCCGTGGCGATCAACGTGTAGACCAGATTCTTGTTTCCTTTCTTTAATATGCTTCCTTTGTTTCTTGGTGAAAAATAGAGCTCGTCGATCGGCATTGTCACCCGATACTCCGGCTTCCGGATTCTGTACCAGTCGGAAAACTCCTGCCTTATCACCGTGTCGATAAGTGTCCTCGCGGCCTCCTGATCCGCTCCTTCGCGAAGGCGTATGAGGGCCATGGAGAGAGGTATGGCAAATCCCCCTGTCGTGATTTCGTCCTTGTCAGGGAAAGCCTTGTAGACATCTCTCTCCTTGATCTGCGAATTCTCGGGAATCCGGACGATACCACCGATGAGGACTGTGTCTTTTCTGAGAACCATCGTCCTTCCGACAATGTTTTCATCCGGGGCGAGCTTTCTGGCGAAGGACTCCCCAAGGATGACCTGGTCCCTGTCCTTGAGAATTTCAGGCGATCCCTCTATGAAGTCGAACTTGAATATGTCGAAGAATTCGGGATCGATGTGACATACATCCACACCGCCTTGGATTACATTGTCTTTGAACCTGCCGCCGGTCCCATAATCCCAAAGCCGTGCCCCGGTTTCAATGTCAGGAACACGGTCCGTCAGTACGCTGATCTCTCCCGGGATGGCCTGCAGCTCCTCACGCCCTAGGTTTACAATGAAAGTTCTCTTGTAGTCAGAGGCTTCCCTGGTGACTGCGAATTGTTGCCATACATAGCATGAAATAATAACCACGAAGGCCAGGCTCACTATGAGCCCGGCTGCTTCGATGGCCGTGTACAGTTTGTTCCTACTTAAAAACTTTAGGTAACTTCTCATATTCTATTCCTTTTTCAGTTCGGTTGCAGGGTTTGTGCGGGCGGCCTTGAGAGTCTGCCAGAGGACTGTGCCGAAGGCGATTGCCACTGCGATCAGGATTGCGGCCACGAACACCCATCCATATCCGGAGATCCGATAGGCGAACCGTTCCAGGTAAAGCCTTGAGGCCCAGATTGCCAGCGGGATCCCGATTAGGCAGGCGACGCCGACCAAGTACATGTAACTCAGGACATTCCGAGAAGTCTCGCTGCCCACGTCAGCTCCGAACACCTTCCGCACGGCAATCTGCTTGGTGTTTTCGTCGGCGAAATAAGTGCTCATTGCAAGGAGTCCCAGAAGGGAGATCAGAACCGCAAGTACGGCAAAGAGTTCCACTAGGTGCAAGGTTCTCCGTACCGGAGCCAGTTGCTTGCGGTTTATGTCTTTGATGAAGCCGTACCGCCAGGCGGGATCCTCCACTCCTGAAGTCTCCAGACGGAATTCCCGGTAAGCCTGCAGGATCTGGTCTTCATAGGATTCGTCTTCTCCGGTGGTTCCGATGAGCAGGCAGTTCGCATAATGAAGTTCCTCTACCCGTGTCACGATAATGCCTCCGTTTGGATTTATCTCACCCTCTGAAGCCGGACGGGCGGGGAAGTCCGTCACGATTCCGCCGATGAATTCCGGTCTCGCGCCGTTCATGCTGATCCTTCTCGGGAATACGGTCGAGGTGTCGGAGACTCCTGCCCCGTTGAAAGCTGAACGGCTCATCCATAGCGAGTGGACCAGCGGATGACCGAAGTCCTCCTCGATCTCCATGCCCAGCAATTTGAAATAGGTTGAATCGCAGATGATTACGGGCATGTCTATGTGATGCTCTTCGTCCACCTTTATTCCCATGGTCATGTTGAGCATTCCGGGGATACCTCGTCCAACTCCGACTTTCGTGACGAAGGGAAGTTGTTCCACTTTGTCTTTGAATAGCTTCATGGCATCGTAGTCCTGGGCGGAATACTCTATGTAATAAAGGTTGTCCGTAGCTGCATGCATCGGACGCGTCATCATGTGGCGCATCTGCACCTCCATCACCAGGGCCAGTGCTATCAGGAATACCGAAAGGATGTTCTGGACGACGATGAACACTTTGCTCAGCACCATCTTGTTACGGCGGCGGAGCGTGCCCTTGATCACGTCGATGGGCTGGTAGCGCGAGGCCGCGAAAGCCGGGAGCAGCCCGTTGATGACGCCCAGGACCAGGATGCCTGCGATGTAAGCCAGGATGTAGCCGGGCGACAGCATGAAGGAGAGCCTTACGCTGTTGTCGCCGATGCCCAGCATCATCTCATCAGGGTCACTTACCGAGACCAAGCTGTTAACCATGGGGGCCAGCAGGTCTGCCAGCAGGAGAGCTGCTGCGAAGCAGACGGCGGTGAAGGCCACTGATTCGCCGATGTACTTCCACAGGATGCCGGTCTTGTCGGCTCCAAGAAGACGGCGTGTAGCCATCTCCTTGGCCCTTTTGCCGGTAAGCGCAAGACTCAGGTTGACGTAGTTGAATATTGCCGAGAGCAGGAGAAGAAGGACTACGATGGTAAGGAGCCTCAGCATCTGGCCGTTTCCCTGACGGGTCAGTCCGTTGCTGTTGCCTGTGGTGAAGAAGGCCTCGTCCATGCGGTAACCCCGCCAAGCATCCACTCTCTCCGCACTCCAGGTGGGATCGTAGTTCTTGTGAAGCAGGGCTTTTACCTTGGACTGGACGTCGGCCAAGTCCGCATCCTCCCGCACACGGTACCAAGTGGTGTAATTGCCGATGCTGTTGAAGGCTTTTGCCTCCTCGGCTGCCCAGCTTCCGGAAATGTGCGTAAAGATGTCGAAAGGCATGAAGAAGGTACCCTCAAAATCGGAATATATGCCTTTGATGGTATATTCCGAGTCATTCACCTTGATTATCCTTCCGATGAGGCTCTCGTCACCTAATGAGAGTTTCCTGGCCAGAGATTCGCTGATGAGGATGTCATCCTTGCCCACAAAGTTCTCGATGCTTCCTTCCACCAGACGGTATTCAGGGAACACCTTGAAGAAATCGGCGTCGGCCTCCAGGCCGGAGCACTGGATCGTCTGGTCACCGTCGTGGACGATCGGTTGCCACATCATGCTCATGTGAGAGACAGCCTCGACCTCAGGGATGTTCATCTCCAGCTCTTCCTTGTCCCAGTAGGTAAGGCCGAAGAAATCGTCATTCCCCAGCACGAAGGTGCGCTTCCACTGCGGCGACTCGTGCGCCACCTGGTACTGCTGCACCACGTAGCTTCCGATCAGGATGACGAATGCAAGGCTCACGGCCAGTCCCACCGCCTCGATGGCGGTGTAAAGCTTGTTGCGGGACAGGAATTTCAGGAAACTTCTCATAATGGTAAAAGTGGTTCTGGTACGTAAATGGTTTATTATTAAGTGGTTGCTTGGTTTGACGGTCGTGAATTTGACACCGTTGAATGTTATAATTTATTATCAATTAAATATTTACGTACCAGAAAGAAAACTATAATTCGTTCTTGACGTCGGAGACGATCTGTCCGTCGAAGAGGTCGATGGTCCTCTGTGCGCGGGCAGCATCTTTCTGGGAGTGGGTCACCATTACGATTGTGGTGCCTTCCTGGTTGAGCTCAGAGAGAAGGTCCATCACCTCCTTGCCGTTTTTGGAGTCGAGGTTTCCGGTAGGCTCATCGGCGAGGATCAGTTTGGGACCGGCCACGACGGCGCGGGCAATGGCGACTCTCTGCTGCTGACCTCCGGAGAGCTGCTGCGGGAAGTGCTGGGCGCGGTGGCTGATGTTCATCCTTTTCATGATCTCGGTGACTTTTAGCTTGCGCTCTGAAGAGGATGTGTTCAGGTAACGTAGCGGGAGTTCGATATTCTCATAGACATTGAGTTCGTCGATCAAGTTGAAACTCTGGAACACGAATCCGATGTTGCCCTTGCGGAACTTTGTGCGTTCCTTCTCCTTGAGGCTGCCTACCTCTGTGCCAAGGAGTTCATAGCTTCCGGAAGTGGGGTTGTCCAGAAGTCCGAGGATGTTCAAAAGGGTGGATTTACCGCATCCAGAGGGTCCCATGATAGCGACGAACTCGCCGTCCTTGATTTCAAATGAGACGCCGTTAAGGGCTGTGGTCTCGATCTCCTCAGTTCGGAAGATCTTGGAAAGGTTGGTAACTTTAATCATAATGTTTTGTATTTTAATTGTTTATTATAGTTGTCATTCTGAGTGAAACGAAGAATCTATTCATTCTTCAAACTATC
>CADCJX010000031.1 GCA_902801885.1 uncultured Bacteroidia bacterium
TAATAGACAGTGCGCCTAATCGTTACCTATACTATTATTTATTGCTTCCATATGTTTGATAATTAACACATTACTAGAAAATCATGCAATTTGGGCGTAGAAACGACAAAGAGCATAAGTTGGGCAAAACCATTTACATGGAGATAATAAATAAACATTATAATAATATGAAAAGAGACCAATCAATTTCTCTAACCTATCTCCCGCCTCGTGTGAGGGTGGTGGAGGTCTTCTCTGATCAGAGAATTCTTGCTTTAAGTAAGGAAGCGACGTTCGAGGTGTATGTTGACGAGAGTGAAAGCATAGACCCGGCAACGGAAAAATCCTGGATTCAATTCTAACCATGAAAATGATGAAGATTATGAAAAAGAACTACATTAAGATCATGGCTGCTGCAGCGCTTGTCCTAGTCTCAGCCTGCAGCCAGGAGATTGAAATCGGTGGAGGTGAATATGGTGACAACACCATCGTCTTTACTATGGGTACTCCGGGCACCAGGTCAGCGGTTGCACTGTCTGATTTAGCGAAACAAGGAGCTATAATCCCTCTAGGGACTGATGAAACTGGCACCTCTTTCATTCTTGAGGAGTCAGTGATAGATCTCAATGCGCCCATAACAAGGGGAACTCCGGCGTACACGGAGAATGTTGGAACTCTTTATGGAAGCTTTGCTGCCAAATCAGAACTAAGCGGAACAGGTGTTGATGAGTTTAAGTATGAATCAGGAAAGTGGACAAATACTTACGGCGAGAGTATCTGGACAGGGAGGAGCAAACTGAAATTCTACATGTACATGCCTATGGAAATGGCAGGAGGTACAGGAGCACCTGTTTCGGACCTTGAGTTCGCAGACCAGACGATTACATTCTCCTACACCTCTCCGGACGAGGCAGAAGATCAGGATGACATCCTTTTCAGTTATCGTGAACTCGACAAGGATACGTATAACCCTAAAGAAGGGGCTTCCGTTCTCTTCCATCATGCCCTTACAGGCGTAAAGTTCAGGGTAGAAAACCCTGAGGTTATTACCTCTATCAATTCAGTCACTTTCAATAATATCATTACTGAAGGATCTTGCACCGTGACCCCCAGAAACGAGAAAGAAGTCAATCCTGGCGTAGACAATCCCACAGGAGACTATTCTTCCGGTGATGGCACAACTGTCGTTTGGGATTTGGGCGAAGAAGTTAGAGGTGATGTTTCTTCAGGAGATTTCGGTGATCTTGTAACTTATGGATCTGGAGAAGGACAAGTCGCGAATTTTGGGGCGAAAGGGACTTATCCCGAATCATTTGCAAAGAAAGGGAATGATAATAACCTCAACGACGCTCAGGCCTCACAGACTTTCTGGCTTATTCCCCAGACCATAGATGCAAATGTTCAGCTTACGATATCTTATACCGATGCAGCTGGAGTTGATCATGACTGGACCGTTGATTTCGGAACTGCAGTAGGTTCAGTCGTATGGAAGGCAGGACAGATCCGCACTTACACTCTTAAGATTGATGCAGTCAAAGTTCACATCGAGGATAATATCACAAGTGGGCAAAAGAATGGAGTTACTATCACCAACACTGGTAACACTAAGGCATTTATCCGTGCAACCATCATAGGTAACTGGTGTGCAGAGAACGGCGAGGCTGTCTTCGGATATACTGACTTCATTGACAACCCTGGCGAGTATGTTGAGATTCCGTCATGGACAGTTGACAATCCTGGTGAAGGGGCCTCTTTTGAAGGCCTTCCTGGTACAGGCTGGGTCAGGGCTACAGATGGCTTCTTCTACTATACGACCGCTGTTGATCCAGGAGCAGCTACCGGAAGTGCGCTCTTTACAAGTTATACTCCTGCTACTGAGCATCCAGATTATCAGATCGCTGGAAAATATGTCGATTCGCACTTCGTGATGGAGATTGCCACGCAGGCGGTTAATGCGAACAACCCTGATGGTACAACGATGAGTTGGCAAGAAGCTTGGACGAAAGCGCTAGGAACAGCACCTGCAACCAATTAAATAAGAGGAGACTACGATTATGAAGAAGATATATAGCATAATTCTTGTTTTTGTTGCACTATTTGCAATCCAATCAATCGCAAACGCGCAGCCTTATACCGAGAAGAATCATATCGCCTACAGCAAGTATCCGACTGGGCCAGTGAATGGAATATACACCATTCATTTGGATACATTCGTTACGGGAGAGAAAACTGTCACCACTTCAAGCCTTCCTGCAGACATCGTCCTCGTACTGGATGTATCGGGATCAATGGATTACAGCTATACGTCGTATTCCTACACTGCTTTGCCCGAGCAAGGTTACTCTTATGAAACCTATGGGAATAACACCTATTACTATAAATATACTGATGGAGAGTATTATCCTGTAACTCGTCGTGGGAGGAATGGTAATAGTCGTTTACAGTTCACTGTCGATAATACTACTTATTATCTCTCTGGCACTGACGTTACAGGAACTCAACCTACGGGTCTTAGTCCGAGTGATATCATTTGGACCGGTGTTCTCTATTCCCGGACGAGTCAAAGTTCGACCAGATTGGCTGCGCTCAAAAACGCGGTTAGCGATTTTATTGATGTGATTAAGGAGATGGATCCAGGAGAAGAAGGAAAGCATAACCAGATTAGTATTGTCAAATTTGCTACTAATTCATATTACGATAACGCGACGTCTACCTCTGCTACAGGGAATCATAAGTATTCGACCCAGTATGGTACCTCGGGAAATATGATGACCCCGGAAACGGGAGGAAATAATTTCAATAGTACTAATTACTATAACGTTACAGAAATAGTCAAAGGCTTTACAGAAGTAACTGGTGGTGGTGATACTGATCTTAAGGCCGCAGTGACTGCTTTACAGTCAGGAGGAGCGACTGCTTCAGATTATGGCATGAATAAGGCGTTAGCTCTAATTAATTCGCTTTATAATTCTGATGGCAAACCTAAGAGACAAAGCAATAAGACCGTAGTATTCTTTACAGATGGCGTTCCGACTTATAACAACTCTTATGAAAAAGCTGTCGCCGAATCTGCAATACAAGCCGCTGCGACGATTAAGTCTAAAGTTGCTTACCATGATGATGAAGAGAATAAAGATATCAACGTTTCTGTTTACTCTGTAGGTGTTTTCGGAAGCATGAGCAACACGGGAATGACAGAAGCGCAGAGGGATACTTATATGCATCGCATTTCGTCTGATTATCCTAATGCGAGTGGAATGGACGATGGTGAAGCTGGAACAGGTGGAAGCGATACCGCTGGTTACTATCAAGATGCTTCTGACACTGACCTGTCTTCCATATTCCGCAGCATTGCAAGTGAAGCCGGTGGTTCACAAGCAACCACAGTAACAGCTGAAGCTGCTACAACTGTGGATGTCGTTTCGCAAAGTTTTGATTTGCCAAATGGAGCGAGTACAAATATTGCGGTGCATTTTGCGAACTGCATCGGAAGGGGTGACGATGGATATTTAATATTTGACGAAGAGAATCTTATTGATAATCCTGTAGAAGGAGAAGAAGGTCATGTCACGATAACGATCGATGAAAGTACCCAAAAAGTTACAGCATCAGGATTCGACTATAGCGGTAACTGGTGTGGAAAGGACGAATCCCTTGGTGAAGATGAGTACCATGGCATGAAGCTTATGCTCGAAATTCCGATTGAGATGGCAGACGATGCAGTCGGAGGTAACAATGTCGGAACCAATGGGCCTGAATCAGGTATCTATGTCGATGGTGAGCCCGTCCTCATTTTCGATATCCCTGAGATTAATCTTCCGACCAACCTTCATATTAAGAAAGAGGGTATTGCCGATGGAGAATGCGCTACGTTCCTCATTTACCGTAGAAAACTTACAGCAGATAGCTGGGAAGCGACTCCATTCAAGACCGTTATTGTCATTGGTGGTCAGCACGACAATACCGTTAAACTTATGGGACTCGATCCCACTTACCTCTACAAGATTGTTGAAGGCGGTTGGAGCTGGAGCTATGAGTTGGACCATGTCGAGGATTTTGAAGGAAATACTCTTACGGGAGACATCACTTCTGATAAGCTTATCACGAACCCGTTCATCTTCGTCAATAGTAAGAAGAACACGAAAGTCCGTCATGCTGAGAGCTCCGTATACAATGACTTCCGAACAGCCGGTCAAGTTATTGGTGTTGATGCAATAGGCCAGAACAAGACTGAAACGAAGACGGAAACCGAAACTGGAACTGGATCCAAATAATTTTACATCTCTATTTTTAGGAGTTATTTAAACCTCGTCGGGTGGCCTCTTCTAGGAGACCACCCGATTGTATATTTATTATCAATGAAATCTTCTTGCATTAACCGAATATCAAGCCAGCCGGTCAGCCATACTTCCAGGAACTTATCACCAAGATAATCACACTTTAGAGATCCTTGATCAGAAGTTGCCTTTTAATCAGGGAGCGGGCAGTTGTCTGTACAGGGCTGACGTATCCAAGACCATGGTGGCTGATAAATGCCCATCTATTCTCGTCAGCTGGCCCTACCCATGGCACATCAGGAGAGAGAGACCATCAGCATTCGAAGATATGCGCCTTGACTAAAAACTCCACAGCCCGGGAAAGGCAGGAAAGCATGGCCTGAGCGTTCTAATGAACGCCAGGGCCGGGAAAAGGCGGGCCAGCGTGGCCTGAGCGTTCATAATGAACGCTCAGGCCGGGAATCGGGAGGTTTGCGTGGACGCGAAGTCAACTCGCACACAGATATCCCTGCTGAAGGCACCTCTGACGAATTAAGGGTGGATTATTTAAGTGCATCAATGTCAAGCTTGTAAACCACAGGCACTGAACGCTCTTTTCGGATAAAGGAGGCCATGTATATAGGAAGATAAGCCTTCTTCCCCAGCTCGTGAACATTCTCATTGCAAAGGACTATTGCACCATGAATGTTATATTGCTCATTGTCAAGAATGTTGGCAAGTGCGTGATGAAGTTCATAATCTTTTCCTGACTTGACTTCTATCGGCAAGACCGTGCCGTCTCCGGGCTCTATCACGAAATCGACTTCACCCTGTTTCTTGCTGTTGAAATAGTAAAGTGATTCAAAGCCATGAGAAAGAAGCTCCTGAGCAACGAAGTTCTCATAGACCGCGCCGAAATTGATGTTGGCTTCACCACTGAGGATACGTAACTGTATACCATTTGCGTATTGGTAGGCTAACAGACCGACGTCATTTTGGAACAACTTGAAGAGGCTGCGCTGCTTATTAAGCAACAGTGGGACTGTCGGTTCCTCAACATTATGCACTGATATTGCAACTCCAGCATCCTTCATCCATAGGAAACTGTTCTCGTAGCGTTGGAATTTAAGGTTTCGGTTGAGTTCCTTAAGGATAAAACGCTTGTTCTTTGCATTCAGTTCGGAAGGAATAAGATCGAAGATTTCGTCAAGATACAACTTGTTGCCAGGATCATATTGAGAGATGTCTTTCTTATAAAGATTCAGGATGGCCCTCTGAGCCTCAGCGACATTCTGAAGATTATTCGTCTGAATGTACTGCCACACAGGGAAGGGCATGCCGCCTACTATAAGGTAAAGTCTTAAAACACGCATCATCTGCTCGTGAACTACCTGATCGACAGGAGTACGGCCCTTGAAGCATTCATGAATATGATCAAGGATCTTCCGATCAACTCCCACAGCAAGGGCAAATTCTTCAAAATCGAGCGGATACATCTCCTTGATATCCATATACCCGACTGGCTTGGAAGCATCCTGAGACTTCACAGCAGCTTTCTCCTTCAAATCCTGCAGTTCAACACCGAGCAATGAGCCTGTCAAGCCGTATCGGTAACTGCCTTCATCGACAAGAAACTTAATCTGAGTCACACATTCGGGGCATCGTTGAACCTCATCAAAAAGAATCAGGGTTTCACCAGGGATAAGCGGGCGGTCTGCGAAGGCCGAAAGGCGTAACAGGATATCCTTTGCATTGGCTGCACCTATGAATATATTCCTGGCCTCTGGTGTTTCAATGAAGTTGATTTCGACGTAATTCTTAAACATCCTTTCTGCCAGACGGCGGAATGCATTGGTCTTACCGACCTGCCGTGCCCCGGTCAGCATTAATGCTATTTTACTATCCCTGTAGACAGCATCAATTTCCTTGTCGATCCTGCGTGAAATCATGGTTATTCTCTTTTCCAGGACAATATTAGGGCTTTTTGTCCGTTTTTCCAATAATTATTACAGACATTTTGTCCACTTTTCCATGAAATGCCCTGTGTGAATTATACCGCGTTAATTCTGCTTCGAGAGTATTTTGCGATACTCCGAACGCGGAGAAAGGAGCATTTTCAGCTCGGAGCGTACCGCAAAATACTCTCCGGGCAGAAATAGAGCGGAATTCTGCTAGGAGAGTACTGGAGTAGCGATGGTCAGAGCTTATCAGTGGTCACTCCGGGCCAGTCGTCGGTGCGGAAGGGATAGGCGGGGAGGCCTTCGGCATTGAAGAGGTTGCAGACGGGGTTTTCGGCCCAGCCATAGCGTACTGCAACAGGATGAGGGACATCCGGAGAAGAGACGATCACCTCATCGCCATCTATCTCAGCATCAGCCCAATGCCAGACCTTATCGGGCCCCGCGATCTGGAATCCAACCAACTCCCCTGCCTCGGCACGTCGGACGATGTCAAAACCCATCGCGTCGGAACCATAACGGGCTTCGGCAAAAGAGCCTGAAGGGACGGCACGCAAACCTGCTCCTACAGAAGAAAACTTGACACGCACAGACCCATGTCCCAGAACATAGGACTCAAAGCGTGGACCTGAGGCAAGTACAGAACGGCCGTAATCACGCGACAAGGCAAGAAGTGCCAGCCTGTCCCCTACCTCTTTCTTACGGATCGGATGGATATCTTCGGCCTCTCCTAAGTCTATTATACAAGCCACGTCCGCGGCATCCAGGGCGGAAGCAGCAATGGACTGTGCTTCACGGAGTTCAGCCCATCCAAATTCTCCAGGAACGGGACTGACAGCATTAAACCCTGCAAGCTGTGTAATATAGAACGGGAAGTCATATCCCCAGGCAGATCTCCAGTCAAGGACCATGGCTGACATCAAGTCACGGTAACGATAGGACCTGCCGGCATTGGATTCTCCCTGGTACCAGATCGCCCCCTTGATTGCAAAGGGAACGAGGGGCCTGATCATGGCGTTATATAGTACTGAAGGAAGATTTGGCTCCCTGGCGGTGCTGGCCTTACGGGATCCGAAGTCAAGAGACTTCTTGACCTTCCATTCCCCGGCTAGGGAAACCTGATTCCCATCCGGTCCTTCAAGATAAAGCTGGTCTGGAGCGCCATAGAGCCCTCCGTCGCCATGGTCGTCAGTTACCCTGATGCAAAGGACGGCCTTCCCTGCCTTGACAAGGCGAGACGGGATAACATATTCACGGGCCATGTTCCAGACTTCTCCGGAGCCGACCAGCTTTCCGTTGAAGTAGGTCTCGTCATAGTCGTCCACCGGTCCGAGACTCAGCGTCAATTCCTTGCCGGCCCATGCGGAAGGGATTTCCACCTCCTTGCGGAACCAGAATACACCGTTGGTTGAAGGCCAGATGGTTTGAACTTTCTCGGGAAGCCGTATAATGCCCCAGGATGAATCGTCAAAGGAACGCGCCGCCCAAGGAGCCCTGCCATTTGCGTAACCCTTGTCGTCTGCCTTGGCCTGCGCGACGAAACGGGCCATCTCTTTCTTGAAAGTATTCTCACGGTCCATCTCCGTCTCAGCCAGTTCCGCGACATGGGCGATCTTTGAGGCCATCTCAGGATAGCTGCTGAGGGCTCCCGCACTCATCCAGGCCTCGATGATCGTCCCTCCCCAGCAAGTGTTGATTACCCCGACAGGGACCTTCAGTTCTTCCTGCAACGCCCTGCCATAATAATAGGCAACAGCGGAGAACGCCCGGACAGTCTTCGGGAGGGACTCGGTCCAGCCGTCATGTTCAGCGGAAAAATTATCCCGCGGGGACATGCCTGTCGTCTTTGTCACATAGAGCAACCGAAGGTAGGGGTAGTCAGCTGCTTTCAGGATGTCATCCTTATTGACCCTCACGGCCCTCCAACTTTCGACCGGCATCTCCATGTTCGACTGGCCGGAGCAGAGCCAGACCTCTCCGACAAGGACATTCTGGAGAACTACAGGCTTACCGTCAGAGATGGTGACGGTGTACTTCTCATAACTTCCAGCGGGAGTATCTATATTCACTGACCAGCGTCCGTCGGTCCCGGCGGTACATGAATATGCCCGGCCGTTCCAGGATGGAGTTACGGTGACCTTGGCTCCCGGAGTTGCCTTGCCCCAGACAGGAGCGGAACAATTCTGCTGGAAGACCATGTTATCTGTGAACAAGGGCGAAAGCTCGATCTTCGCCTGGGCCGCAAGCCCGAACAAGAGGGCGGCCAATGAAAATAGAATGCGCTTCATGATAGGCAAATATAGCAAAATACCGGTAGGAAACACTATATTTGCCTTGTTAACGAATACATTCCCATGAACAGAATTATCCGCTCCTTTTCGCTGGCAATTGCAATCATCGGCATTGCTTCGTCCTGCGCCCAACCTTACAAACTTAGCCAGAAACCAAAGAACTACCTCGAGGCCGAACAGATGCCTGATGCCTCCAGGTTTCTTCCCAGTCCTCCAGGATTCCATGACATTGCTTTCATCGTCGACAGCAGCGTCTACGAGGCCGGCAAGGCGATCAGGAACACTGCAAGAGGACAACAGGCGGTAGAGGATGCAAGTACCGAAATAGAGTACATCTTGAAGCGTTTTTCTCCGGCAATGGAAGCCGACCTGACTCCGGAAAAGTATCCGTTCCTCGCTTCTTTCGTCAAGAAGAGTTTCAAGGCCGCAAGAAGTTCGATCAACATAGCCAAGGACTATTTCAAGAGGGAGCGTCCCTACCAGTACTTCGAAGAACCTACGCCTGTCCCGGAAGATGAGGAAAGGAATGATTTCACTTCCTATCCTTCCGGTCATTCGATCAGGTACTGGATGGTCGCACTGGTGCTCTCCTCTATCGATCCGGAGCATCAGGAAGCTATCCTGAAGACCGGTTACGAGTGCTGTCGGAGCCGCACAATCGTTGGGTTCCACTACAAGTCTGACATCGACGCTGCGATGCTTGCCGCTAGCGCTTCGTTTGCCCGCCTGAGTGCAGAAAAAACCTGGCTCAAAGATTTACAGAGAGCCAGGAAGGAATTTCAGCGTGTATCCCAAAGGGAGCGGATCAGATAGAATTGATGAATTCCACCACCGCGTCGCGGTCCTCCTTGGGAAGGTTGTAGAACTTTTCAGTAGATTCAAAAGCGTCGCTCTTGCGACTGTAGCCATGCCACATGATCGCCTCGACCACGTTGCGGGCCCTGCAGTCATGTATCCTGTCCTCTGCCCCTAGGGATAAATCTTCTGGTTGCGGTAGCGGGGAAGCTGCCTGCCCTTGGTGATCTTCGGAGCCCAGTAGTTGTCTTCCTTTGTCTCCCAGGAAGGCCTGTGGCAGGTTGCGCAGCCAATCTTGTTGAAGACTTCCTTACCCCTCGTGGGCATTGTTCAGTCCGCCGACCGGGACGATAATATGTCCAATCCTGACATTGAATGCATTAGCGAAGGATTTCTGGATCCAGAACTGCTCAAGTTCGACCTCGCCGCCCTTCTCGATCTCAGTCTCCCACTCGCCCGCTTCGGTATATTCCTTCTCGACGGAGGTGCCGGTCCCGGTGTGTTCGAATTCTATCTCGGTCTGCATGGTCCAGCCCTTTCCGAAATCGTAGCCCAGATAGATCACGGCGTGCGGAATGTCAAAGCGACCGTGGCTGCCGTCATTCCGGTAATCGGCCGGATGGGAATAGCGGTAGACGTTGTCACTGTAGAAATTGCGGCTCATAGCCACTTCCCCGTAGCCACCGATAGTGAGAGCACTTTTTCCCGAATATTGAGCCCCGGCCAGAAGGGGAAAAACAAGGCCGGAGAGTGCTGCAAGTAGTATTCGTCTCATATTTCAGCGCAAAGTTACCACCGGCCCCAAAGACGGACAATCCCAATTTGTGGGTAATATTCATGGAGAAATACTATATTTGTTACTATGCTGCTACAGGATTCCCGCCCCCATTACGACATTCTTGATGGCCTCCGCGGAGTCGCCGCCCTGATCGTCATCGTCTACCATGTGTTCGAACTCCATGCAGGCACTCCCGTCCCCCACGGCTACCTGGCAGTGGATTTCTTCTTCATCCTCTCCGGCTTCGTGAAGGTGGGGCAAGATGACCACGGGAGGATTCTTCAAGAGGCGTCTCATCCGGCTCCATCCCATGGTAGTCATGGGAGCCTTGATCGGAGCCATCACCTTCCTGGTCCAGGGCAGCGTCAAATGGGACGGCACCCACGTCGGGACGGGCCTGGTGATGCTCTCGATGCTGTTTGCAATGTTCATGATTCCTTCCGTTCCGGGAGGAGCGTCGGAAGTCCGCGGCAACGGCGAGATGTTCCCCCTCAACGGCCCATCATGGTCTTTATTCTTTGAATATATCGGGAATATTCTTTATGCTATCCTGCTTCGGAGGCTTCCGAAATGGGCGCTCGCAGTTCTCTGCGCGGTTTCCGGATGCCTGCTGATAGGGATTGCGACCCATGACGGATTCCTTGGCGTGGGTTGGAGTTTCATTGACCATGGATTCTGGGGCGGTCTGGTCAGGATGCTATTCCCTTACACTGCGGGAATGCTTATGGCCAGGGTGTTCAAACCTTTGAAGATCAAGGGCTCATTCCTTCTTTGCGGCCTGGCCCTCCTGGCAGTCGCCTGCACGCCTGCCCTCGGAGGAGCTGCCTGGCACAACGGCCTGCTGGAGTCTTTCTTTATCATATTCCTTTTCCCCTGCCTTGTGTGGCTGGCGGCCTCAGACAGTTCTTACGGGGAACGCACAAAGGGGGTCTGCACCTTCCTGGGAGATCTTTCCTATCCCCTCTACATGGTACACTACCCCCTGTTTTACCTCTATTATAATTACATCGGATTCGACGGCAACGGAGTTTCGAAATCTTTCGCCGAAGCCTGGCCCGCCGCCCTGTTGACAGTCACGGCGAGCCTCCTCCTCGCATGGTTCTGTATGAAGTTCTACGATATTCCCCTCAGGCGCCGCCTGTCCCGGGAATAACTATTCCCTTGCCGAAAGGTATTCTTTCAGCGCTTCTACATAGCTGCGGAAGGCCTCCTGGCCTGTCGGGGTAATCTTGCAGGTGGTGCGGGGCATCTTACCTTTGAAGCCTTTTTCAACGGTGATATAGCCGGCTGTGGTGAGCTTGTCTATCTGCACGCTCAGGTTCCCGGAGGTGGCACCCGTCTGCTTCTTCAGATAGGTAAAATCGGCTTCATCAGCTCCGGCCAGGATGGACATCACCGCCAGCCGGAGCTCCGAATGAAGTAAAGGATCTAATTTAGGGAACATGGGCTACTTGTACTGGTGTTTGACAATCAGGCCGGTGGCGGTCAGGACAATGCCGGCAAAAGTGAAGATGAGCATCTGCTCGGCTCCGACCTGGGCGATGTAGAATATAGCCAACCCTCCTATGCCGGTAATCCATCCCGCAATCTTGATAGTCCAGTTCTTGAGGGTAATGCCACTGATAGTCTCGGCCATGCCGAAGAGAAGGACAATCTGCGGACTTAAAGTAACCCCAAGGACAATTGTCGTCAACGGGCTGTCGAAGAACTGGCTATAGAGCACCGAAAACAGGGCGACTGAGCATGCGAACACTCCGAATGTACCCCATATTCCTCCGTTTATCCGGCTGATGAAATTCTCGGCACGGCTGTCCTTTTCCTTGTTCTTGGCCCATATGGATAAAGGATACCCGATGATGGGAAGGGCGAACCAGAGGTTATTCCACGCGACCTTGCCGGTAGTTTTCCATAGGAAGTAGACGAGAAGTGAGAATACCGTGAGCAGTACACCCCACAAGACGAAGTACTTTCCGCTATTTCTGACAATCTCCTTACGACTGTTGTTCATAGTCTCGGAGATCAGGTTCAGGCTCTCCTGAGCCGTCATTTCTTTGTTCTGTTCCATTGTATCAACTGTTTAACTTGTTTTGCGGCCAAGCGAAGCTGCGCAGTCTTGCTTGGTTTCGATACAAATATAAACAAGTTTATAATATAAACCAAATTTTATGCACAATTCATCCGTTTTTTGTATACTTCCGATTATCAATCGGTTACAGGAAACGCATAGATTATTTACCCATGCGTTTTCCGTAATCTGCTTATTTTGAATCATTTGTATAAAACGGCACAAACGCAGAAAGAGCGGTCCATCATACAAATGTCCATTATAGCGAAAAAGCAGGGAGTCTTGGGACCTCAATAAACAAAAAAAGCTGGCAAATACGCCAGCTAGGTTGCGGAGGCGGAGGGATTCGAACCCCCGGAACGTTGCCGTTCAACAGTTTTCAAGACTGCCGCCATCGACCACTCGGCCACACCTCCTGATGATGTTGGAAGAAGATTCTTCGCTTCGCTCAGAATGACAATTCCTCCAGCGGGATGCAAAGATAATTATAAAAATCTGTCCTCCCAAAATTATTTCTTCTCCTCGACACCCGCCGCTTTTCCGGGCTTTTCATCACGGGCAAAGAAGCGATACTGGAAGAAGATAAGATAGATCGCACCTACAGTCACGCAGCTGTCGGCAAAGTTGAACACCGGAGCAAAGAACAGGAAATCATTGCCTCCGACGAAAGGCACCCAGGAAGGCCAGGTAGTGTCGATGATCGGGAAATAGAACATGTCCACCACCCTGCCGAACATGAAGGGGGCATAATCGAAGATCAGTCCATAGAAAAGGCTGTCTATTATGTTTCCGAAAGCTCCCGCGGTGATCAAGGTAAGACCGAAAAGCACGCCATTCGGGACAACAGGGGTTCCGTCCTCGAGCCTGGCCAGCGTACCGTCCTCATTCCTGGACTTCTTGACCAAGGAGGAGATCCACCAGCAGAGGGCTGCAAACAATCCGATCCTGAAGAAAGAGAGCAGGAATTTTCCGACCGAACCGCCGAACTTCATCCCGAAAGCCATGCCTTCGTTCTCAATGAACAGGATCTGGAACCAGTTGCCTATGACATAGATGTGCTGTCCAAGTTCCATGTTTGTCTTGACCAGGATCTTTATGACCTGGTCAATGACAACAAGCAGAACTCCAAACAGAAGGAATTTATTTCCTTTAGAAAGCTTCACTAGTTACGGCCCTTTTTGGCAAGCATCTCCTTGGCCTCGACGGTCAGGGTTGCATGAGGGACAAGGCGGAGCCTTTCCTTCGGGATCAATTTACCGGTCACACGGCACACGCCGTAAGTCTTGTTTTCTATTCTCACCAGGGCTGCTTCAAGATTCTGGATGAACTTGTACTGCCTCTGTGCAAGTTGGCTGGCTTCTTCCTTGGATAGCTGATAGGCGCCATCGTCCTCAACTGTCTTGAAAGACGGAGTGGTGTCTTCAATGTCATTGCTACCGTTGTGCATGATCACCTTGCGTAGCGTGTCATACTCTTTTCTAGCCTTGTCCAACTTATCCTTGATGATGAGCTTGAATTCTGCGAGCTCCTCATCACTGTAACGTGTCCTCTCCACTTCAGGAGCTGGTGCACTTTCTCTGATGTCCTCTGACATGGCACGAAAAAATTAAAAGGTTCGTTCTATTTTCTTGCCAGCAACATTCTCAATGCGCCCTCATCCCACTCTACGTCGGCTGCTCCTTCAGGAGCCAGCGCAGCATCCTTCACCTCGATAGAAAGCGCCAGAGTCTGTGCCGAGACATAATTCTTGTAAGTTTCGAGAGCTGATGCGACTTCATCGCGAACAGTTCCGTCTGCAAATATAATAACTTCTATCTTATCTGTAACCTCAAATCCACTGTCTTTCCTGAGATTCTGTATCCTGTTGATCAGCTCACGAGCCACACCTTCTTTCCTGAGATCCTCGGAAATCTGGATGTCAAGGGCAAGAGTAAGCTGGCCTTCCGTGGCCACGAGCCATCCTGGCATGTCCTCGGAAGAAATCTCATAGTCACCCGGATTCAAAGCAACTTCACCCGATGGAAGAGCTACTGAATAGACTTCACCTGCAGCCTCAGCATTCTGGATTGCTGAGATGGTAGCCTGGTCGAACTGGGCGAAAGCTCCGGCGATTTCCTTCATCTGCTTGCCGTAGACCTTGCCGAGGGTCTTGAAGTTGGGCTTGATCTTCTTGGTTATGATGCCGGTGGTGTCCGAGATGAACTCAGCTTCCTTGACATTGACTTCACCAAGGATGATTCCCTTGACCTGCTCCAGTTGCTGGCGCACCTTGTCGGATATGACAGGGATAATAAGCTTGGAGAGAGGCTGGCGCACCTTGATGGAGACTTTGCGGCGAAGCGCAAGCACCATTGAAGTGGCCTTCTGGGCGAGGGACATCCTCTCCTCGAGGTCAGAGTCGATCACGGAAGGATCACTCTCGGGCATGAGCACGTAATGGACCGACTCCTGTCCATCCGGGACGAGGTCGAGATAGAGCCTGTCCATGAAGAAAGGAGCTATAGGTGCTGACATGACAGCAACATCCACAAGGACTTCGTAGAGAGTCTGGTAGGCGGCGAGCTTGTCCTCGTCCATCTTTCCGCCCCAGAAACGCTTCCTGTTGAGACGGACGTACCAGTTGCTCAGGTCATCGCAGACAAAATCCTGGATCAGGCGACCTGCAAGGGTGATGTCGTAGTCCTCATAGGCAGCCTTGACCTTCTGCTCGAGGGTGTTGAGCAAGGAGATTATCCAGCGGTCGATCTCGGGACGCTTTGAATATTCCACCTTCGCGGCCGCCGGATCGAAACCATCCACGTTGGCGTAAAGGGCGAAGAATGAATATGTGTTGTAAAGGGTTCCGAAGAACTTCCTGCGGACCTCGTCCACTCCGGCCTCGTCAAACTTGAGGTTGTCCCAGGGCTGGGCATTGGTGAGCATGTACCAGCGGAGGGCGTCTGCACCGTATTTGTCGAGTTCCTCGAAGGGGTCGACGGCGTTGCCGAGGCGCTTGCTCATCTTATTGCCGTTCTTGTCAAGCACAAGTCCGTTCGAAATGACTGTCTTATAAGCAGGAGTTCCGCTGATCATGGTGTGGATCGCATGGAGGGTGTAGAACCAGCCGCGTGTCTGATCCACTCCTTCTGCAATGAAATCGGAAGTACAGCCGAACCTTTCGCTTCCGAGACTGCGGAGTCCTTCCTGGGCATAAGGCATGGCGCCCGAATCAAACCACACGTCGATCAGGTCGGTCTCCCTTGTCATCTTCTGTCCGGAAGGACTGACAAGGAATATATTGTCGACATACGGCCTGTGGAGGTCGATACGGTCATAATTAGCCTTGCTCATGTCAGCAGGATTGAATCCTTTCTCTTTGAGAGGGTTGGAAGCCATGATCCCAGCGGAGACGGCCTTTTCGATCTCCTCGTAAAGCTCGGCGGCAGAGCCGATACAGATCTCCTCCTTGCCGTCCTCGGTGCGCCAGATCGGGAGCGGAGTGCCCCAGAAACGGCTGCGGCTTAGATTCCAGTCCTGGATGTTCTCGAGCCATTGACCGAAACGTCCTGTTCCTGTGGACTCGGGCTTCCAGTTGATGGTCTTGTTCAGGGCGACCATCTCATCCTTGACGGCAGTGGTCTTGATGAACCATGCATCGAGAGGATAGTAGAGGACCGGCTTG